>NZ_JBITBX010000003.1:0-121044 GCF_044452725.1 Actinoplanes sp. NPDC051859 | reverse complement strand
ACTCCGACTCGCGGATGGGTAACTCCGCCGCACGGATGAGCGAATCCGGCTCGCGTACGGAAAGGATGCGGTGACCGTCGGCTCGCAGCTGGGCCATCGTCCGGGGTGCCGCTGCGCGGTGGACAGCGACTTCGACGACCACGGCGTCGGTGTGATCGGCCGCTGGAGGCTCGTCCGTCGTGAGAGTGGCGTCGGCGACCGTCCAGCGGACTGCGTCCGGGAGGGTGGCGATTTCGCCGCGGTGGTCGCTGACCAGGACGGCTCCCCCGGTGTTGGTGACCTCGGCGACGAGCTCCGGCACCAGGCTGCGGGCCTGGGCGTCGAGGCCTTCCCAGGGCTCGTCGAGGACGAGCAGGCCGGGCGGGACGAGAAGCGCCTGAACGAGACCGACCTTCTGCGCGGTGCCCTTGGAGAGGGCGGACAGTGGGGTGTGGCGGTGCGCGGTGAGGCCGAGGCGCTCTAGCCAGCGGTTGATCTCGCGAGCGGCGCGGGCGCTCGACAGGCCACGGACCGCCGCCATGCCGGACAGGTATTGGTGGGTGGTGAAGGGCTGGTCCGTGGGGAAGCGTTCGGGGACCCACCCGACGACGGCGGGGCGCTCGTGGACGTCGCCGCGGGTCGGGCGCAGAACGCCTGCGGCGAGCTGCAACAGCGTGGATTTGCCCGCGCCGTTGCGGCCGAGGACGACCACTGTGCTGCCGGGGGCGATGGTGGCATCCACTTCGCGCAGTGCCCATTCGGCGCGGCGGCCATAGCGGAACCAGAGATGCTGGAATTGCACCTCAGCAGGGTGACACAGAAAAGCCCCCGGGGTTTCCCCGAGGGCTTCAGCTGTGGATGACGACCGTCAGGCCTGGGCCTCACGGAGGTTCTTGACCACGTTGGGGTCGACCGGGACGCCGGGGCCCATGGTGGTGCTGACGGTGACCTTCTTGAGGTACTTACCCTTGGCGGCGGACGGCTTGGCCCGCAGGACCTCGTCGAGGACCGCGCCGTAGTTGTCGACCAGCTGCTCGGCCGAGAAGGAGGCCTTGCCGATGATCAGGTGCAGGTTCGAGTGCTTGTCCACCCGGAAGGTGATCTTGCCGCCCTTGATGTCGTTGACGGCCTTGGTCACGTCCATGGTGACCGTGCCCGTCTTCGGGTTCGGCATGAGGCCACGGGGGCCGAGGATCCGGGCGATGCGACCGATCTTGGCCATCTGGTCCGGGGTGGCGATGGCGGCGTCGAAGTCCAGCCAGCCGCCCTGGATGCGGGCCACGAGCTCGTCCGTGCCGACCTCGTCAGCGCCGGCGGCGACGGCCTCTTCGGCCTTCGCACCCTGGGCGAAGACGATGACGCGGGCGGTCTTACCGGTGCCGTGCGGCAGGTTGACCGTGCCGCGGACCATCTGGTCCGCCTTACGCGGGTCCACACCGAGGCGCATGGCGACCTCGACGGTGGCGTCGAACTTGGTGGGGCTGGACTCCTTCGCCAGCTTCACGGCCGACAGCGGCTCGTAGAGCTTGGTGAGGTCGATCTGCTCGGCGGCCTTGCGGTAAGCCTTGCTGCGCTGCATGTTCGCGTACTCCTGTGGTTGATGGCGGGACGCGCCGATGCGCGTCCCTCCCACGAATTACCTGGGTGTTGCCCCAATCAGATCTTGGCGACCTGGTTGAAGTTCAGCTCGACCGGCGTCTCCCGGCCGAAGATGGAGACCAGCACCTTGAGCTTCTGCTGGTCGGCGTTGATCTCGGAGATCGAGGCCGGCAGCGAGGCGAACGCGCCGTCGGTGACGGTGACCGAGTCGCCGACCTCGAAGTCGAGGACCTTGACCTCGGGCTTGACCTTCTTCTCCTCGGCCTCGACGGCCGGGGCCAGCCACTTCAGCACCTCGTCGAGCGACAACGGCGCCGGGCGGTCGACCCGGTCGGTCGCGCCGACGAAGCCCGTCACGCCGGGGGTGTTCCGCACGCAGGAGTAGGACTCGGGCGTGAGGTCCATCCGGACCAGGATGTAACCCGGGAAAACCTTGGCCTGCACCTGGTTGCGCTTGCCGTTCTTGACCTCGACCTCTTCGCGGGTCGGCACCTCGACCTGGAAGATGAAGTCCTCCATGTCAAGGCTCGTGATCCGGGTCTCGAGGTTGGTCTTGACCTTGTTCTCGTAACCGGCGTACGAGTGCACCACGTACCAGTCGCCCGGGGCGTAGCGCAGCTTCTGGCGCAGCTCGGCGACGGGGTCGTAGTCCTCGTCGACCTCGGGCGCCTCAGCCACCTCGGGCGCGTCGGTCTCCGCCTCGTCGGCGGTAGTCGGCTCAGTGCCGGCTGTCGGCTCGGCAGCGGCCTCGACCGACTCAGCATCGCCCGCGGTCGCCACCGAGGACTGCTCGTCGGCGGAAAGGGCGGTCTCGTCGTCGTACTCAGGCACGCTTGCTCACTTCCGTAACTATCAGCTTCAGTTGCCGAACGTCGCCAGGACGGCCTTGCTGAACCCCAGGTCCAGCAGCGCGACGATCGTGGTGACGACGGTCACGAAGACGATCACGACGCTGGTGTAGGTCAACAGTTCCTTGCGGGTCGGCCAGATGACCTTACGCAGCTCGCTGACGACCTCGCGGAAGAAACCGCCGATGCGGTTGCCGCGCCGGCCATCCTTCTTCGACTTCGGCTTGTCGTCGTTCTCGGTGCGCTCACGGACGGCGGTTCCGCCGCCCCGGGTCACCGGCTCGTCGACGTCGTCGCGGGCCTCGTCGTCGGCGACTGCGTCGTCGAACGCCTCATCCTCGGGGCGGTCGCCTGCAGCGTCGTCACCGGGTCGCTTCCTCTCGGCCACTTCGCCCTCTTCCGTCGTCGGTCGGTGGTTGTCGCATCAGCGCGCCCTACGCGGCGCACGGATGTACCGGCGGCCCGCGCCGGGCGGACCGCCGCCGGGCCGTACGGGTTCGGTGCGCAGGGGTGACAGGACTTGAACCTGCAGCCTGCGGTTTTGGAGACCGCTGCTCTGCCAATTGAGCTACACCCCTACGTGAGGGCGGCCACATCCTTCGCTTGCATGCGAAAGACAGGGTCGAATACCCCACGGCGGACCAGTGTACGGGTTAGCGCACTCGATTCCCAACCCGCCCCCTGGTTCACCGGGGCGCCCGGGCGTGGCGGGCGCACCGCCACTCGAGGGACGCCCCGTGAGCAGGGGGTTACCGCTTACGGATCACGGCCCTGGCCATGGCGAGGACCTTCTCGCCGTTGCACGTCGCCGTGAGGTCGATGCGAGTGAGTCCGTCATCGGTGACCTCCTTGACGACACCGTTCACCACGACCTCGGTGCCCTCATCGGTGTCGGGAACCGGGACCGGGCGGGTGAAGCGGACGCCGTACTCGACCACCGCGTCCGCGGCGCCGGCCCAGGTGGCGACTGCGCGACCGGCGAGGGCCATCGTGAACATGCCGTGGGCGATGACGCCGGGCAGGCCCACGCTGGTCGCCACGCGGTCGTTCCAGTGGATCGTGTTGAAGTCGCCGGACGCACCCGCGTACCGGATGAGGTCCGCCCGGGTGACGCGGAAGGTCTGGGTGGGCAGGTCCTCAGCCATGGTTTTCCTCCCCGCGCTGGACGAGCTTGGACCAGACCGTGACGACCGGCTCGCCGGCCTCGGTGGTGACCTCGGTCCGGGTGGTCATGAAGTCGTGTCCGCCCCGGCTGGTGATCTCGTCGACCGAGTTGACGCAGACCAGTGCGTCGCCGGCGACGACCGGGCGGGTGTAGGCGAACTTCTGGTCGCCGTGCACGACCCGGCGGTAGTCGAGGCCCAGGTCGGGGTCGGTGAGGATCTGGCTGCCCGAGGAAGCCATGGTGATCACGACGGGGAAGGTGGGCGGCGCGACCACGTCGGGGTAGCCGGCGGCCCGGGCCACCTCGGGGTCGTGGTGCAGCGGGTCGGTGGCGCCGATGGCGGTGGCGAACTCGCGGATTTTCTCGCGGCCCACCAGATAGGGCTGGGTGGCCGGCCAGCTGCGGCCGACGAAGGAGGGGTCGAGGGGCATGAGGGGAAACTACCCTGCCGGCCGGCACCCGCATAAGAACCTGCACTGACCGCGCAAATTTCGAAGCGGCCTGGAAACAGCAAAACGGCGGCCGCCCCGAAGCCGGGGAGGCCGCCGTCTGGGAAAGCTTTGGGTCAGCGCGTCTCGCGGTGCAGCGTGTGCTTGCCGTCCCGGGGGCAGAACTTCTTCAGCTCGATGCGGTCCGGGTCGTTGCGCCGATTCTTACGGGTGATGTAGTTGCGGTCCTTGCACTCCGTACACGCCAAGGTGATCTTGGGACGGACGTCGGTCGCCTTGGCCACGGCGGGGTGCCTTCCTGCTCACGGATTCACATACGGCATGTAAGCGTAGACGCTAGCCACGCGGACATGCAAAACGCCGGACGTTCGCCCGGGTCGCACGGTGCCCGGGAACGAGTCCCGGACAGTAGCGGTGGCCGGACTTGAACCGGCGACACAGCGATTATGAGCCGCTTGCTCTGCCATCTGAGCTACACCGCCGCGCCCAGACTGAAAATCCGCGCCCAAGGGGCGCGGATCAACGAACCCGGGTGGAGCCCCCTTACGGAATCGAACCGTAGACCTTCTCCTTACCATGGAGACGCTCTGCCGACTGAGCTAAGGGGGCGCGCGCGATCTCTCGCTTGTTGCGCAGACAGAAGCTTACACGGCCCGGGAGCCGAGGTGAAATCGGTACCCCGGCGCGGCGAAACTCCTGTTCAGAGCATGGAGTTTCAACCCACCGCCCGCAACCGGCGCACTTCACCGGTCGGCGTCTCCTCCGGCTCGGTCTGCGCGCTGAGCCACGTGTTGAGCCGTTCCACCGGCAGCGGGCGGCTGAAGAAGTACCCCTGGCCGATCTCGCAGCCCAACTCGGCGAGCAGGTCCAGGGTCAGTTCGCTCTCCACGCCCTCGGCCACCACGGTCAGGCCAAACTCCCGGGACAGCCCGATGACCGCGCGCACAATCGCCAGGTCACCCGAGTCGGTCGCCATCCCCTGCACGAAGCTGTCGTCGATCTTCACCTCGTGCACCGGGAGCTGCCGCAGGTAGGAGAGCGACGAAGCCCCCGTACCGAAATCGTCGACCGAAAGGCGCACGCCCAGATCGCGCAGGCGGTAGAGGGTCGGCAAGGCCCGCTCGATCTCGCCGAGCATGCCCCCCTCGGAGATCTCGAAGGTCACCTGCCCGGGCGGCACCTGGTATTCCTTCAGCAGCTCGTGCACCTGATCGGGAAAACGCGGATCCAGCAACGTACGCGCCGACAGGTTGACCGCTATGGACAGCGGCCGCCCAGAATCCGACCACTCCCGGCAGTGCCGCAGGCCCGCGGTGAGGACCACCTGAGTCAGCCGGTCCAGCTGCCCGGTGTGCTCGGCGACGGCCACGAAATCGTCCGGGGCGACCTCGCCATGCGCGGGGTGCTGCCAACGGGCCAGACACTCGACCCCGATCAGGTGGCGGTCCTTGATGGAGACCTTCGGCTGGAAATGCACCTCAAGCTCGCCCGCATCCAGGGCGCGGCGCAGGTCGGCGGCGAGGCCGAGCCGGCGGGCCGCGCGGGACTCGAGGGCGGGGTGGAACATCTGCACGCCGTACGGAAGGGCCTTGGCGGCGTTGGCGGCCACCTCGGCGCGGCGTAGCAAGGCATCGGGGTCATCGCCATGGTCCGGATGCAGGGACACCCCGGCGGCCGTGTCCACGTCGAGCGTGAGCGAGCCGACGACCATCGAGCCGCGCAACTGCTCCCGCATCTCGGTCGCCAGCCGTACGGTCTCCTCAGTGCTCTCGACCCGCAGCGTGACCACGAACTCGTCGCCACCGATCCGGCCGACCAGCGCACCCGGCCCGGCGATGCCACGCAGCCGCTCGGCAACCTCGGCGAGCAGCTTGTCCCCGGCCGCGTGGCCCATCGACTCGTTGACGTCCCGCAAGCCGTCGACGTCGAAGAGGATGACCGCGACCACCTCGCCCGGGGCCCGCACCTTGACGGCCTCCGCCAGCGCGTCGGTCATCCGCCGCCGGTTCGGCAGCGAGGTGAGCCGATCGTGGTACGCGTCGAAACGCAGCCGTTCCACCAGCCGCGAATTCTCGACCGCGACCGCGACGTGGGCCGCAACCGTCTGAAGGACCTGCACGTCGGCGGGGCGGAAGGTCATCGTGCCGCCGAGCCGGTTGACGACTTCGAGTGAGCCGACGGTGGTCTGTCCCGAGCGCAGCGGCACCACGATGACGTCCTTGAGGCGGCTCGACCGCAGAGCGCCCCGCAGATCGGCGTCATCGTTCAGTTTCTGCCCGACCGCGACGGCATGCTGGCCTCCGATCGCCCGTTCGCGGACGACCGCTGGCGTGGGCGCGATGTCGAGCAGGCCCCTGTCGTCCACTCTGGCGGTCAGCTGCAGCTCCGGATGCCGACCACTTGCCGGCAGCCACATGGTGGCGTACTCGGCTCGCATGAGTGCTCGCACTCGGCCGAGAAGTACGTCGGGAAGCGAGGTGTCGTTGCCATGTTCCTGCATGGCGAGCGTCAGTTCGTGAACATCGGCGAGCGTGCGGTGCTGCCGCAGGAATCCGGCGAGGTATCGGTAGGCGAAAACAAGCGCGACGGCCAGGAAGGCAAGCAGTGCCGTGGCCCAGGGGGTCGCCTCTACGGCGACGAGACAGACACAGGCGACAGCCACGCTGACGGATGCGGTGATGAGTGTGGGCAGTCCGGCCCGGAGTGCTTCCTGACCGGCCTGTGTGCCCTGGATCAGGGTCACCACTGCCGCCAGGGCGAGCAGACCGACGAGGGCGCTGGTCATGGCGGCCGCGAAGAGGATGCCCCAGGTTGTTGGTCCCGCGCCTTCGATCGGTGGCATGACTGCGACCACCAACAACGCGGCAGAGGTCGCCGCGGCCGACTTGGCAATATTGAACGCGACTTTGGTCAGCCCGATTCCGGAGCGCAACTGCCGGAGCAAGGTCGCCGAGGTCGCCGCCAGAATCACCAGCACCGGCGGCAGATAGTAGACGGCGAGGACGAGGGGGATCTCCGTCAGCACCACCGCGATGTTCTGCTTACGAATGGCAACGCTGAAAACGTCGACATTGGCGAGCACGAGACCGGCTGCGGCGATCAGTCCGCCGAGCCAGAATCCGTACCAGTGCGGATCCTCGACCCAGAACCAGGCGATACCGCCAAGGGCGAACAAAGCTAGCGAGCCGGTAACGAACCACGCGTACTGCGCTGGTCGCCTAGGCGCTGCCGGACGCCCTGTCATCGCGCTCCTCATCGATGGGACCAGTCCGGCAAGAAGTGCGGAAGCGGTCAGGTCCAGATGACGTCGATTAAGACAGCGCTGACTTGTGCAACCTGCGATGCCGCGCTTTCAGGCTCAACGGTCACGGCAGCCGCACCGCCGACGAGCGCCGCAAGCGCGAAAACCAAGCCAGCGAAACGGCTCAGCTTCCTTCTAGACATATTCGCTCCTCGTACGGAAGTCGCTCAGGTGAAGTTCCATGATGGTGCCACACCCTGAGTACGTCAGACAGCGTCCGCGGGCGGGTTAGCGCCCTGGATGCCGAAATATTGGCTGAATGACCGAGGCGAGCCCGGAACTCCACCCGACAGTATTGATGGCTTTGGGCCCGAAATATTGGCAGAAGTGAGTCTAATTCACCTAGGTACGTCAGGCTAGCTTGACGTCAAGCAGTCCTGACGTGACACTGCATAAATGACTACTCCGGATGAACTGGAGCAACGGCACACACTGTCCACCGCCACAACGCGCTACGACGAGTTGAGGTTGCGGGAGGCGCTGGTGATGCTCTCCGACGACCCCACGCCGCTGAGCCTCCAGGAAAGCCTGGAACTGCTCGCGCTGAGCGAGGTCGTGATCCGCAAGGCCGGATACGGGCGCCCGGCGATGGTGCGTACCGCCCGCGGCGCGGGAGCGTCCTGGACCCAGATCGGCGCGGCCCTCGGCACCAGCAAACAGGCAGCCTGGGAGGCTCATCAGCGCTGGATTGAGGACCAGGCCCGCCAGCACGAGGCAGCCGACTACCAGGGTCTCGACCCCGAGGAGGCCGACGCGGCCCGCGGACTGGCCGGCAACCCGGACTGAACTACTCCCCCGTCGCCGCGGGTCGGTCGGTCGCGCTGTACTGCGACCACGATCCTGGATACAGCCGGCCCGCGCCCAGCCCCGCATGCTCCAACGCCAACAAGTTGTGGCAGGCGGTCACGCCGGAACCGCAATAGGACACGACGTCGCTGCCCTCCCGCACCCCGACGGCAGCAAACCGTTCCCGCAACTCCGCCACTGGCAGGAAGCGGCCGGCGCCGCCGATGTTTTCCCGAGACGGCAAACTGCGCGCCCCCGGGATGTGCCCGGCCCGAGGATCGACCGGCTCCACCTCGCCGCGGAACCGCGCCCCGTCCCGCGCATCCAACAACACCGCGGCACCGCTGGTCACCTCGGTGAGATCAGCCAGCCGGTCACCCGGCCACGGCCGGGCAGTGAAAACCGCGCGGGTCCGGCTCTCCGATCCGCTCACGAGTTTTCCTCCGTACGCGGAAAGCCCGCCGTCCAGCAGCGCGGCCTCCCGACCGGTGACCCGCAGCAGCCAGACCAGTCGCGCCGCGATCGCGCCGCCCGCGTCGTCGTACCCGATCACGGTGTCGTCGTCGCCGATGCCCGCAGCGGCCATGCCCTCCGCGAACACCTCGGGATCCGGCAGCGGATGCCGGCCCGCGGCCGGCGAGGCGGGCCCGGCCAGCCACCGATCCAGGTCGATGAAGACCGCACCCGGCAGATGGCCCTGCTCGTAGGCGGCCCGGCCGGACCGGCCGTCCAGATACCAGCGGACGTCGGCCAGGACCACCCGGCCTGCACGCTCACGCACCCACTGCGGCTCGACGACCGGATCGATCACGACGGCTCCTAGGTCTGCTGGGAAGGTCGACTCCGGCGCGGCCGGTACCGCAACAGCGCCACTACGACGAGAACAATCGCGAAGGCGCTCAACGCCGCCCGGGCCGGCCCGTTCGGGATCACCTGACCCACCACCATCACCAGCAACGCCACCCCGAACAGCAGGTGATACAAAGCGGCGGTGCGCAGGGACGGAAAGTTGCGCAGCGTGCCCGCCGGGGCTCGGCCGGTCACCAGCATCTTCGCGCCGAAGATCGCCAGCAGCAGACCGATACCGCCGCCCACGACGAGCATCGCCATACCAAGGTCCATGACCCCAGTCTGCGGCGCTGTCCGACGCTTTACCGGTAGTTGGTGAACTGCAGCGCGACCCCGAAGTCCTCCTGCTTGAGCAGCGCGATCACGGCCTGCAGATCGTCCCGCTTCTTGCCAGTCACGCGGAGCTGGTCGCCCTGAATCTGCGCCTGCACACCCTTCGGACCCTCGTCCCGGATCTTCTTGCTGATCGCCTTCGCCTTGTCCGCCTCGATCCCCTCGATCACCCTGCAGTCGATCTTGTGGGTCTTCCCGGACTGCCGCGGCTCACCCGCATCGAGCGACTTCAGGGAAATGTTCCGCTTGACAAGCTTCTCCTTGTAGACCTCGAGCGCGGCAACGGCCCGCTCCTCGGTCTCGGAGGTGATGGTGACCCCGTTCTCCCCCGACTTGACGATCGTGGTGCCGGTCCCGCGGAAGTCAAACCGGGTCCCCAGCTCCTTCTCCGCCTGATGGAAGGCGTTGTCCACCTCCTGGCCGTCGACCTTGCTCACGATGTCAAACGACGGACTGGCTGCCATGATCAGACTCCTGCTGCTGGGCCACATATCGATGTCGACGAGGACCCCGCAGGATCCTCGACATGCCGACCGTACCCGGTTGCAGAACCGCCCGCCGGTACGGCTATCCTGTTCTCCGCTGCCCCGAAACATGGCGGTAGCGATGCCCAGGCGGGTTGCCCGAGCGGCCAATGGGAGCGGACTGTAAATCCGTCGCGAAAGCTACAGAGGTTCGAATCCTCTACCCGCCACATGGTGCACAAAGAGGCCCCTGACCAGCAGAGATGCCGGTCGGGGGCCTCTTTCGTGTGTCTCACTCAGTCTCGCTCGATCCGGCTGATTCTCGGGCCCCGGGTCCTATTTGGGTCTCGTGAGGGGGCCTCGTTCGGGCAGTTCAGGCGGTCCGTTCTGCCCCTCATCGCTGGGTGAGTCAAGCACTCTTGCTGCGCTACGGCCTCGACTGGCGCGAGAAGCACATTGCCGCCAACCGCGGCGTCTCCCAACCCCGCATCTCGACCCTGCTGGCCGAGGGGTCGGCTGCATCGACAACACCCTGAACGGCGTACGCGTATAACGAGCTCTGCGCTACCTCGGTCACAGTGAACGCGCCCCGGTCCTGGCATCGTCGCCAGCCGGGGCGCTTTCGTCGTTCGCACGTTCGGGCACGAAGAGGCTCCGCCCAGCGTCATCCGGGCGGAGCCTGCGAACCTGTTCGCTCAGCCGAGCAGGCCCTCATTCTTGACGCCTTCCACAAACGCGGCCTTTTCAGCTGCGGTGAACACGAGTGGAGCGCTGAGCGGGTTCTTCGAGTCCCGAACAGCGAAGCCGCCGCCAGGCAGGTCGGCGACCTCCACGCAGTTGCCGCCGCCTCCGCCCGAGCGGGCACCCTTGCGCCACGCCAGAGCGGCAAAGTCGATGTGGCCGAAGCCCTTGTCGTCCATTACTTCATCTCCTCGGCTGCTGCCTCAATCATCTCCGCCGACTCCTGGCGCGTTGCGGCGTGCGCGAGTACGTCTTCCCACGCATCCCGGTACAGCCCAACCTCTTCCCGGTCATCGACGTATAGCGACCGAGTAAGGGCCTCCGCGCACACTACTTCCCCTGCGGCGCTGTCTGCGAAGCGCAATACCTGGAGTCCGCCAACCTCAGACATGATCGCACCTGCGGAGAAGGGAAGGACCTGCACCTGCACGTTCGGCTGCCCGGTGGCTTCGGCGAGTTGCCTTAACTGGGCGTACATGACCTCGCGACTGCCGATCACTCTGTGCAGCGCGGCCTCGCCGATCACGGCCTGTAGGAGCGGGGCGTCTTCCCGCTGCAAGATCGCCTGGCGTTCCATTCGCGCCTTGACGGTCCGCTCGATACCAGCTGCGTCGCGGCCTCGCTGGTACGCCACGACGAGCGCCCTCGCATATTCAGCAGTCTGCAGCAGGCCCGGGACGAGGCTCGGCTCCCACGCGTGCAGGCTGACAGCCTCCGCCTCCAGCCCCAGAACGTGCTGGAACTTGGGATGCAAGACGTCTCGGTAGTCGGTCCACCACTTCCGCCTTCGGCCGGCTTCGGCAAGTTGGCGGATGCTAGCCACCATCAGGCGATCTTCTACGCCGTAGAAGTCCAGCAGCTTGTCCACGATCCGGGGGTTCACCGCCACAGTGCCGCGCTCGACGCGGCTGACTGTCGTTTTGTGGACCTCGATGGCTTTTGCAACCTCTTCGAGGGTCCACTGCGGGCTGCGTTCATCGCCTGCGCCGACGCGTAGCTGATGCAACGCCGAGCCGAGACTCCTGGCGCTTGCAGTTCCCATCGTCACCTCTCGTATAACCCCTGGCGCAAGTTGCAAGGTACCCGATCGCATTGTATGTCCGGGTGCATCAAATCAACCGGGTGCACGGAAACGCTTGTTGCGTACGCTTGTAGCGTGGCGTAGCTTGTTGCACACAAGAGAGTGATGTTCATCCATGGCCGCTTCGGCGGTTCGTACACGTTCGTCAGGTTTCCGATCTTGGAGGTCCGATGCACATCCCGCGTACAGGTGCCTGGTGGGAACGGCTTGCATACTGGCGTTTGCGCGGCTTGCGGCGTGCATTGGCCCTGCGACGAAGCGAAGAACGCGCGTATCCGGGAATCTGCTGCCGTGCATGACCGGACGGGGGCATGGCCGAACTACAGCGTTGCCGCTCAGATTGGGCACGCGGGCTACCTCACTCGGCTGGGTGAGCAGCGCGTCAACGGCGGTCGGAAGTGACCGCCGTGCAGGAACTGACGCACACCCCGCTTCAGCCGAGCCTCGACTGCTCCGTGTGTGATCAGCCCTGGCCCTGCGCGCCGGCCAAAGTTGAGCTGCTTGAGGAGTTCAAGGGGAACCTGACGAGCCTGATGGTCTACCTGGGCACCTACCTGGACAGAGCCATGCGCGAGGCCGTCAGTGATCACCACTGGGGTCGGGTCGACAACCTGTTCGACCGTTTCGTCGGCTGGGCGCGGAGCAACCCTTCAGGGGAAGGTGCGCGATGTTGAGTAGCGCCGAGTCCACTTATGTAGGGATGCACCGCGAAGAAGACGCTCGGGCGGTGCTTGCCCGCCGAGTGCCAGGCGAATCTCTGCACCCCATGCTCAAACTGCGGGCGATCGGAGTGGCACGCGTCTTGCCCTCCGGCGTGATCCCGAACGATCCCTTGAACGTTGACGAACTGAAGCGGCTCGCCGCTGGCATACGAAGAATCGGCGAAGTCGATCAACGGCGAGCCGAGCGCAACTGCGGGATTTCACCGACGCGTCGGGCGCCGGCGATCCATAGATTCGAGGAGGATTCGTGACCCTGACGACCACCGCGCCGGCGCATACCGGCGACCCCAAGTTCCTCGTCGACCCGAAGACCTTCGACAAGTTGGCCGAGCACTTCGCCGCTGTGCAGGAGGTCACCCGGACCTACGCTGAGCGGGCCATCGGGCAGATGCTGCTCATGCTCCGCGCGCACGCCGACTCCAAGCACGACCCGGACTTCGGCCGGCTCCTACCTGATGGCCGGTCGTACCGGGTGGTGCCGACCAAGCCAGTCGACGTCGCCTGGCACGTCTCCCTTCAGCACACTGAGCCGTACCTCGCCGCCTGCCAGCAGATCGCGGGTGAGTTCGTGCACCACGTTCCGATCCTGACTGAGGGTATGGCGGACGGTACGTCCATCGAGTACACCCGGCGGGCGCTCGCGGCTACCGGCTACGACGTCGACCTCGAGTTCTGGAGCGGCGAGGCGGAGAGCTGCTGTCCGCCAAACCCGGGCAACTGAAGGGCTGTATGACTGATGCGCATCAACTGGACTGATCTGCCCGAAGCCGTCACGGAGGAGATCGCCGAAAGGGTCGGCGTCTTTCACGTCGTCGCCGCGAAGAGCGGCAACCATGCGGAGATCGCGGCGATGGTGGACGGGGCGGAGGCGACGGTGTTCGTCAAGGCCGCCAAGTCAGAGCTTGAGGTCCGGTTGCTGCAGTACGAACTGCTGGTTGGCAAGGCCATCACGTGGTCGTTCGCGCCAGCGGTGGAGTGGACTTTCGAGGCGGCGGGGTGGCTGGTCGTGGGTTTCGAGCACTGCCCTGGCCCTCACGCCGACCTGTCGCCCGGCAGCCCCCATCTCGACCTGCTCGCGGAAACTCTGGATGCGCTCGGCGAGACACCCGCGCCACCCGGTCCGCCGTGGTTCAGCCCGGCCGGGAGGCTGGGATTCGCGCATCCAGCGATGGCCGGCAACACACTCATCCACACCGACCTCAATCCCGCCAACCTGATCATCACACCGAACGGGCTGCGGCTCATTGACTGGGCCTTCGCCACCAAGGGGGCGCCCTGGGTGGAACTAGCCATGCTCGCGCAATGGCTCATCGGGAGCGGACACACCGCTGAGCAGGCTGAACGCTGGCTCAGCGGTTCTCCGACTTGGCGCACCGCAAGCCCTGCGGTCCTGGACCACTTCGCAGCCGCGAATGCCGCCAAGTGGTCCCACAAGGCAGGCAACAACGCCGCTTCATGGGTGCAAGACCTTGCGGAATGGAATCGTAAGTGGGCGGCATTCCGTCAGAGGTAGCGTTCAGCCCCGGTTCCGGCCGAAACCGGGCAGCCCCTCGGAGATTCCTCGCGTTAACTGTTCTCGAACTAGCCTCTCGGAGGGATTCGGCTAGCGAGACAAACTCTCATCACAAGATTTCCGGTGTTCAACGCTTGGGATTCCCTAGTTCCTCAGGCGGCTAACCTACGATGGATACCGCACGCAAGTACGAATCCATCCCTTGCCTAGTGTGCGAATAGCGACACTGGATCCGATCTTTCGGGTGGTGTTTCATCGTCCCGTCCTTCACCCATCCATAGCCGCCGCTGAAAGGAGGTAAAGTCTGCGCTTATACATAGGTGATGATCGATAGAAAGTTGGGATGTGCAACCCTTACGAGAGAGATGGAAATGATCAGAAAAATCCTGGCTCTCGTCGGCCTGTTGACCCTCAGTCTGGGGATCACAACGACCGCCTCGCCCAGCGCTGCCGCAGCGAGCTCGCCCAGCAACTACGGGACCTCTAACGCGATCTTCGACCCGCAGCCCGGCCCCCCGTATGTGTATTCGGGCTACAAATTCAACTCAGAGAGTGCCTGCATAGCCACGGGCAGGGCATTCCTCAACGGCGGCACGATCTACGACTACACGTGCAGATATGTCGCTGGTTCGTGGCGGCTCTACGTCATTCCAGGTCTGCCTGACTGCGACTTCACGGGTGTAACCTCACCGCCGATTCGCCTCGCGACGCGCTGCTGAGCGCAGGTACAATGCTCGGAAGTCCCGCATGGAGCCACCCGTAATCCCTGCTCATCAGGCGCTTCTAGAGCAGCGGGACTTCCGAGCATCTGCATAGGTGATTGGTGTGACAGATGGCCTTCCTTCCGCTCGCGGCACAAGACGTCTTACGCTTGGCAGCGTTAGACGAAACGTCCTACGAGATCGACCATCTCAGCGTTCACCGGGATATAGCCCTAGCAAGGGTAATCAAACTAGACACTGCCGTGACCGACGACGATCACGAACTCCTCGTTCCCGCCCGATGCGATGAAGGAATTTGGCGTCGAGTTGACACCATTGGCGACCGCGACACGATCGACTGCCAATTCGGCGGGGGCCGGACACCGTGGATGCCAGGCCGCGAACTAACATTTCGAATTCCGGGTATCGTCACCCTAAAAACCGTCATCTCCCCTCGCGGAAACTGGTCCTTCGTGTACTCCGACCCCCAAGGCAGGCGCGTAGCGGGAACATCCGTTATAGACGGCGATTGGTACCCCCCTCAAGGTGACTAGTCGGTCGGGGCGACAGCCGATCATAAGGCGATGGCCGCGCACATACCGTGTGACCGGAGAGGGAATCGAACAATGACCATGAGCCCGCCGACCGAGGCGATCAACCAGGTGGTTCGCGCCTGGCGGGACATCCACACGGAGACCATCGATTCACTCGAGGACGCCGAAGCGCTCATTTACGACGTCCTCACCCGAGTCTTCTCGTACGGCGGGCATGGTTTCACCTCATGGTGGGGGCCTCGATCCTGTGACGGCCCGGAAGGCAGCCACCTGCGGGTAGACCTAGACGTCGAGTCCGGCCGGGCCGCGGCGCACTGGCTGCCCACGAAAGAGATAGCTGTCGAGCAAGGCGTCACCGCGCACCACAGCCCGCTGACCGTCACTGAGAGCACCGACGACCCGCCCATCCAGATCTCAGCCGGCCGCGCGCTCGTCACCCCCGGCGCCGCCATTCGGGCAATTCGAGAGTACGTCAAGACGGGCCAGCGGCCGACGAACCTTTCGTGGACCTCCGCCTGAGACTGCCCGAAGGCTCAGCGGCGCGCTCACCTACGGTCTTGAGATCAGCAGTGGCGAAGTGGAACACCTTCATAAGCAGAAGCAGCGTTCCGCCGAAGGAAGCCCCACCTGTCAATACAGCAGCCGGGAGGCTGATGCCGCTTGCGCTCGATAGAACACCGGCCAGCACACCAGCACCGAGGCTGACGAAGATCATGATCGCGAGCCAGAGCGCGCGAGTGGAAGCGGTCACGGTGGTCGATCCTCTCTCTCGCTGATCGAGTGAGAGCGCATGCGCGGCTCAGCTCGACCAGTACGTAACTGGCGAAGCTGAGATCCCGCGCCGACTACCGGAACTTAAGGACGACCGTCGCTAGTTTGCAACGCCCGCTACTACATTTCCAGCTTGAGTAGGTGGATGTTCGCGCGATTCGTTGAGTCATACGCAGTCGGCCGGACGGTCCGGGTTGTGGGCAAAGCGGCGCAGCTTGCAGGCGGACACCTCGGCCTGCACTCCGTGCCCGCAGTCGGGGCACGCAATGCCACTCGGGATTTGACGCGGTGCACTGCGGTCCAAGTAACCGCATCAGACACAGGCGACGGCCCCTCACGATGAGAGACCGCCGCCATGTAGTGCGAAGGCAAGAGTTAGGCCCGATCCGCCTGCGTTTAGTGATCGTCGACGACCGTTGGCCTCGATCACGTAAACGCCGTCAGCGACCGGCAGCCCTTAGCTCGAGAAGTGCCACTTTTGGTCAGGTCCGTTTCCGCAGGTCCACTGGATGATCGCCGCACCTGCGTTGAGGTCTCCGCCATTAGCTACGGCGAGACACTTTCCGGTGGCGTTGTTGATGATCTTGTACCAGAAGTCGCCGTTGTGATATGCGAATTCGGTTCTCCAGCTTTGGTACCGGTTGTTCGGCTGGTGCCACCATTGGACGACGCGAGCGCCATTTGCGTGGCTGTTGCCCTGAATACTCAGTGCGAACTGATGGGCCGTTCCGCCATTGCGGATCGCCTTGCCAGTATCGTTGGGACCCATGATCCATTGCTGGTCCTGCGGCACCGGGACTGTTCTCGGATAATGCCATTGAATCGCTGGAGCTCCAGCGGGCTCGCCGACGCCGCCCTTGATGGCCAGAACCATTCCGGTCTCAAGATTCGTGATCACACTCCAGCCGGCGGCCACCCCTGGCACGTTAGCGTGAGCGGCCGTGGGGCTGAGCCCGACAATGATAAAGATGCCAACCGAAACGGCTGCCAGCCATCGCCGCAAAGCAGTGAACTTCATTTCTCCCCGTTCAACTCTCGTCATTCTTGCAAGGCGAGAGGATAGCATCAACTGTTCGCACTGGGGCAACCTGGAATCACGATTGCCGCGGATTGCCTCAACTGGATCCATCGCCTCCATTAAGGACCTAAAAGGCAATTCGGTCATCGCGATGTACGGCATGCTTTGTACGGTCGGCACTCACTTCAAGTCGATCGACGGAGATGGGTCTGCTGCACGGTTAGGTGACATCCGATCTGGCTAGCCTTGGTTGATAGAAGCCGCCATTGCAATTGAAAGACTGACCCGTGCTGGGCGAATCGGTATCAGGCTGCGGTTGCTGCCAGCAGGCGCGGCCCGTCCGCCCCTACTACTGCATCGGCGGTTGCCGCCGGGTCTGCCTCCCGTGACGGCAGGTGCCTGCGTGCAGTGCTGACGCTGACGCCGGCCTTGACCGCGATTTGTTCCACGGATGCGCCTGCGGGAAGTGCCTTCCACGCTGCTTCGACCTTTGCCGCGCTGGTCAGCGAGCGGGGCCGGACTCGCTGGGCTGACGTCACGGTTCTCGCGCGGCGAGGTCGCTCGCTTGGCGCAGCGTTATTCGCCTGGCGATCGACGGTCGGTTCAGGCGCGGCAAAGCTCGAGTGCGGCTGTGGGGGCAGGACCGGATCTCGCCCTGCCGAGGAGGACTCCGCCGTTGTTTGGGGCTCGCCGACTGACAGCGCCTCTGTAGCGCCGGTTGCCACCCTGATCTCTTGCAAAGTGGTCGCCGCCGCTGGTGTGACGATCGGCATGAGCGAGAGGCACATCTTCGTGATCCCGAGGAACG
This sequence comes from Actinoplanes sp. NPDC051859, assembly GCF_044452725.1. Lineage (NCBI taxonomy): Bacteria > Bacillati > Actinomycetota > Actinomycetes > Micromonosporales > Micromonosporaceae > Actinoplanes > Actinoplanes sp. NPDC051859. The sequence continues at coordinate 103,362 of NZ_JBITBX010000003.1, read as the reverse complement.
CCAGCGACGGCACCGCCGAGACAATCCACCCACTGACGCCCGGCTTCGCCACGGCCAGTTGCGCCGACAGGCTGAACGCGACAGCGGCGACGAGGAAGACGACCGGCCATCGGATCGACAGGCCGAGTCGTCGGCGCCGCCGGATGACCAATGCGCAGGCGATGGGGACCAGCTCCGAGGCGGCAGCGTTCGTGATCGCTACCGACGATGACGTGCCTGCGGGCGAGTTGCGCATCGTCCAGTCGATGACGTGACCGACCGCGGTCCATCCGGCAAGAACTCCCACCCCGATCATGATCAGGATCAGAACGGCTCGTTCCGCGGCCTCAGAGAGCGGTAGACACCGTTTCATCGCTGGCCTCCTCGTGTTGCCTGCCGTCCGGGTGCCGTAGGCGTAGCCGTCCACTCCGGGGGGCAGCGGGCGGCTCGTGTCGTCGGGGGCGTCGCGCTGGTACGCCATGCCGATATCGGTCCGCGCCAGGAAGGCTAGGAGCGCGTCGGCTTGCTCAAGCGCCGTCACGGCATCCATGACGAATCGACGCGCCCGCTCTGTGGGCGGTAGTTGAGTGAGTGTCATGACGTCCTCCGGGCAAGAAGAAGCCCTGGACGGCGGTTGCCTTCCAGGGCGGCTGGATGTGAAGGTCTAAATCAGGTCGGGCATTGTCCAGGGACGTGGGCGGGGCTCACAGGGCATCGATATCCCCCATCCCCGAGCTGTCCCCGAGACGCCGATCGAGGTCAAGTTTTGGCTGGTCAGAGCCGTGGCCCGAATGGTCTGTAAATCCGTCGCGAAAGCTACAGAGGTTCGAATCCTCTACCCGCCACAGGCAAGCAGGACGGCTCCGGAAGCTGCGGAAACGCGCTCCGGGGCCGTTCTCGTTGGTTCAGCTTGATCCCGTCGAATCCGGCTCGTCGGAGCCGCGCGTCACTCCCCCGATACCCCTTGCCTTTCCCCGCGGTCGACCCACACAGCATGGAGCGGTGCGCCGGCGATGCCGGCCGGACCGCCAGCAGGCCGAGCGCGACCGTTCAGCGCCGCGCTTTGCGCGGCGCTTTAGATGCAGAAGGATCAGTTCGGGTCTGCCACGCGGCACATCGGCGGTAACCGGTCCGCGGCGGATGAGGCGGCCGCAGGTCACAGCGTGGGAGCGGCCGGCTTGGAAACCGGCAATGCGTTTCACGCCTCCATGGGTTCGACTCCGACGCCCTTCCGCTCGTGATCACGGCGAAGGCCGCGCTGAGCTGCCCGAATGCAGGTCGGCAGGGCGTGTGCAGCTATCCGCGAGAAATCAGGCCCGCGAGCGGCGCAAGTCTCTGATCGTCTGTCGTAGGAAGAGATAGACCGCCCCGATGCACACGAACGCAACCACCGCGAAAAGCACCGTGACGGCGGTGACCCAGCCTCGGGACGGCACCTCCGGCCGGGAGTAGCTGACGGCGCCGCGGGTGCCCTGGTTCTGCCCGACCTCGATCTTGTCACCGGGCTTCTCGCCCTTGAAGTAGCCTGGATCGTCGATCACGACCCGAGGGCCGGCAGCGTCGTTCCAGGTGATGTCCACCGTGCAGGCGTGGTAGTAGCCGAAGCCCTCCCAGGTGATCGGGCCACGCCGCTCGCACTGCTCGACGATCGCCGTGCCTCGGCGGCTGGCGTCGCCGTAGTCCGGGCCGGTGAACCGGCCGGCGGTCATAGCCAGCATTCCGAAGACGGCCGCCAGCACCAGCAAGATCAGCACGCCGAGGGCGCTTCCCCAGGCGGTGCCGCGTCGCTCGTCAACCGCCGGTGCCGGCTGGCTTTTCGCCGCACCCGTACGTGCGACGTTAGCCTCGGCCTCGGCCAGCAACTCGTCCATCCGGCGCCGACGTTCGGCCCTACGCTGATCGTCGTCCCTCATTGGTCAAACCCTCGCTCAGAGCGGAAGCTCGATTGACGGCTTCGACGGCTCGTCGTCGTGAATCTGCCCGGCGGTGGTGCTGCCGTTCTGGATGCCGTTCATCTTCACTCCCTCACGCAGGGCGTTGGCGGCAATCTGCGTCCTGGTGCCGTAAGCGACTGCGTCCCCTTCGGACAGCGTCCTATACGCGTGTTTGTACGCCTGCCATGCACCCTGGCTGTCCGCGACATAGCTATCCGCGGCATGCAGCTTGGAGGAGTTCAAGAACACCGAGCCGTATGCGAGGTCCGAGGTCGTGCTGTCCATCGACTTGGTGATCTGGCCGAGCAGCGAGGCCATCGCAGGGAACTTACTGCCCAGCCTGCCGATCGCCTCGGTCAGCTGGTTCAGCAGCCGGACGATCTTGCCGGTCACTTCGGCGACCATCAGGGCAACCTCGGCGAGCACTTTCGGGATGGTCACCACGAGCAGCGACTGCAAAGCCTTGGAGATCGCGGCACCGACCAATTCCGCAACTAGATCGCGGATGGTGTTGCGGAACACCCCCACGATCGAGCCGGCGACGAGCGTGGCTTCCGCCATCGAGTCGGCGATCTCGCCGAGGGCGAGGGTGCTGTCGATGACCTGGGAGGCTTTAGCTCGGTAGGCGGTGACCGCGTCCGATTGCCAGTGGACAGTTTTGGCGGTCACTTGATCGGCGAAGTACTCGGCCGCCTCGTACGTGCGTTTCTGCAGGTTTCGCCAGGTGGCCGCGTGTCCCTCGATCTCCTTGGGATCGCCGAGGAGCTTGTCCATCGGTTCGCGCAGGCAATCGAGATGCTCCCATGAGCCAGCCGACGCCCGCCGCGAACACTGCCTGAAACGGGTCCATGATGGCGCCGAGTGCGCTGAGCCCCACCACCGCCATGTTGCCGAAGCCGGCGATCTCGTTGCCGTCTTTGAAGCCGTCCTTCATGCCCATGGCGGCTTCGAGGATGCCGGCGCCCTCATAGCCCTTGGTCTCGGCCTCAGGTGCGATCAGGCTCGGCCGGGTGAACGCCGCGTCGGTCATTGCGTCGCCCTCAGCCGGACAGCCGCGTCGTTGTCGGTGTGCTCGAAGTCATCCGCCATTCCGCGAACCTGATCAGCTAGGCCTCGCAGGCCGTCCACCGCCTTGACGAACGCAGCGATCGCCTCGTCACCGTGCGGATTGATGTAGTGATCGGCGATCAACGCGCCAACGAAGTAGCCGTACGCGCCGCTGTTGATCCGGATGTACGACGCGGCGGCGCGCGCCTCATCGAGCATCCGGCTGGCCTCGTCGACGTCACGCGCGTGCTCGCGCACCTCGGCTGGAGAAATCTCAATGCTCATCAGCGTGTCTCCGGGTCGTCGTCATCGGGTTGGGGATAACGACTGGTGTATGCCTCACTGAGAAAAGCCGCGGTACTGGAGCTCGCCCCGTACATGCTCGTCGTTATCTCACTGACACGCTCGGCAAGCTTTGCCTGGGCGCGACGGGACGTGGTGAGCACGAGACGGGCCAAATCGTCACGGACGAGTCGATCGGACTCCGGGTGGAACACCAGGTCAGCAAGGCCGCCTGCCGAGTTGACGCGCACCGTCACTTCACCATTAGGTGATTGCACCATGACCTCGGCCGCCTCGAGCTCGGCGCTCAACTGCAGCGTTCGCTGTAGCTGCGCGTTGGCGCGCAACTCGAAGGACCGCAAGTCGTCTTCCGGATTCGGTGGCATGAGATACGTCCTCCACGTCCGCGCTCTACGTCAACGGCCTCGTCCCCGGACGCAACGGACATGGCTTCCAGCCAGGCTAGCCGATGGCGGCTGCATGGCCAGCCTCCTGCTCTGTCCACCCTCCCTGCAGGGAAGTCAAGCAGGGGAAACACAGGAGACAGTTCGGGAGACCATTCCCTGACCCGATTGTCGGATCCGCGTAGGCCCGGCGCCAAAAGGCGCGTTCGCCCTGAAACACCCGCAACTGTTCGGCGGACTGTCAATCCATCGCGAAGCTACAGAGGTTCGAATCCTCTACCCGCCACAGGCACGAAGAATCGGCCCCTGAACTGCGATAACGCGGTCAGGGGCCGATCTCATTGTGCGGGCCGGTCGGGTGCGCTCCGGCGGGGCTAGCCGACCGGGCGGCGCGCCGACAGGCGGGATTCCAGCTCGTCGAGGCTGGACAGGAACCAGATGTGTTTGCCCTTGTTGGATTCGCGGACGAGGTCACGGAGGGCGTCGCTGGCGGCGATCTCGGCGGAGATGTCGCCGAGGAGCACCAGACGGACCTGGTAGTTGACGAACTTCTGCATGATCTCGCCGGCGACTCCGCTGCGCAGCCGGAAGAATTGTTCATCCAGGCGGGTGACCGGGAGCGCCACGGTGCCGGCTCGGCTGTAGGTGGCGCCGATCAGGTCGAGGGCGTCCTGGGGGGTGCTGATGGGGGCGCCGGTGTCGGGGCAGAGGAGCACTGACTCGTCGCCGTACTGGATGACTTGCTCTTCCATGGGTGAGCTCCTTTCGGGCGTCATCGTGGCGGACTAGCGGCGCAGGCGCTTGCGAATATCGGCTTTGAGGGTTTCGGGGAGTCCGTCGACCTCGAGGTAGCCGGCGAGCTGGGCGGGATCATGCATCCAGGCGCGGAAGGCGTCAGCGATTGTGACGCCGTGCCCGGGGCGGTCCAGGACGGTGACCTGATCGCCGGCCTGGACGTCGCCCGGGGTGACGACGCGGAAGTAGGTGCCCGGGCGGCTCTCGGCGGCGAACCGTTTCACCCACCGCGGCTCGGCCATTTTCCATTGGAAGGTGGCGCAGGGAATACGGCCGAAGGTGGCCTGCAGGACGAGCGTGTCGCCGATCCGCCACGTCTCACCGATCTCGGCGCCGCAGACGTCGACGTCCACAGTGGTGAGATTCTCGCCGAACATGCCGCCCGGCAATTCTCGGTCGAGCTCCTGTTCCCACCAGTCGTAGTCCTCGCGGGCGTACGCGTAGACGGCCTGGTCGTTGCCCCCGTGATGCGCGATGTCGAAGATCAGGTCTCCGGCGAGGCCGCTCGCCTGGTCGGGTGGCAGCCCTTTCGGGCCGGGTGCGCGTACGGCCACCGGCTGCGTGACCGGCCGTTTGGTGATGCCGGTTCTGCCGATGTTCTTGATGCCGGTGTCTTCCGGCACAGCGAGGTTGACCTGCAGCACACGGCTCATGACGATGCCCCCCATTCCTTCGCGATCCGAGCGAGCGAGTCCGTACGGGTACGCGGGTCGTACACCGCGCCGGCCAGGATCAACTCGGCGGCGCCGGTCCGCACGACCAGTTCGTCGAGTGACGCCACGACGTCGGCGGCGGTGCCGGCGTACTGGGTGCCGGGCAGGAGGCTCAAGTCCACGTCGGACAGGTCGGTCGCGGCCGCCGTCTCGGGCGACACCATCGGACCCAGTCGGCCGGTGCGGAGGCTGCGCGCCATGACACGGCTCGGACCGGCCAGGTATTGCGCTTCCTCAGCCGTGTCGGCGGCGAGCACCGAAGCACTGACCATGAGGTGCGGCTCCGGGTGACGCGCGGACGGCCGGAACCCCGACCGGTAGAGGTGCACCGCCGCGTCCAGGTCGCCACCCATCGAGAAGTGGTACGCGTAACAGAACGGCAGTCCCAGCGCTGCCGCCACCTGAGCCCCGTACGTGGAGGACCCCAACATCCACACTTCGGGGAAGGTCGTGGCCGCGGGCGTCGCGCGCAGGCGGCTGGCCGGCGGTTCGGCGCTGAGCAGGGCGAGCACCATGCGCAGGTGGTCGGGGAACTGTTCGACGGTCAGGTGTGGCGACACTCCGCGCAGGGCGGCGGCCGTGGCCTGGTCGGTGCCCGGCGCCCGACCGATGCCGAGGTCGATACGGCCCGGGTGAAGGGCCTCGAGCAGCGCGAACTGTTCCGCCACCACGAACGGCATGTGGTTGGGCAGCATCACGCCGCCGGAACCCACTCGGATTCGCCGGGTCTGTGCGGCCAGGTGGGCGATCAGCACGGGCGGGGACGTCGAGGCGACCGCCGGCATGTTGTGGTGTTCCGCCACCCAGAACCGCGCATATCCCAGCTCGTCGGCGGCATTCGCCACCTCGGTGGTGCCCCGGAGGGCGTCGGCGCTGTCGTGCCCCTCGCGGACGGTGGCGAGGTCGAGGACAGATAACGGTACGCGGCTCATGTAGCCCGAGGTTAGGCCACGACGCGGACGGCAGTCAGCGGCGGCGCCCCTGTCGCCGGATCGTCTGCACGCCGACGGTGGTGACGGCGAGGGCGACGCCCGGAACGAGCAGCCACACCGGCCACAGGTAGACGTCGTCTTCGACGGTCGCCGCGACCAACGCCCACACCATGAGGTTGACGGCGCCGAGCGCGCCCCAGATCGTCCACAGCACCATCAGCGCCAGCGGCAGCCGGCGGGCGGCCCGCCGCGCCTCGGCGGCCTGCCGGGCTTTCACTTCGGCGGCGCTCAGCCCTGGTTTGGGCAGGTCGGCCACGATCACCAGCAGATCCGCGTACGTCCGGGCGGCGTACGCATCCCGGACCCGCTCGTCGTACTCGGCGAGGGACAGACGACCCTCGTCGAGTGCCGCCTTCAGTTGCTCGGCGATGGCGTGCCGATCGCCATCAGCCGCCCGCAGTGACTCGACCTCGGGTCGCCGCGCGACGTCCTTTGCCATGTAGGCAGGTTAAGGGACGAAGGGCTCAGAGAGCTACGCCGGCGCTCACTCCTCCGAGTCGTCGTGCTCGACCGGGGACTCGGGCAGGATTTCCAGCTTCCAGCGCTCGGTGAACGAGTCGTCCTCGGCCGGCTCCAGGACCGAGCGGAGCTGGACGCCGAAGCCCAGCAGGTCGGCCGCCCGGACGTGGTCGATCGCCTCGTCGAGCGAGGACAGGTAGTGCACGACGAGCGGTTCGGCGGCGGCGACAGCGGTGGGGTCAGCGAGGTCAGACATGACGGCCAGGGTAGCCACCTGCTCGCGGGGACTACCCAGCCAGGGCCTCGCGGAGTTCGCGGGCGGCACGTTCGTCGGCCCGGGCCATGGAACCGGTAGGTACGGCGGCGACCGCCGCGGCCAGCAACAGCACCACGCCCGCGAAGACGAACGCCCAGGGCAGCCCGCCGGGCCGGTCGACGATGACGCCGGCGATGGCGCCGCCGGCAGCGCTGCCGGCGACCGAGACGGTGACCATCCAGGTGTACGCCTCATTCAGCATGGTGGCCGGGGCGATCCGGCTGACCAGGCTGTTCTCGACCGTCAGGGCGGGGGCGATGGTGGCCCCGCCGACGACCAGGGCAGCGCCCAGGGCCAGTGGCGTCGGCATGACCGCCAAGACCAGGAAGCTGAGGGACACGGCCGCCAGGAGCCAGGCGAACTGGCGGGGCAGGGTCATGGCGGGCCGCCGGGTGCCGAACCAGATACCGCCGATGGCGCTGCCCAGCCCCCACACGCCGAGCAGGACGCCGCCCAGAGCCTCGCCACCGCCGTGCTGGGTGGCGTACGCGGGAACGATCACGCCCGCGGCACCGAAGGCGATACCGAGCGAGCTCACACAGACCAGCAGGGCGGGAAACCCGCTGACTTTGAGGGGGCCGAGGCCCCGGGTCGCCTCTGCGGACTCGTGGCGCTGCCAGTGCCGCATGATCGGCAGGAGCGCGATGCCCACCGTGCCGCCCAGGGTCACCACCGCGGCGAAGATCAGCGCAGCCGTGGGGCCGGTGAGGACCATGAACGCCGCCACGAGCATCGGGCCCAGGACGAAGACCAACTCGAACAGGGACGTCTCGGCGGCCATCGCAGCCGGGCGGAGGTCGTGCCGGCCAGAGCCGGGTGCGGTCGCGTCGGTCCAGGCCCGGCGGATGGCGGCGGTCAGCGGCGGGTACGTAGCGCCGGCCAGCGCCGAGGCCGCCATGATCGCGGGAAGGGCGTCGCCGCCGCCACGGCTGGCGAGGATGAGACCGGTCAGCGCCACCGGATGCAGCACGGCCAGGGCCAGCAGCACCGGGGACGGACCGATGCGGTCGGCGATCCGGCCGGCGATCGGGCTGACGGCGGCACCGGCGAGGGCGTACACGCCACCGGCGAGGCCCGCCGCGGCGTAGTAGCCGGTTGCCTGCTGCACCAGCAGGAGCAGGGCCAGCGGGGTCATGCCGATGCCCAGGCGGGCCACGATGCCGACGACGAGGAGAACCTTTCCGCCCGGCATCCGCCACACGCCGAGATATTGACGCAACGCCGTCACGGTCCTGCCGCCTCGCTTTCTCGCACTTCGTGTACGAGCAGCTGGCTCGGCGCCGAGGGACTAGCTCGGGCGCCGAGGGACTCGCACGTGGGTGTACGAGCGACCATAACGGCCCGCAGGGGTCCCGCCGTACCGCGTTGTCATGGACGTCACGCCGCGGATCGGGCGGTTGGTCAGCGGTTCAGCGCGTCGAAGATCGCCTGTGGCGCGAAGCCTGCCGCGATGACCAGGACTGCGGCCACCACGAGGGCCGCGGCGACGGCCCGACTCACGACGGGGCGCGAAGAGACCGCCTCGTCGAGGAGCACCGGGTCAACGACCGCTAGGGACGCGGCGGCCTCAGAAGGAGGCGGGGCGGACTTGGTAGCAGGCGGGGCAGCGGAAGCGACAGCCGGCGCGGCGGAGGACGATGCAGCCGCAGCGGCGGAAGTGAGCGCAGGGGTGGCGTAGAGGAGGGCGCCCACGCGGACGTAGTAGGCCAGGGCGATGACCGCGTTCAGGGCGACTACGCCCGCCAGCCAGCCGTACCCGGACGTGATCAGTGACTCCACGACCGCCACCTTGGCGAACAGGCCGGCCAGGCCCGGCGGCAGACCGGCGAGCCCGGCCAGCGCCAGCACCAGCGCCGCGCCCAGCCACCGGTGGCGGCGGCCCGCACCCCGGTAGTCCTCGAGGTCACCGCCGTCGGAGCCCGGGCCGCGTAGCGCTACGAGCACTCCGAACGCCACGAACTCGAGCAGCACGAAGAAGACCGCGTAGGCGTAGGCGGCTTGGACTCCGGCGGCGCCCGCGGCGAGTGGAGCGATGATGTAGCCCGCCTGCGCGACGGACGACCAGGCCAGCAGCCGGACCATCCGAGTCTGCCGCAGCGCTACGAGGTTGCCGACCGTCATGGTCAGGGCGGCCAGGACTGCCAGCAGCGGCCCGGTGTCCAACCGCTGCACCACCGCCACGAGAGCGAGGACGCCGCCGAGCTTCGAAGCCGTCGACAAGTACGCCGCTACCGGCACCGGGGCGCCGTCGTAGGTGGCGGGCGCCCAGGCGTGCAGCGGGACCGCCGCCACCTTGAAGGCGAAGCCGATCAAGACGAGCGCGGCACCGACCGCGGCCAGGGGTGCGTAGACGCCTGCGCCGGCAACCAGCGCGTCGAGGTGCAGCGCGCCGGTGGCGGCGTACAGCAGGGCCGCGCCGAGCAAGGCGATGGCTGTGGACACCACGCTGACCAGGAAGAACGTGAGTGCTGCTGCGGCTCCTTGCGCAGATTCGCGGACTCGGCGCAGCCCGACCAGGACATAGAGCGGCAGGGTCAGCGTTTCCAGGCCGACGATGAGGGTGATGAGGTCACCCGCGTAGGCGACCACCACGCCGCCCGTCATCGCACAGGTCAGCAGGAAGCTGAATTCCCCCGGCGGCGCGTAGCCGCGGCGTAGTGCCGGCGCCGACAGGGCGAGCACGCCGACGGTCAGACCGGCGAAGAGCACGGTCATCAGCGCGGCGTGCGGGGTGACCGTCCAGGAGCAGAGGTCGTCGCGGCAGAGAGTGCCCGCGAACCGGGCTGGGCCGAGCGGTTCTGAAGCGCGGGCAGAGACGATCGCTGGCACCGCCACTGCCACCACCGCGGTGGCTAGGCCGCCCAGCATGCCGGCGAGCAGGTGGAACCGGCCGAAGGCCAGTTCCACGACGAGGACGAGCAGCGCCGTGCCGGCAGCGGCATAGAGCGGCAGCAGCATGACGTGGTCGACGTCCTGGATCATCGCAGCGCTCCGGTCAGGGCGGCCACCGGGTCGGACGCGGCGGCGAGGATGAGCGCGGGAACCAGGCCGACCACGAGCGTGAGCAGGATCAGCGGGCTCCACGCGAACCATTCCGGGCCGGTCACCGGCGTCAAGCCGGTCACGGCGGGGGTGGCCGGGCCGTGGGTGATCCGGCGCAGGAGCCGCAGGAAGTAGGCCGCGGTCAGTGCGCCGCCGATCGCCGCCACCACCGCGAGGGTGATCCAGAGCGGGCCGCCGCGCTCGACGGCCGCGACCACGGCGAACGCCTCACCCCAGAAGCCGGCCAGGCCGGGCAGGCCGAGAGAGGCGATGGCCGCGAAGCCGAGCAGGCCGGCCAGCCGCGGCGCGGTCTCGCGCAGCCCACCGAGGTCGGCGAGGTCACCGGTGTGCGCGCGGTCCTTGATCGCCCCGGCGAGGAAGAAGAGCAGGCCGGTGATGACGCCGTGCGCCACGTTGCCGATCAGCGCGGCCTGGATGCCGGTCACGGTCAGCGACGCGATGCCGAGCAGGACGAAGCCCATGTGGCCGACGCTGGAGTAGGCGATGAGCCGCTTCAGCTCGGTCTGTCGCAGGCAAATCAGCGACCCGAAGATGATCGCCGCGACGGCCAGGACGCCCAGCACCGGGGCGGCCCACACGGCTCCCTCCGGGGCGACGCCGAGACCGACCCGGATCAGACCGTACGTGCCCATCTTGAGCAGGACGCCGGCGAGGATCACGCTGCCGACCGTGGGCGCTTCGGTGTGCGCGGCGGGCAGCCAGGTGTGCAGCGGCCACAGCGGCGCCTTGACCGCGAACGCGACCGCGAACAGGGCGAACGCCACGCACTGGGTGGTGCGGGAAAGCCCGTAGCCGCCCGCGAGCGCCAGCAGGTCGCCGGTGCCCGCGGCCACGACGACGGTGAAGACGCCGAGCAGGAGCAAAACCGAGCCGAACAGCGTGTAGAGAACGAACTTGCGGGCTGCCCGCCGCCGCCCGGGACCGCCCCAGCCGGCGATGACGGCGTACATGGGCAGCAGGACGACCTCGAAGAACACGAAGAACAACACCAGGTCGAGCGCCAGGAAGGTGCCGAGGATGCCGACTTCGAGCACCAACAACAAAGCCGCGAGGGTACGCCCGGAGCCCCCCGCCGGCACCCTGCTCATCGTGTACGCGCAGCACAGCAGCGTCAGCAGCCCGGTCAACGCGATCAACGGCCACGAGACACCGTCCACACCCAGGTGGAAGTCGATACCCAGCGCGGGCACCCACGGCAGGTCGACCTCGACCCACGGCACCACCGGCGGCAGCTCGGACGGCCCGTACCGGAACCAGCCGAGCTCCCGCGACGACGGAATGACGCCGGGCAGCAGCGTCAACACGAAGGTGACGGCCGCGAAGACGGTGGCGAGGAGCCGGGCGCCGCGGTCGCGGGCTGCGGGCATCAGGGCGACCGCGAGGGCACCCAGCGCGGGGACAGCCAGCGTCGCGAGCAGCACGAGCTGCAGGCCGATCGGCACGTCGGTGGGCGCCATCAGGACGTCGCTCCATAGATCGCGGCAACGACGCCCAGGACCAGCGCGCCGGTGAGGACAGCGGTGGCCGCGCGGGGCAGGGGTGCCCGATGGACGACGTCCAGTACGGCGCCGAGGCGGGTCGTCGTGGTGCCGGTGCCGTCCACCGCAGCGTCGACCACCCGTTCGTCGGCGGTACGCACGGCATCGGCGAGCGCGCGCACCGGCCGTACGATGACACGGTCTTGAATGTCGTCGATCCGGAAGCCGGCGGCGAACAACGGCCGCAACCGGCCCAGAGCGTGCGCGGGGTCCTCGCCGGGACCGGTGTGCCAGAGCCACCAGGCGCTGGTCGCGCCGAGCGCGAGCAGCAGGATCGGCAGCACGATCGAGATTTCCAGGTGCGGATCCTCGAGCTCCAGCGCGGCCCGGAAGCCGGGCAGGAAGGCCGCGAAGCCCAGCAGCACCGACGGAATGCCGAGCAGCAGGATCGGCCAGCGCATATGGCCCGGCGGGTCGTGCGGCGGTGCGGGCGGCACGTGGTGGTACGCGTCGTCGAAGCCCGCCGCCCAGTCCTCGGTCCGCGACCGCGGGTGCCCGAAGAACGTGCGCAGCAGCAGCCGGGTGGCATACCAGGCGGTGAGCGCGACCCCGGCGAGCGCGGCCAGCCACACCACCCAGCCCACCCACGCGGGGGCCGGCCCCTCGCCTTCGGTGGCGTGCGCGGCGGCGACCAGCACGTTCTCCTTGGACCAGAAGCCGGCCAGCGGCGGTACGCCCGCGAGCGCACCCAGCCCGACCACGAACGACCAGAAGGTCACCGGCAAGTGTGTGCGCAGGCCACCCATCCGGGACATCAGGTTGGTGCCGACCGCGTGGATCACCGCACCGGCCGCGAGGAACAGCAACGCCTTGAAGGCGGCGTGGGTCAGCAGGTGGAACAGTGCGGCAGCGGGCGAACCCACGGCGAGCGCGCCGGTCATGTAGCCGATCTGCGAGACCGTGGACCAGGCCAGAACCCGCTTCAGATCATCCTGCGCGGTCGCGGACAGCGCGCCCAGCAGCAGCGTGATCGCGGCGGCCACCCCGAGCACGGCGAGCGCGGCGGGCGACTGCGCGAACAGCGGATAGAGCCGGACCACGACATAGACACCGGCGGCGACCATCGTCGCAGCGTGGATGAGCGCGGAGATCGGCGTCGGGCCGGCCATCGCGTCCGGAAGCCAGGTATGTAGCGGGAACTGGGCACTCTTGCCTGCGACCCCGGCGAGCACCAGCAGCAGGGCAACGGTCGACGTCCCCGTGTGCGCGAGCACATCCGGAATCCGGAAGCTGCCCGCCTCGACGGCCAGCCAGGCGATGCCGAGTAGGAAGCCGACATCGCCGACCCGGGTCACCACGAACGCCTTCACCGCCGCGGCGGGCGCCTCGGGCAGCCGGCGGTCGTGGCCGATCAGCAGATACGAGCAGACACCCATGACCTCCCAGCCGACCAGCAGCAGGATCAGGTCGTCGGCGGAGACCACCAGCAGCATCGCGCCGGTGAACAGGCTGACCTGGGCGGCGTAGGGCGCGTACCGCGGGTCGTCGTGTAGGTAGGACACCGAGTAGATCTGCACGAACAGAGCGACCACGCAGACCGCCACCGCGACGTAGATCGCCGCCGGCCCCAACGACAGGCCGACCGTGACCGGCAGGTTCCCGAAGGTCACCCAGTGCTGGGACACGTCGACCCGGTCCGGCACGGCGATCGCCAACGCGACACTGACCACGAGCGCCGCCGCGGCGCCCGCGATGCCCAGAACGGCGGCACCACGCCGTCGATCCCGGCCACCGTCGCCGGGCGGCAGCAACAGCCCGACCAGACCGGCCAGCAGGGGTACGCCCGCCAGCAGCGGTGTCAGCACCTGAGCGCCGGTCATCGGGCCTCCGCCTCGTGGTGCAGCGCGACCTCGTCCACCTGGACCGCCTTACGCATCCGGTACCACTGCAGCACGATCGCCAGGCCGACACCGACCTCGGCGGCGGCCAGCACGATGACGAACAGCGCGAAGACGCCACCCCGGTGCCCCAGAGCCGCCGCGACGGTGGCATCGGCGGTCACCAGGATCAGGTTGACCGCGTTCAGCATCAGCTCGACCGCCATCAGGACGAGGATCGCGTTGCGGCGGCGCAGGACGCCGTACACGCCGAGGCCGAACAGGATTGCCGCTGTCACGAACGGGATCACCGCGTGCATCAGACCCCTCCCTTCCCCGGCGCGCCGATGTCAGGCGTTTTCGGTGTGCCGATGTCAGGCGTTTTCGGTGCGCCGATGTCAGGGCGGGACAGGATGATGGCGCCGACCAGGGCTGCGAGGAGCAGGATCGAGAGCACTTCGAACGGCAGCACCCAGGTGCCGAAGATCTCGGCGCCCATCCGCTCGGTGGTGCCCGGGGCGGGCAGCGGGTAGACCGTCCAGCGGAACGCGTCAGCGAACAGGGCCGCCAGGCCGAGTCCGACACCGCCGCCGACGACCAGGCCGGGCCACGCCGGGCGATCCAGGTCTTCGGACGGGCCGATCGGCGCCCGGGTCAGCATGACCGCGAAGAGCAGCAGCACGACGACCGCGCCGACGTAGACGAGGACCTGCACCCAGGCGACGAGTTCCGCGCCGAGGACAAGGTAGAGCCCAGCCATCGCACCGAGGCTGACAACCAGGTAGAGCCCGGCCCGCACGATCTGTGCGCTGGTCACGACGAGCGCACCCGCGCCGACGGCGACAGCTCCGAGTGCCAGCAGCAGCGCGTCAGCGACCGTCACTTCTCCGGCTCCGACTCCGCTGCGGCGGGCTTCTGCTCGGGCTCGACCTTTCCGGCCACCGTCGGCTTTTCCGCCGGCTCGGCGTTTTTGGCCGCCGCGGGCGAGGGGGTCGAAGGCGCCGCAGGCGAGGGAGTCAAAGGCGCCGCAGGTGAGGGAGTCGAAGGCGCCGCAGGCTTGGCAGATGCGGCGGTGGGAGCCGCGGGGCGGGCGGGGGCGGTACGGGCGGCGGTGGCTGTGTTCGGGCCGGCGGCTTTGCGGGCGGCGGTGGCCTCTTCCTTGGAGGGCTCGCCGAGCACGTCGTGGGCGGGCGGCGGGGGCACGGTGGGCATCCACTCGCCGAGCCGGTTCTTGTCGTGCAGCAGGTCCAGCACGTCCACCTCCGAGTATTCGAACTCGGGGCTCCAGTGCAGGGCGTCGAACGGGCACACCTCGATGCAGATGCCGCAGTACATGCACAGGGAGAAGTCGATGTCGAACCGGTCGAGCACGTTGCGCTGGCGGGGGCGGGCCGCGCCGGGCACGACGACTTCTTCCTTGTGGGAGTCGATGTAGATGCACCAGTCGGGGCACTCGCGGGCGCAGAGCATGCAGACGGTGCAGTTCTCCTCCAGCAGCGCGATGACACCGCGCGAGCGGGGTGGGAGGTCCGGTTCGACGTCCGGGTACTGCTGGGTGGTGGACCGCTTGGTCATGGTCTTGAGCGTGACGGCGAGCCCGTTGATCAGGCCCTTGCCGGGCGCGGACCGCTCCCCGTGCTCACTCATAACCGCATATCCTGCCCGGTCGGTCGGCCGGAGGCGAGCACACCCCCTCCGAGTCCTTTCAGACATGACCGACTGCACCGCAGCGAAGCAAGGGCCAGGAGGGCTTGTCCCAGTGGCTCCGACTCAACAATTAATTATGAATAGTGATGATCGTCAGTTTGTGGGTGAGCTGTCCGGTTACTGCCGAGAGCGACAGACGCCTTCCACCACATTGGAGGAGAAACTGATGATTCGCACCGCACTCCGGAACCGGGCGGCCGCGACCGCCGCGTTCGCTGCTGCCGGCCTCGGCCTGCTCGGCGTCGTGGCGCAACCGGCCGCAGCGGCGCCCACCGCCGCCCAGGCCTCCCCGTGCGTGCAGAAGATCGCCGTCGTCAACAACGGCGGTTTCGTGCTGAACTTCCAGATCACCACCCGGGACGGGCAGCTGTCGGCGCCGACCGACGACTACCACATCAACGAGTGGCGGCTGGTCGACCTCGTCTCGACAGGCTTCGCCGAGGGGACCGACGTGCGGCCCCTCGCGCATGCCACCGCCGGTGACGACGTCCTCGGCAACGTGTTCGTGTCGTACTGCGCGAACGGGCAGACGGCTACCTACTCCGCCAGCGGCACGACGCTGAACTACAAGGTCACCCTGCTGACCTGAGCGGCCGCACCGGGCGCCCTCCCCCACGGAGAGCGCCCGGCTCGGGTCCTTACTGACAGAGGGCGGTGTCGAGAACCTTGAAGATCGCGGGGTTCCCGGCCTCGGTGCTCGGCTGGGCGGTGACGGCAACGGCTGCCGCCGGGCCACCGTCGACCGCTGCCGCGCGGGTCTCGTAACCGGGAATCGAACCGCCGTGACCCCAGGCGACCTTGCCGCAGCTGAGCTTGAAGCTGATCAGGCCGAGGCCGTAGCCCGCGTCGTCGAAGGAACCCTCGGCGGGGACCGTACGGCGCATTTCGGCGAGCTGGGCCGGCGGCAGCAGCTTGCCGTCGAGCAGGGCGGTGAAGAACTTCCGCAGGTCGGACGGCGTGCCGACCATTTGACCCGCGGCCCAGCCCCAGGACGGGTCGAGGTCGGTGGCGTCGAAGCGGCCCGCACCGAGATCGGTGTAGCCGTGCGGGTGGCGCTCCCGGATGACCTGCTCACCAACCGGCGGGAAATAGGTGTGCCGGAGCCCGGCCTTACGGATGACCCGCTGGGTGATCTCCTCCGCGATCGGCCGGCCGGTGACCTTCTGCACGAGCAGACCCAGGGCCACGTAGTTCGTGTTGCTGTACGCCCACTTGGCACCGGGCGGGAAGTCGGCCGGGTGCGCCAGAGCCAGGTCGATCAGGTCACGCGGCTCGAAGTAGCGAGTGCGCAGGCCGGGGTCCGCAAAGGGCAGATGTTTGACGTAATCGGTCAGGCCGCTGGTGTGCTGCAGCAACTGCCGTACGGTGATCTGCCGTCCGTCGATGCCTTCACCGCGCAGCAGGCCCGGCAGGTAGGTCTCCACCGGCTCGTCCAGGCGGACCTTGTCTTCCGCCACGAGCTGGAGGACGACGACGGCGACGAACGTCTTGGTGTTGCTGCCGATCCGCACTTGACCGTCGGTGGGGACCCGCCGCTGCGTGCCCACCTCGGCGACGCCGGCCGTGAGGTTTCGGCCCTCGATGGAGGCGAGCGCGCCGGGGAAACCGTGCTCGGCGACGACCCGGCGCAGCTCGTCGCGCACCGGGTCCCGGGTGGTGGCACCGGCGGGTGCGACGGCGGACACCAGGACGGCGCAGGTGGTGACGGCGGCTACGGCGGCGTGACGCAACATGTGGGGACTCCTGAGGTCGCGGAAGATCGGGACCTCTGAAGTCTCGCGGGACACAGCGGACGAATCGATGGTGCTGACCGGCCGATGAGAGGGGGGCTATCCCTACCTCAGAGCGCCACCTTGACCGCTGCCGTGAGCACGAGCTGGCCCAGGGCGACCGGCACCAGCACGAGCCAGCACAGCCGTTGCAGCTGGTCCTCGCGCAGCCGGGGAAACGTCACCCGCAGCCAGATGATCACGAAGGACACCGCGAACACCTTGAGCAGCGTCCACAGCCAGCCGAGGTGCTCCGCGGCGGGACCGTGCCAGCCGCCGAGGAAGAGCACAGTGGTCAGCCCGGCGATCACCACGATGCCGACGTACTCGGCGAGCAGGAAGAACGCGAAGCGCAGGCCGGTGTATTCGGTCATGTAGCCGAAGACCAGCTCCGAGTCGGCGATCGGCATGTCGAACGGGGGCCGCCTGATCTCGGCCAGCCCGGAAACGAAGAAGACGAACGCGGCCGGGGCCTGCCACAGCAACCACCACGGCGACCACGCCTCGACGATGCCGGGCAGGCTCAGCGTCCCCGCGGCCATCGCCACGCTGGCCGCGGACAACACCAGCGGCAGCTCGTAACCCAGCAACTGCGCGGCGCCGCGCAGACCGCCGAGCAGGCTGTACTTGTTGGCCGACGCCCACGCCGACATCAGCACCGCCACCACGCCGACGCCCAGCACGGCCAGCACGAAGAACAAACCCACGTCGAGCTGCTGGGCCACCAGTCCGCCGGGCCCGAGCGGAATAGCCAACAACACGATCAGGTACGGGAACAGCGCCACGATCGGCGCCAGCTGGAACACCCGCCGGTCGGCATCTCGCGGCGTGATGTCCTCCTTCTGCACGAACTTGACGCCGTCCGCGACCAGTTGCGCCCAGCCGTGGAAGGCGCCCGCGTACATCGGGCCGAGGCGGCCCTGCATGTGTGCCATGACCTTGTGCTCGGCCTGGCCGACGACGAGCGGCAGGACGAGGAAGGCGGCGGTGACCGCGACGACCCGTACGGCCAGGTCGAGCCAGAGCGGCATCAGCTCTCCTCCCGCGGGGGAGCGGCGGCGGGACGGGCCCGGCGGGCCGGCGGTTCGGGCGGCGGGATCTTGCCCTTCATCGGGCCCCACTCGTTCGGGTCGGGCACGCCCGGTGGACGCATCGGGGCGCGCTTGGCCGTCCCGGCTTCGGACTCCCCCGGCTCCTTGGCGCCCGGCCAGGCCTTCGCGACCCGGGAGGCGAGCACGAACTCCTTGCGGAGCGGGTGCCCCTCGAACTCCGGCGGCAGCAGCAGTGGGCGCAGGTCGGGATGCCGGGTGAAGCCGATCCCGAACATCTCGTGGGTCTCCCGCTCGTGCCAGGCAGCGCCCGGGAAGAGGTCCACCACCGATTCCACCACCGGCTCGTCCTTGGGCACCTTCGCCCGGATGAGTACGCCGTGTCTGCGCCGGGTCGACCAGAGATGCGCGACGACGGCGAAGCCCTCGTCCAGCTCGTCCACCGCCGACAGCCAGTCGAAGAAGTCACAGCCGAGCGCGCCGGGATCGCGAACCGCGGCGATGGCCGACCACCACAGGGCCGCCGGGACGTCGACGACCGCACGCTCGTGGCCCGGTCCCCCACCGGAGACACTCGCGGTGAGCGTCTCGGGATCCACGGGGGTATCGGCATCGGCGGCGGTCAGCAGTGCGACGAGCCGCTCGCCGACCTCTTCGGGGGTCATGCCGCCATCCTATGATCCGGCCCGGTATGCCGAGGCGGCGAGACAGGCCGGGCTCAGGCGAGGCCGGGCAGGCGGTCGTTGCGGAACAGGTCGACGAAGTCCTGGTGGTCTTCGCGGGCCTGGTCGCCGTACTTGTGGGCGAACTCGACCAGGACCTGCACGAACCCGGCCTCGTCGCGGTCGACGGCGGCCACGATGGCTTCTTCGGTGGAGAAGTCGACGAGATCGTGGCTGGACTCGTCGTCGGCCACCGAGTGCATCCGGGCCACCGCGCGGCCCAGGTCGGCCAGCACGCCGGTCAGCTGGTCGGGCTCGTTGACGTCGGACCAGTCCAGATCGTTCGCGTACGGCGACACTTCGGCAACCAGCTGCCCCACGCCGGCCAGCTCGGTGTAGCCCAGCCACGGGTCGGCGTGCGCCTGCAGCGCGCGCTGCGACTCGGCGGTCCGGTGTCCCTGGTGGCGGAAGTAGCCGCGGACCCGCTCGTCGTCGATCCAGCGCGCCACGGCCGGAACCTGTGCCTGCTTCATGTAGATGATGACGTCGTTCTCCAGCGCCTGGGTGTGGCCCTCCAGCAGCATGTTGTAGGACGGGAGGCCGGCCGAGCCGATGCCGACGCCCTTGCGCAGCTTGATGTCCTTGATGGTGGTCGAGATGCCGTCCCCGTGCGACGGCAGCGTGCCGAGGTAGTGGTGGAACGCCTCGGTCACCGTGGCGGCCGTCTTCTCGTCCACCTCGTAGACGCCGTCGCCGACCGAGAACCGGCGTTCGTAGTCGTCGATCGTGGTCTGCCCGGCGAGCAGATCCACCCGGGTGTTGAGGCGGGCGTCCTGCAGCACCCGGCGCAGCACGCCGGTGGCGTTGTCGAGGGTGATCGACCCGATCGCGTCGTCGCCGCCGACGGCGATGGCCCGCAGCTCGGTCAGGTAGGCCTGGGCGAACGTGGTGACCAGTGCGGTGATGTCGTCGTCGGAGAGCGCCTTGCTGTAGCCGATCAGGGCCACGCTGGCGCAGAACCGCTTGAGGTCCCAGATGAACGGCCCGACGTAGGCCTCGTCGAAGTCGTTGACGTTGAAGACGAGCTGGCCCGAGGAGTTCATGTAGGTGCCGAAGTTCTCGGCGTGCAGGTCACCGTGGATCCACACCCGGCTGGTCTGCTCGTCCAGGTAGCGGTCGTCGGCGTAACCGCCGGTCATGTCGGCGTAGAAGAGGGAGGCACTGCCGCGGTAGAAGGCGAACGGCGTAGCCGCCATCTTGCGGAACTTGCGCCGAAACGCCCCCGGGTCGATCGCCATCAACGTGCCGAATTCCCTGGTCAGCACGTCGATGATGAAGTCTGACCGCGGTTGATCACCCATGACTCCGCAGCGTAGACCGCGCGGGCCGGGCCTGTCAGTCAGGCGGGCGGTCGGACCACCGCGGCGGTGAGCGACGCGGCATCCCGGGCCTGGGCAGCAACCTCCGGCGGGCCGGGTACGAGGGCGTCGCCCGTACGCAAAGGATCGGGCCGGGACACACCACCCAGGCCGGACTGCTCGGCGGCGATCTTCTCCTGCAGGCGCAGGATGCCGTGCAGCAGTGCCTCCGGCCGGGGCGGGCAGCCCGGCACGTAGACGTCGACCGGGATGAGCTGGTCGACGCCCTTGGTCACCGAGTACGAGTCCCAGTACGGCCCGCCGCAGTTGGAGCAGGAGCCGAACGAGATGACGTACTTCGGCTCGGGCATCTGGTCGTAGAGCCGCTTGATCGCCGGGGCCATCTTGTCGGTGACCGTGCCGGAGACCACCATCAGGTCGGCCTGGCGCGGGCCGTGCGCGAACGGGATCACGCCCATCCGCATGAAGTCGTGCCGGCTCATGCTGGTCGCGATGAACTCGATCGCGCAGCAGGCCAGGCCGAAGTTGAAGACCCACAGCGAGTAGCGGCGCCCCCAGTTCAGCACGAACTTGATGGGCTCCCCGAGCACTCCTGGCAGACCGGCCACGTCGCTCAACCTACCTGCCGACCGCGTCAGAGCAGCAGTCCGACCCCGCCCCGCCGCGGGTCGCCCGCCGCACCGCCGACGCCGACCGCCGTGACGCCACCGAAGTAGTGGTCGATCTCCGGCCATTCCTGGATCCGCCAGCCCGCCTCGGCCAGTGCCGCCAGCTCGTCGCGCGGGCAGCCCGGCTCGGCGTGCACCGTGTCGTCCACCACGTGAAAACGGCCCCGCGCGATCGCAGAAGGCATGTCCAAACCGTCCACCAGCACGCCGATCAGCGTGTCGATCAGCGCGGTGCGAATCCGGGACGCCCCGGCCGACCCGGCCGCCACGGCCAGCGCCCCGGTCTCGTCGATGACCACGAGCGGGCACATGTTCGACGACATCCGCCGACCGGGCGCCAGGTCGTCGGTGATCAGCTCGCCCTCGCCCAGCATCGAGTTGAGGTTGATGCCCAGCTCGGGCAGCCACACCGCCGCGCCCAACCCCAACGTCGTCGTGATCACGCAGGCGTTGCCCGCCTGGTCCACCACCGAGACGTTGGTGGTGTCGCCGATCTTCTGCCGTCCCCGATCCCGCAGTGCCGCGGCCAGGGTCACCGCCCGCTCCGGCCGGGGCAGCGCGGCCAACGCGGCGGGCAGGGCTGCGATCGTGTCCACCGTACGGTTCAAGTCGTGCCGGGCCCGCACCCGGTACGGTCCCAGCGCCGCGTGGTCGACCGGCGTCTCCAGCACCCGGTAGTCGGCGAGATCCTGTGGCCCCAACGCGCCGCCGGCCGCCCGCACGGTGTCGACCATCAGGGCCGCGTACGCGCCGGTGTAGAACAGGTCCGGACCCTCCACGGCCAGCTTCTCGAAGGCCGTCGACAGCCCGGGGTGGAACAGTCGGTCGCCGCCACCCAGCAGGCGCCCACCGGGTGCGTAGATCGCGGCGCCGTCGCCATATGCCAGGGCCGGAGCACAGGCCGCCAGCGTCCGCGCATGCGCCTCCGGCATCGTCACGCCCGCCACCGCCACCTCGTACGCGGGCGCCACCAGCTCGTCCCACGCCAGCCGACCCCACCGCCGGTGCACTTCGCCGCAGCCGGCCGGCACGCCGGGAACCGCGACACTCGCGCCGCTGATCGAGTAGACCTGCGGGACCCCGCCGAAGAACACGTCGACCGCCACCATCGGCCCCGGCAGCAGGTCGCCGTCCGTGCCGGGCACGGCGGTGAAGAAGTCCAGGCAGGTCACCTCGCCGGAGGCGGCGTCGAAGTACGTCGCGAAGCCTCCGCCGCCCAGTCCGGTGTAGACCGTCTCGCTGGCGCACGCGGCGAACACGGCAGCCACCGCGGCATCGGCCGCCGTACCCCCGGCCCGCAGGATCCGCAGCCCCGCCTCGGCCGTCGCCGGATGGCTGGCGGCGACCCCGGGCGCGACCCGGTGCGTCCATGTCGTCATCGGCGAAGCGTAGGCGAGATTCAGCCGTGGTCGACGGACGGAAACCACCCGGCACGGGCGATATCCACCCGGTCACCCTTCAGGGGTACGCCCTCGCTCAGCAACCGCTGCCGGGCCTCCTGCTCATGCCCCGGCGGCATCCGGCCGGCACTGTTGACCACCCGGTGCCACGGCACTCCGCCGCCGTGTCGGGCCATGATCGTGCCCACCTGACGGGCCGAGTTGCGCCCGGACACCTCGGCGAGGGCGTCAGCCACCGCGCCGTACGACATCACGCGGCCCTCGGGGATGCTCTCCACGAGCCGCAGCACCTCTTCGACGTACTCCTGCGGGGTCACCGTCGCCACGATATGGGATACCGGCCGGGCGCCGCCGCCGGCGACCAGCAGAATGGTGCAGGTGCGCGAAGAGGTGACCAGTGCCCGCCGCGTCGTGGTGAAGGTGGGTTCCTCCTCGCTGACCACGGCCGCCGGCGGCATCGACGATCAACGCGTCGACGCCCTGGTCGACGTGCTCGGCCGGCATGCCGCCCAGGGCCGCGAAGTGGTGCTCGTCTCCAGCGGCGCCATCGCCGCCGGGTTGGCCCCGCTCAACCTGCGCCGGCGTCCCCGCGACCTGGCGACCCAGCAGGCTGCCGCCTCGGTGGGCCAGGGCCTGCTGATCGCCCGATACGCGGCCGGACTCGCCCGGCACGGCCGTACGGTCGGGCAGGTGTTGCTCACCGTCGACGACGTGACCCGGCGGGCGCACTACCGCAACGCGTACCGGACGTTACGCAAGCTGCTCGACCTCGGGGCGCTGCCGATCGTGAACGAGAATGACACGGTCGCCACCGACGAGATCCGCTTCGGTGACAACGACCGGCTCGCCGCTCTGGTCGCCGCGCTCGTCCAGGCCGACCTGCTGGTCCTGCTCTCCGACGTGGACGCCCTCTACACCGGTGACCCGGCCGACCCGGCGTCGCGCCGCATCGATGTCGTCCGGGGCGACGCCGATCTGGTCGGGGTCGAGACCGGCTCGGCGGGCAAGGCGGGTGTCGGCACCGGTGGCATGGTCACCAAGGTCGAGGCTGCGCGCATAGCCACCGGCTTCGGCATCCCGGTCGTGTTGACGGCGGCCCCGCAGGCCGGAGCGGCCCTGGACGGCGACACCGTCGGCACGTTCTTCCACGCGGCGCAGACCCGGCCCGCGGCCCGGCTGTTCTGGCTGGCGCACGCCACCACCCCGCGCGGCCGCCTGCACCTGGATCCGGGCGCGGTCGCCGCGGTGGTGACCCGCCGCAAATCGCTGCTGCCCGCCGGCATCACTTCCGTCGACGGCTCGTTCTCTGCCGGCGACCCGGTCGACCTGGTCGACGCCGGATCCGGCGACCCGGTCGCCCGCGGCCTGGTGAACTACGACGCGGTCGAACTGCCCGCGCTGCTCGGCCGGTCCACGCCGGAGCTGGCCGCGGCGCTCGGGCCGGGATATGAACGAGAGGTCGTCCACCGCGACGACCTGGTCCTTCTGTAGAACTGGTCCTCTTTCCGTAGAACTGGGAGCCACCATGACCGTGCGTCAGCAGGCCGCCGAAGCCCGGGTCGCCGCGATCGACCTTGCCGCCGCCACCCGCGCGGAGAAGGACGCCGCACTGCTGCTGATGGCCGACCGGCTCGTCGAGCGCTCGGCCGACATCGTCACCGCAAACGCCGTCGACGTGGACAACGCCCGGACGGGCGGCCAGTCCGAAGCGATGATCGACCGTCTGACGCTCACCGCGGAGCGGGTCTCCGCGATGGCCGACGGTCTGCGCCAGCTCGCCGCTCTGCCGGACCCGGTCGGCGACGTCGTCCGCGGCTCGACGCTGGCGAACGGGCTGGAGCTGCGCCAGGTCCGGGTGCCGTTCGGCGTGGTCGGGATCGTCTACGAGGGCCGCCCGAACGTGACCGTGGACGCGGCCGGCATCTGTTTGAAGTCGGGCAACGCCGCCCTGCTGCGCGGCTCCGGCTCGGCGATGAGCTCGAACGCCGCCATCGTGTCGGTGCTGCGCAAGGCGGTCGGCGACGCGGGCCTGCCCGCCAACGCGGTGCAATTGCTCGACGCGACGACCCGCGACTCGGTGAAGGAGCTGATGCAGGCCCGCGGCCTGGTCGACGTGCTCATTCCGCGCGGCGGCGCCGCACTCATCAAGACCGTGGTCGAGGAATCCACCGTCCCGGTCATCGAGACCGGCGTCGGCAACTGCCACGTGTACGTGGACGAGGACGCCGATCTGGAGAAAGCCCTCGGCATCGTCATCAACTCGAAGACCCAGCGCCTGTCGACCTGCAACACGGCCGAGTCGCTGCTGATCCACTCGGCCCTGTCCGAAACGTTCCTGCCGCTCGTCGTCGAGGAGCTGATCAACGCGGGCGTCACCATTCACGGCGACCCCCGGGTGGCCGGCTTCGACGGCGTGGTCCCGGCCACCGAAGACGACTGGGGCCGCGAATACCTCTCGGCCGACATCTCGGTCGGGGTCGTCGACTCGCTCGACGACGCCCTGGACCACATCCGCCGCCACGGCACCGGCCACACCGAAGCCATCGTCACCGAGAGCACGACGGCCGCCCGCCGCTTCGCCAACCGGGTCGACGCGGCAGCCGTGATGATCAACGCCTCGACCCGGTTCACCGACGGCGGCGAATTCGGCTTCGGCGCCGAGATCGGCATCAGTACGCAGAAGCTGCACGCCCGTGGCCCGATGGGCCTACCCGAACTGACCTCCACCAAGTACATCGTCACCGGCAACGGACACACCCGCTGACAGCCGCTCAGCTGCTCCGGACGACGACCTTCCGTTCGACCGGGTCACCGTGGGCTACGACGTACCCGATCACGGCTTCGACATCGACCACGGTCGAGACGTCACCGCGGCCGCCCGCTGGCGGAAACCGAGCGGACGGCCGCGGGAGAACTCAGTAGGACGGCAGCGACGGGTCGACCGTGTTGACCCAGGAGACGATGCCACCCTGGACGTGCACGGCGTCCTTGAACCCGGCCGCCTTGACCGCCGCCAAGGCCTCCGCCGAACGCACCCCGGACTTGCAGTGCAGGACGATCTGCCGGTCCTGCGGGAAACGGGACAGCGCCTCGCCGGACAGAATCTCGCCCTTGGGGATCAACGTCGCGCCGGGGATCGAGACGATCTCGTACTCGGCGGGCTCCCGCACGTCGACCAGGAAGAAGTCCTTGCCCGAGTCCTGCATCTCCTTCAGCTCGCGGGCGGTGATCGTCGCGTCGACCGTGGCCTCCTGAGCCTCGGTCGAGACGGCGCCGCAGAAGTCCTCGTAGTCCTCGAGCAGGTCGGTGACCGTCGGGTTCTCGCCGCAAAGCGCGCAAGCCGGGTCCTTGCGGACCTTGATCTTGCGGTATTCCATTTCCAGCGCGTCGTAGACCATCAGCCGGCCGACCAGCGGCTCACCGATGCCGGTGATCAGCTTGATGGCCTCGTTGACCTGGATGGAACCGATCGACGCGCACAGCACGCCCAGCACGCCACCCTCGGCGCACGACGGGACCATGCCGGGCGGCGGCGGCTCCGGGTAGAGGCAGCGGTAGCAGGGGCCGTGCTCCTCCCAGAACACCGAGGCCTGGCCGTCGAAGCGGTAGATCGAGCCCCACACGTACGGCTTGCCGAGCAACACCGCCGCATCGTTGACCATGTACCGCGTGGCGAAGTTGTCGGTGCCGTCCACGATCAGGTCGTACGCGGAGAAGATCTCCTTGACGTTGTCGCGGTCCAACGCGGTGTTGTGGATGACCACGTCGATCAGCGGATTGATCTCGCGGATGCTCGCCGCGGCGGACTCGGCCTTGGGCCGGTCGACGTCGGACACGCCGTGAATGATCTGGCGCTGCAGGTTGGACTCGTCCACGGTGTCGAAGTCGACGATGCCGAGCGTGCCCACCCCGGCCGCGGCCAGATAGAGCAGCGCCGGCGAGCCCAGGCCACCGGCCCCGACCACGAGCACCTTGGCGTTCTTGAGCCGCTTCTGCCCGTCCATCCCCACGTCCGGGATGATCAGGTGACGGGAATAGCGGCGGATCTCCTCGACGGACAGCTCGGCGGCCGGTGCGACGAGCGGGGGCAGTGACACGGTGAACTCCCCGGGTTGACGGAAGGTGCGGCCACCATTGTTGCTCGATGCGGGCAACCATGGACATGACGTGCAACACCCGGCCCGGATCGCGGGACGTGCTCAGTCGACCGGGCTGCCCGCGTACCGCTTGCCGTCGAGGTAGGGCCATGGGTTCGCCACACAGCCGTCCAGGCCGTAGGTCTGCTGCATCATCACCGGGGCCGGCCTGCCCTTACCCGGACACGACTCGTGCCCGTGGCCGAGCTGATGACCCACTTCATGATTGATCGCGTACGCCCGATAGACCTCCACCGCGGCACCGTAGCCCTGCACGGCATCCCGCCACCGGTCCAGGTTCATCACCACCCGCCCCGGCAACCGGCACGACGTGAAGCCCTCCGTGTCGAGCCCACCCTTCGCGCACATCTTCTCCGACCGCTGCGCCGACGCCAGATAGATCGTGAACTCCGCGGCCTCCCCCGCCGGCACCCGCTGCATCCGGAGCTTCCCGCCGCCGATCCAGCTGCGCCGGTCGCCGAGGAGCCGGTCCACCTCGCCGGCGAAGTCCTCGCCTCGGGCCGTACCGAAACTTTCCTCCACCGCAACCCGGAATCGCCGCAACGTGCCGCCGCTGCCCAGCACGGGACCCTGCCCGCCCACCACCAGGAACCCGTCGGTTGTCACGCTCTGCTCCACCGGCTTTCCGGGTACGGGCGCAGCAGCCCGCAACGGACTCACCGGCGGCACCGGCGCTGGCGCAACCACCGCCCCGCCCTCCTCCTCCCGCAGCGCCTGACCCACGGCGAAGACGATCGCGGCAAGCATGAGCAGGAACAGGGCAGTCACCCGTCGCCGCCGCCGAAACAACCGCGCGGCCGGAGAAGCCCGCAGCACCCGACGAGTCGCCACGTCATGATGGCCCGCCGCGTACGCCGCAGCCGCGGAGCGCGAGGCGATCGTTGTCGTCGTCCTCTTCGCTACCGCACGCGGTGCCCGCGTCGCCACCGTGCTCGTCGTCGCCGACCGCAACACCGGCAGCCCGGCAGGTTCCTCAGCCCTAGCCATGACTCGGTCCAGCCTGCCAGAGCCAGCGGCACGTCACAGGCGTTCGGCGTCAGCGCCCTCGGCTCGCTCGGCAGCGCGTTCCTCGAGCAAACCCGCGATAGCCCGGGCCACCAGCCGCGGTACTTCCATCTGCGGCACATGGCCCACCCCGGGCAGGATCAGCAGCCGACTATCCGGAATCACCTTCGCCACCTGCGCCGGCACCCGCGGATCCACCAGCTCATCCCGCAGCCCACCGATCACCAGCGTCGGCGCGGTGATCCGGGCCGCCAACCGCCACTGCGACCCCGCCCCCGGCAGATAAGCCCGCAGGAAGCTCGACACCAGCCCCCGCAACGTGCCCAGGTACGCCTGCGGATAGTGCGCAACCGTATGCCGAAGCCTGATCTCCTCGATCGCCTCCGCCCGGCGCTGCTCGTTCACCTTCCCGGTGTCCCCGAAACAGGCAAGCATCACCTGCTCAGCCATCTCCTCCGCGGTCAACCGGGCCATCCCCCACGCGAAGATCCGGTCGGCGCGCGGCAAGGCGAGCAGCGGCAGCACCGGCGCCTGCGCCGTACGCCGCGGATCCAGGAAGGGCATCGCCGGGCTGATCAGCGTGAGCGTCCGCACCAGATCAGGGCGCAGGGCTGCGACGCGTACGCAAATAGACCCGCCCAGCGAATTGCCGACCAGATGGACCGGCCCCCGATCCGCGTGCTCCAGGCAGCCGATCAGCCGGTCGGCGAACGCGGCAATCGAATAGCGCCGGCTCGGATCGCTGTAGCCGAAGCCGGGCAGGTCGACGGCGTGCGCGTCCAGATATCCGGCGAGCAGTGCCGCAAGGTCGGTGAAGTTCTGCGACGAGCCGCCCAGTCCGTGCACGTAGACGGCTGGTTCAGCGCCGGGGGCGGTGGCGGGCGTGTCCCGTACGTGCAGCATCGTGCCGTTGATCGTGACCTTGCGGGCCGGCCACGGCGGCGGAACCGCCCCGTCCGGCGGCAGGACCTCATCCGCCGCAAGAACCGCGCCCTTCATCAGGACAACAACGCCTCGAGCCGCCGGTTCACGGCCGCGAGCGTGGCCCGCACCATCGCCTGCCGGTCATCCCCGGTCACCACGGCAGACCCGGCCAGCTGCTCCACCCAGCCGTCGGTAGCCAACAGGACAACCACCACGGCCACCTGCATCGACCCGAACGGTACGACCGCAGCATGCTCCACGAAGCACTTCGCCGGCCCATCAGCATGGTCGGAGTGCACGAGCAGCTCATCCACCGCACGCGACGTCGCCATGGCACACAACCGCAGCACGTACGCGTCGATCGCCGGCCCGGTGGCCTCCCCCGCCGCGACCGCACCATCGATGGTCAACGACACCCGCACGGTGGCCTCGGTCCCGACCGTGCCCACCTCGACCTGCTCGATCATCACCCGCGGGCCGGGCCGGTCGCCGGCCTCCAGCAGCGGGCGCGCCCCGGCGGCAACGCCTTCGCCTTCGGTCATTGGCGGGGTCGGGCGGCCGGCGGGATTGGGTTGGGCGGGCACGAACGGCAGGGCCGCGGCGGGTGGTTTGCCTGCAGGAGGTGGCTTGCCTGCCGACGCTGCCGCAGGCGGTCCGGGCTTGTTCGGCGGCTCGGCATGACCTCGTGCCGGGTCCCGCCCGGCAGGCGACGACTCGGCCGGCCAGGCGCCGAAACGCGTATCCGCCGGCGTGGCATGCGGGTCAGCGAAGCGTGCGTCCGTCGACGTGGCATGCGGGTCAGCAAGACGTGCATCCGCCGGCACAGCGTGCGGGTCAGGCGGGCGGGCGGCTGGGCGTGCATCCGCCGGCGCAGCGTGCGGGTCAGGCGGGCGGATGGCTGGGCGTGCATCCGCCGGCGAATCGGCTGGGGTCGGGGGGCCTACCGGGGTTTCTTCGGTCAGCGGGTCGACCAGTCCCGGGGGCACCGACCACGAGTCGGATAGTGGATCCGGAGGCTGCGTTACGGAGCGCATACCGGATGGTGGCGGCGCGGAACGCGGATTGAACGGCCGCAGCCCGGAACGGGGGCCATCGTCGCGCAGGTCGTCTGTGGGCAGATGAGAGCGCAAGTCTCTCGGAGCGGCGCCGGGTCCCGGTTCGGTTGGCGCGGAACTGAGCCGCGGTTCACTGAGGGGCGAGCCGGGCCGCGGGTCGGCCTGCTGAGGGTCGGCCCGCTGAGGGTCGGCAGCCCGGTGTCCGGTTGTGGGTGGCTGCGATGCAGAGCGTGGTCCAGTCGAGGGTGGCGCGGGCGAACCGGCAGCGGAGACCGTCGACGGCCCGGCAGGAATGCCCGTCGACAACCCAACAGGCGAGGCCGCGAGCGAACCGGTGGGCGTGGCCGACTCTGCTTCCGGCGACGATGGCCCACTGCGCAGGGCCGGACCGGCGGACATCGGCACCGAGCCAGCCTGCTGCTCCATGCCACCAGGTTGCGCCGAATGTGGCGCAGCCGAATGTGGCGCAAAGGCCGCCGGAGGCGCAGACGATGGTCCGGGCACCGGCAGAGGCGCAGACCTCGGCCCGGACCCGGCCGGAAGCACGGACCCTGGCCCAGGCCCAGATGGTGGCGCAGACCTGGGCACCGACGATGCTGGAGGCACAGTCCCGGGCCCACGCCCCGCGGGGGGCGCAGATCGAGGAGCTGAGGCTGCCGGAGGCATGGAACGCGGCGCGGAAGACACGGGTCCAGGAGTTGAGGCTGGCGGCGCGGTGGCTGCCGGGAAGCCGGACCGGGGTGCGGAGGCTGGGGGTGCAGAGCGGGGGGCCGTCAGCGGCGGGGTCTGGGTGGGCACGAGCGGGGAAGCGCCCTGCATCGCGGCGTCGAGGCCCATGCGCTCCTGGAGGAGGCGGGCGACGTGGCGGCTGACCTCGGCTGGGTCGGCGCCTTCGGACAGGTCGAGGCGGAGGCTGTGTGCGCCGGCCGGGGTGGTGCGCAGGGCCGCGTCGCGGACGCCGTCGACTTCGCGGACCGCGGCGAGGATGGCGTTGACGTCGAAGCCCTCTTGGCGTTCCTGCGACGTCAGGACGTCACCTCGACGCAGGTGCGTCGCGATGCGGGCCAGCGCGGGGGTCTCGGCCGAGGTTTCCACGGACGGCGGCTCCGGAACGGTGGGCACGTCCGGCTGGGCCGGGACGCGCTGCGGCAGAGCGGAGTGCGCTCCCGTTCCCGCGCCGCCGG
The DNA here is from genome assembly GCF_044452725.1 of Actinoplanes sp. NPDC051859. Lineage (NCBI taxonomy): Bacteria > Bacillati > Actinomycetota > Actinomycetes > Micromonosporales > Micromonosporaceae > Actinoplanes > Actinoplanes sp. NPDC051859. The sequence continues at coordinate 73,064 of NZ_JBITBX010000003.1, read as the reverse complement.
GGTCGCCGGCCGGCCGAGCCGGGTATGCCGGTTGCGGTGACTGGTAGGGCAGCCGGCGTGGGTAACTGGCCGGATCGTACGGCGCCTGGGCCACTGAAGATTCCTCGGCGTTACCGGGTGCCGTCGGGTCGAGGGCGTGCCGGGCGGGGAAGGTCGGGCGCACGTCGTCCAGATCCCCCTCGTACGGGTAGGGCGGGGCGCTGGCGGGCAGTGCCGCTTCCTGGCTGTTGAGCCGCTGCGGGCCAAGCGGGTCTGGACGGCTCTGCGGACCAGCGGCACGGGGCGGCTGGTTCTGTCGGGGATCGACACCGTTCGGGGCGAGCGGTGACGCCGGATCCGGATAGCGCCCCCGGCCGTCGGACCAGCGCGACGCAGCGTTTTCCCCCCGCGGCGGCTCCCCCACGGAACGCGGCAGCTCCCCGCTGGGCTGGGCAGGAGGGGCCTGGGCGGACGAGGGCGGCTGAGCAGGAGGAGATTGCGCGAACGAGGGCGGCTGAGCAGGGGTTCGCGGCAACGAGCGGGCAGCGGACGGAAACGCCGGCGACGCCGGAGGTGGTGGTGTGGTCGATGGCGGTGCGGAAAAGGCCGATGGGGTGGGGGCGGCGCCAGGGCGAGCCGGGAAGGTCGAGGGCGATGACGGCTGGGCGGAGTAGGTCGGTGGGGTCGACGCCTGCGCGGTATAGGGGGCCGGGCGCGTCGAAGGCTGTGCTGGGGTGAACGACGGCGGGGGCGGCGCGGCGGTGAACGGGCGAATGTCACCCGGCGGAGGGTCAGCCGGAAGGGGTCGGGCGGCGAAGCGGGCGTCCGCGCCGGGCCGTCGCCAGGCGGGGACCTCGGCTTCCGGGTCGAGTGCCGCGCCGGTGGGGGACCACGGGCTCTCCCGCGTGGCCCAGCCGTTCAGGCGGGTGCGGTCGCGTGACTCGGCTCCGGAACCGCCGTCAGCGGTACCAGCGTCACCGGAATGCCCTGATTCGTCCACCACGCGCTCCTCGCTTGCCCACCGCTGAGGCTACCGTGTGGTGGCAGTAGCGATAAGTTGCAGCGTCGCGACAATTGCCCGCCCGGAACGCGACAGGCGACGAACCGGGCAATCCGCGTTCCTACGCGCGGTGGAAAGAGCTCGGAGGTTCTTGACATGACCGCTGCGTCCGGCGGGGCACAGACGGCGGGACGGCCCACCCGGCTGCCCCGCTCTGCGCGCCGTAAGCAACTGCTCGCGGCCGCGCAGGAAGTCTTCGTGGCTCAGGGCTATCACGCCGCCGCCATGGACGAGATCGCCGAGCGGGCCGGCGTCTCCAAGCCTGTGCTCTACCAGCACTTCCCCGGCAAGCTCGAGCTTTACTTGGCGCTGCTGGACACGCACTGCGACTCGATCATCGCCAAGGTCCGCGGGGCACAGCTCGCCACGCCGGACAACAAGGAGCGGGTCAAGGGCGCCGTCCGCGCGTACTTCGACTTCATGGACCACGAGAGCGAGGCCTTCCGCCTGGTCTTCGAGTCCGACCTGCGCAACGACCCGCAGGTGCGGGAACGGGTGGAGCGCGTCGAGCAGGGCTGCATCGCCGCGATCACCGACACGGTGGTCTCCGACACCGGCTTGAATCAGCCGAGCGCGGAATTGCTCGCCGCGGGCCTGGTCGGCGCGGCCGGGGCAGCCGCCCAATTCTGGCTCGCCAACGGCCGACAGACCGCCAAGGACGAGGCGGAAGCCCTGGTCACGGCCCTGGTATGGCGGGGCATTTCGAGCTTCCCGTTGCAGGGTGAGTCATCGGCCGGAACAACTACGGAAATCGGATAGCCTTTGCGGGAGGACTGCTGAGAGGGAGGGGACCCGTGGAGGTCAAGATCGGCGTGCAGTACGCCCCACGCGAGCTGACACTGGAGAGCGCGCAGACGCCGGCCGAGGTCGAGCAGCTTGTCGCCGAGGCGATGGAGAAGGACGGCGTTCTGTCCCTCACCGATGAGAAGGGCCGCAAGGTGATCATCCCGATCGCCAAGGTCGCGTACGTGGAGATCGCCGAGAGCAGCACCCGCCCGTTCGGCTTCACCACCCGCTGACGAACGCGGCCCCGCCGGCACGGGAGATACGCGCCGGCGAGCGCACCGTACTGCCGTGATCAGGGGGCCGCGAGGCCCCCTGACGCATTTCCGCAGCCTGGACGACCGCTTTGCGTAGGCCGTCACCTTCGGCCTGAGGTGCGAAATCTCTCCGTCAGGTAGACTTGCCAGCGTCGCCGCCGACATCGACCCGTCCGGCCTGTTCCATCCAGCCTGATCGAGCCAGCCTGATCGAGCTCCATCCAGCCTGATCGAGGGTGATCGACCGGCCTGCCCGGTCCCGGCCCGGACGCTTTCCGGCCCGGATTGATCACGGCCGGTCCGAGCCGGATACCGCCGGCCCGGGTTCGACCCGTTCTGGTCCACCACGGCCTGGTTCGGCTCGGCCGATTTCGCCGCGGCGACGCGCGTGCGGCCCGCGAGCATTTCTCGCGTGTGGCCCGCGCCCTACCCAGACGCGCCCAGGACTTCGACGGGCGCACCACGAGAGGCACCCGTAGAACTCCATGACCGACATCTCGAACAGCGACACCGAACCCGCCCTGGTACCGGCCCTGACCCGCGCCCCCGTCCGTTCCGACAGCCCGACGTTCGCCGAGTTGGGCGTCCGGGCCGAGACGGTGGAGGCGCTGGCCGCGGCCGGCATCACCCGGGCCTTCGCGATCCAGGAGTACGCCCTTCCGATCGCGCTGCGCGGCACCGACCTGATCGGCCAGGCGCCGACCGGCACCGGTAAGACCCTCGGCTTCGGCCTGCCCATCCTGGAGCGGGTGACCGCACCGTCCGAGGGCGCCGATGGTCAGCCGCAGGCCCTCATCGTCGTCCCCACCCGCGAGCTGGGCCTGCAGGTGGCCCGCGACCTCGCCGCGGCCGGCGCCACCCGCGGCGTGCGGGTGCTGCCGATCTACGGCGGCGTGGCGTACGAGCCGCAGGTGGAGCAGCTCAAGAAGGGCGTCGAGATCCTGGTCGGCACCCCGGGTCGGCTGCTCGACCTGGCGAAGCAGAAGCAGCTCAAGCTGGCCTCGATCAAGGCGCTGGTGCTGGACGAGGCCGACCGGATGCTCGACCTCGGCTTCCTCGAGGACGTCGAGAAGATCCTGGCCATGCTGCCGGAGCAGCGGCAGACGATGCTGTTCTCGGCCACCATGCCGGACCCGATCGTCGCGCTGTCCCGCCGCTTCCTGAGCCACCCGGTGACCATCCACGCCGGCCACACCGCGGACAGCGGTCCGTCCCCGCTGACCAAGCAGGTCGTCTACCGCACTCACCCGCTGAACAAGCTGGAGATGGTGGCGCGCATCCTGCAGGCCAAGGACCGCGGCCTCACCATGATCTTCACGCGGACCAAGCGGGCGGCCGACCGGGTCGCCGAGGACCTCGACTTCCGCGGCTTTGCGGTCGCGGCCGTGCACGGTGACCTCGGTCAGGGCGCCCGCGAACGGGCACTGCGCGCGTTCCGTACCGGAAAGATCGATGTGTTGGTTGCGACCGACGTCGCGGCCCGCGGTCTGGACGTCTCCGGCGTCACGCACGTGATCAACTACGACTGCCCGGAGGACCCGGACACCTACACGCACCGGATCGGCCGCACCGGCCGTGCCGGCGCGACCGGCGTCGCCGTGACCTTCGTGGACTGGGAGGACATGCCGCGCTGGGTGCTCATCGACAAGTCGATGGGGCTCAGCATGCCGCAGCCGCCCGAGACGTACCACACGTCGGAGGCCCTCTACCACGACCTGGACATTCCCACGGATGTCTCCGGCACGCTGCCGACCGCCGAACGCAGCCGCGCCGGGCTGTCGGCCGAGGTCGAAGAGGACCTGGGCGGCACCCGTCGGCGGGGTCGCGGCGAGTCCACCCGGTCGTCCCGCCCGGAACGCGGCCGCAGCCGTGGTCGCGGTCGCAGCGGCGACGATGCGTCCGAGTCACCGGCTGCCCCGGCCGCGGACGGGGAGACCTCCGACCGGCCGCGCCGGCAACGTCGCCGTCGCCGGGCCGGAGAACCCGTTTCGGGTACGCCCGAAGCAGCCGACGCCGCACCTTCAGTGGCTTCCCCGGCGACCGAGGCTGCCAAAACTCCCCGGGCCTCCGAGGATGGCGACGCGGCCGAACCCGCTGAGGGTGGCCGTCCTCGCCGCCGCCGTCGCCGCAGCGGACGCAGTGGCGAGTCCGGCTCGGAGATGACCGGCGGTTCCGACGCCGGTGTCGGCACCGGCGCGGAAAGCTGATCCGTTAGACGCCGAACCGATCTGACAACACGAGAAAGGCGTCCCACCTGAGGGGGTGGGACGCCTTTGTCGTGTCCGATGCCGTGAGTCGACCCGGGTGCGCTGGGCCCGAAGCTCAGTGGCGGGGTTCGACGCCGAGGGCGGCGCAGGCTTCCTGGTACATGCGGACCGCTTCGCCGCGGACCTGGCGGCGTTCGGTCAGGCGCTCGCGGAACGGGATGCGGACCGGGACCGCGATGCCGTGCACGGTGGCTTCGAAGTCCATGCCGTCGGCGTCCATGCCGGACATCCGAGCAGCGCTGGCCGCATCGGCGCCGCCCAGGCCCCGGACGATGAGCACGTTGTCGTCGGCGTGGTCGCCGTTCATGTGCTCGGCGATCTGAGCCACGACATCCGGCGGGAACGGGGTGGCCGCGTCGGTGTCGGTCATGCGGACCAGCGCTCCTTCAGCTCGGCCAGAACGGCGATGTTCAGCCGGTACGCCTCGGACACCTCGGCCAGCAACAGCTGCGCGTCCTCCGGCGAGAACGCAGCCTCGTCCAGCAGTGCGCGGTAGCGGTTGCGGAACGCCGGCGGCGACACGCCCTCGAACACGAAGAACTGGTGGCCGGCGCCGTTCAGGCCGTACGCCTTGGCGATGGCCGGGCCGAGGAACTGGCCGCCGGAGAGGTCGCCGAGGTACCGCGTGTAGTGGTGGGCGACGAAGGCCCACGGCTGGTCGAAGGCAACTGCGCGCAGCCGGGCGCAGTACTCCTGCGTCGCGGGCAGCGCCGCGAGGCGGGGGCTGCCCGGGGCTGCGTCCGGCGCCAGCACGGCAAGGTCGGCGGTGAGGGCGGGCAGCCGGGTCAGCTCGGGAAGGACGAAGGCGCCGGCGACCGGGTCGGCGGCCATCGCCGCAGCGGCCTGCTCCAGCGTTTCGTAGATGAACCAGTGCTGGGCGGCAAGATCCGCGTACGCCTCTCGCGGCAGGGTGCCGGCGGCGAGACGGTCGAGGAACCCGCTGCCCTGGGCGTCGTCGTGCTCGGAACGGGTTCCGGTGCGCAGCCGGACGGACAGTCGTTGAACGTCAGGTTCGGCCAACGTCATCGCAGCACCTCCATGCCGATGGTTAGGGGAGCCTAACAAAGTCCGGCCGGTTTGGAGATCGACGGTGGCCCCGGGGCAGAATGGGGAAATGCCTCTGCCCCTGGACACCGCCCTCGCCGAGGTGCGTGAGCTCGTCCTCAGCCCCACACTGACCCGCGCAGTAGCGGCCGGCAAGCGGCGCGGCGCCACCCCGTCAGTGCAGCGGGCGGAGCTGCGCCCGGTCGCGCTCAAAGACGGGCGCAGGTTGCAGATCGTCACGGATGACGGCTCCCGGCCGTACACGAGAAATGTCGCGGAGGGCGAGGCGGCGACGGCGGTCGATGCCCTCCTGGCCGAGCCGTTCGGCAACTGGCACATCGAAACCGAGACAGCGACCGTGCAGGTCCGCATCACGAAGAAGGGCGACGCCCAGGTGCACCGGTCCGGCGCGACGGCGGCCCCGGTGCCGCAGCAGCACGACCGCGCCAAGCAGTGGCTCCTCGACCCGGGCGATCCACTGTTCGGCGTGATCGGCGGCAACGCGGCGAAACGCCGCCAGGTCGACGCGTTCCTGCGGGCCCTGGCCGCCACGCTGCCTGAGGAGCTGCCATCGCCGCTGCGCGTCGTCGACCTGGGCTGCGGCAATGCCTACCTCACCTTCGCGGCCTACCGATACCTCAGCGAACGCACGGCCGTCCAGGTGGTGGGAGTCGACGTCCGCGAGGATCAGCGGGTACGCAATTCCGCCGTCGCCGAGCAATTGGGCTGCGCAGATGCGGTGTCCTTCGTGGCGGGCACCATCGCGGACGCGACCGTGACATCGGCGCCGGACTTGGTGCTCGCCCTGCACGCCTGCGACACCGCCACAGATCAGGCGCTGGCGCGGGCCGTGCACTGGAACGCACGCTGGGTGCTCACGGCGCCCTGCTGCCACCACGACATCGCCGCGCAGCTGAAGGGGCATGCGGCTCCTTCCCCGTACGCGGAGATCACCCGGCATGCCATCCTGCGGGAGCGCTTCGCGGACGTCCTCACCGACTCGCTGCGGTCCGCTCTGCTGCGTTTGCAGGGCTACAAGGTGGAGGTGGTCGAGTTCGTCGACTCCCAGCACACGCCCCGCAATTTGCTGCTGCGGGCACGCCGGACCGGCACGCCGCCGACCGAAGCCCAGCGCGACGAGTACCGGGCACTGACCGCCACCTGGGGCGTGACGCCCGCCTTGGAAAAGCTGCTCACTCCACCACTGTAGAAAAGGCGACGGTGTGGACCTTGCCGGCTACTTGGAAGTCAAAGAACATGCGGTAGCGGCCCGGACCCGGCGCAGCCAGCCAAAACTTCACGCCGCCGGCGACCGGGCCGGCTTCCGGATGCACGTGGACGTAACCCACATCGCCCTCGCGCAGCACCACCAGGTGCCCGAAAGCGCCCAAATAGGGCTCCAGGGCAGCCGGCTTGCCGTCAGCACCGCGCACCGACATCAGGATGGGCTGCGTGCTGCCGATCTGGGGCTTGCCGCGGTACTGAACGGAGAAACCGTCCGTGCTCGCCTCAGCGACCGGCGCGGGGAGTTCCGCCGGCGTGAAGTCCCCGGCGACCATCAGATCGATGCCCAGCGTCGCCGGTGTCTGCTGTCCACCGACGACAGCAGTGAAATCCGCGATGGCCCGATAGCTGCCCGGCGCGGCCAAGGTGAGGTCGATGCTCCACGTGCCGTCCGCGGCCATCGTGGGATGCAGGTGCTGGAACCCGGTGAGATCCCGCCGAACCACGACCAGGTGCAACGGCTTGTCATGCACGACCGCGTACGTGGTGATCGGCGCTCCGCCCGCACCCGTGACCTTGAAGGTGAACGGCTGTGCGCGACCGGCGGTGAACTGGACCGACGCCGGCTGCAAGGTCAGTCCACTCGCCGTCAGCGCCAAACCGCCGACTGTTTGCGTGGCGGCACCCGAGCCGGCCACCTGCGTGACGGTTCCGTCCGCGTTGTGCTGGTGCGGGGCTGCGCCGGAATCGTCATGCGGGGCGGCCGGTGCAGCGGCGGCGGCGTTGTGGGTGCCGTGCGAGGCAGACTGCTGCTGGGTGGCGGGCGGGGTGGCCCGGGTTTGGTCGACGGAGTTGTTGAGGCGGCCGATGCCGTACCCGGCGAAGAGCACCACCACGACGAGGGCGCCGAAAGCGGCCAGCTTGAATCCGGCGCTCTGGTCTCCGCTATCGACGGGAGCTTGGGCAGCGTTGCCGCCCTCGATGCTGGCGTTGTTGCCTTCGACCTTGCCGCCACCGTTGCTTGTGTTCTTGTCGTTGGCGGTGCCGCCGCCGGGGCTGGCGTTGCCGCTGCCGGGGCTGGCGTTGCCGCTGCCGGGGCTGGCGTTGCCGCTGCCGGGGCTGGCGTTGCCGCTGCCGGGGCTGGCGGTGCCGGGGGGCGGGGCGTTCTCGGGGGTGTCGGGCATCTTTCCGGGGGTGTCAGGCATCGGTTTTTCGGCGGGGGTGTCAGGCATCGGTGAGCTCGTAGCCAGCCTCGTCGACGGCCGCGCGGACCGCCTCGGTGGTCAGCGGCTCGGCACTGGTGATGGTGACGGCTGCGGCGGTGAGGTCGACTTGGACGTCCGTGACCCCCGGAAGGCCGGAGAGTTCACCGGTTACGGCCTGGACGCAGTGTCCGCAGGTCATGCCTTTAACGGTGTAGGTGGCGGTGACGGCCATGGCGATCGCTCCTTCGTAGTGTTCGGTCAACGTCGCAGTTCAGGAACGGACAAGACGCGCGATCGCGTCGGTGGCTTCCTTGACCTTCGCAGCGGGGTCGCCAGCCCGGGCGGCATCGACGACGCAGTGCGCGAGATGATCCCCCAGCAGCCCGACCGCCACCGCCTGCAGCGCGCTCTTCGCGGCGGAGATTTGCGTCAAGACGTCGATGCAATAGGTGTCCTCGTCGACCATCCGCTGCAGTCCGCGAATCTGTCCCTCGATCCGCCGCAACCGGCTGAGCAGCGCGGCTCTATCACCAGAGTAGCCGTGCGGCCCCGCGTGCTCGTCGTCCGTGGTCATGCCGGCCAGCATACCCCCCTACCGTATGTGTCGCGTCTAGGTACGCCGAGGTGAGCGGGGCGCAGCCGAACCACGGCAATTCGCGGGGCGTTGCCCTACGTGGACTCCCTCGCCAAGCGGATCCGCCCGAGCTCGGTGAACCGTGTCTCGGCGTGCGGGGGTAGCGGATCGGATCCCATAGGGTGCCGCAGCTGCAGGGCCGTGCGCGCCGAAATGTCGCCGGCGGCGTGGAGCGGCCGCGATCTCCACGATCGCGGTCGAGCCGTGCGGGCACGATCTTGCCAGCCACCGAGGCGTGGCTTATAGACGATTTGTCTCGTTGAGAGCGTTGTGTCGTCTACCGTGACCGCCCGATCCACCGCCGCACTGCTCACGGCGCTCTCCTCGGCGCTGCTGTCGGCGTTGCTACTCCTGGGCACATTCACGTCGGCCTACGCCGCCACTCCCCTCCCGGCGCTCGCGCCACCTGGTTCGGCGATCGCGTTCTTAGCTTCGGCGCTTGAGTCCTCTGGCTCGGTGCTCGAGTCCTCTGGCTCGGCGCTTGAGTCCTCTGGCTCGGCGCTCGAGTCCTCTGGCTCGGCGCTCGAGTCCTCGGGCTCGGCGGTTGCGTTCCGCAGCTTGGCGCTTGAGTTCTCCGGTTCAAGGACTCAGTTGCCCGGCTTGGCGCCTCAGTTCTCCGGCTTGGCGCTTGAGTCCTCTGGCTCGTTGGTTGCGTTCCGCAGCTCGGCTCTCGCATCGCCCGGCGAATGGTCGGGCGCTGCTGGGTTGGCGTTTACTCAGAAGCGGCCAAGTAAGGCGGAGCTGGACCAACACATTGCCACCGCTTCTCGTCGACTTGAGGTGGTCGTCGAAAAGTTCAACACCTCCCGGGAGGACCTGCGCGACACCCGCCAGCGCACCGCCCAACTTGGCGCCCAACTCGGCCCGCTGACCCGGGAACTCGCGCAGCGCCAGGCCCTCGTGGACGGACTCCTCTCGAATACGTACCAGCGCACCCGCACCGGCCCAACAATGGCGCTGTTCGCATCGGATCAACCCCATGAGTTCGTCGACAAACTCCTCGTGCTGCACCAGCTCGCAGCGGAGGAACGTCGCGCCGCTGACGACCTCCGCGAAGCCCGTGCCAAGGTGGACGGTACTCGCGCAATGCTCGACGCCCTCTCCGCCCAACAGAGACGACAGCAAATCCAGCTCAACACCCGCAAGGCCACCGTCGAAGGCGAAATCGTCGCCCTCAAACAGATGCGAGCAATCGCGTACGGTGGCGGCTCGCGTTACACCGACTCCGGCGACATTCCGGCCCCCGAGTACGTACCCGGTCCCGCCGGGCGGGTGGTCGACTTTGCCTTCAACCAGCTCGGCAAGCCGTACCGCTGGGGTGCAGATGGTCCGGGCTCATACGACTGCTCCGGCCTTACGCTCGCAGCCTGGCGAACTGTGGGCGTACACCTCCCCCATAACGCGGCGCGCCAGTATGCCTCGGAAGGCCACGTCGGCCGATCCGACCTGCGACCCGGCGACCTCGTGTTCTTTTATGGCCCCATCAGCCACGTCGGCATCTATATCGGCAGTGGCCGCATGATCCACGCACCGGAGTACGGCGAGAACGTCCGAGTGGCGAGCATCGACTCTCAGCCCATCGCCGGCTTCGCCCGCCCCGGCTGACCCGCCTGGGCCCGCCCCAACTGACCCGCCTGGACCCGCCCCAACTGACCCGCCTGGACCCGCCCCAACTGACCCGCCTGGACCCGCCCCAACTGACCCGCCTGGACCGCCCCGAATGACCGGCCCGGGCCCGCCCAGCAACCCCGAATACTGGAAGTCCCCTAACTACTCCCGGATAGCGGTCCTTGGTGGACCGGCCCCCAAGCCATTTGGGCAACCTGACCCGATCGGCCTGTAACGCCAAGACCACCGGCGCGCGAGGAATCCGCCCGCATCATTGCCGCCGGCCTGCCCGAATCCTCGAGTGTCGACCGCGGTGAGGGCAGCCACCTAGCGTCAGGCGGCTATTGCGAGGGCAAGAGGCATCACCCCCGGGGCGCCTGCTCGGCGGAGGGCGCGGCCTGCGAGAGCCATCGTCCAGCCTGAGTCGACCAGGTCGTCGACCAGCAGGATGGGGCCGGTGAGCTCGGTCAGGACGGCGGCGACGTCGGGCGGGACGGTAAAGGCATCGTGCAGGGCCAGCACGCGCTGCGCGCTGTTGCCTCGTGGTCCGTCGTTGCCGATGTGGGATGAGGACAGTGTTCCGAGCATGGGCAGCCGGCCCACCGTCGCGATTCGGGACGCGATGCTGGTGACGAGTTGGGGGTGGCGGTGGGAACCGACCGCGACGACTGCAACCGGCCGATCGGACCAGGCGTCATCGCCATGCGCCCAGCTCTTGAGGACGTCGACCACGGCCGCGGCGAGCTCGTCAGAAATCGGTCCGTCCGGGGCTTCCGGGCCGACGAGTGCGCGCAGCTTTGCTCCCCAGCCCTGGTCGGACAGGCGGCCTACCGCACGGCCGGAAGTGATCTGGTCACCCGGAGAGATTTTCCCTTTGAGGGCGACTCCCACGGTTGCCATGCCGGTCGGCCAGAGCTTCTTCGGGGTGATGTCGACGCCGGCACGACCGAGGAAGGCGTTCGTGGCGGCCAGCGAGGCGGTTGTCACCTCCGCGTCAAACTGGGGTGCTGTGCACGTGTCGCACCGGCCGCAGGCTACCGCGTCGGGATCGTCCAAGCAGCGGCGCAGAAACTCCATGCGGCACGCTGTCGTTCTGGCGTACTCAAGCATGGTTTTCTGCTCGGCGCTCCGCGCTTCGGCGACGCGCTGGAGCCGGGCGGTGTCGTAGGTCCAGGGTTGGCCGGTGGCGAGCCAGCCGCCTCGGGTGCGGCGCACAGCGCCGTCGACGTCGAGGACCTTGAGCATCAGTTCGAGGCGGGCGCGGCGCAGGTCGACGACGGGTTCGAGGGCCTGTGTCGACATCGGCCGGTCGGCAGGCAGTGCGGCGAGCACGGCGCGCACCTGCTCCTCGGGTGGGAACGCGAGTGACGCGAAGTAGCGCCAGATGGCGACATCCTCCTGGCCGGGGAGCAGCAAGACCTCGGCATGGTCCACGGCTCGGCCTGCCCGGCCGACCTGCTGGTAGTAAGCAATCGGCGACGGTGGCGCCCCGAGGTGCACGACGAAACCGAGGTCCGGTTTGTCGAAACCCATGCCGAGCGCGGACGTTGCCACCAACGCTTTGATCTTGTTGTCGAGCAGGTCCTGCTCGGCAGCGCGGCGGGCGGCATCCTCGACCTGCCCTGTGTACGAAGCGACGGGGAAGCCACGGCTGTGCAGGAACTCGGCGGTTTCGGTGGCGGCGGCAACCGTCAGCGTGTAGACGATGCCGGAGCCCGGGAACTTCTCGAGGTGATCGGCCAGCCAGGCGAGGCGGTGCGCCGGATCTGGCAGCTCCAGCACGGCAAGGCGCAGAGAGTCGCGGTCGAGCGTGCCGCGCAGCACCAGTGCGTCACCGAGCTGGTCGGCGACGTCGGCGGTCACGCGGGCGTTGGCGGTGGCGGTGGTCGCCAACACCGGCGTCCGCGTCGGAAGCCCGGCAAGGAAAGTGCGGAGCCGCCGGTAGTCGGGGCGGAAATCGTGGCCCCAGTCGGACACGCAATGGGCCTCGTCGACCACCAGCAAGCCGGTGCTGGCCGCCAAGCCGGGCAGCACGTTGTCGCGGAAGTCCGGATTGTTGAGCCGCTCGGGGCTGATCAGCAGCACGTCGACCGTTCCGCCGCGGATCTCGGCGGTGATCTCGTCCCATTCGTCGAGGTTGGCGGAGTTGATGGTGCGCGCCCTGATGCCGGCACGAGCGGCGGCCTCCACCTGGTTGCGCATGAGCGCCAGCAGGGGTGACACGATGACGGTCGGTCCGGCTGGCGGGTCACCCGGCTCAGCTGTGACACCGTCCCGCAGCAGCGCGGTGGCGACGAAGTAGACCGCAGACTTGCCCCACCCGGTGCGCTGCACGCACAGCACCCGGCGGCGGTCGACCACAAGTGCCTCGATCGCCCGCCATTGGTCCTCGCGCAGCACGGCATGATCACCGGCGAGCCGGCGCAGCACCTCCTCGGCGCACTCCCGGACGGCCGCCCGTTCTGCCTCGCTGACCTCGTTCCGCGTCATCTCCACCACGACCGCATGTCTATCAGCCCGGACCGACAAGAGCCGGGTTATCCACAGGCGGCCACGTTGTCCACAGGCCTTCGGCGATCCGGTCGACAAGTCATTTCGCCGGTGGCAGCGTGAAGGCATGACGCAGACGATTGCCGAGAAACTGCAGATCAAGCCGCATTCCACGGTCTGGTTGTCGCATCCTGCCCAGCTGCCTTTGCTGACCCCGATGCCCGAGGGGGTTCGCGAGGTCGACACCCCGTCGACGGCGAGCGCGGCAGTGGTGTTTGCGGAAGATGTCGCGAGCGCGCGCAGGCTCATGACGGAGCACGCCGAGGAGCTCAAGCAGCCGGCCGCATTCTGGATCGCCTATCCGAGGAGCAGCAAGTCGGACATCGACAGCGATTCACTGGGCCCGGTCGCCGCGGACTTCGCCATGCGGCCCTGCGATCAGGTAGCGATCGACGACCGCTGGTCAGCCCTCCGTTTCCGCACTGACTAGCCTGACAGCTCCGCCAACCGGCCAACCGGCCAGCGGCCAACCGGCCAGCGGCCAGCGGCCAGCGGCCAGCGGCCAGCGGCCAGCGGCCAGCGGCCAGCGGCCAGCGGCCAGCGGCCAATCTTGGCATCGACTCGGGGAGCCGCCCGGGCAAGCAGGGAGACGGCAGCAACAGACTGGGCAGGATGCGCGCTGTCTCGCGGGGAGAACGTTGCGGAGGCCTGTCAGCGGCCCAGGACGGAGCCGCCGTTCACGTTGATGATCTGGCCGGTCACGAAGGTGCCGCCTGGACCGGCGAGCCAGCGGACCGTCTCGGCGATGTCATCGGGTTCGCCTGCACGCTTCAGGAGAGCCGCCTCGACCCGCTTACGGTGGCCTTCCTCGGTCATACGGCCGGCGAAGAACTCGCTGTCGGTCACATACCCGGGCGCGATCACATTAGCGGTGATCCCGTCCCGCCCGAGTTGGGCTGCCAGGTCGAACACCCAGCCGTGCAGGGCAGCTTTCGCCGCCGAGTAGGGGCCGCCGCCACCGCGCTGCGCGGCGACCGAGCTGAGCAGGATCACCCGTCCACCCGGTCGGCGCAACAGCGGACGCAGGCCCTCGGTAAGGAGGACAGCAGTGAGCACGTTGGAGTCGAAGGTGGCCGTCCAGCGGTCGGCGAGCTCCGCGAGAGTGGAGTCGTCGCCGGCCACGTACGCGCCTGCGTTGTTGACCAGCACATCGACCGGGCGGTCGCCGACTGCCTGGACCACGGCGGGGATCTGGGCGGGGTCGGCGCAGTCCGCGGTGACGGCCGTGGCCTGCGGCCCGATCCATTTCACCGCGTCGGCCAGCACAGCCGGGCGCCGGCCGACGATGAGGACGTCGTAGCCCTCCCCTGCCAGCATTCCCGCCGTTGCCCGGCCGATTCCCGTGCCGCCGCCACTAACTACCGCAAGCCTCGCCATGCCGCTGACTCTAGAACAACACGGTTGATGCGGCTGTCATCGCCAAAGGAAGGAGGAACATCGTCATGTCGAGTTGCGCCGCAGACCCTCTCTGCCGGGTAATGAAGCACTCCAACAAAGAGATCGGGAGGTTGCGCGGTGCATACTCGCTCGCCGTGGCGCTACCCGGCGCGCATTGTGCCGCTGGCGTTCCTCGGTGCGATCGCCGTGGGGACGCTGCTGATGATGCTGCCTGCGGCGCGGGCCGATCCGGGGCACGCGCCGTTCGTTACCGCGCTTTTCACCGCGACGAGCGCCGTCTGCGTCACCGGCCTGTCCGTCGTCGATACACCGACGTACTGGTCCGGTTTCGGACTGGCGCTGATCACCGTACTGTCGCAGATCGGTGGCTTCGGCATCATGACGCTGGCAACGCTGCTCAGCCTGCTGGTGTCCCGGCGGCTGGGGCTGCGCAGCCGGCTGCTGGCCCAGGCGGAGAGTGCGGGGTTGTTCGGCGGCAATATCGGCGGCATCCTGATCCGCGTCGCTCTCGTCATGTTCGTATCCGAAGCAGTGATCAGCGTCGTGCTCACGTTACGGTTCTGGCTCGGGTACGACTACTCGTTGGGTCGCGCGGTCTGGGAGGCGGTCTTTCATGCCGTACAAGCGTTCAACAACGCGGGGTTCGCACTCTACCCGGACAGCCTCGTACGGTTCGTTGGCGATTGGTGGATCTGCATTCCGCTGACCCTGGGAGTGTTGGCTGGCTCGATCGGGTTTCCCGTGTGGTTCGAGCTTGCGCGCGAGTGGCGTACCCCAGGGAAATGGTCCACCCACACCCGCCTGACCGTTTGGGGAACCGCCCTGCTCAGCGGCACCGGGTTTCTGGTCTTCCTGGTGTTCGAGTGGAGCAATCCGGGCACGCTCGGGCCGCTCGGCATTCCCGCGAAGGTGCTGGCCGCCTTCACCCAGGACGTGATGACCCGGTCCGGCGGTTTCAACAGCGTCGACTTGGGCGCGGCAAACGCCGAGACCGGAGCCGTGACGACGGCCATGATGTTTATCGGCGGAGGCAGCGCGAGTACGGCCGGCGGCATCAAAGTGACCACCTTTCTGCTGCTCGCGTTCGTGATCTGGGCGGAGATCCGAGGTGAGCCCGATGTGGTGATCCGCAAACGGCGCATTGCCGAGGAAACCCAGCGGCAGGCCATGACTGTCGCATTGCTGGGTGTCGCCCTCGTCGCTGCGGGAACACTTGCCTTGATCTATCTCACCGACAACGTGCCGTTCGACCGGGCTCTGTTCGAGGTGACCTCGGCGTTCGCGACCGTGGGCCTCAGCACCGGTATCACCGCAGGTTTGCCGCCCTCGGCGCAGGTGGTGCTCGTCATCCTGATGTATATCGGCCGGGTCGGCACGATCGCGGTCGGCACCGCCATCGCGCTGAACACGCGTCGTCGGCTTTACCGCTATCCCGAAGAGAGGCCTCTCGTTGGCTGACAAAGAAGAATCCGACAACGTCGTGGTCGTCGGGCTGGGCAGGTTCGGCGGTGCCGTCGCCGAGTCCCTGGTGAACCTCGGCCACGAGGTCTTGGGCATCGACTCCGATCCGCGGATCGTGCAGGACTGGTCAGACCGGCTGACCCACGTTGTGGAGGCCGACGCGACCGACACCGACGCCCTGCATCAACTGGGCATCCAGGAGTTCTCCCGTGCTGTCGTCGGCATCGGCACGAATCTGGAGACCAGCGTGTTGACTGTCCTCACCCTCACCGAAGTCGGGGTGAGCGAGATTTGGGCCAAGGCGACCAGCAGCAAACATGGACAGATCCTGTCCCGGGTCGGCGCCCGCCACGTGATCTTTCCGGAGATGGAAATGGGCGAACGGGTCGCCCACCTCATCACCGGCCGCATGCTGGATTACATCGAGTTCGACGACGGCTTCGCCATCGCGAAGGTGCGAGCGCCGGAAGAAGCAGTAGGCCGCTCCTTGGCCGACGTCGGCCTGCGCAGCAAGTGGGGAATCACGGTCGTCGGCACCAAGCTACCTGGCGAGGACTTCACATACGCGCGGCCGGAAACGATCGTTCCGCGCGGCTGCATCCTCATCGTGGCCGGCGATACCTCCAAAGTAGAGCGCTTCGCGGGAGTTACCGGCTAGCTGCCGCGCAGCAAGGAGAGGGACGCTAGATGTCGACCGAAAAACCACCTTTGGTACGCGGCTGCGACGACGGCGGAACGGGTGATGGTGCTGGGGACGGGGTCGCGTCGGGCCGGGACTTCTTCCGTGGCGGCGAAGGCTCCGACGAAGAGGCCGGGCCGGGGCCAGGCGCGGCTACGGCTCCGAGGACCTCGGCCTGGCATTCGTGACCGTTGAGCGTGAAGCTCAGCGGCAGTGGATTGCTGACCCGGTAACTTCCGCTGAGGGTGACGGTCGCCGACCGGCCGGGGCGCAACTGTGCGTCCTTCTTCGGGCGCAGCACCAGCTTGCGGCCTTTCTGGGAAAGCCTTTTAGGGCCGTCGGTGAGACGTTGGCCCCCGGCGAAAGTGAACTCCAGTCGCCAGGACGAGAGCGCGTGTTCTCCGGTGTTCACCACGGTGAGCTGGGCGCCGAAGTCCGTGCCGGTGTCGCGCTGGATGCGGTAGCGGACCTTGCAGCCCGTGCCGTGCGGAGCCACCGCGCCCGGGCCGGCGCCGACCGCAGCCGCCTGGGCGGGGCCGGCTTCGACCGGTTCGCGAGTCGTCGACCAGACCAAGCCGACCGCGGCGGTGATCACCAGCGTGGCAACGGCCGCCTGGACGCGGTGCCGAGCTGCGAGAACAGCCTGGCCGAGGCGGCCGCCACTGAGCAGGTCGCGAGCCAGCACACCCCCGCGGAACAGACCGCCGCCCAAAGGCACCGGTCCGCCGATCCGCAGCGCCTGCGCGACCCGAAGGCCGGTCCGCAGCCGCACCCGTTGCCGCAGCGGGAGCGCCGACGACCGGCTCGGGCGCCCAGACGCATCAGAGCGAGTAGACCGACCGAGGCCGGCGGCCGAACCGAAGCGCGCAGCCGAACCGAAGCGCGCGGTCGAACCGAAGCGCGCGGTCGAACCGAAGCGCGCGGTCGAACCGAAGCGCGCGGTCGAACCGAGCACTCCCGCCACCGAACCGAAGCCCGTGGCCGAACCCAGCACCCCCGCCACCGAACCGAAGCCCGCGGCCGAACTCAAGCCTGCGGGCGAGCTCAAGCCCGCAGCCGAACTCAAGCCCGCAGCCGAACTCAAGCCCGCGGCCGAACTCAAGCCCGCAGCCGAACTCAAGCCTGCGGGCGAATTGAGCCCCTCGGCCGAGCCGGAGCCTGCGGGCGTGGAGCGGAAACCGGCCAGGACCGGCTGTTCGTCGAAGGCCCCCACCGGCGGGATGATCGGCTGGAGTCCGACCAACGCCGCCAGGATCGTCGCTACCTCGTCTGCGCCGGGCCGGTCGGTGGGGCGTTTCGCGAGGCAGCGCAGGCACAGCGCGGCCACCTCGGGCGGCATTCCGGGGAGGTTGGGCACCGGGTCGGGGTCGGCGTACAGGTGGGCTCGTAGCGCTTCGGTGGTCGTCTCAGCGGGCCAGGGCAGGCGCCCGGTGAGCAGGCGGTAGAGGAGGAGACCGAGCGCGTAGACGTCGGCGGCTGGGGCTACCGGGTCGCCGCTGAGTCGTTCCGGGGCCAGGTAGGCGGGGGTGCCGAGGAGGCTGCCGTCCGGGGCGGCGTCGCGCTGGCCGATGAGGGCGGAGATGCCGAAGTCGACAACTTTGGCGCCGGCGCCGGTGAGCATGACGTTGGCGGGGGTGACGTCGCGGTGCACGATGCCGCGAGAGTGGGCTGTGGCTAGCGCCGACGCTACTTCGGCGACGACGGTGACCGCGCCGCGCCAGGTGAAGGGGCCGGTTCGACGCAGGCGGGCGGAGACGGGCTCACCGTCGTTGAGTTCCATGACGACGTACGGGACGGTGGTGTGGTTGTCGAGCGGGGATTCACCGAAGTCGAAGACGCCGGTGATGTGCGGGTGACACAGCCGGGCAGCGGCCAGCGCTTCCTGACGGAGCCGGCTTCGGAACGCCGCGTCCGTGGCGAGCTGCGGGGACAGCACCTTGACCGCGACCGGACGGCCGAGGACCTCATCGTGACCTCGCCACACGACCGACATGCCACCGGTGCCGAGCCGCTCGATCAGGCGGTACCGGCCACCGACATGGCTGCCTTCTCGCCCGGTCGCCAGCCACCTCATGTGCCGATTGTGGCCCGAGGGACACCCCGGCCACGCTGCGTCCGAGAAATCCCCTCAGATTCCACCGCCGATCAGCAGCCCGACAAACGACCACCACCCCTGCGCACAGAGGGCAGGCACCGGGCCTCAGCCGGCGAGCAGCTGGTCCACAGGCGCGTAATCGTCCGTCAGCACCCGCGCATCCCCGATCAGGTCGTTGAGGGCGGTTCCGGACATTAGTTCCACCGGCTCGTCGACCAGGTCGAGGTGATTGCGCATTTGGTCGAGCGGCAGGGCAGTTCGGGAGGCCACGATGACAAAGTTGACGCCGATGTCCCCGCTCAACGCGCCCTGGGGCAGGATCACGGCGATGTGCGGGAAGGCGGCCGCGACCGTGGCTAGTTCGGCGCGGATGAAGCGGTGCGGTGGGTAGTCGATGACGTTTTGGGCGTACAGGCCGTTGTCGCGGAGGACGCGGGAGACGTCGTCGGCCATTTCGCGGGTGGCGAGGTGCCAGGGGACGACGAGGTGGCCGAAGGCGTCGCCGACCACGACGTCGTAGGCGCGGTCGGGTTGCTCGCCGAGGCCGACTCGGGCGTCGCCGACGCGGGTGCGCAGCTGTGGGCCGGTCCGCAGGCCCAGGTCGCGTCGGTCCAGGTCGACCAGGGCGCCGTCGAGCTCGACGACGAGTTGGTTGCTGCCGGGGCGGGTTGCCGCGACGTAGTTCGGCACGGTGAAACCGCCGCCGCCGAGGTGCAGGGCGTCGATCGGGGCGGCCGGGCTCTTCTGGATGTCGATGAGGGCACCGAGCCACTGGACGTACGCGAACTCCAGGTGGGTGGGGTCGGTCAGGTCGACGTACGAGTGCCGCGCCGAGTTGAGGTACAGCGTCCGCCCGCCCGACCGTTGCGGGTCGGCTTCGACTCGGGCGCAGTGGTACGCCGTCTCGACGTCGCACGGTGTCGGCGCGGACGCTCCCAGCCCGGCCCCGACCAGCCCGATGGTGACCAGCACGGCCCGGGTCCGCGGTTTACCCACCTCCGAGACAGAGCGGCGCAGCCACCAGCCGAGCGCGAACCCGGCCACCGCGAGCAGTCCGGCGAGGGTCAGCACGATCCAGCTGCTCGGCATCGCTGCGACGAAGATGAAGCCGGTGCCGAGCGTCGCGGTGATGGCACCGAGGGTGCCGAAGCTGGAGAGCCGGCCCACCACCTCGCCGGTCCGGCGCAGGTCGCCGAGCTGCAGCTTGACGGTCATCGGGGTGATGGTGGAGAGCAGGAAGGCGGGGAGGAAGACGGCCAGCGCGGCGAGCATCAGCACGGCGGGGGCCGCACCGCCGCGGAGCAGTTCGCCGCCCCAGCGAACCAGGGGCAGCGTGAGCCCGGTGGTGATGGCGCCGAGGAGCAGCGCGGGGGCGAGGAGGACCCGCGGGTCGTATTTGTCGGCGAGCCGCCCGCCGACCCAGGTGCCGTACGCGATGGCGGCCAGCGCCAGGCCGATCACCGAGCTGCTGACTTGCAGGGTGACGCCGACGTACGGCCCGACGAGGCGCAGCGCCACGATTTCCAGCACCAGCACGGCCCCGCTGGCGAAGAACACGAGTGCGGTGGCCAGGGCGGACGGCAGTGCCCGTGGGGATTCCATCGGCGGATGGTACCGGCGGATGCTGGGGATTCCCGGTAGGCCTACAGGATCGACAGGTGCACGTGGTTGGTGTGGGCGGCGGCCGGGCCACCGGAGCCGCTGTAGGACCGCCAGCCGGAGCCGGGCAGCCAGATCTCGCGGTACCAGATGACGTACATGACGCCGAGGCGGTCGGCGTTGTCCACAAGGTACGCGGCGAGGTTGTTGCCATAGGTGCGGTCGTCTCCGCTGGCGTCCACGTTTTCGAAGCCGCCCGGTGCGGCGGAGAAGTCGCAGGCTTTGCCTTGGGGGTGTTCGCCGCCGGAGGCGCGTTGGGCGAAGCAGGACGTGTGCCGTTTGAAGCCGATCGCCCGGGACTGCTGCAGGGCGTTGAGCAGCCGCGGTGTGATGCAGCCGGTGGTGGTGGGGTCGTCGGCCGAGCAGGATTCGCCGGGTAGTTCGCCGTTGCCGTTGCGGGGGGCCGCCTTGGCCTTGGGCGATTTGCCGTTGCCGAAGCCGCTGGTCAGGGTGCCGCCACCGGAGGCGATCAGCGCGGTCTCGGCCTGTTCTTTCTGCTTGGCCATGACCGTGACTTGCTTCTGCTGTTCTTTGATTTCGAGCTCGATGGCGGTGCCGGCTTTTTCGGCGGTGGTCAGGGCATCGCGGTAGCCGGCGAGGGTGTGGCTGTCGACCTGGGCCATCTGGTCGAGGCGGATCATCCGGTCCATGAACTCGTCGGACGAGCCGGTGTTGAGCAGCATCGTCATGGCGCCGAGGCGGCCCTGCCGGTAGGAGCGGTTGGCGATCTCACCGACTCGGCCGGTCAGCTGGGCGCTCTGCCCTTTCGCCTGGGCCAGGGTGGTCTTGAGCTGTCCCTGCCGCTTCTTGGAGGCGGCGAGCTTCTGTTTGGCTTCGACGTGGCCTTTGACCGCGGACTCGAGCGCCGTGCGGAGCTTCTTGCTGGCGCCTTCCTCGTCGGGGTCGGCGTGTGCCGCGGGGGGCGCGGCGAGCAGCACGAAGATCGCCGCGAGCAGCGCGAGGACGGGCTTGGCCCGACGCAGGAACGTCGCCGCCACGGTCTACCTCCCAAGTGGTGAGCGCGGGGAACTCTACCTCGGGAATCGCGGTGGTTGCAGATCGTCAGGTCGCCGAATATCCGCCGTCGACGAAGAGTGTTTGCCCGGTCACCGCAGCGCTACTGGAACTCGCCAGATACACCACACAACCGGCAAAATCCTCGGGTACGCCGTTACGCCCGATCATCGCCCTCCGCGCATGTCCGGCCGCCAGATCGGGATCTGCGAACAGCGGTTCGGTCAGCGGGGTGTGCACGACTCCCGGGGCGATCGCGTTGCTCGTCACCCCGTGGCGGGACCACGCTTCGGCCTGCGAGCGGGTGAGGCCCACGAGACCGGCCTTGGCGGCGCCGTAGGCGCCGCTGTGTCCGTACGCGCGAAATGCTTGTTGGGAAACGACGTTGATGATGCGTCCCCAGCCGCGCGCGACCATCGCCGGGCCGAAGTGCTGCCCGAGCAGGAACGGCGCGGTCAGGTTGGCAGCCAGGGTAACGTCCCAGTCGCTTTCGGTGAGCTGGTCCAGCGGTGGGCGCAGGTTGACCGCCGCCGCGTTCACCAGGATGTCCACGTCGGCGCACGCGGTGACGCGTGCGAGCGCCGACCGGTCCGCCAGGTCGGCGGCGACCGTCTCCACCTCGGTGCCGCAGGCGGCCAGCTCGGCCGCGGCCTGCCGCAGCGGCTCCGGCCGGCGCGCCACCGGGATGACGCGCGCTCCGGCCCGGCCCAACGCGAAGGCCATCGCCCGGCCGATCCCGGAACTGCCGCCCGTCACCAATGCGGTCCGGCCGCGCAGACCAAAAAGCTCTTCCAGGTACGCGGACATCACGGCGGAAGGAGCGTGCCGCGGACGGTGTGCCAGATCTCGTGGTTCGCGGCGACGAGCAGGCCACGATCGGCGTCACCCGGCCGGTACGCCGAGCCGTCGAGGTGCAGCACCGCGCCACCGGCCTCCCGCACGATGAGCGAGCCGGGCGTGTGGTCCCACGGCAGGATCCGCCAGAAGACCGCGAACTGCTGCTCGTCCGTGGCCACGCTCGGATACTCGTAGCCGGCGCAGTGGTGTCCAGCGGTGACCCGACCGAAGCGGTGCGCGTTCGCGTCGAGGTCCGCGCGCAGATCGGCGGGAAAGTAGGTGCGCGAGATCGAGCCGGTCAGCGCGGCAGCACCCGGATCGTCGGCGCGGGTTTTGAGGCGTACGCCGTCGATGAACGCGCCGCTCGACTGCTCGGCGACGATCATCCGGTCGCCGGGGGCATCGAGGATCCAGCCAGCGGCCGGCTCGCCGGCGCGGACCAGCGCCACCATCACGGCGAAGGGTCCCTCGCCGGAGGCGAAATTGTTGGTGCCGTCGACCGGGTCCACCAGCCACACCGGGCCGTCAGCGCCGAGCCGGTCCAGCACGCTCGCGTCCGCGGCGACCGCCTCTTCACCGACCACGACCGAGCCGGGCAGCAGCCTCCTCAGCCCGGCGGTCAACGCCCGCTCGGACTCCTGGTCGGCGATCGTGACCAGGTCGCCGGGCGACTTCTGGTGGATCTCGCCGTCGTCGAGGCGGCGCCAGCGGGGCATGACGATCGTCCGGGCGACCTCGCGGATCAGGTCGGCCACCTGGTCGATCAGGTCGTCACGCACGTGGTGGCAGCTTCACGACGCTGACGAAGAAGTCGTCGATCTGGCGGATCACCGAGATGAACCGTTCGAAGTCGACCGGCTTGGTGACGTACGCGTTGGCGTGCAGTTGGTAGCTGCGCAGGATGTCCTCGTCGGCCGCGGAGGTGGTGAGCACAACGACCGGGATCCGGCACAGCTCGTCGTCCTTCTTGATCTCCTCCAGCACCTCCCGGCCGTCGCGACGCGGCAGGTTGAGGTCGAGCAGGATCAGGTCCGGGCGGACGGCCTTTTCGTACTGGCCCTCGCGGCGCAGGTAGGACAACGCTTCGGCGCCGTCGGAGACCACGGTGAGACGATTACGGACCTTGTGCTCCTCGAACGCCTCCTGCGTCATGAGCACGTCGCCCGGGTCGTCCTCCACCAGCAGCACCTCGATGGGGGTGCCGTCTGCACGAATCGCTCCGGTCATGCGCCGACCTCTTTCAGTTTCTCCTTCACCGGGATCCCCGCCACGAGCGGCAGCGTGAACCAGATGGAGGCGCCTTCGGTGACGTCGAGATCCAGCCAGATCCGGCCGCCATGATATTCGACGATCTTCTTGACGATGGCGAGACCGATGCCGGTCCCCTCGTACGCGTCCCGCCCGTGCAACCGCTGGAAGATCACGAAGACCTTGTCGGCGAACTCGGCCTCGATGCCGATGCCGTTGTCCCGGACGTTGATCCGCCACTCGTCCTCGTCGCGGTCAGCGCTGACCGTGATGACCGGCGGCACGTCCGGGCGGCGGAACTTGAGCGAGTTGCCGATCAGGTTGACGAAGAGCGTGGTGAGCAGCGGCTCCTCGCCCTCGACCGTGGGCAGGTCCACCCAGCGGATCTCCCCGTCCTCGCCGATCCGCGACTCGAGCTGCGACGTGACCTCGGTCAGCACCCGGTCGAGGTCGACGTCGGTGAAGCCCGCGGTGAGCCGGCCGATCCGGGAGAACGCCAGCAGGTCGTTGATGAGCCGCTGCATCCGTTGCGCGCCGTCCACGGCGAAGCCGATGTACTGGTCGGCCTTCGCGTCCAGCTGCCCGGCGTAGCGGCGTTGCAGCAGCTGGCAGAAGCTGGCTACCTTGCGCAGCGGCTCCTGCAGATCGTGCGAGGCGACGTACGCGAACTGCTCGAGGTCCCGGTTGGACCGGGTGAGTTCCTCGGCCTGCATCTTGAGCTGGTCGTTGACCCACTCGATCTGTTGACGGGCCTCGCGTACCTCGGTCAGCTCGGCCGCGATCTTCTTGCGCATCCCGTCGACGTCGTCAGCGAGGCCGCGCAGTTCGGGCGACCCGCTGCTCTCGATGTGCTTGCCGAAGTCGCCGTCGGCAACCTCGCGCACCTGCGCGGCCAGCTCGGTGACCGGGCGGCTGACCATCCGGTCGAGCAGCAGCAACAGGGTCACGCCGGCGATGACGATGATCGCCGCGGCGCCGATCTGCAGTGCCACCATCCGCTGGCTGGTCTCTTTGGCGTCCGCAGCGGCCCGGTCGCGCAGGACGCCGATGTCGTCCTGCATCTTCTCAATGGCCGCCCGCAGCGCGTCGAATTCGGCGGTGTCGCCACCCGCCACGACCGCCTGGCCTGCCTCCGGGCCCTCGGTGCGAACGGCGTTCAGGATCGGGTCGGCGACGGCCGTGTGCCAGGCGTCGGCACGGTTGCGCACTTCCGCGAGGTCACGGCGCACGGTGTCTTCCAGCGGTCCGGTCCGCAACAGCCCGTCGATGTAGGCCATGAGCTGTTGCTCGGTCGCAAGGCCCTGCTCGTAGGGCTTGAGGTTGGCCTGACGGCCAGTAATCGCGTAGCCGCGGATGCCGGTCTCCTGGTCGACCAGGGCGGTGCTGAGCCGCTCCCCCGCCGCACGCATCGGAGTGGCCCGGCTGACCACGTCGTCGAGCTGCCGGTTGTTCGCGGCGGCGGTCAGCGCCGCGAAGACGCCGAGCCCGGCGAGGATCAGGCCGACAGTGACGCACAGTGCTAGCACCCGACCGCGCAGCGACCAGGTGCCGACCCGAAGCAGACTCACCTGCCACCGCCACGGGAGATCAGCAGCATCGCCACGTCGTCGGCGAGTGGTCCGCCGTTGGCCTGCTCGGCACGCCCCACCAGCCACGCCGGCAGGGCTGGCAGCGGCACCGAGCGGGCGGCGGGCTCGGCGAGCAGGCCGCACAGCCCCTCGACGTCGAGGCGTTCGTTGCCCGCGCCGGTGTGCCCCTCGATGAGCCCGTCGGTATACATCAGCAGGGACCAGTCATCGCCGGTGAACTCCAGGTCGGTCGCGGGGGTGGGGGTGGGCCGGACGCCGAGCACGATGCCGGTCCGGGCGGTCACCGCCATCGCCTGGCCGCCGGAGAGCAGGACCGGCGGCGGGTGCCCGGCCAGGCGTACGGTCGCGCGCTTGCCGGGCAGGTCGAGGGAGACCATCGCGACGGTGGCGAACACCTCCCGCGCCCGACGCTCGCTCATCAGCACCTGTTCGAGAGCGGCGAGCACCTGCTCCTCGGGCACACCCGCGAGCACCAGGGCCCGCCACGCGACTCGCAGTTCGACGCCGAGCGCGGCCTCGTCCACGCTGTGCCCGCAGACATCGCCGACGATGACGTGCAATTTGTCGTAGCCGACCTGGACGACGTCGAAGAAGTCACCGCCAAGCAGGCCGAGGGCGCGGCCGGAGCGGTAGAACGTGTGCACGGCGACGTCGGTGGTCTTCATCAGTGGCTGAGGCAGCAGGCCGCGTTCGAGGCGGGCCGATTCGGCCTGGCGCAGCTCGGCCTCGCGCAGGCGCTGGGTGTTCTCGTCGGCCCGCTTGCGTTCGACGGCGTAGCGCAGGGACCGCGACAGCAGGACGCCGTCGACCTGGCCTTTGACCAGGTAGTCCTGGGCACCTTCGGCGACCGCCTGGGCACCCAGGTGCTCGTCTGAGCGGCCGGTGAGCACGCAGACCGCCGCGCTGCCGGCGACGGCGAGCAGTTTGCGCAGGCCGTCGATGCCCTCAGCGTCGGGCAGGCCCAGGTCCAGCAGCACGCACTGGACGCCGCGCATCATGGTCTGCGCCTCACGCAGACTGGTGGCGATCTGCAGGTCGAACGAGGCACCGGCCTCGGCGAGCAGCTCACGGACCAGGAAGGCGTCGCCCTCGTCGTCCTCGACGAGCAGGATCCGCAGGCGTTCCGGCACCAGCACGGCGGGCCGCGGTACGGCGACCTCGGTCACGACGCCACTCCGCCCCACGTCGCACCGTCAGCGGTACGCAGGTCGGCAGCACCAGCTCGGCGGGGACGGATGATGGCGGAACTCCTTCGGGTGTGACCCCGCTGATCGTCCACCACCGGCCGCGGGCGCACAACACCGGCCACCCGACGCCGGCGACCCAGCGACCACAGCGCCACCCAGCGTGACCGCCCGATGGTCATGTCGACGGACCGTAGGACGGGTCTTCGGCGACCCGGCGGGCGTGCCGGGCGATGACCTCGCCGAGGATGCCGTGCAACCGCCCGCAGTCCTGGCAGTGCAGATTCTCGTCGAGTCGGCGGCCACCGCACTCGATGCACAGGCCCCGGTCCTCCGGATCCCGGTACGCCTCCAGCGCCCGGCACAGCGCGCGCACCACATGATCACCGAGCTGGAACGTCGCCTCGCCCAGCGCGGTACGCACACCGAGCACGGCAACCGGTCCGGCCTCGGGAGCCGGGTCGTACGGCGCCGTCCGCTCGACGAACTCGGCGATGACGGCGGCGGGGTCGAGCGGGGCTGTCACGGCTCCCAAGTTATGCCACGAGACCATAAGATCGCTCGGCTAGGTGCGCGAATGTGAGCGAGCCGGGGGAACTATGGAACGCACGGCAGGCGTGTCGGGGGTCGGAGCGGCGGATCGGGCGTTGACCCGGCCGGCGCGGCGGGGCTGGGCGGCATTGGCGGCGGTCTTGTTCCTGGTGGCGGTGGGTGTGCTGGCCGTGCAGTCCGTACGGCCGCCGGCGGCGCGGTCCGCGGATGCCCCGGCCGCTGAGTTCAGCGCGGGGCGGGCGTTCACCCATGTGCAGACGATCGCCGCCGGTCCGCATGTGGCGGGCAGCGTGGCGAACGACGCCGTCCGCGAGCATCTGCTGACCACGCTGCGTGGCCTCGGCCTGGCACCCGAGGTGCAGGACACCGTGACGACTCAGGGTGCCCGACTGTCGGCGAGCGACGGTGGGGTGGGCATGGCCCGCGTACGCAATGTGATCGCCACGCTGCCGGGCACGGCGTCGACCGGTCGGGTTTTCCTGGTGGCGCACTACGACTCGGCGCAGACGGGGCCGGGCGCCAACGACGACGCTGCCGGAGTGGCCGCGATTCTGGAGACCGCGCGGGTGCTGACCGCAGGCCCGCGGCTGCGCAACGATGTGGTGTTCGTGCTGACCGACGCGGAGGAGGCGTGCCTGTGCGGCGCGCAGGCCTTCGTGGAGCAGCACCCGCTGGCTATGGACGGTGGGGTGGTGCTCAATCTGGAGGCTCGCGGCAGCAGCGGCCCGGCCATCATGTTCGAGACCTCCACCGCCAACGCCGCGCTGGTGGGCGCGTTCGCGGACGTGCCCGAGCCGGTGGGCACCTCGTTCGCGGTCGAGGTTTACCGGCTGTTGCCGAACAACACCGACTTCACCGCGTTCCGGGAGCGCGGATTCACCGGGCTGAACACGGCGTACATCGACGGGGCTGCGGTGTATCACACGCCGGTGGACACGCCGGAGTCGATGAACCGGGACACCTTGCAGCAGCACGGCGTCAATCTCCTGGCCCTCGCGCAGGACCTGGGCGGCCGGGACCTGCCGGCGCTGCGCTCGGCGGGCGACGCGACGTACTTCCCGGTGCCTGGTGCGCTGGTGCATTACTCGAGTTCGTGGATCTGGCCGCTGGCCGGGGCAGCGCTGGTCGCGGTGCTCGGCTGCGCCTGGTTGGCGCGGCGGCGCGGTCTGTTGTCCGTGCCGCGCCTGCTCGGGGCGTTCGGCCTCACGCTCATCCCGGTCCTTACGGTTCCGGCCCTGTCCCAGCTGCTGTGGATCACCCTGAAATTCATCCGTCCCGGGTACGCGGAACTGCCGATCGACCCGTACCGGCCGTGGTGGTATCGGCTCGCGATCGTGGCGTTGACCGCGGCCGTGGTCTGCGCCTGGTACGCCCTGCTGCGCCGCCGGCTCGGCCCGGCCGCCTTGGCCGTCGCCGGGCTGGCGTGGCTGGCGGTGCTCGGCCTGGTCCTGGCCGCACTCGCTCCCGGCGGGTCCTACCTGGGCGCAGTGCCGGCACTGACCGGCGGGGTGGCGGGTATCGCTGCCGTGCTGCTGCGCGGCCGGGGTCTGCTGTCGGCGGCGGCCGTCACGCTGGGCGCGGCGGGCGGGGTGGTCATCCTGCTGCCGACGATGGTCATGTTCTTCCCCGCCATGGGCATGAACCTGGCCGCCGCCGGGGCGTTCTTCGCCGTCCTGCTGGCCCTGACCCTGCTGCCGGTCATCGACCTGCTGCACCCGGAGGCGGGCGGCCAGCGCGGCCTCACCGCCCTGAGTGCTCGCCGCCGTGGCCTGCTACCCACGCTCGCTGCGACGGTCGCCATGGTGGTCTTTGCCGCGGTGGGGCTGGCCGTGGACCGGTTCGACGCCGACCATCCAGTGCCGACCCACCTCATGTACGCGCTAGACGCCGACACCCAGCAGGCCCGCTGGCTCAGCGAGTCGCGTACCCCGTCCGAGTGGACGGGCGACTATGTCGGCACGGAGCACACCACTGTCACCGACACGCTGCCCGCTTTCGGCGCGGAGGGTCTGCTCTCCGGCCCCGCCGAGCCGGCCGCGCTGCCCGCACCCGAGCTGACGAAAACCGCCGACAGCAGCGCGGGCGACAGGCGCACGGTGACTCTCAAGCTCACCCCGAAGCGCCCGGTCCGCCTGGTGACGTTGCACGTGGGCGCGGCGGCGGAGGTCTCGGCTGCCACGGTGGGTGGGCGGCCACTGGCGGATGGCCGGACGGGTGGGGGCACGTGGGGCTTCGGTTTCGTCTTCCACGCCCCGCCGGCGGACGGTCTCGAGGTGACCCTGACCGTGCCGGTGGGTGCTCCGCTCAAGCTGCGGGCGATGGACGCGAGCGACGGACTCGCCGCGTTGCCGGGCTTCCGGCCGCGCCCGGCGGACGTCGGTGTGGTCGGCTCGCACAGCTCCGAGATGCTGGCAGTCGCCAAGACCTACACGTTCTAGCGGCCGCGCCCGCGGCCCTTGCGGCCGGTCGACGTGTCGAACCGGAAGTGGATGAACAGGCGACCCCAGTTGTCGCCGTCCTTCTCGACCCGGTGGTAGAGCTGCTTGATCTCCTTCTGGTCGAGGAACCGCAGCACCTTCTTCTTGAGCTGCCCGCTGCCCTTGCCCGGGATGATCTCGACCAGGGTGGCTTTCTTCTCGATCGCCTCGTCGACGATGCCGCGGAGCGCCTTGTCGATCTCGGTGCCCTTGTTGAAGATGTCGTGGAGATCCAGCTTGAGCTTCACGTCGGCAGCCTACTCAGCCTCGGGGCTGGAGCGGCCACCGTTCTTGCCCACCCACGCCTCGACCCGGCGCAGCGCCTCGTCGTAGTCGTCGTGGCGTTTCATCGCCGCGGCGAGCCGCAGGTGCGGCAGGGCTTCGCGGAACCGGCCGGCCCGTTCCAGGGTCCGGCCGAGCACGTGGTGCGCGTAGTGGTCCGACGGATCATGCTCAATGAGGGCTCTGAGCTGGGTCTCCGCCCCGGACAGCTGCGCCGAGTTGAAATATGCCCGGGCCAGCAGCTGCCGTACGGCCGCGTTGTGTGGTTCCGCCTCGACGATCGGCTCCAACAGCCGGGCGGCCTGCAACGGGTCGCCGGACTCGAACACGGCGGTGGCTTTGCGGTACTCCTCGAGAAGATCCACTGACCCGCTCCCCCCTCCACGCACGCCGATGACCAACGCTGGCACAACTTCGGCCGCGCGGCGAGTGTTCCCGGACCAGGTTTAGCGACAAATCGCCCAGTTCTGCAACCGCGGCCGCACAGAATGCCGGGGTGGGCGACTTACCGCGCCAGCTCGTCGAGGCGCCACCCGTACCGCGGTTCGGCCGGGCGAAGGCCACCGCGATCGGCGTGGTGACCCTGGTGATGTGCCTGTTCCTGGCCGGGGCCACGGCTCAGCCCGAGCTGTCGACCGACGCCTTCGGCATCGCCGGCATGGACGCCGTCGGTGCGCCGCCCAGTGGGCCGTCCTGGGCGCCGGCTCCGCGGGCGGACGGCGGCCTCACCAGCGTCGCAGTCACCCACGGACAAACCTTCGAGTTGCGTACGGCCGGCGGCGACATGACCTTCCTGCCCGGCGTCAACCTGGGCAGCACCACCCCCGGCCACCAGCCCGGCGAGCTGTCGATCACCGGCGCGCAGTACCGCACCTGGTTCGCGGCGATGAGCTGGCTGGGCACTCGGGTGTTGCGGATCTACACCATTCATCCGCCCGTGTTCTACCAGGAGTTGGCCCGGCACAACCGCGCCGAGCCGGACCGCCCGCTCTACCTCGTGCAGGGCGTCTACCCGCCCGACGAGTCGTACATCGAGAAGCAGAACCTCTTTCACCCCACGGTGACCAAGGCGTTTCAGGCTGAGCTGCGCGACGCCAGTGCCGCCGTCCGAGGCCAGCTCACCCGCGCGCCCAAGCTGGGCAGGTCCAGCGGCACCTGGGACACGGACGTCACGCCGTGGCTCGCGGCGTGGATCGTCGGGCTGGAGCTGGACCCGTACGCGACCTATCACTCCGACCGGCGCAACGCCGCCGCGCCCGCCACCAAGGGGCAGTATTTCCGCAGCACCACCGACGCCTCGCCGACCGAACGCTGGCTGGCGGCCCGGATGAACGAGCTGGCCGGGTACGAGGCGAAGCAGGGTCTGAGCCAGCCGATCGCCTTCGTCAACTGGCCGACCACCGACCCGCTGCGGCATCCCGAGGAGCCCCTCGAACAGGAGGACCTGCTTCAGCTCGACGCCAACCACGTGCTGCCTACCGCAGCGTGGCCGGCGGGGACGTTCGCGAGCTACCACGCGTACCCGTACTACCCGGACTTCCAACGGCATGAGCCGGCGCTGTTGCAGTTTCAGTACGCCGGGCGGGCTGACCCGTACGCGGGCTATCTGACGGCCTTGAAGCAGCACCACCGGGACATGCCCACGCTGGTGACCGAGTTCGGTGTGCCGTCGTCGCTCGGGTCGGCGCACAACAGCCCGCTCGGTCGCTCGCAGGGCGACCACAGCGAGCGCGAGGCCATGCAGATCGATGCGGAGTTGCTGCGGCTGATCCGGGATCAGGGGCTGGCCGGGGGCTTCCTGTTCGGCTGGGTGGACGAGTGGTTCAAGTTCACCTGGAACACGATCGCCCACCAGGACGGCGCACGCCGCCAGCTGTGGCACGACCCGCTCACCAACGAGCAGCATTTCGGCTTGGTCGCCATGGACCCGGCCGGCCAGCCCGAGGCAACCGCGCAATACCTGGTCGACGACGAGACGGACTGGCCGGCCCGGCGGGTGACAGCGCGGGTGAACGAGGCGTACGTGCAGTTCAGGGTGGGGCTCGGCGCCGCACCGCCGAGCGCCTTGACGCTGGGGTTCGACGTGCTGCCCGGCCTCACCGGTCCGCCGCCACCCGGCTCCGACTCGAAGGACGCGGATGCCGCTTTCGTGTTCGATCTCATCGGCCGGGGCGGGCAGGCCTACCTGCGGCAGGAGCTGGATCCGATGCCGTTGGACTATGCCGTCCCGGCCGGGTTGCGCGGTCCGGCGCCGGACGGCTGGCGGCGGTTCGAGTTGATCGTCAACCGGGATCTGACCGTGCCGACGACCGGCGAGCGGCTGCCTGCTGAGCTGCAGAACGCGGGGGCACTGCGCTACGGCAGGCCCGGCGACGACAGCCGTGCGCTCTGGTACCGAGACGGCGACGACCTGGTGATCCGGGTGCCGTGGGGGATGCTCGGGTTTGCCGACCCGTCGGCCCACATGATCGGCGTTCCGCGGGGCAAGGTGTTGACCCGCACGGTCACTCCAGGCGTCGGGGTGACCGTCTCGGCGACCGGCACCGAGCAGGCGGCCGGCACGGTGACTTGGACGAACTGGAACCGGGCCTACGCCACCGAGCGGCTCAAGTCTGGCGCTGTGCTGTTTCGCGATGCGGCGCTGGAGACGGCGGCTTCCTGACCAGCAAGGCGACGAGTCCGCCGCCGAGCAGCATCGTCCCGAGTGCGACCAGGGCGACCGGGCTCAGCCCGGCCGTCAGCAGACCGCCGCTCTCGCCGGGCTGCAACTCGCGGCGGGTCTCGGGCACGGCAGCGGGGTTCGGTGCGACCGCCGCCGGCGTTGCCGTGACATAGTCGCCGACCGACAGGCCGTCGCTGGTCTTGACCACCACAGCGACGTCGTAATCCTGACCGTTGCGCAGCCCGGTCAGGTCGCAACCGGCGGTGTCCAGTGCGGGCAGCGTGCAGCCGGACTCGTGTCCAGCGGTCGTCACCCACACGTACTCGAACTGTCCGCTGCCCGGGTCCGCGGGCGGGGACCAGGAAACCCGCAGGCCGCCGTCGAGCGCCCGCACCTGCACGCCGGTCGCGGCCCCGGGTGGTCGCGGCAACCCCTCCACCCGCACGGGTACGGCGGACTGCGTGCTCACCCCGGCTCCGAGCTGACCGTCGGCGCCCGCGCCCCAGCAGAACGTGTAGCCACGGGAGTCCACGGCGCAGCTGTGCGCGGTGCCCGCGTCGATGGCGGCGAGTTCGGCGGCCAGCTCGACACCGGTCGGCGCACGACGATCGGCGGTCTGCCCGTTGCCGAGGCGCCCGTCTCCACCGTCGCCCCAGCAGAACGCGCGCCCCTCGCGGTCGATCCCGCAGGTGTGCGCGGCACCCGAGCTGACCGCGGCGTACGGCCCGGCCTCGCGCTTGTCGATGCCCCAGCAGTACGCGGCGCCGTCCGTGTCCAGAGCGCAGGACTGCTGCCCGCCGGTCGCGATCTGGCGTACTTTGCCGCCGGTGGTGATCGCCGTGGGTCCGGTCCGGTCGGCGCCGTCAGCCGGGTCCGCACCCCAGCAGTACGCCGCACCGCCCGCGGTCGCCGCACAGGTGGTGTCCCCACCGGCCGCGATGTCGACGACGGGGTCATCGGTACGGCCGCCGGTCCGCACCCGCACCGGCGTGGCCGAGCCGGTGGTGCCGGGCGTGCCGAGTTGACCGCGGGAGCCGTCGCCCCAGCACCACGCCGCGCCCTCGTCGTCGACGGCGCAGGTGTGCCGGGCGCCGGCGGCGATCGCCACCAGGGTGCGGTCGCGCAGCGCCTCGACGACGTGCGGCGCGTCCCGGTCGGTGTGCCCGCCGTCGCCGAGCTGACCCGCAGAGTCGTCACCCCAGCAGTACGCCCTACCCGCGGCGTCGACGGCGCAGGTGTGCGCCCGGCCCGCGTCGACCCGTACGGCGTCGGGCAGTGCCACGACGGGCTCGGCGAAGCCGTGGGGGCGGGAGCCGTCGCCGAGTTGTCCGGAGGAGTCGTCACCCCAGCAGGAGAGGTCGCCCAGGCTGGTGATGGCGCAGGAGTGCGCGCCGCCCGCCGCGATGCCGCCCGCCCCGGCGCTCACGATCCGCAGCGTGTCGGCCGTGACTCCGGGCGGGTACGTTCCCTGCGCGGCGGCGGGCACTGTGGGCAGCACGGCGAGGACCAGCGCCGCCACGGCGGCTCCGAATCGGCCCAGACGCACCCTGCTTCTCCGCTCACCCGACGACGCAACCCGGGGATTATGCTCACTCTCGGGGCTTTAGTCCGTTTTGACACGCACTGCCGCTCTTGTCGCGAATCCGGCACCGTTCCGCCGCCCCAGGTCAGGCGGTTGGACCGACCCACAGGTGGTACACAGGAACCGGAAAGCTCCGGCAAAGCGAAGGCCCCGACAGTAAGGGCATGACGATGGCGAACGCTGCTCCCAGCGAGCTCCGGCGGCCCGACGGCAGCCCGGTCCGGGTCCTGGTGGTCGACGACGAACCGACCCTGGCCGAACTGCTGTCCATGGCGCTGCGCTACGAGGGCTGGGACGTCCGCAGCGCCGGCGACGGCCAGGCCGCCGTCCGCACCGCCCGCGACTTCCGCCCGGACGCCGTCGTCCTCGACATGATGCTCCCCGACATCGACGGACTCGAGGTCCTGCGCCGGCTGCGCGGCGAGACGCCCGAGGTCCCGGTGCTCTTCCTGACCGCCAAGGACTCCGTCGAGGACCGGATCGCCGGACTCACCGCGGGCGGCGACGACTACGTGACCAAGCCGTTCAGCCTGGAAGAGGTCGTCGCCCGACTGCGCGGCCTGATGCGCCGGACGGGTCGCTCCCCGATGCGGACCGAGTCCGAACTCATCGTCGGCGATTTGAGCTTGGACGAGGACAGCCACGAGGTCCGCCGCGGCGACGACCTGATCACGCTGACCGCCACAGAGTTCGAGCTGCTGCGCTACCTGATGCGAAACCCGCGCCGGGTGCTCAGCAAGAGCCAGATCCTCGACCGGGTGTGGAACTACGACTTCGGCGGCCAGGCCAACGTCGTCGAGCTCTACATCTCCTACCTGCGCAAAAAGATCGACGCGGGCCGCACCCCGATGATCCACACCATGCGCGGCGCCGGCTACGTCCTGAAGCCGGCGGACTGACATGACCCTGATCGGCCGTCCAGCCCGCTGGCGCTCGCCGGTGGGCTGGTCGCTGCGCACCCGGCTGATCGCCCTCATGGTCGTCCTGTTGACCGCGCTCGGCCTCGTCGTCGGCGCCACCGCCGAGATCTACCTGCACAAAACCCTCTACGACCAGGTCAACGACCAGCTCGATGAGGCCAGCCGACGCGCCGCCGGAGGCGGCGGCGGACCCTTCCGGGCCGGATCACCTCGGCCCGGCGACGGCTTCCCTCCGGTCAATCAAGAGCCCGACCCCCCGCCCGGCGCCCAGGCCGGCTCCATCGTGCTGGTCTATCACTGGTCGGACGCCGGCGTGGGCACCCGGCTCTACGGCGGTATCGTGCAATACCTGCGAGCCGACGGGACCGAGACGGACCGCCAGCAGCGGAACAAATACGCCCCCGCCCCCACCTCAGCGATCACCGCGCTCTCGCAGATCACGCCGGACGGCAGGCGGGTGGATGTCGATCTCGGGGACAAACTCGGCGACTTCCGCGCGGTCAGCGTCATCAGCGAAACCCCGAACGGCACCTTCATGGTCGTCACCGGGATCCCGCTCGCCGACACGCAGCGGACGTTGCTGGGCATCGCGGGCGTCATCGGCGGTGCCGTCGTTCTCGCGCTGCTCGCCGCCGGGTGGGCCGGGGCAGTGATCATTCGGCGGACCCTGCAACCGCTAAGCCGGGTCGCGGCCACCGCCACCAAGGTGTCCGAGCTGCGGCTCGACAGCGGCGAGGTGGACCTGGCCCAGCGGGTGCCCGAGCCCGACACCGATCCCCGCACGGAGGTCGGCGCGGTCGGTGCCGCCCTCAACCGGATGCTCGACCACGTCGGCAACGCGCTCGCAGCACGGCACGCCAGCGAGATGCAGGTACGTCAGTTCGTCGCCGACGCGAGCCACGAGCTGCGTACCCCGCTCGCGGCGATCCGCGGCTACGCCGAGCTGAGCCGGCGCAGCCGTCAGCCGGTGCCGGAGGAGATCGGGCACGTGCTGCGCCGGGTGGAGTCCGAGGCGGGCCGGATGACGGCCCTGGTCGAAGACCTGCTGCTGCTGGCCCGGCTGGACGCCGGTCGGCCACTCGCGCACGACCCGGTGGACCTGACGATGCTGGTGGTGGATGCGGTCAGCGACGCGCACGCGGCCGGTCCGCGGCACGTGTGGCAGCTCGATCTGCCCGACGAGCCGGTCGCGGTGACCGGAGACGGCCAGCGCCTGCACCAGGTGCTCGCCAATCTGCTGGCGAATGCGCGTACGCACACTCCCGAAGGGACGACCGTCGTGGTCGGCGTGGCCGCCGAGGGTGACGCGGCAGTTCTGCGGGTGACGGACGCGGGTCCCGGCATTCCGGAGGCCCTGCGGCCGAAGATCTTCGAACGGTTCGCCCGGGGCGACAGCTCCCGGTCCCGCGCGGCGGGCAGCACCGGCCTGGGCCTGTCGATCGTGCATGCGGTGGTCACCGCGCACGGCGGCACGGTCGGCGTCGACAGCGCGCCGGGCCGGACCGAGTTCACCGTACGGTTGCCGCTGGCGCGGGAGCTACCAGCCGAGCCGGATGCCGTCCATGAGTACGTCCCGCAGGTCGTCCAGTAGGGCACCGGCCGCGTCACCGTCGGAAACGTGCAACTCGAGCGGGACCGACTCGCGGTCCCGGCCGACCAGCACGTCCAGCGCGCACAGGGCCCTGCCGGCCAGTTCGCTGGTGACCCCGGTGATCGCGGCCGCGCGCAGGCGGTCGTCGAGCCAGGGCCGGCCCTGAGCGCCGGGCAGACCGGCGGCTATCGCCGCTATCGCCGCGAGCGCCTGCAACGGCGGGATCTCGCCGAGCAGCACTTGCGGCGTCTCCCAGACCCGCAACACCACCACCGACACCGCCTGGCGGCGGTCGACCGGGGGCAGATCGGAGAGGCCGTCGAGGAGGTGCGCCGGGCTCGCGTTGTTCATGCGTCTCATGTCAGCACACGCAACTTGCATGTGCCCATACCCCGGCTGACGGACAATGTGCGACAAGCGTCGGCTACCATGACCGCGTGTCCCGTGAGTATTCGTGGTTTACGAGGCCGGCTCCGCCGGTGGCTCGGCCATGAGGTCATGACCTGAGACACCCCCGCAGGGCCGGCAGAGGCAGCGACGCGAAGTCGCTGCCTTTTCGTTTGCAACGAGCCGGCCCAGGCCCCGGGACGCCGGACCCGGGAGGCGCCGGCGGAGAGGTAAGACCAGTCATGACCATCCCCGAGGTGCAGCGGGTCAGCGACCACCGTATCGACCGTGTCGTGCCCCTGATGAGCCCGGCCCTGCTCCACCACGAGCTGCCGCTCACCCACGAGCAGGCCGCACGCGTGCTCGACAGCCGCCGCCAGGTCGAAGCCGTGCTCGACGGCCGAGATCCCCGCCTGCTGGTCGTCGTCGGCCCCTGCTCGGTGCACGACCCGGTCGCCGCCGCCGAATACGCGGACCGGCTCGCCGCTGTCCGGGACCGGCTCGCCGACGACCTGCTCATCGTCATGCGCGTCTACTTCGAGAAGCCGCGCTCCACGGTCGGCTGGAAAGGCCTGATCAACGACCCTGCCCTCGACGGTACGGGCGACGTCAGCCAGGGCCTGCGGGTCGCCCGGGCGCTGCTGCTCCAAGTGCTCGACCGGGATCTGCCGGTGGCCGTGGAGTTCCTCGACCCGATCACCCCGCAATACATCGCCGACACCGTGGCCTGGGGCGCGATCGGTGCCCGTACGGTGGAATCGCAGGTCCACCGCCAGCTGTCCTCCGGCCTGTCCATGCCGATCGGCATGAAGAACCGCCCCGACGGCAGCATCTCCACCGCCATCGACGCGATCAACGCCGCCGCGGCGCCGCACGTCTTCCCCGGCATCGACGTCTCCGGCACCCCGGCGATCATGCACACGACCGGCAACCCCGACTGCCACCTGGTGCTGCGCGGCGGCAAAGGCCCCAACTACGGCGCCGAGGACGTGCAGGCCGCGCTGGGACTGCTCGCCAAGGCCGGGCTCCCGGAACGGGTCGTCGTCGACTGCTCGCACGGCAACAGCAACAAAGACCACCTGCGCCAGCCGATCGTCGCCGACGACATCGCCGCCCAACTCGAAGCCGGCCAGCAGGGCATCCGCGGCGTCATGCTGGAAAGCTTCCTGATCCCCGGGCGCCAAGACCTGGGCGGCGACCTGGTGTACGGGCAGAGCGTGACCGACGCCTGCATGGGCTGGGAACCGACTGTAGGCGTCCTCGACCGGCTCGCTGCGGCCGCCGCCAAGCGCCGATCCAGCTTCACAGGAGCCGCACAGTAACGCCACAAGGGTCCGACAGGGCGGCCGCCGAGAGTGAGTGGGTCAGTGCTTCCGCCTGCGTAAGGACCCTTGATGACCACGACGATGCCTGTGCCACCGGTGCTGCAACCGGTGGACCCGCCGGCCGAATCCAAGCCCCGTCCCCGCTTCCGCTTCCTGCGCGGTCGTGCCGAAGACGCGGCCTGGGTCCGGCCGGCGCTGCTGGCCCTGCTCGTGCTGACGGGCGTCCTCTATCTCTGGGGCCTCGGCGCCTCCGGGTGGGGCAACGCCTTCTACTCGGCGGCGGTGCAAGCCGGCTCGGAGAGCTGGAAGGCGTTCTTCTACGGATCCTCCGACGCGGCCAACTCGATCACCGTCGACAAGACGCCGGCCGCCCTGTGGATCATGGCGCTGTCGGTCCGCATCTTCGGCCTCAGCTCGTGGAGCATCCTGGTCCCCCAAGCCCTGATGGGCGTTGGCACCGTGGCCCTGCTCTACGCCACCGTCCGCCGCTGGTACGGCCCCGCCGCCGGCCTCATCGCGGGCACGGTGTCAGCACTGACCCCGATCGCCGTCCTGATGTTCCGGTTCAACAACCCGGACGCCCTGCTCGTCCTGCTCATGGTGGCCGGCGCGTACGCGACCGTCCGCGCCCTGGAGAATGGCGCCACGAAATGGCTGGTGTTCGCCGGTGCGTTCGTCGGGTTCGGCTTCCTGACCAAGATGCTGCAAGCCCTGCTGGTGGTGCCCGCGTTCGCCCTCGCCTACCTCATCGCCGGGCCGCCGAAGCTCGGTAAGCGCATCGGCCAACTCCTGCTCGCCGGGCTGGCGCTCGTCGTCTCCGCCGGGTGGTACATCGCCATCGTCGAGCTGGTGCCCGCCTCGATGCGGCCGTACATCGGTGGATCTCAGAACAACAGCCTGCTCGAACTGACCCTCGGCTACAACGGCCTGGGCCGGCTCAACGGCGAAGAGACCGGCAGCGTCGGCGGGGGTGGCGGTGGCGGCTGGGGCGAGACCGGGATCCTGCGCATGTTCGACACCAGCCAGGGCGGTCAGATCGCCTGGCTGCTGCCGGCCGCGCTCATCATGCTGGTCGCCGGCCTGGTCCTGACGCTCCGTGCCGCGCGTACCGACCGGCTGCGCGCTGGACTGGTCCTTTGGGGAACGTGGCTCGTCGGCACCGCACTCGTCTTCAGCTTCATGCAAGGCATCTTCCACGCGTACTACACCGTTGCTCTGGCACCGGCGGTTGGGGCGGTGGTCGGCATGGGCGCCGTCCTGGTGTGGCGCTCGGCGTACGGCACCCCGGCTCCTGCGGTGACGGCTGCTCCTGCGGCCACCGCTCCGGCTTTGACCACCGCTCCGGCGTCGGCATCCACTCGGCGCAATCTCCTCTCGGCGCTCACCTTGGCC
The DNA here is from genome assembly GCF_044452725.1 of Actinoplanes sp. NPDC051859. NCBI lineage: Bacteria > Bacillati > Actinomycetota > Actinomycetes > Micromonosporales > Micromonosporaceae > Actinoplanes > Actinoplanes sp. NPDC051859. Next base: position 34,119 of record NZ_JBITBX010000003.1, on the reverse strand, counting down.
GCGGCGATCGGTGTGACCGCTTGGTGGTCGTGGCACATGCTCGGCTGGAGTCCCGATTTCCTGCCGTGGCTGCGCTGGGCGGTGCTGGTCGGCGGCATCGTGGCGGCACTGGGTGTCGTGGTCACGTTGCGGCTCCCGCGGATGGCGCTGGGGGTTGCCGGGCTGACCTTGGTCGCGGTGCTGGCCGGGCCGGCCGCCTACGCGGTGCAGACCGCGTCCGAGCCGCACACCGGTTCGATCCCCTCGGCTGGACCGGCGACGCAGGGCGGCTCCGGCCCGGGTGGCGGACGCGGTGGTCGGGGCGGCGCTCCGGGCGGCGGCCGTGGCGGCTTCCCCGGCACCAATCAGCAAGGCGGCGGGGCTCCGCAAGGCGGCACGGCTCCGCAAGGCGGCACGGCTCCGCAAGGTGGCGGGGCTCCGCAAGGCGGCACGGCTCCGCAAGGTGGCGGGGCTCCGCAAGGTGGCTTCCCGGGCGGCGGGGCTCCCCAGGGTGGCGGCTTCCCCGGCGGCAGCATGGGCCAGCAGGGCGGCACAGCACCGGGCGGCACAGCACCGGGCGGCACGGCCCAAGGCGGCACAGCTCAAGGCGGCACAGCTCAAGGCGGCGGTGCGCCGCAGGTTGGCACGGGCCAGCAGGGTGGGGGTGCGCCGCAGGGCGGGGGTGCCCGGGGTGGCGGGATGGGTGGGCTGCTCAATGCCGCGACCGTCAGTGCTGAGATGAAGGCGCTGCTCGAGGCCGATGCCGGCAAGTACACCTGGGTGGCGGCTGCGGTCGGGTCGCAAAGCGCCTCGGGATATCAGCTTGCCACCGAAAAGCCGGTCATGGCGGTCGGCGGCTTCAACGGCAGCGACCCGTCGCCCACGCTCGCGCAGTTCCAGCAGTACGTGGCCGAGGGGAAGATCCACTACTTCATCGGTGGGGGCGGGTTCGGTGGCCGGGGCGGGAATAGCAGCGGAAGCAGCGCGAGCTCGCAGATCGCCGAATGGGTGTCCACGACGTACGCGGCGAGGACTGTCGGTGGGGTGACCATCTACGACCTGACCGCCGCGCAGTGACCTTGCCCTACCTCGACCGCGAGGCGGCTCCCGGAAACGGGGGCCGCTTCGCGGCGTTTCCCGAACGGGCGACTTCGCGCACTCACAGGCCGGGCACAGGGTTGCCACACACCGGGCAAAGCCGCGGCGCCGACCTTGGTGGCATGAGCCTTTCCACGTTGCCTACTCCCGCTTCCGGCCCGGTCCAGGTCGTCGCCCCGGTCCTGGACGTCGTCGTGCCGGTCTACAACGAGGAGATCGACCTCGAGCCCTGTGTACGGCGGTTGCACGCGTACCTGGCGGCTGAGTTCCCGTACCGTTTCCGGATCACGATCGCGGACAACGCCAGCACCGACTCCACGGCGGACGTGGCGCGGCGGCTCACCGAGACGTTGCCCGGGGTCTCCTCGGTGCACCTGACGCAGAAGGGCCGGGGTCGCGCCCTGAAGCACGTGTGGTCGCACTCCGACGCCGCCGTACTGGCCTACATGGACGTCGACCTGTCCACCGACCTGGGGGCGTTGTTGCCGCTGGTCGCGCCGCTGATCTCTGGGCATTCGGATCTGGCTATCGGCTCCCGGCTGGCGCGCGGCTCCCGGGTTGTTCGCGGCGCCAAGCGAGAATTCATCTCCCGCAGCTACAACCTGATCCTGCGCGGCACCCTGTCGGCGCGCTTTTCCGACGCGCAGTGCGGCTTCAAGGCAATCCGGGCGGACGTGGCCGAACGGCTGCTGCCGATGGTCGAGGACACCGGCTGGTTTTTCGACACCGAGCTGCTGGTGCTGGCGGAGAAGGCCGGCCTGCGCATCCACGAGGTGCCGGTCGACTGGATCGACGATCCCGACAGCCGCGTCGACATCGTCGCCACCGCGGTAGCGGATCTGCGGGGCATCGTCCGGGTCGCCCGCGGACTCGGGTCGGGCCGGTTGCCGCTGGCCGCCCTCCGCGAGCAGCTCGGCCGCAACCCGCTGCCGGTCGCCGGCGTCCCCACCGGGCTGACCGGCCAGCTCCTGCGCTTCGCGGCGGTGGGAGCGGCCAGCACCCTCGCCTACCTGGCGCTGTTCGCGGTCCTGCGCACCGCCACCGGCCCACAGTGGGCAAACCTGGTGGCGTTGCTGGTCACCGCGATCGGCAACACCGCCGCCAACCGCCGGGTCACTTTCGGCGTACGCGGTGCGGACAGCGTCCTGCGGCACCAGGCCCAGGGCCTCGTAGTCTTCGCTGTCGGTCTCGGCTTGACCAGCGGCTCGCTGGCGTTGCTGCACACGCTGACCGCCCCGGCGACGGCGCTCGAACTGGGCGTCCTCGTGGTCGCCAACCTGGTCGCGACTGGGCTTCGCTTCCTCCTCCTCCGCATCTGGGTTTTCCGCGCCACACGATCTGCCATGAACACAACCCCCAGAACGGTAGGAATTCCGTGACCGTCGGGTAACAATGGAGGACATCGACCGCGATGGTTTTCGCGATCTCGGTTTCGTGCTCTCCCAGCCCGGGCCCCCGCCGGAGGTGCGCCGATGCTCAGCAAGGAAGACAGTCGCCGCCTGTCCCAGTTGGAACGGCAGCTCCGCCGCGAGGATCCCGACTTCTGCTCCCGGATGACCGGCGGCAGCCCCACCGGAAAGCAGGTCCCGGTCCCGTTGATCCTGGCGGCGACGGTGATCTGGGCGACGGCGCTGGTCCTGGCCGTCCTGGGCTGGTGGGCCGCCGCCATCGTCGCCGGCGTCTGGGCCTTGGTCATCATGGTCGCCCTCGGCCACCACTGCCGCATGTCCCGCCACCCCGGCCCGGACGTCCTTCCGCCCGCCTGGTGACTCCCCTAGTCAGCCGGCCGCCGGTTGGTCGAAGGTGACCGCCGCATCCGGAACTGCACGAGCGCGGGCGACCACCGCGGCTTCCTCCTCCAAGGCTTTGCGCGCCTTCGGTGCCAGCTTGCCGAACGGGGTCACCGCCAGATCGACCCGCTTGCCACCGGCGAGTTTGGCGCGCCACACGCCCGCGATCTCGCCGTCCACGAGGATCACTCCGGGGTTGCCCAGCGCGCGCCACACCTCCTTCTGGTGCGCACGGTTCGGCACCAGCACGTCTCGGTCCCGGGCTTGCAGCAGCGGGTCCATCGCCGGCAGCCACCGCACGCCGGTGACCTTGCCGGCAGCGGCGAGGTCGGCGCCGGCCGAGGTCGGCAGCCAGGCTTTGCGGCCGGCCACCGACACCTCGTCGAGGCCGGACGTCGGCCAGACCTTCTTGATCTCCGTGGCTGAGCTGCCTAGGTATTTTGCGACCTCGGCGGGACCGGCCGGACCCAGCAACCGCAGGTAGGTGGTGATCAGCTCCTCGATGCCCTGGTTCTCGGTGGGCTGCGGCGGGGCGCTGGGGATCGGTGCGAGTGTGGCGTCTTTGCCCCGCGACACCACCTGCACTCCCCCGGCCAGGCCGGAGTGCTGCCACACGTTGCCCGCGATGTGTCGGGCGCCGCAGGTGCGGCAGTCGTACGTCAGCTCGCGGGGCACCAGGCTGCTGACAGCCGTGCTCACCTCGCCGCGCGGCATCGTCGACTTCACCACCTCGCGGAACGCCGACGCGGTCGCCTCGAATGCCTTACGGCCGAGCGGCACACCCTGCGCGATCTGGGCGCTCTTGATCCGCGCGGAAGCATCCGCGTCGCTGACCGGCCACAACGCGGTGACCAGCTGCTTCAGGTCCCGTTTGCGGTGCAGATGCGGCGCGCCCCGAGCGGCCCAGACCGTGATCAGCCGGTCGTCGACCAGGTCGGCGTCGGTGCGGGCGGCCAGCGCCACCTGCACCGAGCCCGGCGTGTATTCCTGGATGCCCAGGTCGAGCACCGGCAGGTCGCCCGGCCGCGCAGTGCCCCGCTCAGCCAGGCCCGACGCAGCAACCCGGAAGGCCAGCACCTGATCACGGTCAACTTCCACGCGACACCCCTCGGAGACGGTGACGAGGTCAGACGCGACGACCGTACCGCCGGGCTGCGACATTTCTCAGCCGTTCCATCCGGCTGCCGCCCCCGGTTGGGACGGACTCCCAGGTGTCCAGGCTGGTCGACCCGTGCGGCCCCTCCTGCAGGATCGGAGGTTCGCCCGTCAGCCGGTACCCGCACCCACGGGCGACCGCAATGCTCGCCGTGTTGCCCGCGTCGATGCGCAGGAGCAGCCGGTTCAGGCTCAGGGTGCTGCGGGCGTACCCGGAAAGGAGGGTGAGGGAACGGCGAGCGAGACCGCGCCGGCGGTGGGCGGCACCGACCAGATAGCCCAGCTCCGCCTCGCGCAGCCCGACGTCGACGCCGAAGAGCAGGACCTCGCCGAGCGGTTTGCCGCCGTCCGCGGTGATCGCGAGTTGCATGCGCTGCCCGCTGACCCGGCCCTGCCGCGCGCGTTTGAGATAGGCGATCCCGGCCTCGACGTCGAACGGTGACGGCATCGGGGTCCACCGGGCGATGTCGGGTTCGTCGAGCATCGCCACCAGCTCGTCGAGATCCTCGTCCCGCCACTCGCGCAGGGTTATCCCGTCCCCGGTCAGGCTGATCGGGTAGGGCAGGCGGCCGGGGGTCGTCATGCGCCGATCCTGCCGGTTGGCACCCGGTTGTTGCCAGAGGGCAAGTCTCCGCTCGCGCCCGGCGACATCGTTGCGGCGGCTGCGGCTTACCGCAAAACCCAAGCCATTTCTTGGGTACGCGGTCAGCCGGGCGGGCCGCGAATACCCCGTGTCAACTTATCGACAGACGTCTCCGCGACTGATCCTCTTCCCGCCCCGGGCCCCTCAAGCGGTGGGCGCGGCCGGGGCCTTCAGCGCCAGTTCGGCAGCAGCGGCTTGATCGTGCAACGCCTGCCACGACGCAGCCTGGGCGACCGCGTTGTTCAGCTGAGCCGACCACTGCTTGTGCATGCCCGGCGCTGCCTCCTCGACGATCCGTGAGCGGGGCCCGGCCGCGGAGCGTGACCAGGTTTCGGTCTGCCGCTGAGCGACCTGCAAAGCGGCAGCCCACGCCGCCCGCGGCTCGACGGTCTGCGCACCGACCGCAGCCCATGCTCGGGCAGCATCAGCGCGTGCCTGCTCTCGTTGTGAACCGGTGGCCCGCTGGGCGGCTTTCTCCGCCGTTTCGGCCTCGGCTACCAGGACGCGCACCTGCGCCCGCCAACGGACTTCATCGTCGGCGCTGCGTTGCCGGTGCCACTGCAGATCCAAGCCCGCCGAACTCGCCCAGCAATGCGTCAGAAACTCCGCCACCTCGGCGTCGGACGCACCCACCGCCGCGGCGTGCCCCGCCCAGGCCCGTACCTGGGTGCCCGGGTCACCGTCCCGCAGCCGCACCACCGCATCCCGATCTCCCTGACGGACCCGATCGCGAGTGAGTGTGACCTTCTTCTTATCGCGCTTCAGCGCGGCCGCATATTCCGTACGCGCGAATGTCGCCAGCTCAGCGTCCGTGCCCTGCAGCGCTCGCCGGCCGGCCGCGTGCACCCACGGAGACTTTGCTGCCGGATGCGTGATCACCATGCGGGTCGCAAAGTCGACGTGGCCGACCCGGATCTGTTCATACCGGCCCGCCGCCACGCGGAAACCCGACGCCAGGAAAGCCGCGACGCTCCCGTCCGACCCCAGCGCCGCCCGAGCCGCGTCCCGGACCTGCGCACGGTAGTCACTGGTGGAGAGCCACCGTACGAAATCCTGGTCTGTCTTTGCCTGCTCGGCCGAAACGCCCCGCACCACCGCAGCCGTCGCCGGCACCGGGCCGGCCACCACCATCGAACTCACCGCGAGCGCGAGCGCTGTCAGCAGCCCCCGTGTACGCATCTACCTGTCCCCGTTTCCTACTCGCTCAAGCGGGCGTCATTGAAGCACGACCAGCCCCAGCACCGTGCCGGAGGCCCCGCTGGCACTATTGGGCCTTTGCCCGCCGTTGTGCCACCCTGATACGACTCGCCTTGGGTGGATCCACCGTGGAGGTCAATTTCCCGCTGCCGCGCGTCCGGACCGGCTGAATACCGCACAGTGGTCCCATGGCGACCTGCTGGTGCTGCGTTTACGGAACGACGTCCGCGAATCCCGGCGTGGGCGTCTGCACGGTGTGCAGTGTGCTGGCATGTCAGTTGCACGGTGGCGTTCGCACCTCAGTCAACGCTTTCGAATGCTTCGCCTGCGTGCCGGGCGCCGCCCTGCCCCCGCCGACCGGTCGTGGTCGACCCCCCATCGTCACAATGCGGCAATTGCGCCGCGACTACCCCGAGGCCGCCTCCTTCGCCAGAGCGCACTATCGGGCTCTGCAACCTCGAGGAGCCGAACTCGCCCAAGCCGCCGGCGCGGAGGTGGAACCGGACCTGGCGGCGGCACTCGCCGGACTGGGCGTCTACACCGCCGGCTTGGCACCGGGCACAGAATTGTCGCGGCTCGCGGTCCAGCGCCATCCCGTGCTCAGACGCAATCCCTTCGTGCGGGGCCTGGTGTCGGAAACCGACCCGGATCCCATGATCAGGCGCTGGGACCGGGACATGATCCAGCGCTGGGACGACGGTCCGGCCGGGCCCACCCTGACGACATGACGGCCCGGGTGCACGTGTGGACGGCCCACGGATACGCGTACCTGACGCTGGGCGTCCGCGCCGACAACCGGGTGCCGTCAGGCGTCATCGAGCTGCCGCCGGGCGAGGCTCACGGCATCGCGGACGGCCAGGCCGTGTGCCTGCAAGCGGTCTTCAAGGACGAGGACGGACGGTTCACGTTCGGCGACCCGACCGTCACCGCCACCGCACAGATCCGGGCCGCCGCACTGCCGCCAGGTGCGGTCCTGCACAGCTCAACGGCTGCGGCGCTGGGAGCCGAAGACGGCGGATACGTGCGGCTGCGCCCCGCTACGCTCCACGAGCGCCGCGCCCGTCCCGCCATCCAGGTGGTGGCACTGAGTGTGATCGTCGGCGTCCTGGCCCAGTTCATGGCACTCATGCTGGAGCTGGACAACCCCTGGAAGTGGATCATCGGCGGCGCCTGCCTCATCGCGACCGCGCTCCTCGGCGTACGGCAGTGGCGGCTGCAGCGCGACGTTTGACCTTCGCGCACCTTGCCCACCGCGGACCACGTGACCTAGGCGATCTGGCCGCACCCGGAGACGTTGCCCGCCATACTCGGAAAACATGACCACCGCCACTTCCGCCGAGCGCAGCCGGAGGCCGACGTCCGCGTCGCGCCGGCGAATCCAGGACTGGCCCACGGCGACCAAACTGGCCGCCGCGTTTCTCCTGGTCGCACTGGTGGTGATCGTCCTGGGCGGCATCGCTGTGAGTCAACAAGAGGCCGCGGAGAAACGCACCGAAACCCTGTACGCGGACGTCGCTCTTCCCCTCCGCGATCTCGGCGGTGTCAGCACCCTGCTGGCCGAATCCGAGGGGCTGACCACCGAGATGTTCGTGCAGGCGGACCAGGCCGGGGTGCAGGCGGTGGTGCAACGGGTGAAAGAGGTGGACGCCCGACTGGACGCCCAGTTCGCGACGTACACCGCTACCGACATGACGGGTCGTGAGCAGGCCCGGGACGGCTTCGCCGAGGCACTCCGGCGGTGGCGGCAGAGCCGCGACGATGCGCTGGTGCCGATCGCACTGGGCAGCAATTCCGGAGACGAGTACCGCCAGACTCGGGAAAGCACCAGTGCACCGATCCTCGTCGAGGCTCGGGCACACCTCGCTCAGCTGGTCGCCATCGAGGAAAACGCCGGGCGTACGTTCCTGGCCGACAGCGCCGCCGCATCCCGGACGTCGGAGATCCTGACCGCCGGGGCTGTGATCGCTGCGGTGCTGATCAGCGTCGCAATGGTCTACGTTCTGCGCCGACTCGTCGTGGTGCCGCTGCGCCGAGCGGCACAGGTCCTCGAAGCACTTGCCGACGGCCGGCTGGATGAGCGCCTCGCCATCGACAGCACCGACGAAGTTGGCACGATGGGCCGCGCGCTCAATCGGGCCCTCGACACACTCGCCGCCACCGTACGGAAAATGGCCGAAAGCGCGACCACCCTCAGCGCCGCCGCGGAAGAACTGTCCACAACCGCCACGCAGCTCTCCGCGGGAGCCGCCGATTCGGCCGACCAGACCAGTGTGGTCTCGGCTTCCGCCGAGCAGGTCTCCGCCAACGTGCAGATGGTCGCCGCCGGCACCGAAGAGATGGACGCCTCGATCCGCGAGATCGCCCAAAACGCCGCCGGTGCGACCTCGATCGCCGCCGAAGCGGTCGGGATGGCCGACAACACGGCCGCGACCATGCAGCGGCTGGGCTCCTCCTCCGCCGAGATCGGCAATGTCGTCAAGCTGATCACCGTGATCGCCGAGCAGACCAACCTGCTGGCCCTCAACGCCACCATCGAGGCCGCTCGCGCCGGGGACGCCGGCAAAGGGTTCGCGGTCGTCGCCGGCGAGGTCAAGGACCTCGCGCAGGAGACGGCACGGGCCACCGACGACATCGCCGGCCGGGTTCAGGCCATTCAGACAGACACCGCCGCGGCGGCCGCCGCGCTGGACGGCTTCTCCACGGTGATCGCGCGGATCAACGACTCGCAGACCACTATCGCTTCCGCGGTGGAACAGCAGACCTCGACGACGAGCGAGATCTCCCGGAACCTCGCGCAGGCTGCCGACGGCGCCGCGAGCATCGCCCGCAACGCCTCCCAGGTCGCGCAGACCGTCCAGGAAACCAACATCGGTGCCACCGGCACCGCCCGCGCCGCCGAGGACCTCACGCGAATGGCCGCCGACCTGCACCAACTCGTCGGGCAGTTCCGGCTGTGACTGTCTCGGCACCGGTGGCGTCCTGCCCAGCTCAGACGGGTGCATGGCGGCCACGCAGTGAACGCTGGTAGTCTGCGGTCACGGCCCAGTAGCTCAGGGGATAGAGCACCGCTCTCCTAAAGCGGGTGTCGCGCGTTCGATTCGCGCCTGGGCCACCATCCGACTCAGCCACCACGCCTCTGAGCGCTGTGGGGTGACATGGTCGTATGTCGTTCTATACCCTGACGCTCGCATTGCGCGGTTCGCGCATCGGCGTCGGGAGGCAGCGTGTTCGAGATCATCGATCCGCTTGTGGCGGCCGTGGCAGGCGCGCTACTCAATCGGGCCGGTGAGGGCGTCGCGAACGCGGCGGCGTCGAGTTGGTCGCGGGTGACCCGGCTCGTCGCCGAGAAGCTGGGCCGACAAGCATTGCCAGCGGACGACACCGACGACGACCCCGATGCCCGACAGGCCGAGCTGGAGAAGTCCCTGCAGCTGGCGGTCGATGCCGATCCAGCGTTTCGGGCGCGTCTGCAGTCTCTCTGGCAGCAGGCCCGGATCGAGATCACCGCCTCGGGGGACTCGGTGCACGTGGCCGGGAACGATCTGGAGGTCCACTACCACCTCGCCCCTGCCGCTGTCGCCGTCGCTGCCCCGCCCCGTGAGCTGCCGCCTTCGTCCAGCGTGTTCGTCAACCGACTGAGCGAGCAGGCGCGGATGGACCGGGTCGCGGACAGCGGGACGGGCACCCGGATGGTGGTGCTGAGGGGAATGCCGGGCGTGGGGCGCTCGACGCTCGCTGTGCGGTGGGGGTCCAAACGTCAGGATCGGTTTCCCGGCGGCCAGTTGTACGCGGACTACCGCCTCCTCCGCGGCGACGAGTGGAACGCCGAGGCGGCTTCGCTGTCGGCACTGCGAGGTTTCCTCCGATCGATGGGCGTGCCGGACGGAGCGCTCACCGGCAACCTCGCGACGCTCACCGCGCAATACCGCACCCTCATGAGCAACCGAGCGCAGCCAGTTCTCGTCGTGGTGGACGGAGCGACGGAGCCAGCCCAGGTAAGGGCGTTGCTCCCGACCGTGGCCGGCAGCATGCTGGTGGTCAGTTCCGACCATGACCTGGGCGAACTCGCCGTCGACAACGCCGAGTTCATCGACGTGGAACCACTGACCATCGCCGAGGGCGTGGATCTCCTGACGGCGGTGTGCGGCGCGGACCGGATCGCGCCCGCGGCCCATGCCGCGCGCCGGCTCGTCACGTCATGTCAGGGCCACACCGCCGCGCTGCAGGTAGCCGCCGCGCGACTCGTGCTCGACCCGACATTCGCGGTCGACGAGTTGGCCGACGCGATCGCCGCGGATCCCCACGGGCTCGCCGAGCTGACCCTGCCGGGACGCGCCGGACGCACAGTGCGCGGATCGGTCGTGTTGCTCTTCGATTTCACCTATCAGTCACTCGGCGATGATGCGCGGCGCCTTTACCGCGACCTCGGTGCCCTGCCGGTCCTCAGAGTCACCGACGACCTGCTGGCCCACACCGGGTGGGATGACCCGGACCTGCGGCAACAAGCACTCGACGAGCTCGTCGGCACGCGCCTGCTGAACCGGACCACCCGCCGGGGATACCGGCAGCATCCCCTGCTCCGGGCCCACGCCAAGCACCTGGCCGCAGTGGAACAACCCCGGCGCAACAGCATCCTCGCCGCAGCGGCGGTCGAGCACCTCGCCACCCGTGCGTGGCAGGCCGCGCGGGCCGTCATGGGCGACCGACTTCTGCTGGTGGAGCCGCCGCCGGACGCCGACGACGCACCGTCGACGTTCACCGGGCCGGCTGGTCGTCGGGTCGCGCTGGATTGGCTCGAAAACCACCGGCAGGACCTGCTTCAGGCGCTGCGCCACGCTGACGACCAGCGGGACGACATGTCGGCGCTGCGTCTCGCCGAGAGCTTGCCCGCCCTGTATCTCAACCACCGTCACGCGGCCGAGTGGATCGAGTCCACCGAGCTCGGAGTCAAGGCAGCCGTCCACAAGTCTCGATACGACCTTGTGGCTCGGCTGCAGAGCCTCGTTTCGCGGTGCCACACCGACCTCGGTGACATCCGGCGGGCCCGGGAGGCGATCGATGCGGCCGTCGACGCCCTCGCCCAAGTGTCCAACCCGGCTCTGACCGCGTCGGTACGCGAATTCCAGGGCCGGCTCCTTTCCGTCATCGCGCCCGACGAGGCTCGCGCCGTCTTCGAGGACGCCATCGAGGCCAACGCCGCCGCCGGGATAGCGCGTGGCATCGCCCTGTGCCGCTTCTTCCTCGGCGCTCACCTGGTCGACCACGACCGCGCCACCGAAGGCCTGCCGACCCTGTACCAGGCGCGCGATGAACTCAACGCCGTCGACGACGACCGGATGTCCGCCCGCGCCGACGCGGCGATCGGCCGGGCGCTGCTGCGCACCGGCGCCCCACGCCGCGCGCGTACGGAGCTGCATGTTGCCGCCGACTTCTTCGCCGCCGAAGGCCTGTGGCACTACGAAGTCCCCGTTCGCAACGACCTCGCCGATGCCTACGAGGCCATGGGCGACGCCGTGACGGCACAGCAACACCGCGATCGGGCAACCACCATCGCAGAACTGACCGGCACGGCGACTAGCCCGGCCCGATAGCGACCGGCACCGTGGCGTTCCCCCACCGGAGCGCACCATCCTCGGGCGGCACGCGGTCAGCACGCAGCCAGGCATAGACGTACGCCGCCGACGCCAACGCCCCGGACCCGCCATTGCGTACCACCACGACCGCTCTGTCCCGCACCGCGACGATCGCCCCGTCCGCGATGGCGGCCGCCGCCAGCAGGCAACCGGGAAACTGCTGCAGCGCCTCGACTGCCCACCGCTCGGCAACGTCGACTGTGGACAGAGCGGTCCGCAGGATGACCGACGCGCTTTGCAGGACGCGCAGATCCCACTCGTCGTCACTCGTGGCGAGGTGTCGCCACCAACCCGCTGCGGGCTCGGGCACGAGTGCCTGGACGGCCGCCGGAAAGCGCCGCACCTCAACGGTTTCGCCGACGATTCGCGTATGCACCACCCAGGAGGCGGGATCGGTCACCGCCGGCCTCATCGGCGGCCACGCCAGCAGCGGCGGCACACCGCGGGGAACGGGCAGATCGATGAGCTCGTACAGAACGCTGCGCAAAGACCTCGCCAGCGGCTCCGGCGCGAACGCGGCATCGACGGCGGCGGCATACCTGTTCGGCAGGTGAGTCTCGATAGCGGCGTCAACCTGCGCCGCCAACGACGCGGTCGGATCGAACCGAGCCGCCATCCCGCCCAGCTGCGTCATCGGCGTGCCAGGAACGACCTCATCGCCGAACTCCGCCAGCAACAGCGGCACGTCGATCGACGCGCCATAGAGGCTGACGGAGCCGTGATCGCCGATCAGGCAGTCCGCAGCGAGCAACGCCGCGGGCCAACCAGCCTGCGACGGCACCATGATCAGCCCCGCCGCACGCGCGGCCGACCACCACGACCGCAGCTGCCAAGCGCCGTGAGCCACGATGTTCGGATGCATGATCGAGGCGACCTGGTAGCGGTCCATGTCGAGTTCGGCCAACAGCCGTACCAGAAGATCCGGCCATCGCCCGAGCAGCGACTGGCTTCCCCAGGTCGACCCCACCACCACCAACCGCCGGCCATCGACACCTAACGCCGTGCGGTACCGTTGCCGCAACACCCGGGACGCAGCCAGCCGCTGCCGGATCGGATCCGAAACCACCACCGTACGGCCACGCGACTCGGGAACGTACGCCGTCAACTGCTCGGCCTGATCCGGATGTGTCACGGCGATCTGCACGGGCCGCCCGAGGAGGTCCGCCGGGCGAACGGAACCAGACAGTCGCCGCCCATTGCCACGCGAATTCGGCAACGCCTTGTGAAAGCCGACGCCGTGCGGGAGCACCAGCACCGGCGCGTTGATCGCTGAAAGCTCGGTGTTCTCGCTCGCCGTCACCGCGGCATCAAAACGCAACCGATCCAGCCGATCCCACGGCACAACGGCCACATTGTGAGCAGCGAGCAGCTCCCGAACATCCGTAGAAAACGGCGACGAGTCGTTGAGGGCGAAGACGGCTTGGACCCGCACATCATCACGGAAGACCTCAAGTGCTTCGAGTACCCGCAGCGTCGAAGTCACAGTCCGCGCGACCGCGAGCACAGTTCGTTCAGCTCGAACAGTTACCCATCGATCTCTATCCGGACGTAGGAGGCTCCCGGCTCCCGGCTCCCGGCTCCCGGCTCCCGGCTGATTATGAGAATCGGGCATCACCCGAACCTAGCGAATGTCCACCGATGCCGGCGCACCGGGCCAACGGACGGGATCTATCGGTGTCCAGCCTGATCCCCGACCACACATCGGTCGTGCTGGCCGATCGACTCGCCGCCGCCGGGGTGGCACCTCGCCACCTGCGGCATGTCGGAGCAGGCCGCGCGGCTTGAACCGTACGGCGGCCATCGCACCCCCGCACCACGGGCGCGACGTTCATCGATGTTTACTTCACCTGGTCATCACACGCCGCGATCGATGATCAGCGGTCCGAATCGCCCACCGTGCCCGTGTGTGCGGTTGGAAAGGAGACCAGGCATGCCGACGGAAAGGGTGCGCAGACTGGCTGCGCTCGACGGCCTGCGCCTGGTCGCCGCGCTCGCGGTCGCGGTCTACCATTTCACGACGTTCTGGGAGCTCGACGGAGAACATTCGGCTTCATCCTTTATGCCGGACGTCAGCCGGGTCACCGTCTACGGCTACCTCGGTGTCGACCTGTTCTTCATGATCAGTGGTTTCGTGATCTGCATGAGCGGCTGGGGCCGTAGCCTCGGTGAGTTCTTCGCTTCTCGGGTGGCGCGTCTCTATCCGGCCTATTGGGCCTGCGTTGTGCTGTCGGCGATCGTGATCGTGCTCTTCCCGGTCAGCGGCATCGTTCCCGGGAACACGTCCGTATCACTCGGTGACGTTGCCATCAATCTGACCATGCTCCAGGAGCCGCTGCGGGCGCCGTCGGTCGATGCCGTGTACTGGACACTCTGGACGGAGTTGCGGTTCTACCTGCTGTTCGCCGTCTTCGTCGTCATCCCTGGGACTACCTACCGTCGTACGGTGCTGTTCTGTGCGGGGTGGATGACCGCATCGGTGCTCACTCCCGCGGTCCACCATCCGGTCTTCACGATGGTGACGCTCGGATACTTCGGTCCCTTCTTCGTCGCCGGGATCACGATGTATCTCATGCACCGGTACGGGCCCACGCCGCTGCTGTGGGCAATCGTCGCCCTCTCGTGGGTGGTCAACCTCTACAACCTCGGCCCACGGGGCACCGTCCAGCCGGGCTGGGAGGTGGCGCTCTGGCCCGCGGCGCTCATCGTGACCTTGTCGTACGCCGCCCTGCTGGTGATCGCGCTGGGTTATACGGATCGGCTGAACTGGCGCTGGCTGACGGTGGCGGGCGCGTTGACGTTTCCCTTCTACCTCCTGCACCGGCGGATCGGTTTCGTGCTGATCCAGTACGGGTTCGACGCAACGGGCCTGCCGGCCGGCGTGCTTGTCGCGGGCGCGATTGTCGTCCTGCTCGCGGTTTCCTGGCTGGTGTACCGGCTCGTCGAGCGCCCTTTGAGTCCACGGCTGCGTGCTGCGGTTCAGCGGGGCATTGCGGCCGCCCGGGCGGAGGAGCCGGCACGTGTGCCGAGAGCGAGACTGCAGAGCCTCGAGCCAGCCGGGCTGGTCGAGCCGCGCGGGCCGATCGACCGGGGATCAGCTGAGTCGGCTGCCGCGGCCCGCTTGCCGCACGCGTCCTAGGGTCAGCGATCGCCGATCAGGGCGAACGGCCGGTCGGCGGCGGGCGGGGCCGGCGGTCGGTCGGCAACGGAAGCCGCGACGGAGGCGACGATTTCGCCGGAGCGGACCGCGCTCGCGGAGAGCAAGGTGGCTGTCATTCCGTGCGCATGCTCGGTGCCGCCCTGCAGGTACAGGCCGGCCCGCAGCCGCTCGTCGGTCTGCAGTCGGTAGTCCCTGCCCACCCGCAGCAGGTTTTCGTCGTCGCGGAGGCACAGCGCGCCGGCCGCACCGAGTAGCCGGGTGGCGTCCACCGGGCGGTAGCCGGTCGCGAAGACGATCGCGTCGGCCTCCAGGGATTCCCGGTCACCGGTGGGCAGATGTTCGACAACTGCTCGTACGCCGTCGGGTCGGGGGGAAAGCTCGGCGACGTGGGAGGCGTTCAGCATGCGGAGTCGGGGCCGACCCTGGAGCCCTTCGGCGTACTGACGGCGGTATAGGTCCTGGATGAGCTCGCCGTCCACCACCGAGTAGTTGGTGTTGCGGTGGTAGTCGAACAGCATCCGCTTCACGTCGGCGGGGGCGTCGTAGTAGACGTCGACGGCTTTCGGGTCGAAGATGCGGTTGGCGAAGTTGCTGTCGTCGGCGGGGCTGTAGCCGTACCGAAAAAAGACTGAGCAGATTTCTGCCGTCGGGTATCGGCTGTGCAGGAAGCTGACGGATTCGGCGGCGCTCTGGCCGGCGCCGACGACGACGAAGCGCTGGGGTGCGGCGACCTCGAACTCGGCCACCCGGTGCAGGATGTCGAGGTTGTGCCAGACCCGTTCGCTGGATTCGACACCGGGCGGCAGGCTCGATTCGAGGCCGACCGCGACGCTGACGTTGCGAGCGCGGACGGTACGGACGCCGTCGGGGGTCGCCGCGATCACGTCGACGAAGTCGCCGCCGGTCACCGGGGCGACGTCGGTGACGGTGTGGCTGTATCGCACCACGTCGCGCATCCGGGCGGCCGCCCACCGGAAGTAGTCGTGGAATTCGACGCGCAGCGGGTACATCGTCTTGTAGTTGATGAAGTCGGCGAGCCGGTCGTGCGCGTGCAGGTAGGACACGAAGCTGTAGTCGCTGGCCGGGTTGCGCATGGTGACCAGGTCCTTGAGGAACGACACCTGCATGGTGGCGTCGTCGAAGAGCATGCCGCGGTGCCACCCGAAGTCGTCCTGCTTCTCCAGGAAGAGGGCGGAGATCCGGTCCTCGTCCCGTGAGCAGCGGGCGTTGTGTTCCTCGATGGCGATGGCGAGGGCCAGGTTCGATGGGCCGAAGCCGATGCCGACGAGGTCATACACGTTGATGTCCGCGGCAGACATAGTTTGCCCTTTCTCAAGCAGGAACTCAGAGGGACTCGACGATCTCGGCGGCGGTGCCGACCACGCCGCACCGGTCGGACACGCGGCGCAGGGCGTCGCGGTGGTACGCCGGACTGAAGTCGGCGACCGCATCGGCCACCACGAACGGCTGAATGTCGCGGGTGAAGGCATCCTGCGCGGTCGCGAGCACGCCGAGGTGCGCGTAGACGCCTGTGATGATCAGCTGGTCCCGGTCGCCCAGCAGGTCGGCCAATGGGGTGCCGGCGAACGCGCTCTCGCGCCGCTTGGTGAACCGGAGATCACCGGCGACCGGCGTCAGTGCATCCACAATGGCTAGTAGTCGCGGGTTGTCGGGCGGGCCGTCGCCCCAGAAGTCCTGCAGCAGGCCCCGTTCGGCCCGACTCTGTCCACCCGGTTGCGCCGAGTAGACCACCGGGACGCCCAGCTCGGCCGCGTGCTTGCGCAGGGTGTCGATGTTGTCCACCACCCGGGCCTGCAGCGCCCGGTCGGCGATGCCGAACGGCGCCAGGAAGTAGTTCTGCATGTCCTGTACGAGTAGGACGGCTCGGGCCGGTTCGAGTTTCCAGGTGACCCGCGCCTGGTGCAGGCCGAAGCCGGTCGGAATGGCGTACGGGCAGATGCGCGGCAACACTAATGACAACCCTCCTCCCGGTTAGTAAGGTCAGCCTAACCTAAGGCTCAGCCTCGGGAAACTCCGTGGAGGGTTCACACACATCCATGCCTCTCAGCACGGCCTTGCCCGCGAAGTAGGATAGGCTATCCTAACTTCGCCACCGTGGCAGGGACTCTCCCGCTTACCAGTGAGGCCGGCAGACGATGAAGATGTGCATGGCGACCGTATCGATAGGCGGCAGTCTCGAGGAGAAGATCTCCGCGCTTGCCGCCGCGGGTTTCGACAGCATCGAATTGCTTGACGACGACCTCCGACGCTCCGGTATGACACCGGAAGAATGCGCCCTCAGATGCGCCGATCTGGGCCTCACCATCGAGCTGTATCAGCCTTTCCGCCGGGCGGAAGGAGTGACACCGAGCGAATTTCGCGAGGTCCTCTCGCGCTTCCGCGCCGAGCTTGAGGTGATGCGCCGACTGGGCACCGACGCGATTCTCGTGGTGTCCAATACCGACCCGGACGCGGACAGCAGCCGCGATCTCTCGGCGGCGCAGCTGGCCATCCTGGGCGCCGCGGCAGCCGACCACGGGATGAAAGTCATGTTCGAGGCGCTGGCCTGGGGCACCCACATCAGCCACACCGCCGACGCCTTCGCGACCATCCGGGACGCGGGCCACCCGAACCTCGGCCTGGTGGTGGACACGTTCCACATGAACGCCCGGGGTGAGACCACGGACATGCTGACACAGCTGCCGCCGCACGCCGTCGGCTTCCTCCAGATCGCCGACGCACCCTGGCTGCCGATGGACCTGCTGCCGTGGAGCCGCGGCTACCGCTGCTTCCCCGGCGAGGGCGAGTTCGACCTGGCGGCGCAGGTCGCGGCTGTGGTCTCGGCCGGCTACCGCGGACCGCTCTCGCTCGAGATCTTCAACCCCGGATACCGGGAACGGCCGGCGCACGAGGTCGCCAAGGCCGGCGCCGAGGCGCTGCGACGACTCATCGCCGAGGTGACGGAATCGCCCGAGCGGCCGGTCGCCGCGGTCGGCGATCACCGCTGAGCCCGATAACGATCGAGATATTCGGTCGGCGAAATGCCGAAATGGCCTTTGAAAACCCGCCGGAAGGCATTCACGTTCGTGTAACCGACGCGGTGCGCCACCGCGTCCAGGGCCGCGCTCAAGCGCAGCAGAATGGCGGCCGCTTCCATCCGGTTACGGATTCTCCACTGCCGTAATGTCATTCCGGTCTCGGCCTGAAAGGTCCGCTCGACCGTACGCGCGGAGGTGTGCACCGATTCCGCGAGCTTCTCCACGCTCCGGATGTCGCCCGGATTGAACCGCAGGGCCTCGGCGATCGTCCGGGCCGGCTCGCTGACCGGCATCGGCAGCACAGTGGACAACACCGGGCTTTCCTCGATCAGGGCGAGAATCTGCCGGGCCAGGTTCGGCGCGGGCTCGATGATCGTGTTCCACGACACCGTGTACGCCAGCATCAGAGTGTGCAGGTCCCGGTCGACAGTGACCAGGGTGGGTTCGGTCAGCGTGGTGGCGATGTCCGCGGCCTGGAAGAACAACGGCATCGTCACCGAATTGGCCCGGACCGTGAACTCGTGCCGCACACCGACGGGCACCCACAGGGCATGTCCCGCCACCAGGGAGCGCTCGACGCCGTCGACCACCAGGTCCGCGTCCCCGCATACCTGCCAGAGCAGCACATGCAGGCGGTCCTCCTGCTGCACCGGGATCGAGACCGGCGGCATCCAGATCCGCCAAGGCGAGCTCACGTCGTCGCCGTACGCGCGCTGTGACATTCCACTGACCTCGGTCTTTTTCAGGGCGGGCCACGAATGATGGCGCGCAGACTGTCGGATTCTGCGCGACGTCTGTCGGAATCAGTGCACCGCACAAGCTTAGGTACGCCTAACCTTATAGTGGGCGCGTGCGGCATCGACGGTCGCGCCTCACTACACACCAGACGGTGTCGCTCATAACCAGGAGGAACCCCCCATGTCCAGCTCCTTGCTCCGCCGTGGCGGGCGGTGGCGCCTGACCTCCGTCGCCGCGCTGGCCGCGATCCTGACGATCACGGGCTGCGCCTCGACCGGCGCCAGCGACAAGCCGGCCACCTCCTCCTCTCAGGCACCGGCAGGCGCGCTGCCGGCCGCCGAGGGCACCACGGCCTACCCGCTGAAGCTGACCACGTGGGCCGGCGAGTCGACCCTGACCAAGCGGCCCGAGCGGATCGCCGTCATCGGCCTGAACCCCAATGCGGACGCGCTCCAGGCGCTCAACGTGACGCCGGTCTACACCCTCACCGACGACCCCGCCGCGCCCTGGCGTGACCAGGCCTGGCTGAAGAAGATCGAGAAGGTGGACACCGCCACCCGGCGGGACCCGATCAACTTCGAAGGCATCGCCGCGGCCAAGCCCGACCTGATCGTCGCGGTGGGCGCGCTCGAGGGCAAGCCCGACTACACGAAGCTGACCGCCATCGCCCCGGTGCTCGACACCAAGGAAGAGGCGGCCGAGATCACCTGGCAGGACCTGCAGCGGCTGATCGGTCAGACGCTCGACCTCACCGCCGCCTCCGACAAGCTGGTCGCGTCAGCCGAGCAGGCAATCGCCGACGTCGCCAAGGCGCACCCGGAATTCGCCGGTAAGACCATCGCCATCGCCAACGACTACGGCCCCCAGTACGGCCTGTCCTACTACACCATCGCGGACACCTTCACCGAGGCCGTCATGCTCAAGCTGGGCTTCGTCGCGCACCCCAACGCGAAGAAGTTCGTCGACGAAGACGTGATCTCCGACGAGAACCTGGGCCTGCTCGACGCCGACATCCTGGTGGTCACCTACGTCAGCGACGAGGTCCGCAAGGCCCGCGAGGCCAAGCCCCTGTTCAAGTCCATCAAGGCGGTCAGCGACGGCCGTTACGTTCCGCTGACCCTGGCGAAGGACGACTCGACCAAGCTCGTGACCACCGCCGGCAAGCAGGTGGACAACGCCACCTGGGTGCTGCGGGCCGGCGCCAGCACGGCCAGCCTGCCCTGGGCGGTCAAGGCGGTCGCCGATCAGTGGCTGGCCGGCGCCAAGCTCTCCTGACCCAGATCGCAGCAGGTGCCGGGACAGTGCCACCACGGTCCTGATCCCGGCACCTGACCGTCTTCGAAAGAGAAGCCGTGCCGCCAATCCCCACGCTCCAGCCGCCTGCCAAACCCCGGGCCGCCGCAACCCGACCGTCGTGGTACGGCCGCCGCGCAGCGGGCTTGCTGGTCATCCTGGCGGCGCTCGGGGTCGTCGGGCTGTTGAGCCTCTCGTTCGGCGCCAACCCGCTGCCACCCGTACGGGCGTGGGCGGTGTTGTGGGACCGGGACGGCAGCGAGGCGTCCCAGATCGTGTGGACCATCCGGCTGCCCCGCACCCTGCTCGGTGTTCTCGTCGGTGCGGCATTCGGAGTGGCGGGCGCGCTGATCCAGGCGTTGACCCGCAACCCGCTGGCCGACGCGGACCTGTTGGGCGTCTCCGCCGGTGCCGGGTTCGCCGTCACCGTCGGCGTCGGGTTCTTCGGCCTGACCAGCATCAACGGTTACATCTGGTTCGCTTTTGTCGGCGCCGCAGTAGCCACGGTCCTGGTGTACCTGATCGGTTCCGCCGGCCGGGCCTCGGCCCCACCCGAGGCAGTCGTCCTGGCAGGGGTCGCGCTGACCGTGGTGCTCAACGGGTTTGCCACCTTCCTCACGCTGATCGACGAGGAGACGTTCCGGGCGCTGCGCAACTGGGGGCTCGGCTCGATCGCCCGCACCGGCCCCGACGAGATCCGCACCGTCCTACCGTTCCTCCTGGCCGGCCTCTTGATCGCGATCATGCTCGCCGGGCCGCTGAACTCCATCGCGCTCGGCGACGACCTGGCCGCCTCGCTGGGCACCAAGGTCGGGCGCACCCGGATCCTCGGCATCGTCGCACTCACCCTGCTGGCCGGCGGGGGGACGGCACTGACCGGCGGCATCGGCTTCGTCGGGCTCATGGTGCCGCACGTCGTCCGGTGGTTCACCGGCCCGGACCAACGGTGGATCATCATCTATTCGGCCCTGGCCGCGCCCGTCCTGGTGCTGGCGGCGGACGTCATCGGGCGAGTGATCGTCCGACCGGGAGAGATCGAGGTGGGCATCGTGACCGCGGTCATCGGTGCGCCGGTGCTGATCGCCCTGGTGCGACGGCGGAAGGCGAGCGGCCTGTGAGCAAGGACGGCATCGCATTCGGATATCGCTCCCGGACCGTGCGGCACCGCTCGTTCTCCGGCCGGCTCAGCATCCGGTTGTTGGTGGCCTCGGCCGCCCTGGCCCTGATCGCCGTCGGACTGGCGGTCGTCGCGCTCACCCACGGGGACTACCCGCTGACGATCCAGCAGGTGTTCGGGTCGCTCACCGGAAGCGTGCAGGGCTTCGAGCACACCATCGTCGTCGATTGGCGACTACCGATCGTGCTCGCCGCCGTCGTTTTCGGCGCGCTGCTCGGCACCGGCGGGGCCATCTTCCAGTCGCTGACCCGCAACCCGCTGGGCGCGCCGGATGTGATCGGGTTCGACGCCGGCGCGTACACCGCGGTCGTGGTCGCCATCCTCGTCGTCGACACGAGAAACTACTGGTACCTGGCGGCGGCGGCGATCGTCGGCGGGCTGGTGACCGCGCTCGCGGTCTACCTCCTGTCCTACCGGGGCGGCATCCAGGGCTTCCGCCTGATCATCGTCGGCATCGGCGTGGCAGCGATGCTCGGCTCGCTGAACTCCTACCTGGTCTCCCGCGCCACGCTCGAGGACGCGCTCTCCGTCGGCTACTGGGGTGCCGGCTCCATCGCGCGCGTCACCTGGGCCTCGATGTTCCCCTCCCTCCTGATCGCCGCGGCGATCGCCGTCTCGGCGATACTGCTCGCCCCCTCGATGCGACGGCTCGAGCTCGGCGACGACGCCGCCGTGACGCTGGGAACCCGGCCCGGACCGGCGCGGCTCGGATTGGTCGTGACGGGCGTCGCTACGGTCGCGGTGGTCACCGCAGCTGCCGGCCCGATCAGCTTCATCGCACTCGCGGCGCCTCAGGTCGCCCGCCGGCTGACCCGATCGCCCGGAGTGAGCCTGCTGGCCTCGGCGGCCATGGGTGCCGCGCTCCTGTCCGGCGCCCACCTGATCTCCCTGCTCATCGCTCAGGCCTACCGCCCGGTGCCGGTCGGGCTGATCACGGTGTGTCTGGGTGGCGGCTACCTCATCTGGCTGTTGATCCGCGAAGCCCACCAACGGTACGGACTCACCCGATGAGCCCCGGCGAACCCGGAAAGGACGAGATGACCGACTCCCGTGTCGCCGCCCGCGACGCCACCATCGGCTACGACAAGCGCACCATCTCGGAGCGGCTGTCGGTGGCGATCCCGGACGGGTCGTTCACCGCGATCATCGGCCCCAACGGTTGCGGCAAATCGACCCTGCTGCGGGCACTGGCGCGTGTGCTGACGCCCACCACCGGGACGGTGCTGCTCGACGGCAAGGCGATCGGCTCGTACAAATCCAAAGAGGTCGCTCGCCGGATCGGGCTGCTGCCGCAAACGTCGCTCGCTCCGGACGGCATCCGGGTTGCCGACCTCGTCGCCCGAGGGCGTGCCCCGTACCAAAATCTGATCCAGCAGTGGCGTTCCTCGGACGAGCAGGCGGTGGTGGCCGCGCTCGCGGCGACCCGCCTCACCGAGCTCTCCGGACGTCTGGTGGACGAGTTGTCCGGCGGGCAGCGGCAGCGGGTGTGGGTGGCGATGCTGCTGGCCCAGGACACCCCGATCATGCTGCTGGACGAGCCCACCACGTTTCTGGACATCGCCCACCAGTACGAACTGATGGAGTTGTTCCGCACCTTCCACGACGAGGGCAAGACCATCGTCAGCGTGCTGCACGACCTCAACCAGGCCGCCCGCTACGCCGATCACCTAATCGTCATGCGTGACGGCCGGATCGTCACGACCGGGGCGCCGGGCGACATCATCACCGCCGAGCTCGTCGAGGCCGTGTTCGGGCTGCGTGCCCTGGTCGCGCCCGATCCGGTCACCGGCACCCCCACGGTCATTCCCCTCGATCCCCGTACCGCGGCAGTCCACCCGGTCGAGCCCCACGAAGAACCACGCCCCCAGGAGAGCATTCGATGAACAGAGACAAGCTGCCCCGGTTCACCGGACCGAACCTGACCGGTGAACTTCAGTTCAACTACCTGGACCGGCTCATTCGTCGCGACCTGCGGGTGGCACGGACCGAGGACATCACGCCGCGGTACCGGCGCGTCGTTTTCGTCGGAGACGACCTGGCCGACGGTTTTCCGTACGTGCCCTTCTCCCCCGATCACGTCCGGGTGTTCTTCCCCCACCCCAAGACCGGGGAGCTGGTGGCGCCGCGGGAGCAGCCCGACGGGAGCTGGCCCAACGAAGGTGGCACCGGTGATCCGATCCACCGCGACTACACCGTGCGGGCCTGGGATCCCGAGACCCGCGAACTCAGCCTCGACTTCGTCCTGCACGGCCACGGCGTCGCCGGCCGGTGGGCGCAGCGGGCCCAGGCGGGGGACCTGCTGGTGGTGAACGGTCCGAGCTCGAACTGGCGGCTGCCCGAGAACTACCCGCACTACCTCGCGCTCGGCGACGAGACCGCCCTACCGGCCCTCGCTCGGATCATCAGCGAAGCACCGGCCGGGTCGCACGTCACAGCCTTCATCGAGATCGCCGACGCCGGCGAGCAGCAGAAGCTGACCGGCCCGGCCGACGTCGACCTGCACTGGATCCACCGCGACTCGGCACCGGTGGGCGACGGACACCTGAGCCCCCTGGAGACCGCGTTGCGCGCCTGGCAGTCGCCGGCGGATTCGAGCAGCCTGTTCGCGTTCGCTGCCGGGGAGACAAACTCGCTCAAGCCGATCCGGCGGTACCTACGCAACGAGATGGGCCTCACCGTGGACCAGGTCGTCGTCGACGGGTACTGGAAGCGCGGCGTCGGCGGTTTCGACCACCACGACTCCGACATCGACGATGACTGAACCGGCATCCGGCGGTCCGGCCGAGCAGCGCTGGGGCCGGTTCGAGGCGCCCGCCGTGCCCGACGAGCGGATCCGGCTGCGTGTCGATCCGGCCTGGTCACCGGCCCGGCTGACCCGGGCGATCATCGCGTCGGTCTGGCCGTACGCAGCGGCCGGCGCCAGCCTGCGAATACTGTTCAATGTCACCGAGGTGCTGGTACCCGTCGTGGTCGGCACGCTGGTCGACGACGTCGTCGCGCCGGCGGCCAGCGGCGCGAGCGCCCGGGACATCGGCTTGCCGCTGGCGGCTTGGACGAGCGCCCTCATCGGCCTGTACGTGCTGATGAACATCGGCTTCCGCTTCGGCGGGCGGCTGGGGTGGTACGGGGTGCAGCGCGCACACTACGAGCTGTCCCAGGGCACCCTGAAGCGGGTGCTCGACGAGCGCGACCTGGGGGCTACCGCGCAGCCGCCCGGGCGGTTGCTCTCGCTGGTGACGTCCGACGCATTCCAGGCGTGCCAGTCGGTGTACGTGTCGATCTACCCGCCCGGTGAGCTGATCGGACTGCTGGTCGCCGCGGGAGTGCTGTTCGCGGTGTACCCCGCCCTCGGCATCGGGGTCATCCTGGCCCTGCCCATCGTGCTCGGGCTGATGCACTTGGCCGCCTACCCGCTGCGGCTGCGCAGCAAAGACGAGCAGGCGGGGCTCGCCGACGCCGCCGCCGAGGCCGCCGACCTGGTCGCCGGATTCCGGGTGATCCGCGGCCTGCACGCCCAGCGCACCGCCGCCGGCCGCTACCGCAAGGTCAGCCGGGACGCGCTGCGGGCGACATTGGCAGCCCGGTCCGCGGAGGCGGCGTTCGACGGCGCCAGCACCGCTGTCGGCAACCTGTTCGCTGCGGGGGTGACCATCACGGCGGCACTGCTGGCTTTCGGTGGACAGATCACCGTGGGTCAGCTGATCACGGTGTCCGGCGTCGCCCTCACCCTGATCGGTCCGCTCGACGCGCTGATCGGCGTACAGGGATCGATCTGGGCCATGTCCCAGGCCTCCGGCGAACGCCTGCTCGACCTGCTCCGCACGCCCCGTAACCCCGCCAGTGCCGGAACCGCTGCGGCCGGCCAGGACGGGGCGCCGGCTCTGGCGTTCGAGCATCTGGCATTGACCGACGGCCTGATCCTGCACGGGCGGATCGACCCCGGAGAGTTTGTCGTCCTGCACCTGCCGCACGCGGCACGAGGAGCACTCGGCGACCTCCTTTCCCTTCGGGTCGAACCCGCCGCCGGCATCCTCACTTTCGCTGGCCGGCCACCGGCTGAGCACTCTGCGGATCGCTGGCGCAGACGGGCACTCATCGCCCCGCACACCCCGGCGCTGCTGCCGGGGACGGTGCTCGACAACGTCCGCGCCACCGGGGACGAGCCGGTCACGGCCGAGGCCGCGTACACGGCACTGGCGGTGGCGGCGCTAAGCGCTGCCGAACTGCCCGACGGTTTCGAGACGATCGCGGGGTACGGCGGCTGGCAACTCTCCGGCGGGCAGCGGCAGCGCATCGCCCTGGCCCGTGCGGTCGCCGCCGACCCCGAGCTGCTAATCCTCGACGAACCCACCACCTCGGTGGACGCGGTCACCGAGCACACCATCGCCACTGCGCTCCGGGCCCACCGCGCCGGCCGGACCACCGTCGTGCTGACCGCAGCACCAGCCTTCCGCGCGGTTGCCGACCGGGTCATCACCGCCGAACAGGAAACGAGTGTCGATGTCTGAGCCGACCTCCCGAGGGCCGGACGCCGCTGGCGGGACGTTGCCGGTCGCGTCCGGTCGCACGGTCGCGTCCGTCCTGTGGCGGATGCTCGCTGGACGCCGCCCGGCACTGTGCGGAATTCTGGCGCTCTTCCTGATCGAGGCGGGCCTCGCACTCGTCTTTCCGATGGTGATCGGCAACCTGGTCGACACCGTACGGGCCGCCGGCGGTGCCGGGGTGCCGGGGTCGTTCTGGTGGCAGGTCGCGCTGCTCCCCGCCACGGCGGTGGCAGCCGGGGTGCTAGCCTGGCTGGCCACGTTTGCCCTGGCCCGGCTCGCCGAAACTGTGGTCGCCGAGTTGCGGGAAAGTTACGTCGCGGCGGCGTTGGATCTACCGCGGGCCACGATCGAGACCGCCGGCACCGGTGATGTGGTCACCCGCGCGTCTGACGACATCTCGCAGGTCTCCGGCACGCTGCCGGACGTGCTGCCGCGGGTGAGCGTCTCGGTGTTGACCATGGTGCTGGTCGCGGGTGGCCTCGCTGCGCTCGACCCATGGTTCCTGGCGGGCTATGCACTCACCGTCCCGGTGTACGCCCTGACCGTACGGTGGTATCTGCGCAGTGCTCCAGGCGTCTATGTCGCCCAGCGCGCCGCCGAGTCGGCCAGGGGAGATGAGATCCTGGGCACGCTGACCCAACTGCCGACGGTGACGGCACACCGGCTGCAACACCGCCAGTTGCACCGCATCAAGACGGCGTCCTGGCAGACCGTCCGGTGGGCGATGCGCACCCGGATCATCCAGAATCGAATGTACGGACATCTCAACGTCGCCGAGGTGCTCGGGTTGCTGGCCGTGCTCGGCATCGGAATCTGGCTCGCTCTCACCGGCGAGGCCACGGCCGGGCAGGTTACCGCCGCCGTTCTCCTGTTCCTGCGAACCGTCGCACCCATCGCGGAACTGCTGTTCCTGATGGACGAATTGCAGTCGGCCCTGGCTTCGCTCGGCCGCATCATCGGCGTCACGTCGACCGTGCCGAACACCGCCGACAGCACGTCGGACACCACCCGGACGGACGCTGGGCCGGCCGTCGAGCTTGCCGGTGTGCACTTTGCCTACCGACCGGATCGGCCGGTGCTCACCGCGGTCGACACCCGGATCGAGGACCGGACGATGCTCGCCGTAGTCGGAGCCACCGGGTCAGGTAAGTCCACTCTGGCCGCACTGGTCGCCGGGGTCTACCGGCCCGGAAAGGGCGAGGTCATCCGCCGGGTCGAGCCACAGCGGATCGTCACCGTCACGCAGGAAACACACGTGTTCGCCGGCACCGTGCGGGACAACCTCACCCTCGTCGCGCCCGGCGCCACCGACGAACGGGTAACCGCGGCGTTGCGGCGGGTCGGCGCCGAGCACATCGTCGCATTGCTACCCGACGGCCTCGATACCGAGGTGGGCGACGGCGGCTATGCCGTCACGGGGGCGCAGGCCCAGCACCTCGCCTTGGCGCGGCTGGCGCTCGCCGACCCGGCCCTGGTCATCCTGGACGAGGCCACCGCCGAGGCGGACACGGCCGACACCGCTGTGCTCGACGGGGCAACGACCGCCGTCACGGCAGGCCGTTCCGCGCTCGTCATCGCCCACCGCCTCTCCCAGGCCCGCACCGCGGACCGGATCATCGTGCTGGAAGGCGGGCGGCTGGTGGAGAGCGGCACCCATGACGATCTGATCGCCGCGGCCGGCCGGTACGCCGAGCTCTGGAGCGCCTGGGACAACGGCCGCTCCTGAGACTGGCGTACCTGATGAGCTGAGGGCCGAGGTGATGGCGTTCCCCCGCCACCGCCTCGGCCCTACCTCGTCAGCCGGCCACGTTCTCGCCACTGAGCTGCAGCTCGCGTAACACGGTGAGCCAGTGCGCCACACGCTGGTCCTCGGCGAGCGCGATGTAGTCGATCTGCGTCAAGCCGGCGCTGCGCCACCGTTCGACCAGCTCCATGACGCGGACTGAGTCCATGCCCTGGTCGCGCAGGTCGGCCTCGTGATCGAGGTCGGCAGGCTCGAGATACAGCAGTTCGGCGATGTCAGCCAAGGCCTGCTCGGCAGTGATGTTCATGCACTTTCTCCTTCGGTGAGCAGCTCCACGAGGCGGGGCACCCACTGCTGGGTGGGAGCGTCCCCGATGATGACTTCCAGGTGGCTGGCCGCGACGGAGACCGTACGCAGCTTCGGCAGGAACGACGACCACATCGTGGCGAGCTGCTGCGGGTAGTCCTCCGCCTCGCCGTCCTCGGTCGCTGCGACCAGCAGCGCCGGCACGTCCAGCCTGCCGCGGGTTGGCTCGGCCAGCAGCAAGTCGGCGCGGGTCGCTGCGATGGCGATCGAACGCCGTTGCTCGGCGCTGAGGCCACCGAATACCCGCTCGCGGAGATCCAGAACTTCCTCCTGCAACTGGTCGGCGACCCGGTCCTGCAGGGCGACGTCGGCCAGCAGGTCCGCCATCGGCACGTCGACGATGTCCACGTTCTCCCGCAAAGGCCCCTCGGCGACCGGGATGGCGTCGACGATGCCGAGGCCGCGTACGCGATGGCCGCGGGCGGTCAGTTCTCGGGCGACCCCGTAGGCGAGGTGCCCGCCCCAGGAGAAGCCGAGCAGATCGTACGGCCCGGCGGGCTGCGTCTCCACGATCACGTCGGTGTACGCCCGGCAGAGGTCCGCGAAGTCGGCGAAGTCCACCTGCAGTCCGCCGTGCGCCGGGTCCTGCAGGCCGTACAGGCCCCAGTCGTCCGGCAGCATGCCGAGCAGCCTTCGGTACATCGTGGCCAGTCCGGTGTACTCGTGGAAGCAGAACAGCGCCCGGTCGCCCGTGCTCTCGCGCAGCGGAAGCACCACCGCGTCGTGCAGGGTCGGACCGGAGGATCCCGCCCGTGCGTCGATGCTCTGCGCCAGCGCCACCACCGTCTGATGGGTGAAGACCTGCTTCACCAGCAGACCGTGCTCGCCTGCGGCGTTGACCCGGGCTACCAGGCGCATCGCCAGCAGCGAGTTGCCGCCGATCTCGAAGAAGTTCGCCGTCGTGGACACCCGCTCGGCCCCGATCAGCTCGGCGACCGCGGCCGCGATCAGCTCCTCGGTCGGCGTACGCGGTGCGACGTATTCCGCACCGGCGGTCTCGATCTCGGGCAGCGCCCGGGCGTCGATCTTGCCGTTGACGGTCAGCGGGATGTCCGCGACCGCGGCCAGGCCGGCGGGAACCATGTAGTCGGGCAGCAGCGCCCGGACTCTGGACCGGACGGCGTCGATGTCGACACCCGTGGGGTCGCCGGCGGCGGGCACCAGGTAGCCGTACAACTGCACCGCACCGGAGGCGTCCTTGCGGGCGATCACCGCGGCGCGGGCCACCTGCGGGTCGGCCGCGAGCACGTCGGCCACCTCGCCCGGCTCGATCCGGTAGCCGCGGATCTTCACCTGGTCGTCGGCCCGGCCGAGGAAGTCGATGTTCCCCTCCGGAGTCCACCGTGCGAGGTCACCGGTGCGGTACATCCGCTGCCCCGGCTCCCACGGGCAGGCGGTGAACCGTTCGGCGGTCAGCGCGGCCTGCTCCCAGTAGCCACGGGCGGTGCCGGCCCCCGCGAGATACAGCTCACCGGCGACGCCGGGCAGGGTGGGCTGCAAGTTCTCGTCGAGAATGTACGCCCGCGTGTTGAAGATCGGCTTGCCCACACTCGAGGTCGGGCTGTCCGCCAGATCGGCGCCGAGCGCGTTGATCGTGTACTCGGTCGGACCGTAGAGGTTGTAGGCCTCGACGCCCGGTGCGTCGCGCAGCTGCTGCCACAGCCGTTCCGGCACCGCCTCACCGCCCAGCGACACGAACACCACGCCGGGTGCGTCGGCCGACACCGAGCGGCCCGCGGGCCGGTCCCGGTCGAGCAGGCCGTCGTCCACGAGCAGTTGACCGTACGACGGGGTGACGTCGAAACCGTCCATCCGGGTCTCGTCGTAGTAGGCCAGCAGACGGGCGGGCTCGCGCCGCAACTCCTCGTCGATCACGTGTACCTCGTGCCCGTTGAGCAGCCAGAACAGCTGCTCCCAGGAGGCGTCGAAGGAGAACGACGTGGTGTGCGCGATCTTCATTCGCCGGCCGCCCTGATGTGCGACGACCCGGTCGAAGATCTCCTCCACGTGGTTGGCGTACATGTTCGTCAAGCCGCGGTAGCCAACGGCCACGCCCTTGGGGCGCCCGGTGGAACCGGAGGTGAACAGGACGTAGGCGAGGTTGTCGAGCGAGATGGCGCCGCCACGCTCGGCCACGGTGATCGCCCCGGTGTCGAAGCCGGCGATCCGCTCCCGTACGGAAAGGGTGTCCAGGTTGACGATCCGGCCGGCGTGGTCGCTGAGCCGGTGCGCGTCGCGGTCCGTCACCAGAGTGACCGTGGGCCGGGCGACCGACAGCATGTAGTCGATCCGGTCGTCGGGGTGCTCGGCGTCGACCGGCACATAGGCCGCGCCGACAGCGAACACGGCGAACATCGCGATCACCATGCGCTCGTCCCGGGGCAGCAGCAGCGCGACCCGGTGTTCCGGCCGCACCCCCTCGGACAGCAGCAGACGGGCGTACCGGTGAACCTCGGCGGCGAACTCGGTGAAGGTGTAGGACCGGTCCCCGGCGACCAGCGCGGTCTCTCCCGGCGACCGCGTGACCTGCTCCGCCAGGAGGTCACCAACCGTCACCGCATCGACAGCACGGACCGCGGCGGCGTCTGGTGCGCTCTTCTCGTGGGGCAGCAGGGCAGGAACCAGGCCGACCGGATCCGCGAGGTGCTCGGTCAGGAAGCCCAGCACCCGCAGGTAGCGCTCCATGACCACACCGGCGGCCTCCTGCTCGTACGCGTCGCGGCGGAACGAAAGCCGGACGTGCACGGCCGGGGTGCCCGCGGTCTCCCACGGGTTGACCGCGAACGTCAGTGGATAGTGGGTCGCGTCGTCCAACCCGCCACCGGTCACCTTCGCGTCACTGCCCGCATCGCTGTCCACTTCGTACGGGAAGTTCTGCACGACGAACAGCGTGTCGAACAGCGTGCCCAGCCCCGTCTCGTCCTGAATCCGGCTCAGCGAGGCGTAGGAGTGGTCCACCACGGTCGCCTGGTCGGCCTGCATCCGGGACAGCAGGGTTTCGACCGGCTCGAACGGGTCGAGGGTGACCCGCAGCGGCAACGTGTTGAACAGCAGGCCGACGATCCGCTCGGCCCCGACCAGTTCCGGCGGTCGCCCCGAGACGGTGTTGCCGAACACCACGTCGCCGCTGCCGGTAAGCCGGCCCAGCGTGATCGCCCAGGCTGCCTGCAACAGGGTTCCGACCGTGCTCCCGGCGGCTCGGGCAGCCGCGAAGACGCGCGCCGCGGTGGCCGGCTCGAGATCGTGGTGCAGGTCCCCAGTGTCGACCCGGCTGTCACCGAGGTCGCCGCCGGCCGGCCAGACGATCGAAGGTCCGGCCAGGTCGGCGAGGTAGTCCCGCCAGGCCGAGTAGGTGGCCTCGGCGTCCCGGTCGGCCAGCCAGTCCAGGTAGTCGCGGAACGGTACGGCCGCGACGCGATCCGCGCGTTCCGGGTCCTGGTAGGCCGCGATCACCTCGGCCATCACCAGGTTCAGCGACCAGCCGTCCATCAGGATGTGCTCGAAGGTCATCGCCAGCGTCCACTCGGCCGGCGCCCGTTCCAGCAGCACGAAGCGCAGCAGCGGAGGCTGCTCGTGGTCGAACGGCGCCGCCCGCTCGGCAGCCAGGAACGCGGCCGGGTCGGCCACTCCTGTGGCGACCCGGTAAGGCAGCGCGGCGGCCGCCGGCACGACCTGCACCTCGCCCTCGCCCAGCGCGACGAAGCCCGCGCGCAGGTTCGGGTGGCGGTGCAGCACCGCCGCCACCGCGTCGCCCATCCGCACCGGGTCGACCAGACCGGACAGGTTGCGGGTCACCTGCGACACGTACGCGTTGTGGTCGTCAGTCTCCCGGGCCCGCACCATGTGGTACAGCAGGCCGCTCTGCAATGGCGACAGCGGCATCAGTTCAGCATCGGCGCCGTAGCGTGCCCGTACCTGCGCCGCCTCAGCGGCCGACAGCGGTAGCCGGTCGGCGCGACGTAGCTCGGGCGCGGCAACGGCAACGTCGCCGGCGACCAGCCCTCGGGTCGCGATGTCCTCGAGGATCGCTTCGGCGACCTGCGCGGCGTCGACACCGGCCGTGGTCACCACCCGTACCGTCACCTGGCCTGGCGCGACGAGCACTGCGACGGACAAGGGCGCGTTGCTGGCCCGGTCGCCGATGTTCTCCGCGGCCGTCCGGAACAGCTCGATCCGCACGGTGGGGTCGGGGACGTCGTCGAGGTAGCGGCTCAGGTTGGGGTCGCCCGACAATGCCGCGTACTCGTCGGCGCGCCGGGGGTCCCAGGTGAGTGCCGCTTGGAGGCCCGGCATCGCCTCGTCGCCGGCGATGATGTCGGCGCAGAGATCGCCGGGGATCACGGCCGGGAGGCAGCGCACGCCGCCGGCCAGATTCGGGACCGGCTCCGCAAACTCGATCACGAGATCGTCTGTCACGCCCAGTGCTCGCACCACGGCGGCCGCAAGGCGAGCGCGGACGGCGGACGGCTCGCCAGCACACACCGGTGCCGAACCCACGACAGACGCTGCCGTCTGTCCATTCTGGATGATCGGCTGCCACGGCTCCGCGTCGGCGAGGGCATCGACGTGGTCGTCCCAGAAAGGATCGTCGAGCACCGTACGCAGGTCGCCGACGTCAACCGACGACTCCTCGCCCGGGCGGACCGTCAACACCGTGCCGACCCGGTACGCCTCGACCAGTCGAGCGGCCGCCGGCGTCAACGCGTCCAACACCTCGGGGTTCGCGTCCGCGGTGGCGAGCCAGCCCAGCCCGCCGTCATCGATGCTCACCACCAGAGGCGCGGCGCCGGGCAGTGCCAGCGTCAGATGGTCGGCGGCGGCCCGCCAGAGCGGCGCGTCGACGATGTCGAAATCAGGGATCGCGTACCGGTAGGTCGGTGCGACGTCGACGGACGGAGCGGAGTCGCGGGCCAACCGCACCAACTCGGCGAGCTGAATCACCGGTAGGGCCGGGTGGCGGCCACCGAGCACCAGGAACAGGCGGGTGGTTGCCAACAACCGCCGGGTGGTCTCGGCCGAGAACAACTCGCGTACGCCGTCGAGGTGCAACCGGTACCCGCCACCGGACTTCCGAGCCAGGGCGAAGACCAGGTCGAACAGCGCCGGTGGGGCGTTGTCGTCGTCGAGTTCGGTGTAGTCGGGCGCTTCGGGCGCGTACGGAAGCAGGTGCTCCCCGGCGACGGCCTGCGACTCGTCATCGAGGTCGAAGAAGGCCGCCATCACCTGGAAGAGCGGGCTTACTCCCGGCAGCCGCGGCGGGTTGACCGCTTCCACGATGCTCTCGAACGGCACCAGCTTGTGCTCGCTGGCCTCGATCGCGCGATCGCGGACGGCCCGCAGCGTCTGTGCGAAGCCACGGTCCGGTGCGATGTCCGCCCGCACGACGGCGGTGTTCACGAAGTAGCCGATCAGATCGTCGAGACCAGGGTCGTCGCGCAGGTCCACCGGCGTGCCCACCCCGATCGACGTCGGCGCTCCCTCGCTCCAGAGGGCGAGCGCGAGCGCGCCGACGAGCGCGTGCAGCGGGGTGGCCGCCCGCTCGGCCAGCAGGTCGAGCAGGTCGTCCACCTCGGCGGCGGCGAGCTCGACCGCCACCGAACGCACCGTCGGTGCCTCGATCCCGGCTCGCTCGCGGTCGAGGGGCAGCGGTGTCTCGACGGGTAGCCCGCCGAGCGTCTCCCGCCAATGGGTCAGCTCGGCGGCGAACAGCGACTTCGGGTCGTCCCGTTCACCGAGCACCCGCCGCTGCCACACAGCGAAGTCCGCGTACTGCCCGGCCAGCGGAACGAGTCCGGCAGGGGCTCCGCCAGTCTCCTCGGTGTAGTACGCGTCGAGGTCCCGCAGCATCGGCGTGGCGGACTGCTCATCGGTGACGATGTGGTGACCGTGCACCGCGAGGATGTCGATCTCGCCGGTCCGCAGCAGCGTGAACCGCATCCCCGGCTCAGCGGTGATGTCGACCGGCTGGTCGAGCAGCGCCGCGATCCGTTGCTGCACCGCGTCTGGTGAAATCTGCTCTGTGCGCAGCACACCGGTTGCGGGTGCCGGGTGTACGACCTGAGTCAGCGCACCGGAACCGTCGAACGCGAACGTCGTCCGTAGCACCTCGTGCCGCTCGATCAGCCGGCTGAGCGCCCGGTCGAGCGCGGCAGCGTCGGCCCGACCGCGGAACCGGAAAGCGTCCCCGGCACGGTAGGCACTGTCGCCGGACACCTGCTCGGTGAGCCAGAGCGCCTGCTGCCCGTAGGAGGCCGGGATCACCTCGGGACGCGTCACGTCCGTAAAGCGAACGGACGGCGCGGCCGCGGTCACCGAGGCCTCCGGCAGCGCGGCGAGGCGGGCTACGGTGGGCCGGTCGAACAGATTCCGCAACGTCAGCGACGCACCAAGGCGAGCATTCGCCCGAGTAACAACCCGAGTCGCCAGCAGTGAGTGCCCACCAAGCCGGAAGAAGTCATCGTCCACCGACACCGCCGGTACTTGCAGAACTTCCTGGAACACCTCGGCCAGCACCTGCTCGGTGTGGGTCTGCGGCACCCGCCCAGCCGTGCCACCGAGCGTTGGGAC
>NZ_JBITBX010000002.1:260201-849047 GCF_044452725.1 Actinoplanes sp. NPDC051859 | reverse complement strand
CGGGTGAAACGGAACTCTCGACAAGCTCCACCTCACCCGGAGGTCCTCACCGTGTCAGGACTTCCGACGCGTTACCAACGTCCGTGGACAGAACAACTAGAGATCGCGGCGCTGGAAGGCGAACGCCGTGAGGCCGAGCACGAGGAGGATCCATACCCCGGTCCAGGCCAAGTACGTGCCCGCGAGCGGAGCCATACTCAAAAATGGCGACTCCTCGATCCCCGAGCCGACCTGCAGGAGCAGCGTCGGGTCCTGGAAGGAGTTCATCGCTCCTCGCCACAGCCCGTCGGTGGGCAGCAGCATCCGGGAGACGGTGCCGACCTGGGCGAGGCTGTCGTTGCCGAGCGCATCGCCGACCGAACCGACCACACCCGCGATCCAGGTGGCACCGAACAACCCCACCGCCACAATCCCCGACGCCATCGGCGAAATGGCCGTCGACAGCAGCAGGCCGAGCGTGAGCAGGACGGTCGTCTGTGCCGCGAGCAACGCAAGGCCTGTGACCGGATGTGGGGGCCAAAAGCCCACCGTCGTCCGCACGATGACGAACTGGGCCACCCCCGCCACGCACACAAACCCGCTGCCGAAGCCGACCAGTCCCAGCCACTTGCCGAGCAGCACCGCCGAGCGGCGGACCGGCCGGGCGAGCACCGACAGCGCGATGCCTGACTCGATCTCCCCCGCCACCGTCGGGCCGGCCAGGAAGGCAGTGCCGAGTGCGGCGATCAGGCTCAAGCCGAACATCACCAGGTTCAGCACCGTAGAGCCGGCCACCTTGGCCTCGCCGGAGGTGAGCCCGCCGAACTCCGCATCCAGCCGGGAGAACCCCCACGCGCTGAGCGCCAACAACACCACGGTCAACACCGCCAACGACCGCAGCACCCGCCGGCGAGCGGCTTCCTGCAGGGTGAGCGCGGCGATAGTGCACACGGTACGAACGGTCATCGTTGCTCCTCGGTGGTGCCCGTACGCAAAATGTCCAGCAGCCGTTCTTCCAGGCTGACCCGGGCGGGTTCCACCGCATGCACGCGGACGCCCAGCCCGACCAGGTCAGCCACGAGCTCCGGCACCAGGGCGGCATCCGGCTCGGCCGGCAACTCGACGGTGAAGGTGTCGCCGCTGCGGGAAAGCCGCCCGGCGGCCGTCAGCCGGGCCTCCGCCGGGTCATCCACCCCGGTCAGCCGCAGCCGCAGTTCGCGCCCACCGAGCAACTCCGCGAGCGTGCCGGCCGCGGCCACCCGGCCCTTGTCCAGGATCACCACCCGGTCACAGACCCGCTCCACCTCGCCGATCAAGTGCGAGTTGAGCAGCACCGCCACGCCCCGCTCCTTCAACGCGAGCAGCAGGTCGCGAACATCGGCCCGGCCCAGCGGATCCAAGGCGCTCGTCGGCTCGTCGAGGATCACCAGCTCCGGCCGGGCCACCAGCGCGACGGCAAGGCCAAGGCGCTGCTGCATGCCCTTCGAGAAACCGCCCACCCGGTCGCCGGCCCGGTCGGCGAGACCGACCGTGCCGAGGCACTCGCGCTGGTCTCCCGTTGGCACCGCGACGCCCGCCAGCCGGACATGCAAGGCCAACACCTCGACGGCGGTCAACCACGGCTGATAGCGGAACAGCTCCGGCAGATAGCCCGCCCGAGCGCGGGCGCGCGGGTCCCCGGCCGGCCGGCCGAGCAGAAGGACCTCACCCGCGTCCGGCCGCACCAGGCCGAGCAGAATCTTGATGACGCTGGTCTTGCCCGCACCGTTCGGCCCGAGCAGGCCCAGCACCTCCCCACGAGCCACCGTGAACGACACACCGTCCACCGCGGTACGCCGCCGGTACCGCTTGCGCAGCCCCGAACACCACACCGCCGGCGCAGGCGGCAGCTCACTCACCAACCGCTTCGCGGCGTCGAGCGCAGGCGCGCCGGTCATCCGTCCCACCTCATCCCACGGGCCACAGCCAGCACCTCGTCCGTCCGCAAGGACCCCGCGACCGCCGTGATCACGCCGTCCTCCACCCAGACCACCGCGCCCAGGACCCCGTCCCGGGAAGCAAGCACGGTTGCCGGCCGCCCGTGCACGTCCGCGGTCGAACTGGTCATCTCCTCGACGGCCAGGAACAGCGGCAACGTGGCACCGTCAGCGGAGAAGGTGCGCAACTGCCCGGCGACATTCGCCGGCAACAGCGGCAGCGACAGCAGATAGTCCCGCGCCGTTTCAAACGGCACCCCCTGCGCGTACGCGGTCGGCGCCACCGCCCGAGCCACCACCAGCGACGGCACCGGCTTCCCCCCGGACCACACCGCGGCGAAGCCCGGACCGGCCGACAACCGGAACCGGCTCCCGTCCAGTCCCGGCGGTGCCGGCGGCACCGACTCCCCCGCCGCCGACGCAGTCTGCGCGGTCTTCTCCGCCGAGTACGTGAACACCGCCGTTGTCTTCCCGCCGACCCGGTACACCGGGTCCCCGGAAACGCCGCGGGGCAGCTCGCCGATCCGGGGAATCGCCAGCCCGGTGGCCTGCTGCGCGGCGGCGGCGCTGTCGACCCCCCGTACGCTGACCTTCTCGGTGACCTGCAGCTCGCCGAACGCCGACAGATCCGGCAGCTTGACCAGGTCGGCCTCGGGCGCGGTGATCGGCGCGATCTTCTCGGCCCGGAAGATCGGCAGCCAGTCCGCGGCCGCCGCGGCACCGGCCCCGGCGACCAACGCGGCCACTCCCACCACGGCGATGATCGGGCTGCGCAACGCCGTATGCCAGCGTCGGGCCGGCTTCTGCGGACTCACCCGCGGGCTGGTCTCCTCAGCCAGTGCCAGAGACAGGCGGGACCAGCCCGCATCGACGTCGGGGGCCGGGCCGGCGGACAGCAGGCCGGCCGCGGCCGACGCATCCGCCTGGACGCTTGCCAGACCGGCGAGGCAGGCCGAGCAGCCCGCCACGTGCTCACGGTCGGCCTGGGCCACCCCGGCCGGCTCGTCCACGAGCCGGCGCAACATGCCCTCACTCGGATGACGCATGACGGATCAACTCCTCGCGTAGAGCGGACTCGGCGCGTCGCACAGTGGTGCCGACGCTGCCGGGAGAAAGATCAAGAGCGGCCGCGACCTCGGCATAACTGAGACCGCTGTGCCGCAGAACCAGAGCAACCGCATGCCGCTTCGGCAGCCGCGCCAGCGCCGCCCGTACCCGGCGGTGTTCATCCCGGGTCACCACGTCATCGGCGATGTCCCCGGCGACGGCATCCGCCGCGCCGGCCGAACCCTCCCGCGCGGCCCGCCGCCGCCCGGACCGTAAATGATTCAGCGCGGCATGTGCGGCAGCCACGGAAAGCCAGCCGGCAGCCTCCCCAGCTGGCACCGAGGATCGCGCAAAGGTCAGGAACACCTCCTGCGCCACGTCCTCGGCCTCGTCCCGAGACCCGAGCACCCGCGCGGCCACCCCGACAACCCGCGGATAGGCCGACCGGAAGACCGCCTCCAGGTCCCCCCGGAACCTCTCCGTCACGGCATCGCCGCCCTTCCGTACGGCCCGCGACTCCCGAGCTCGGCTGCTTGCTCCATACCTACAAAGCACCGCCGAGCCCGCGAATGTGACAGCCCCGAACCACACCTACCGCTTACCGAGCGTCGGCGGGCCGGATCCGCGATGCTGGCTCGATGCACAGCACCGCCGGCGAAATCCGCATCGTCCACCTGCCCGGAGCCGCGCTCCACGCTCTGGCCGAGGGTGACCTGACTGCCGCCATCGCCCTCAGCCCGGTAGCGCCATCCGCCTACCTTGCGGGCCCGGAATGTCGCGGCCTGTGGCGGATGCGCGATGCGCAGGTCGCGCAGGACCCCGCCAGTGCCGGATGGGTCACCGGCATCGTCTGGGACGAAAGTCGAGGCCGAGCCGTCGGGGCGGCCGGCTTCCACGCTCCGCCGGACCGCTCAGGAATGGTGGAGATCGGCTACCGCATCGACCCCCACCAGCGACGGCAGGGATACGCCCGCGCCGCGCTGGAAGCGCTGCTCGCCCGGGGCAGCCCGGGAACCCCACGTCCGGCGGGTACGGGTCAGCATCCGACCCGACAACCTGGCGTCATCGCGACTGGCGCTGCAGTACGACTTCAGCCAGGTCGGCGAGCAGTGGGACGACGAGGACGGGCGGGAACTCGTCTATGAACGCCCCAGCGATCAGGTCAGGAGCATTGAAAGACCATGACTGGCGGGTCGTTCGGGCAGCGTGGACACGTGAAGAAGTAGTTCGAACCGCCATCACCGAGGCAGAGCCCTGCGGCCTCGCCGCCGTCCACGGTGCCTTCGGGGCTCCAGCGACGCCAGGATTCCCCATCCCACTCGCCGGAGGCGACGGTGATCAGGTGGGTCATGGTGGTGCCGCAGTGGCACACCGGGTATTCCGGGTCCTGAATCCACTGCGGCCAGCCGCCCACCTTGGTGCCGCTGGCGGCGCTGAGATGCGCGAAGTAGCTCCATCCGCGCTCCTTCGCCCACGCTTCCACCCGGTCGCGCAGGTCTGCGTCGAGTTCCCAGGGGTAGGGAAGCTCTCTGACCCGCTCGGGACTCAGCCCACAGATATTCGGCACGTGGTTGTCCTCGACATCCTCGTCGTCCGGCGGCTCCGGGTTGTCGAGCAGCTCGCCGATCGAGGCTTCCGCCCGCCACCGCACGACCGGGCGCGGTCGACAGTCCTCGTCGTGCAGCGCCGGGCACCACAGCAGCTGGAAGACATCGGTCCCATTGGGGAAGGGCAGCTCGGGCACGTCTCTCGCGAAGATCTGCAGCACCGCGACCAGCACTATCGGCTCGTCGTGGTCATCCCCGGCAGCGCACTCCGGCCAGGCCTCCTCAGCCGGCCACAGCAGCAGCCCGCCCAGCGAACTTTCCCGCACCCCCGGGTAGGCCCGCCGCGGATGCAGTCGCACCGTCGTCTTCGACTGGCCCGCGAACTCCGAGAACACATCCTCCACCGCCAATGGTGGCGGTGGCGTGACGATACTTCCCATGTGCACATCCCCCGTTCAGGTGAACCGACCGAAGGACTGTAGCGGTGGGGTCCGACATCGAGGGCCGGACTGTGCGCGACTTATCGGGCGGCCGGGGTGAGTTGCGGGGGGATGTAGGCGCCGCGGCGGTGGGCGAGGACGGCGGCGGCCCGGTGGGAGACGGCGTTGAGTTTGGTGGTGATGCTGGCGAGATGGGCGGGGAGGGCCGCGGTGGGGGCGAGCCGGGTGGGCGGCGAGTCGTCGACCAGGTGGCCGAGGATCTGCAGTTCGGTACGGGTGAGGCCGTGCGGGTACGGCGCC
Source organism: Actinoplanes sp. NPDC051859 (assembly GCF_044452725.1). Lineage (NCBI taxonomy): Bacteria > Bacillati > Actinomycetota > Actinomycetes > Micromonosporales > Micromonosporaceae > Actinoplanes > Actinoplanes sp. NPDC051859. The sequence continues at coordinate 843,758 of NZ_JBITBX010000002.1, read as the reverse complement.
GGCGACAGCAGGAGTACGCGGGTGAGATGGCCGGGGGGATGCGGCGGGCAGGCGAGGATGCTGACCCGGAACAGCCCGCCGTGGGGGTCGGCTGGGCAGAGGAAGGCGGCGAGGGCGCTGCCGGCCGGATGCGCTGCTGCGGTGGCGAGCAGCGGGGTGCCGGGGGCGAGGAGGTCGTGGCCGGGCAGGCCGGTGAGGGGCTGGGTGTTGCCGGAGCGGGTGAGGGCGACGCCGGCGACCGCGTCGCTGACCAGGGCGGCGATGGCGTTGACCGTCCGCAGGGGGTCGATGGCGTGGGCGATCCAGGGGCCGGCGTGGTGGAGCAGGGCGCGCGCTTCGTCCGTGGCGGGGCGGGCGTCGGCGCTGCTGGTGTTGACGACGCCGAGGTAGCGGCCGTCGCGGGTGAAGAGGCCGGCGCCGAGGCCTTCGCGGATCCCGGCGGGGTAGAGGTATTCCGACCAGGTCGGCAGCCGGTCGACGGGAAACTGCAGGTCGACCAGGCGGACGGGTGGCCGGGGGCCTTGGAGGCCGGCCTGCTCGATGTCGGCGGTGAACTGCGGGCCGTCCAGGGCTTCCGACACCGCCTCGGTGTAACCGTGCCGCAGCAGCGGTGTCTGCATCCGGCTGTCCGGGTCGAAGGCGGTGATGAAGAGGGCGTCGGAGGGTGTGAGCCGGCGCAGCGGTTCCAGCAGGGCGGCTGCTCGTTCCTCAGGGGTGCCGGGAGTGAGCGCGATCTCGACGATCTCGTCCAGCAGCGACGCGTCGGCGGCGGACAGCATGGGGGGACGCACCTCCGATCGACCCCCGTGCCTCCTTTACTTATAGAACGACCGCCCACCGGTGGGCGTCACCGGTGGGCGGTCGTCCGAAGAGCTACAGGCGGAAACCGTTGACGAGGTGCTGCAACTCGTTGCTCATCCGGGCCAGTTCGGCGGAGGCCTGCTGGGACTGGCTGACGCCCTGGGTGGTGGTCGCCACGGCGGTGGCGACACCGGCGATGTTCTGGGCGATCTCGCGGCTGCCTTCGGCCGCCTCGGCGACGTTGCGGCTCATCTCGCTGGCGGTCGCCGTCTGCTCCTCGACGGCCGCGGCGATCAGGTTCTGCGAGCCGCTGATCCGGTCGATCACGCTGCTGATCTGGCCGATCGCGCCGACCGCGCTCTCGGTGTCGGCCTGAATGGACTGCACCCGGCGGGCGATGTCCTCGGTGGCTTTCGCCGTCTCCTGGGCCAGGTCCTTGACTTCGCCGGCGACCACCGCGAAGCCCTTGCCGGCCTCCCCGGCACGGGCCGCCTCGATGGTGGCGTTGAGGGCGAGCAGGTTGGTCTGCTCGGCGATGGAGGTGATCACCTTGACGACGTCGCCGATTTCCGCCGAGGAGGTGCCGAGCTTGCCGACCGTCGCGGTGGTCTCCCGCGCTGCGGTGACGGCTTCGGCGGCGACCCGGGCCGCGTCGCCGGCGTTGCGGGCGATCTCCTGGATGGCGAGACCCATCTCTTCGCTGCCGGCGGCCAGCGTGTTGACGTTGCCGGACACCTGAGTGGCGGCGCCGTTGACCACGTTGGCCTGGGCGTCGGCCTCTTCGGCGGAGGCGGCGATCTGCGTCGAGACGACGGACAGCTCTTCCGACGCGGCGGACAGGGTGCCGGCGTGCCCGGCGATCATCGAGACGGTGTCGCGCAGGGCGCCGGCCGTGGTGTTGAGCGCTTCGCCGAGTTTGCCCATCTCGTCCTTGGACTTGACGTCGGCCCGGGCGGTGAGGTCGCGCTCGGCGAGGCGGTGCAGCGCGTCGACGACGACCCCCAGGGGGCGGACGACGGAGCGGGTGACGGCGATGCCCATGAGGACGGCGAGGATGAGGGCTACGACGAGGGAGCCACCGAGCACCATGAGGCTCATCGAGCGGACCTTGGCGGCTTGCTCGCGCAACGCCGCCACGCGGGTGTCGAGCGAATCCTGAAGGTTTCCGGTGACCTCGAGAACAGTGCCGTACGAGTCGGACGCCGCGCCGCCGTTGACGCTGTCCATGACCTTGGCGCGGGACGCCTGGTCGTCGGGCTTCAGCCACTCCATGAGCTTGTCGTCCCAGGCGAAGAAGTCGTCCCACGCCGGCTTCAGCTTGGCGAATTCCGCCTGCTCCGCCGGGCTCAGGGCGTCCACATGCGCTTCTTCGAACGCCTTGTAGATGGCGGCCTTGGCCTCGAGGAAGCCCTGGCGGTTGTAGCCCTGGTCCTTACCGGTGCCGGTGGCGTAGGCGTACCCGTAGGCGCCGGCGTCGGCGATGACCAGGCCCTGCCAGCCGGTGATGTCGGCGGCGGCGTAGGCCATGCCCTGGACGTCGTCGCGGACCTGTTCCCGGCCGGCGAGCTTCTGCTGCATCTCGTCCTGCTTGTTCAGTCCCCACCAGCCCGCGGCGGCGGCCAACATGATCAGGGCGCTGAGGACGCAGAAGGCGGATGCCAGCCGCTTGCCGACGCTGATGTCACGGAACAAACGCACGAGTCACTCCTGAGCCTGTGGTCTGCGCCATGCTGACGAGACTTGTGTCTGACCCATCGGGAAAAAGTCGTCCTTGGTTGAGTTCACGGCCAGTTGCAAAAGGGGAGCAGAGCATCCCGGACGCCCGATATGCGAATATTTGCGGCATGTCGTTGTCGCGTCGCGCCCTGCTCCGCACCGGAGCCGCCAGCCTCACCGCCGCCCTCGTGCCGGGTGTCGCCCGGGGCGCCGCGGGACCGGACTGGTCGGCGCTCGCCGCCTCCCTCGGCGGGACAGTCGACCTGCCCGGGTCCGGGAACTACGACAGCGCGCGACGGCTGGTTGATCCCCGGTTCGACGGCGTCCGACCACCCGCGGTCGTGCGCTGCGCCTCCAGCGCCGACGTCACCGAGGTCCTGCGCTTCGCCCGCCAGTCCCGGTTGCCGGTGGTCCCGCGCGGCGGCGGTCATTCGTACGTCGGCGCGTCCGTGAGCCGCACCGGCATCGTCCTCGACCTGCGCCGCCTCGGCACTGTGGCCTACGACCCGGCGTCCCGTACCGCGACAGTCGGCGGCGGGGCCCGACTCATCGACGTCTACAACCAGCTCGGTGCCCGCGGGGTGGGCGTACCGTCCGGCTCCTGCGGCAGCGTGGGCATCGGCGGGATCACGCTGGGCGGCGGGATCGGCATGGCTGCTTCCGCGTACGGGTTGACCTGCGACGCGGTAGTGGCCGCCGAAGTGGTGACCGCGAACGGTCGCCGCCGCACAGTGGATGCCACCCGGGAGCCGGACCTGTTCTGGGCGTTGCGCGGCGGCGGGGGCGGCCAGTTCGGGGTGGTCACCTCGTGGCGGCTCCGCACGCATCGCACCTCGCCGGTCGGACGATTCGTGCTCGCCTACGCGTGGGCCGACGCCGCCAAGGTCGCGGCAGGCTGGCAGGCCCGGCTGGCCGTGGCACCGGACGAGACCTGGTCCACCTGCCAATTCGCGACCGACGCGCGCGGGCGGTTGTCCGTACGCGTATCCGGTGTCGTTCTGGACGGCGACCCGGACGCCGAGGTCGCGGCGATCGTCCGGGCGATCGGGCGGCAGCCGCGGTCGGCGGCGCTGAGCCGACGACCCTACCTCGACGTCGTGCACGACCGGGCGGGGTGTGCCGACGTGCAGTCCTGCGCGGCCCGGTCCACCGAACTGATCGGCAGTGAGATCTTTCCGCGCGTGCTGCCCGCCGCGGGCGTGTCGGCGCTGCTTGCCACCGTCGAACGCCGGGCTCAGCAGCGGCGTCCCGGGGTGGCAAAGCTCAAGCGAATGACCGGCGCGCTCGGCCGGGTGGCGCCCGACGCGACCGCCTTCCCCTGGCGCGGCGCGCACACCATGTTGCAGTGGCTCGTCGAGCCGCCGACCACCGACGCTGCGGCGGTGTCAGACGCGTACCGATGGATCGAGAGCGGCCATCGGGCGGTGGCCCGGTGGTCGGCGGGCCGCTACGTGAACTATCTGGAGCCGGATCCGGCGGTGCTCCCCCGCTACTACGGCGCCAACCTGGACCGGCTGCGCCGAGTCCGGGCGGCAGTGGACCCCGATCGGCTGTTCCGCTCGGACTACGCGCTCTAACGGGCGACCAGCACCGGGCAGGCGGACCGTTCCAGCAGGCGACTGCCGGTCGCGCCGAGCAGCACCCCCTCGTAGCCGTGCCGGCGCGGGCCGACGATCACCAGTTGGGCCTGCTGGGAGCGTTCGACCAGGACCTTGCCGGGATCGCCGCCGGTGAACTCGCGATTCGCGGTGACGCCGGGGAACCGGGCCCGCCAGGGGTCGAGCACGCTGTCGGGAGCGCCACCGAGCGCGTTCTCCGCCGCTGAGCCCGGCCGGCGGGCGCTGTCCTGGGCGGTGACCGCCAGCAGCGGCGCTCCGCGCAGGTCGGCCTCCGCGAAGGCGCGGCCGACGACCGGCGCTGCGCTCGCATCCTCGCCGACGCCGACGACCACCGGGCCGGTGTCAGGGTTCCGGCGGCCGCGCACGACGACGACCGTGCCCCTGGCGCGGGTCGCGACCTGGGAGCGCACCGAGCCATGCGGCAATCCGGGCAGGCCGCGGTCGGGACGGCTGCCGACGACCAGCAATGCCGCTTCCTCGGCTGCGTGCAGCAGCACAGGAACCGCATAGCCGGGGAGCGCCATGACCCGCAGCTCGATGTCCGGCGCGACCGCCCTGGCCTGAATGGCCGCGGCATGCAGGATGGCCGCGGCTTCCTCCCCGGCCGAAGCAGCCGAAGCGGCAGAGGCAGCTGCAGCAGCAGAGGCAGCCGCAGCAGCCGATGTGGACTGCCGGTGGTAGGCCGTCACGATGCGCAGGTCCACCCCACGCAACTGGGTCTCGATCGCCGCCCAGCGCACCGCCTCGACCGCGCCGGCGGACCCGTCAGCGCCGACCACTATCCGAGTCTTGACCATGGCCTTCTCCTCCGGTCTCCAGCCTCGACCTTCGCGAGCGTGGTTGGCAAGAACGATGATTCGGCACCGTGTGCCAGAAGTTCATCTTGCGCCTCGCCGCCGGCCAGCTACCGGGCGCTACATTCCGTTCACACTCATCGAGGAGGTTCCATGGATCGGCGGACGATGTTACGCGCGACGGTCGCTGGCGCGGGCGCGGTGGCACTGCCCTTCACGGCCTGGTCGGCGGCGTACGGGGCACCGGCTCAGAACGCCCCCGGGCCGTACGGGCCGCTGCTCGCCGCGGACGCGAACGGGATCCAGCTGCCGGCCGGCTTTTCCAGCTCCGTCGTCGCCCGGTCCCGGCAGGTGGTGCCCGGGACCTCGTACACCTGGCATGACGCTCCCGACGGTGGCGCCGTCTTCGCCAACGGCACCGGCTGGGTCTACGTGTCGAACTCCGAGGTGACCTCGGCGGCCGGCGGTGGCGCGTCGCGGATCATGTTCTCCGCGTCCGGCGCGGTCATCGGCGCCTCACGCATCCTCGGCGGCACCAATGTGAACTGTGCAGGCGGCAAGACTCCCTGGAACACCTGGCTGTCCTGCGAGGAAGTGCCCCGCGGGAGCGTGTTCGAGACCTATCCGCTCGGCGGCGCCGCGGTGCAGCGCCCGGCGATGGGCAAGTTCAAGCACGAAGCCGCGGCTGCCGATCCTGTCCGTCAGGTCATCTACCTCACCGAGGACGAGTCGGACGGCCGGTTCTACCGGTTCGTCCCGACGACGTGGGGAGATCTGTCCGCGGGCCGGCTCGAGGTACTGAAGGCCGGCACCGCGACGTCCGGCGCGTTCACCTGGGCACGCGTCCCCGATCCGGACGGCTTCCCGCTCGCGACCCGCCGCCAGGTGTCCGGCTCGAAGGTGTTCAACGGCGGCGAAGGCTGCTACTACGCGGACGACACGGTCTGGTTCACCACCAAGGGCGACAACCGGGTGTGGCAGGTCAACCTGACCGCCGGCACGTACGAGCTGGCCTACGACGACGATCTGGTGAGCCCGGGCGCGGCCCCGCTGTCCGGCGTCGACAACATCACCGGGACGACCGCCGGCGACCTCTACATCGCCGAGGACGGCGACACGATGGACATCTGCATGATCACGCCGGACGACAAGATCTCGACGTTCCTGCGGGTGACGGGCCAGTCCCGGTCGGAGCTGACTGGCCCCGCCTTCACTCCTGCCGGCGACCGGCTCTACTTCTCGTCGCAGCGGGGCACCACCGGACAGTCATCCGGTGGCATCACCTACTGCGTTACGGGGCCGTTCCGGCGGTAACGGCCGGGACCGCCGGCGCGGAAGACGCGATCGGGGACGACGTGGTGGCGCCGTACCGGGCGGACTTCGCCCGGTACATCGCCGCGTCGGCGGCGGCCAACAGCTCCGCGGCCGAGTGGTCGGTCCCGGTGCCCACGGCCACGCCGATGCTCGCGCCGACGCAGACGACGCCGCAGCCGAGCAGCACCGGCTGGCGGACCACGCCGCGGATCCGGGCGGCCAGGCCGCGGGCGCGCTGCTCGCAGTCGGGGCCGGTGAGGATTGCCACGAACTCGTCACCGCCGAGTCGGCCCATGAAGTCCTCGGACCGGATGGCACCGCGCAGCCGGCGGCCCATCAGGCGCAGCAGCTCGTCGCCGGCCGCGTGGCCGTACTCGTCGTTGATCTGCTTGAAGCCGTCCAGGTCCAGGAAGAGCACCGCGACCAGGCTGAGCCGTTCGGCCAGCGCCCCGGTGAGCTGGTGCATCAGGGCCGCCCGGTTCGGCAGCTCGGTCAGCGGGTCGGTACGGGCCTGCTGAGTGAGCTCCTCCTCGGCCGCCTTGGCAGCGGTCACGTCGTGCAGGTGCGCCACGTACGAGCCGCTGTCGGCGAGCGCGGCCATCCGGACGTGCACCCAGAGCGTCGTGCCGTCCGGGCGGCGGAACCGCACGTCGCCACGACAAGATTCGACGGAGCCGTCGGCCAGCTCGCGGAAGGCGGCCCGGGCGCGCTGCCGGTCGGCCACGTCGACCCACTGCCAGTACGTCTTGCCGACCAGTTCGGCGGACGGGGTGTCGAGCAGTTCCTCGAGGGCCGGGTTGGCCTCGGTCACCGCACCCTCGCCGTCCAGGATCGCCATGCCGGTCGGCGCGTGCTGGAAGGCGCCCTGGAAGCGGTGCTGGGCGGCGATCAGCTCAGCCTCGGCAGCCTTGCGGGCGGTGATGTCGCGGGCGATGATCAGGGCGGCCGGGCGGCCGTCGTAGAGCAGCGGGGTGCCTGCGGCCTCGATGTCGATCTCGCCGCCGCTCAGCGGGAGCAGTTTCTCCTCGACATAGCGCAGCGGTTCGGCGTCTGAGGTCAGCGACCGGATCCGCTGGGCGCCGGTGTTCCGGAAGTCGGGGTGCATGAACTCGATGGCTGGCCGGTCCTGGAGGTCGGCCACGGTCTGGGCACCCATCCGTTCGAGGGCCCGCGGGTTCGCGAAGACGTGGTAGCCGTCGCAGATCACGAAGATGATGTCCGGGGACAGCTCCACCAGCGCGTGGAATCCCGCGTCACCGGCACCGCCCATGACGGGGACCGCCGCCTGCACGTCGCTCTCGATGATCCACCACCTCGCTCGGTCCCGGTCGCTGCAGTTCCCCTGATCGGCTGCGGGCCGCCGGGGTTGAGCCCTCGAAACGAAAGACCTTTGCGTACGCAGGGCTACCGCTCGGTAACACATGTGCGTAGCGTGGCCTGCAGCGAGCCGTACGGTCGAAGGGGCAAACCGTGACCACGACGCAGCGCAAGCAGGCCGATGTCTCCGAGAAGCAGGCCCGGCAGGTCGCCGAGGCCGCCCGCGAGTCGGAGTGGCGCAAACCGAGCTTCGGCAAGGGGCTGTTCCTGGGCCGCTTCCCGCTCGAACTGATCGATCCGTGGCCGGTCGCCGAGCCGCAGCCCGACGCCGAGGAGTTCCTGACCCGGCTGGCGGAGTATCTGCGCACCGAGGTCGACGGGGCCCGAATCGAGCGTGAGGACCGCATTCCGGACGAGGTGTTCCACGGTCTCGCCCGGCTCGGCGCCTTCGGCATGAAGATCGACAAGGAGTACGGCGGTCTCGGCCTCAGCAACCTGCACTACTGCAAGGCGCTGACCCTGGTCGCCTCGGCGAGCCCAGCCGTAGCCGCGCTGCTGTCCGCCCACCAGTCGATCGGTGTGCCGCAGCCGCTCAAGAAATTCGGCACCCCCGCGCAGAAGCAGGCGTTTCTCCCTCGGCTGGCGGCCGGTGAGGTCTCGGCTTTCCTGCTGACCGAGCCGGACGTCGGCTCCGACCCGGCCCGCCTGGGCACGGTCGCCGAGCCGGTCGAGGGCGGCTACCGCCTCAACGGGCTCAAGCTGTGGGCCACCAACGGCACGGTTGCCACCCTGCTGGTCGTCCTGGCCCGGGTGCCCGACCGCGGCATCACCGCCTTCGTGGTGGAAGGCGACTCGCCCGGCATCACGGTCGAGCGGCGCAACTCGTTCCTGGGCCTGCGCGGGCTGGAGAACAGCCTGACCCGCTTCCACGACGTGTCCGTCCCGGCGGAGAACGTGATCGGCGGGCTGGGCAAGGGCCTGCGGATCGCGCTGACCACGCTCAACACCGGCCGGCTGTCGCTACCCGCCATGTGCGTCGCCGCGGGCAAGCGCGCGCTGGCGATCTCCCGGGAGTGGTCGGCCGAGCGGGTGCAGTGGGGCCGCCCGGTCGGGCAGCACGAGGCGGTCGCCGGGAAGATCGCCTTCATCGCCGCCACCACGTACGCGATGGAGTCGATGCTCGATCTGTGCTGCGCGCTGGCCGACGACGACCAGAACGACATCCGGATCGAGGCGGCGTTGGTGAAGCTGTTCGCCAGCGAGATGGCCTGGCGGGTCGGCGACGAGCTGGTCCAGATCCGCGGCGGCCGCGGCTTCGAGCGGGCCGAGTCGCTGACCGCGCGCGGCGAGCGCGGCGCAGAGTCCGAGCAGATCCTGCGCGACCTGCGGATCAACCGCATCTTCGAGGGCTCCACCGAGATCATGCACCTGCTCATCGCGCGCGAGGCGGTCGACGCGCACCTCACGGTCGCCGGGGACATCATCGACCCGGAGGCCGGGCTGGGCCGCCGCGCCCGCGCCGGAGCGCGGGCCGGCGCCTTCTACGCCCGTTGGCTGCCCACCCTCGCGGTCGGTCGCGGTCAGACCCTTTCCGGGTACGAGGAGTACGGCCCGCTCGCCGCGCATGTCCGGTTCGTGGAACGGTCCTCCCGCAAGCTGGCCCGGTCCACCTTCTATGGCATGTCCCGCTGGCAGGGCAAGCTCGAACACAAGCAGCGCTTCCTCGGCCGCATCGTCGACATCGGCGCCGAGCTGTTCGCCATGTCGGCGGTGTGCGTCCGTGCCCATGCCCAGCGTGCCGACACCCCCGCCGGTCTGGAATTGGCCGACCTCTTCTGTCGGCAGGCGCGGCTGCGCGCCGAGGCGCTGTTCGCCGCCCTGTGGGACAACACCGACCCGGTCGACGTCAGGGCGACCCGACGCGTGCTCGACGGTCGGTACGCGTTCCTCGAGGAAGGCGTGCTCACCCCGGACGCGGAACAGCCGTGGGTGGCCGCGTGGACGCCGGGATCGGCCACGGTGGACGACGTACGGCGGCGTATCCCGCGAGCCTGACCGCGGGTCGCGGGTCCATCAGTCAAGATCTTCTCCATGTCTCTGGCCGAGGATCTCGACACGTCCACGCTCATCCCCCGGCAGCGGGCCATCCTGACCGTGATCCGGGACTGGGCGGTCCGGTACGGCTACCCGCCGTCCACCCGGGAGATCGGCGACGCGGTCGGTCTGTCGCCGTCGACGGTCAGCCGGCATCTGCGGGTGCTCGAGGAGCGGGACTTCCTGCGCCGCGGCCGGGCGGTGACCCGGCCGATGGACATCCGGATGTTCCTGGAACCGCAGGAGCGCCGCAGCGACCCGGCCACGGTCGGGGTGCCGTTGGTCGGCGCGATCGCCGCGGGCACCCCGATCCTCGCGGAGGAGAACCCGGAGGAGACGCTGACCCTGCCCCGCGACCTGGTCGGCCGGGGCGAGCTGTTCTGCCTGCGCGTGCAGGGCGACTCGATGGTCGACGCGGCAATCTGCGACGGCGACATCGTGGTGGTACGCCAGCAGCCCGAGGTCTACAACGGGGACATCGTCGCCGCCATGATCGACGACGAGGCCACCGTCAAGGTCTACCGGCGCCGCAGCGGCCACGTGCTGCTGGAGCCGCGCAATCCGGCGTACGAGCCGATCGACGGCGACCGGGCCGTGGTGCTGGGTCGTGTGGTGTCCATCCTGCGCCGGATGTGAGCGGCCTGGACCACTAAGTTACTTCGCAGTAACCTACCTCTGTCACCCGAACCCGAGGAGCTTGCTGTGCCCAGTCTCGACCGCCACAACGACGTGTTTGTCCTCAACCTCGGGGACGGCGAGAACCGCTTTCACCCCGACTGGATCGCCGACGTGCACACGGCGCTCGACAAGGTCGAGGCAGCCGGCGACCCACGCGCCCTGGTCACCACCGCGACCGGCAAGTTCTTCTCCAACGGCCTCGACCTGGAATGGCTCGGCACCAACGCCGACAAGTTCGGAGAGTACGCAGTCAGCGTGCACGAGCTCTTCGCCCGGTTCCTCGCCCTGCCGGTGATCACCGTGGCGGCGCTGCAGGGGCACACGTACGCAGCGGGGGCAATGCTGTCGCTGGCCCACGACTTCCGGGTGATGCGGGCCGACCGCGGCTACTGGTGCCTGCCCGAGGCCGACATCGACATCCCGTTCACCCGCGGCATGACCGCACTGATCCAGGCCAAGCTCACGCCGCAGGCTGCGACCCTGGCGATGGCGACCGCACACCGTTACGGCGGCGCGGATGCTGCCGCCGCGGGCATCGTGGACCGGGCGGTCGCCGAGGACGAGGTGCAGCCGACCGCGCTCGGGCTGGCCGAGTCACTCGCCGGCAAGTCAGGTCCCACCCTCAGCGTCATCAAGACCCGAATGTACGCGGCCGCCCTCGCCACGCTGCGCGACACGGAGAACCCGCTGACCTGACCGCGACACCCCCGACCACGTCACATTGCAGTCGTATTGAAACGCCGTTAGGCTGTTAGCAATACGACTGCAACGTAACGGGGTGGCGCGATGGCCGGCAAGAGTTCGCTGCTGAAGCGCGCGGCCAGCATGGAAGCCGCGATGTGGCGCAGCCTCTTCCACTGGGCGCGCCGCAAGCCGGTGACCCTCGCCCCGGACGAGGAGGCCTTCGGCTACCTGGGCGTCGTCAAGCCGATCCTCGGGGTCTTCCTCGTCCTGTCGGTGGTCGAGATCCCCGTCCTCGACCTGATCATCAAGCACGTGGTGCCCTGGACGCCGGCCCGGTGGATCATGCTCGCGATCAGCATCTGGGGCCTGCTGTGGATGCTCGGCCTGCTAGCGAGCCTCAAGCTCAACCCGCACGTGGTCGGCAACGCCGGCATCCGGGTTCGCAACGGCGCCGGCCCCGACTTTGTCCTGCCGTGGCACGACGTCGCATCGGTCAGCAAGGGCTACCGCACGATGCCGTCCAGCAAAGGCGTGCAGTTCGAGGACGACCAGGGCCGCCGGGTCCTGCACATCGTGGTCGGGGCGCAGACCAGCGTCGACGTCCGGCTCCGCCAACCGCTGACCCTCACGCTGCCGACGGGCGAGTCCGAGCCGGTCGAGGAAGTGCGGCTCTACGCCGACGATCCCGACGCGTTCGTCCGCAAAGCCCGCGGCCTGGTGCCGGCCGTGACCGACGCCAGCGAAGGCTAGGCCCCGGCCCTAGACATGGTGAAGCCCGGGGAATGGCCATCCCCGGGCCTCGCGATACCACCGAATTGCACACACCAGCACGTTTAAGAGCGTGGATCATTCTGATGACATCGGGTTTTGCCTTTAAACTACCGCCGCTCGAAGCGCGGCGGGCCGGACTTGAACCGGCATCCGCTGTCCTGGTCCCGCTCGGTCGATCTGGTGATCGGTGGTGAATGCTGACATTGGAGCGAGAATCTGAGATTCATACCGGCTGCCTCTGCCCGTTGGGCTACCCCCGCGCGGTGGTACGGGGGGCGGGACTCGAACCCGCACTGTCACCGGTGGTTCAGTTTCAGCCTCAGCTGTCAGCTTTGCGCCGGTCGCCCGGCGCACCCCCGCGCTCCCACGGGGGAATCAGTGACGACTACCCGAAGAGGTAGTCGAAGACGGCCGCGCCGACCCGCTGGTCGGTGGCCTCGGTGTTGTTGGCCTCCTCGCGGGCGAACTTTACCGCGGTCTGCAGCGCCGACACGCGATCGAGGATCTCGTTGACCCGCTTGGCAGGCAGGGCACCGGAGAACTTCACGGTCGTCCAGTAGCCGACGGTGATGTCCTCGTAATACACCTCGACCTGGGCGGGGTGCTTCTCGGTGGCCTCGGCCTTCACGTGATTGCGCGGCACTTTCTTGGTGCGGTTCGTCCGCACCGGCTCGGTGCGCCAGCTGTCGGTCGAGTCGTCGCGCAGCCACGACTCGGCGGCGTCGAGCACCGGCAGCTTCTTCACGAAGGTGTGCAGGTCGACGAGCTGCTTCTCCAGGAACAGCAGATACGTCACCGGCACCTGAGCGGCGATGGTCCGACCATCGACCACCACGTCGGCGCGAGCCACGCAGTTCGTCCAGTCCTTGGTCGCCGTCACGTCGAACAGTCGGGTCAGCGTGCCGGAGATGTCGCGCAGGATGTCCTCGGCCTTGATCTGCACCCGGGTCGACTCGGCGGGCAGCTGCTCGCCTTCCTCGTCCTTCGGCTGGTAGGTCCGGGAGATGCCGGCGAGGGGGCCGGTCTTCTGCACGGCGTGGTGGGCGTCGCTCAACTCAGCGAACGCCTTGCTCTTGACGCCCTTCTCCACGGCGATGATCTGGTTCAGCTTCGGCACGGTGTCCCCTTTCAGCCGAGGAAAGGTAACACCTGCCGATCATGAAGCCGAGCGCTTTTCACCCGACCCGCGGCAGGTCAGGTGTTGTTCTTGACCGCGATGTCGATGGCCCGGTGCAGGTCGGCGCGGCGAATGGTGATCAGTTCGTCCGCGTCGTTGTCGAGGTAGTCCTCGACCAGTTCCCGGATCACCTCGTTGGGGCTGATCCCGCGACTCTGTGCCAGCGTGACCAGGCGTTCCGTCGTTTCGTATGACATGGAGACCGCATGCACGACCCCACCGGGCCGGGGCCGGTTGTCCCGGTGCGCGGTGGACCAGTCCCGGTCGTTCAGGGACGCCGCTGCGTCCTCGAATCTACTCATCAGTCCCCCTTGATCCGGGCTATCGCCTCGACCTCCTCGACGTCGAGGTACCGGGCCGAGACGACGATGTAGACGTCGTCGCTGTCCTCGATGAGCGCCACGACGAGCCAGTCTCCCTTGCGGTCCTGACCCGCGATCTGCAGGGCTGGCTCGGTGTGCCGACGTACCACCCCGTGAGCGTGCAACACCTCCATCACCGACAACGGGCTCATCCGTGCGGTGAGCAGGTTGTCGTAGGTTTCGTCCGTGAATATGTAGGCCTCGTACGGAGCCGGCTCAGCAGCATCATCGAACAGCTGCGACACCTCCGATCCGCTAGTGACGAGGTTCGGACACCTGGACGCCCACCCTAGGGAATTTGTGTTACGGAAGGTAAGCCAAAAATGACATTACGTCGCACGTTCGGGGGTAACCCCACCACTATGACGGCTCCGAACGATGACGATCTCCGCACCATCGCCGAACCCGGCGGCCCCGACCCGGACAGCGCGGGCGACCTCTCCTACGACGAAATTCATGAGGAGGACGAGCGCCGCGACGTGCCGGCCGAGAAAAATTCCCCGGAACCGCCCGCGGAGCGATGAGTACGGTGCAGCTCGCCGGTCTGACCCGGTAGACATCCGGATCACCTCGAGCAAAGGACCGCACCATGGCTCTCATCGACACCGCACCCGCACCCCTGTCCCGCGGACTGCACCGCACGCTCTGGGTGCTCCAGGCGTTCCTGGGCGTCTTCATGATCGTGGCCTCGGCCGGTCCCAAACTGGTGGGCGAGGCGACCGCGGTGCAGATCTTCGAGGACATGGGCGCAGCCCCGTGGTTCCGCTACTTCATCGGCCTGGTCGAACTGGCCGGCGGCATCGGCCTGCTCGTGCCCCGTCTCGCCGGCCCGGCCGCGGTGGGACTCGCGCTGCTCATGATCGGCGCGGCGATCACCCAGGCATTCATCCTGCACGGCGGCGCACTCGTGCTCACCCCCGTGATCCTCTTCGCCCTCTTCGTCTTCATCGCCTGGGGTCGCCGCGCTTCGCTCACCCCGCTCATCCGCCGCTGAAGTAGCCAGCCCCTTGCCATCGTTCGCTGGCTCAGCGAGCAGGAAAGCCAGGCCGTGGTCCGCGAGCACTTCTTCCGACCACGCTCCGCCGCCTCGGTGTCAGATCCAGCCGTGGCGGCGAGCGGTCCGGGCTGCTTCGTGACGGTTGGCAGCGCCGGTCTTGGTCACCGCCGAGGAGAGGTAGTTGCGGACCGTACCCGGCGACAGGGCGGCGCGCCGGGCGATCTCGTCGACCGGGGCGCCCTCGGCGGCCAGCGCCAGGACGTCGGACTCGCGCGGGGTCAGCGGGCTGTCCCCGGCGGCGATCGCCTCGGCAGCGAGCTGCGGGTCGACGTACCGGCCGCCGCCGTGCACGGTCCGGATGACCTGGGCCAGCACCTCCGCGGAGACGGTTTTGGGCAGAAAGCCGCGGGCCGAAGCCGCCAGGGCGCGTTTGAGCTGGCCGGGACGTCCGTGACTGGTCAGGATCACCGAGCGACAGTCCGGCAGGTCGGCCTGCAGGGTCCGGGCCACGTCGACCCCGTCCGGCTCGGGCATCTGCAGGTCGAGGACCGCCACCTCCGGGCGCAGCGCCCGCGCCGCAGCGAGGGCCTCCGCGCCGGTCGAAGCCTGGGCGATCACGTCGAGATCGTCCTCCAACGACAGCAAGGCCGCAAGGGCCGCACGGATCAAGTGCTCGTCGTCGGCGAGCAGCACCCGGATCACGGCTCACCCTCCCCCACCGGCACCTCGACGGTCAGGCGAAACAGTCCCGGGTCGCCACGCTCAGCGGCCGTGGTGCCACCGACGCCCGCGATGCGTTCGGCCAGCCCGATCAGGCCGCTGCCGAACCGTACCCGATCGGTCGGGGCCGGAGGAGGAACGCCGTCATTCTCCATGATCAAGGCGATGCGGTCGCCGGTGCGGCGCAGGGTGACCGTGCACGTTCGCGCCTCGCTGTGCCGCAACACGTTGGTCGTTGCTTCGCGGACCACCCAGCCCAATGCACCCTGGGTGTCGTCGGGCAGGCCGCCGCTGGCGCCGTCGACCCGGCAATCGATACCGGCAGCGGCGAGCAGCGAGCGGGCTCCGGCCAACTCGGTGCCGAGGTCCGCCTGGCGGTAGCCCCGAACCACCGCCCGGACGTCAGCCAGGGATTCCTCGGCTATCCGGCGTACTTCCAGCATCTCGGCGGCGGCTTCGGCCCGGCCGCGCTGGGCGAGCCGCGCGGCCAACTCCGACTTCAAGGCCACGACGGACAGTGCGCGACCGACGATGTCGTGCATGTCGCGGGCGAAGCGCAGCCGCTCCTCGGCTACCGCGAGTCGTGCCTCCACCTGCCGGGCGCGTTCGAGTTCCGCAACGAGGCGGGTGATCCACGCAGACATCCGGAAGGCCGCGGCCACCGCGCCGTACAGCGCCGCCGACGCCAGCGCGACGGTGGTCGCCGTGGTCGGCTCGGCACCCTCAATTTTCTGTACGGCGAAGCGCAATCCCCCAGCCCCCACCACCGCCCCGAAGGTCACGCCAAGCGGCACCGCCGGCGCCAGCGCGGCAAGAAACGCGGTGGACAGGACCAAGGTGAGCAGCGAGGCGGGACCGTCGAGGGCGCCGGGCGGCGGCTCGGGATACGTGATGACTACGGCGGCGACCCCGGCCGCGGTCAAGGCAGCGCCCACTGCGATCCCGCGAACCGGCCGCGGACCGCTGCCACCGTAATAATCGAGGGCTGCCCGCAGCAGCAGGACGCACCCGGCAGCGTGGGTGGTCGTGAGGGCGACCAGCGCGGCGACGCCCAGCCGGTCCACCTGCGGTTCCGGGGCAACGAGGAGGCCCACGAACACCGGCAACAGCGCAAAGATCGCATACAGGTTGACCCGAATGAACAGGTCGACCCGCTGGGCCTTACCGCGTCGGCGCCACCAACCGGTCATCACCGAGGACACCTCACCGGACTCAAGGGATCTTCACGCACAGCGCCGTCTCACCGAACGAGTGGGTCCGCCACCGCGCGGTATCGGCAAGATACCGGGTCGCCCGCGGATCGGGGCCGAGGATGAGGTTGCCGGCGACGACCACGCCGCCGGGGCGCAGCAGCCGGTGGAACTCCCGCAGGACCGCGACCGTGGGCGTGAATCCGTCGAAGAACGCCAGGTCGTATCCCGCCGTGTCCAGTGCGGGCAGGATGGTCTCGGCCGCGCCGTGCCGGACGATGACCCGCCCGGCCAGGCCGCGGGCAGCGATCTGGGCGCGGGCGATGCGGACGTGCTCGTCGGCCAGCTCGATGGTCTCGACGGTTGCCGCGGGGACCGCCCGGGCCATCGACATGGCGGTGTAGCCCAGCGCCGTGCCAACTTCGATGATGCGGCGGGCGTCGACCGCGGCGGCAAGGGTGGCGGGGAGCGAGCCTTCGCCGTAGGCGACCGCGCCGCAGCGATGGGTCCGCCGGTGCCGCCGGGTCAGCACCTGCACGTCGCGCAGATCGTCCGGGACCTCGAGCGGATTGGTGACGGCGGCGATCGCGGCCACCGCCACACCGCGCAGCCTGTTCATGCGTGTCATGGCCGTAAAGTGCCACTTGAATCGTGCTTCAAGTCAAGGAGCAGCGCGTGGACTACCTGCTCGACATCGGTGAGCTGGCCGGGATCACCGGGGTGGCCCCGTCGGCGCTGCGTTACTACGAGCGGGTCGGCCTGCTGGAGCCGGCGGGGCGGCACGGCATCCGCCGCACTTACCGGCCGGACGCCGTCGACCGGGTCGCCCTGATCCGCAGTGCTCAGGTCACCGGCTTCTCGCTGGCCGAGGTGCGGGAGCTGGTGCAGGGCGAGCCCCAGCTGATCCGGTCGCGCCTCACCCACAAAATCATGGAGATCGACCGCCACATCGCCGAGCTGATGAGCGCCCGCGACCGGCTCGGCCATGCCCTGAACTGCGAGCACCCGGCGCTGCTCGACTGCCCCACCTTCCGCGCCGGGCTGCGCGAGGTGCTCCCCGGCTCTCACGGGAACACCATTTCCGGATAACGCGGCGACGGCCCGGACACCAGCTTGCGGGGGCCGTCGCGCAGGTGGGCGTCCAGAAAGGCGCTCAGGTACGCCCGTTGCACCGCAACCGAGCGCGGGCCGTCAATCGTGCCGATGCCGGGAGTCAGCTGCTCGCGGGGAATGCCGAGGATCTTCGCGGCCTGCGGGTCGAGCACCTGGGCGTCGGTGAAGGATGCATGTCCGGAGCCGGCCAGCTCCAGGTTGAGCCGCCCGCCGCGCAGCTTCGGCCATACCGCCGCCCAGCTCGGGTCGGTGTGCCGGTCGTGACCGGTGGAGCCGAGCAGCAGCACCGGCCGGTTCAGCCCACTGGCGAGCACGGGACCGAAGAGGGCGCCGTCGAGGTTCACGCCAGCCCGGATCCGCCGGTCGGCCCGCATCGCCGCCAGCGTCGCGGCACCGCCGAGGGAATGGCCGACCATCGCGACCCTGGACAGCGACAGCGCGCCGCGCAGACCGACCGGCACCTCGCGCCCGGCGGCGTCAGGATTGCGGCCGGCGTTCAGCGCGGTGAGCCGGTCGAGCACGAACCGGGCGTCGGCGGCGCGGACGGCGACGGCTCGGGTCGCCACCGGGTCCGCCGGGTCGTCGAAGTTCGGCGGCTCCATCGTGTGCGGCACGACCCGGCCGCCCGGGAACTCCACGCCCACCGCGTCGTACGGGTGATCGATGGTGGCGACGACGTACCCGCGGCTGACCAGCTCCTCGACGAGAGCGGTGGCTTCGCCGCGGTGGCCGCCGAAGCCGTGCGAGTACAGGACGACCGGGCGGGTGCCGCCACGCCGGTCGACCGGGGCACCGGAATGGCCGTGCGTGACGGGTGGGCGGATCCGCGGATCGGCGAAGGCTTCCGCGGCGAGTTGCGGTGACAGCCAAGGCGCCCGCGGGTAGCCGCCGGTGTGCGCCGCCGGATACCAGAGCTGGACCATGAGCTCGCGGGGCCGGCGGGCCGGGTCGTACGGATCGCGGCGGGCCGAGTCCACGAGGTGCAGCGCCACGGTGCCGATCTGGTGCGCGCCGCCCGGCGGTGGGAGAACGAGTCGGGGCGCGCCCGCCGAGGCGGACGCGCCCCGACTGGGAACGCTGTGCGAAACGGTGGCGGCACCGGCCTGGGCGGCGACGGCGACCGCCGCAGCGGTGGTCACGAAGGCTAGGCACGCGCCGCGGAGTGCGCGTCTGCGAGTGAGAGTCATGCCCTCCAGACTTCGGCACTGCCGGGCGGCCCGGCAGTGCCGTCGCTCACCGGTCCAGGTGCGAAACGCACCGATGAGCGCTGACAAATGTCATACCTGCGCGCGGGAACCCACCGCCGGTGACAGGTCAGCGGGCGGCCGCGGCGGCCATCGGTGCCGGGAAGAAGCCCGCGACCGGCGGCAGCTGCTTCCCGCTCGCGGTAACAGCCTCGGCGGATACCAGCGGGTTCGTGCGCAGGAACGGCTGCATCTTGGAGCGGCACACCGTGCCGGCGGCGGGCAGGGTGCCCTTCAGCAGGTAGGCGTCCATCGCCTTGGTGACGCAGGTCGAGGTGCCGTACGCGGTGTGGCCCCAGTTGTCGCTGGTCAGCAGCCGGCTCTTCGGGAGCAGGCGGGAGGACGACACGGCCTCGCGGTAGTTGGTGGCCGGGTCCCAGTAGTTGCCGACGAACAGCACCGGCGCGCTGGTGGTCTTGGTGAACGGACCCATGTACGCGTCCTCGTCCCGCACAGTCCAGGTGTCCTCGGCACAGGTGGAGCTGCTCCAGCCCCAGGCCCGACCGAAGTACGGCGCCCGGCGATCCGCGGCGGCGGTCAAAGCCGGCCACGAGGCGGCGTCGGCCGGGTGCCGCGCGTCGGTGCACATGACGCCGGAGAACGCCTCCATCGAGTTGTTGTACGGGAAGTCCCGAGCCGGGGTCCGGAGCCGCTCGAACCGCTCGAGCAGGGCCGCGGCGGCCACCGTCCGTTCCTTTGTGGAAGCCTTGCCGGACTGGATCAACGCCACGTCGGCAGCGATGTAGGTGACCATGTCCCCGGCGTATGGCGTGTAGAGGCTGCCCAGGATGTAGCCGATGAAGTCGGCGTAGGTGAGCCGCATGACCTTGCCGTCGTCGTCCCTGCCGAGCACCAGCGGCGCCGCGCGCAGCTTGCGGGCGATCGCGTCGAAGCGCTTGACCGGGTCGCCGGCGGAGAAGACGCAACCGCTGGCTCCGGCCCGGTCGCAGCGCTGCAGCAGCTTCTGCAGCGCGTTGTAGGCGCCGTCCGCGGAGCGGAGCCGGTCGTCGAGCAGCTGGTTCTGCGTCTGCGGGGTGCCGGTCCAGGACACCGGGTTGATCACGCCGTCGAGGGCGAGGGCACGCACCCGGTCCGGGAACATGTTGGCGTAGTACTGGCCGAGCGCTGTGCCGTAGCTGAAGCCGAGGAAGGTGAGCTTGCTGTCGCCGACCGCGCGGCGCAGGACGTCCATGTCGCGGGCGACCTCGGCGGTGGACATCGCCCCGGCCAGAGCCGCGCCGGTGGTGGAGCAGCCCTTGGCAATCGTCTGCACGCCCTTGATGTAGGTGCTCTCCTGGGCGGCCCCGAGCGGGAACTGCATCTGCATCTTCGCCATGACCAGCGTCTGCGCCCGGGTGGACGGGAAACAGGTCAGGTTCTCGCTGAAGCCGATGCCGCGCGGGTCCATGCCCACGACATCGAACCGGTCGAGCACGCTGTCGCTGAGGTAGCTCGACGCCGCCGCGGCCATCTCGGTGCCGGAACCGCCGGGACCACCCGGGTTGACGAAGAGCGTGCCGATCCGGCTGGCGGGCTTACGCGCCTTCACCTTGGCCAGGGCGATCTGGACCGTCGGGCCCGTCGGGTCGTCGTAGTCCAGGGGCAGGTCGACGGTGGCGCACTGCACGGCCGAGCCGACGCAGTTGTACCAGGCGAGGTTCGGCGCCGGAACGCTGTCGACCCGGGCCGCTTCCTGCACGGACGTCACATCGCTGGCCGCTGCGGCCGCGGGAGCCGACGCGGCGGGTGCGGCGAGAACGCCGGGGGCCGGCGCGACAAGCGTCCCGGTGATCATCAGGGCAGCCAGCCCCGGCACCGTCAGACGACTGGTGAACGACATCTCTTGCGCCTCCTGGCGGCTCGGCCCCACGGTGGTTCCTCGGCTGTCCATCGGCACCGGGCCGTGGCACTTGACGATCCGCAGACCCGGCGGGGCCGGAACTTTCCGGGCCCGCCGGACGACTGCTGGACCGGACCCGAGGAGGACCCGATGACCGAAAGCCGGGGTACGGCCGGCACAGCAGTGGCAACAGCGGCGATGGCCGCTTCCATGCTCGTTCTGTACGCGGCAAGCGCCCTCGCCCCCCTGCTCGCCGCCGACCTGCACCTGGACCGGGCG
Source organism: Actinoplanes sp. NPDC051859 (assembly GCF_044452725.1). NCBI lineage: Bacteria > Bacillati > Actinomycetota > Actinomycetes > Micromonosporales > Micromonosporaceae > Actinoplanes > Actinoplanes sp. NPDC051859. Next base: position 823,048 of record NZ_JBITBX010000002.1, on the reverse strand, counting down.
GCCGTCGGCCTGCTGATCACCACAACGTTCGCGGTGGCGGCCGCGGTCTCGCTGGTCGCCGGGCACCTCGTGGACCGGACCGGACCGCGCCGGGCGCTGCTGGTGCTCGGCGCGACGGTCGCTGCGGCCCTGATCGCGGCCTCCTTCGCGGACGCGTACGCCGGGCTGGTGGTTGCTCTTGCGGTCGCGGGCGTGGCGCAGGCGCTGGCGAATCCGGCGACCAACGTCTTGATCGCGGGGGTGGTGCCGGCGCCGCGACGCGGCACGGCGATCGGGGTGAAGCAGTCCGGGGTGCAGCTTGCCGCGTTCGCCGCCGGCGCCGGCCTGCCGATGCTCGGCGCCGCGGTGGGCTGGCAGGCGGCGCTGCGCTGGGCGGCGTTGGTGCCGTTGGTGCTGCTGGTGGCGGTGGTGTGGCTGGTGCCGCGAGACACGCCCGCGCCGAGCGGCGGCTCCTGGTGGCGGTGGTCCCGGCCGTCGCCGTGGTTGGCCCGGCTGATGGGCTACTCGCTGCTGCTGGGTACGGGCCTGTCCGCCGTGAACACCTACCTGCCGCTCTACGCCGTGCAGGGGTTGGGCCTGGGTGCCGGAGCAGCCGGGGCGGTGCTGGCGGTCTTCGGCGTGTCGGGTCTGCTCGCACGGGTCGGCTGGACCCGGTACGCCGACCGCATGCCCGACGTGACCGTGGCGCTGCGCTGGCTGTCTCTCGCCGCGGCCGGTTTCGCGGTGCTGGTGTGCCTGGCCGCGCCGGTCTGGCCGCACCTGATCTGGCTCGGCGCACTGGGCATCGGCGGCTCCGCCACGGCGGCCAACGCGGTGTCCATGCTCGCGGTGGTCCGCCGGGGCGGCGCGACCGGGCACGCCTCCGGGCTGGTCTCCCTGGGCTTCTTCGGTGGTTTCGTGATCGGCCCGGCGCTGTTCGGACTGCTCGCCGATGCCGGCGGCTACGGCCCGGCGTGGCTCACGGTCGCGGTGATCTTCGCCGCCGCGGCGGGCGTGGGTCTGCTGGTGACCGAGCGTCGGTCGGTCACCACATGAGGCCGGCAGCCTGGGACGCCTTGCTCGCGCGCACATCAGCGATCGAAGCCGCGGTGGGTGACCGGTTCCCGCTGTATGCCGATCCGGAGACCGGCGAGTGGACAACGACCCGGCGGGGTTCCTGGGCCGGCGGATTCTGGACCGGCCTGCTCCGGCTGCGCGCCGCGGCCACCGGGCAGTCCCGGCACGTCGCCGCCGCCCGACAATGGACCGCGCGGTTGAGCGACCGGCTCCTGGACGACACCGACACCCGGGCCATGACGTTCTGGTACGGCACCCGGTGGGGCGCGGACGAGATCGCCGAGGCAGGTGCGCAGGCGCTGGCCGCGTCGGCGTCGGCGTCGGGGGTCATTGCGGTCGGGTCGACGTACCACCCGGCCGACCCGGGGCGGGTCTCGATCGACACGCTCGCTGCCGTTGTCGCCCTGCTCGATCACACCGGCCGGGCCGGCCTTGCCGCCCGGCACGCCGCAGCGCTGGCCGGGTTGCTGGTGAACGAGCGGGGTGCCGTGGTGCCGCACACCGGGGCCGGAGCGGATCCAGGCTGGTCCCGGGGGCACGCTTGGGGCCTGCTCGGATTCGCAGTCGCCGCCGACCGGCTCGACAGGCAGGTCGCCGCAGGACACTCCGGTGTGCCGTTTCGGGAGGTGGCCGAGCGGGTCGCCGGGCGGTGGCTGAGCCGGCACGGGCACGGGGTGCCGCTCGCCACCTCGGACGGCAGCGGACCAGTGGACACCTCGGCCGCGATGATCGCCGCCGCGGGGTTGTGGACGCTGGGCGAGCGGGACGTTGCCGAGTCCATGCTCGACACCGTGACGGCACGGTATCTGCGGCCGGACGGGGTCCTGGCCGGCGGATGCTACGACCGGGCGTGCGCGCACGAGCTGATCTGGGGCACCTACTTCCTCGCCGCGCTGACCGGCGTCAGGAGAGGGCTGCTGCCGGCGGGCTGGTGAGCAGGCGGCGGGCCACCGCGGAAATGTGGGTTTCGTCGGGTCCGTCGAGGATCCGGGCGGCCCGGGCCGTGCGGTGCAGCATGGCGAGTGGGGTGTCGTCGGTGAGGCCTTCGGCGCCGTACACCTGGATCGCCCGGTCGACGATCGCATCGAAGGCACGGGCGGTCACCACCTTCGCCGTGGCTACGGCGTTCTTGACGTCGGCACCCGTGCCGAGCGCGGTGACCGCGGCGCGGGTGAGGGCGCCGGCTGCAGCCAGCTCAGCGTGGCTGTCGAAGACGTAGCCGTGCAACAGTTCGCGGCTGGCCAGCGGCTGACCGCGGACGATCCTGGTGCGCAGCCGGTCCCGCATCAGGTCGAAAGCCCGCTGGGCCTGGCCCAGCCAGCGCAGGCAGCGCAGCGTCCGACCCAGGGCGAGCCGCTCCCCCGCGATGGCGAGCCCCGCGCCGGCTGCGCCGAGGAGGTGGTCGGCGGGCACCCGGACACCGTCGAGCTGGAGTTCGTACTGTCCGCCCGCGCCGAGCACCGGAATCTCCCGGACGATCCGGAGCGACTCGGCGGGCACCACGATCAGCGAGACTCCGCCGTCGTCGGTGCGGCAGGCCACGGTGGTGAAGGCGGCGAGGGCGGCCCGGCTGGTGAACCATTTGCGACCAGTCAGGACGTACGCGTCCCCGGCGCGGACGGCGGTCGTGGCGAGTGTGGCCGGGTCGGATCCCGCCTGGCCGGGTTCGGTCATGGCGAAACTGGGCGGGGCAGCCCCGGCGACCATCGGGCGCAGGAAACGGTCGCGGACGGTGGAGCTGCCGTACGCGTCCAGCATCGTCGCGTCCAGCAGGAGATCCGAGCCGGTCACGGCAGGTCCGGCGTCGCTGTGTCCTTCGACGACGGCCAGTTCGGCGTACTCGGCCAGCGGGAGGCCCTGACCGCCGAGCGCGACCGGCAGGGGCAGCGCCCACAAGCCGGCGGCCCGGGCCGCGTCCTGGGCCTGGCGCAGTGCTGCCGCGTCCCCGGCGATCAGGGCTTTCTCCACGGGCAACACCCGCTCGCGAAGGAATACCCGCATCCGATCGGCGACGGCGTCCATGGTGGATCTCCTTTCGTCGGCAATCCGTGGGAACCGTAGCGGGTGGTTGCCCGACCTCTTGAACGTGGACACGAACCAGGGCATGGGGGCCACGGCCGAGGTCGGTGCGTTCGACGAGGTGAGCGGGCAGGCGACATACGGACTGATGGCAGTGCACGGGCGCGCTTCCGGGCGCCCGCAGCGCATTGGTGTCGACTATCTGACCGCAGCGGTGCGGATCGTCGCGGCTCAGGGCGAGCGGGCGGCAGAGCTGTCCCGGCTGCGCGGCCAACCGGTCGATCGGGTCACTGTGGATCCGGCGGCCGTCGCGCTGCTGACCGTCTCGCAGTATCTGGCCGCCGCGACCGCGGAGGACGCTGAGCACGTCGAGCCGGGTGGACGCCGCGACGGGACGCCGCCGCCGTTCTGCACGATCGACGGCGTCCGGGTTGAGCTGGAGACCCTGGATCCGCAGCCCTGGTGGTCGTTGTGGACCGCGCTGCGGGTGCCGGGCCGACCGGTCGACATCGGGTGGCGGGCGTTCGTCTCCCGATATGCGACCGCGGCAGCGCCCCTGCCCGCCGAGCTCCACGAGGCCGTCGCGGCGGTGACGTTCGCCGAGCTGAGCGAGGCGGCCGCCGCTGCGGGAGTCGCGGTGCAGCCCGTACGCACACACGCCGAGCGGCTGTCCGATCCGGATCTCGCTGCCGAACCGTGGAGCCTCAGCCTCACCAACGACATGGTCAGCCCACTCGAACCCGCACATCCCGGCGGTCTGCCACTGGCGGGCATGATCGTGGTGGAGGCCGGTCGGCGGGTGCAGGGGCCCCTCGCCGCGCACCTGCTGGGTCACCTCGGTGCCCGGGTGGTGCGGATCGAGCCGGTCGGCGGTGATCCGCTACGGGGCATGCCGCCGATGGTCGGCGACTGCTCGGCCCGGTTCCGCGCGCTCAACCGAGGCAAACATGTCGTCGAGGTCGACCTGCGCAGCGCCGCCGGTCAGGACACCGTTCGCGAACTGGCCGCGGTAGCGGATGTTTTCCTGCATAACTGGGCGCCCGGCAAGGCAGCCGCATTCGGCCTCGACAGCACCGACCTTGCCAAGATCAACCCCCGTCTGGTGTACGCGTACGCGTCCGGCTGGGGTGACTTCCGCGGCCCCGACGCGCCGCCCGGCACCGACTTCACCGTCCAGGCGTACGCCGGGCTGGGCGAGCACCTGCGCCCGGCCGGTTCGCCCGCGGCCGGGTCGTTGATGACGCTGCTCGACGTGCTCGGCGGGCTGGTCGCCGCCGACGGAGTCCTGGCCGCACTGGTCGCCCGGCACACCGACGGGCGCGGACGGCGCATGGACAGCAGCCTGTTGACGGCAGCCGGCGTCCTGCAGGGTCCGCGCTGGCGAGGCGAGCAACAGGCCCGACCGCTGTGGGGTCCGCTCGAGACGCCGCTGGCTACCCGCGACGGGTACGTGGTGGCGGCGCGCACGTCGGCAGCCTGCCTCGATCCCGCACTGCCGGTTGCCCTCGCCGACGCGACCACCGAGGAGGCGCTCCGCGTGCTGCGCGCCGACGGGGTGCCCGCTGTCCGCGTCTGCACCGACCTGGCCGAGCTGTCCACCAGTCCCGCCGTCCGTCCGCTCCTCGACCGGGACGGCTGTGCCCTCGTCCGCGCTCCCTGGAGGTTCCTGCCATGACGGTCCTCGCCACCCACGACCTCGTCCCCGCCACGCTGCGCCGCTGGTGGGCACAGGCCGGCCACTACCCGGGTGAGGGGCTGTACGCGTTGTTCGCGCGGCACGCCCACACCCACCCGGACCGGACGGCGGTCATCGACGACGACGGCGAGATCAGCTACGCCGACCTGGACGACCTGGCCCGGCGACTCGCCACCGGTCTGCGGGACCGCGGGCTGCGAGCCGGTGAGGTCATCGCCACCCAGCTTCCCAACGGGCGGCAGGCCGTGGCGGTGGACCTGGCGGCGGCCGCGCTCGGGGCGGTCGTGCTGCCGTACCCGGTGGGACGGGGTCGCCGCGACACCCTCGCGCTGCTCAGCCGTTCCCGGGCGGCCTTCGCGGTGGTGCCGATCAAGGCGGGCGATGTCGCGTACGCCGATCAGCTCGACGGTCTGCGCGATCAGCTGCCGCACCTGCGTACGGTCATCGTGGCGGGCGGAAACGGCCCGGCCGCGCTCGAAACGCTGGCCGCCGCCCAGCCCGCGGTGGAGCTGCCCGAGGTGGACCCGGCCGGGCCGGCGCGGATCCTGGTCTCGTCCGGCTCCGAGGCCGCGCCGAAGATGATCGTCTACTCGCACGACGCGCTGGCCGGCGGGCGCGGCACCTTCATCGGGCAGCTGCACCCCGGCGACCGGCCGATGCGCAACCTGTTCCTCGTGCCGCTCGCGTCCTCCTTCGGGTCCTCGGGGACCGCGGTCACCCTGGCCCGGCACGGCGGGACGCTGATCGTGACCGCCAAGTTCGACCCTGGCCGGGCACTCGACCTGATCGACCGACACGGCCCCCACCTCGTCTTCGGCGTCCCGACCATGTACGCGATGATGCTCGACCACCCCCGACTGCCCGGCACGGACACCACGGCCCTGCACGCCGTGGTCGCCGGCGGCTCCCGCATCGACCCGGCAACCGTCGCCGCGGTCCGCGACCGATTCGGCTGTGCGGTCATCAACTGCTACGGCTCCGCCGACGGTGTCAACTGCACCACCGATCCCGCCGAACCGCCCCGGGACATCCACGACGCGGTCGGCCGCCCCAACAGCGCAGTGGCCGCCATCCGCATCGTCGGCGACGACGGCCACGACGTCCCCGCCGGCGACGTCGGCGAGATCTGGGGGCTCGGCCCCATGAGTCCACTGTGCTACGTCGACCCGGAATTCGACGGCCGCTACCGTACGGACGGCGGCTGGGCGCGGACCGGCGACCTCGGCCGGATCGACGAGCACGGCTACCTGCACGTGGTGGGCCGGCGCAACGAGATCGTCATCCGCGGCGGACGCAACCTGTCCCCCGTCGAAGTGGAGCTGCTCCTCGCCCAGCATCCTGCGGTCCGCCAGGTCGCCTGCGTGGGCGTCCCCGACCGGCTCATGGGCGAGCGCATGGGCGCCTGCATAGCCGTACGCGACGGCGTCGAGCCACCCACCCTGACCGCACTGACCGGCTACCTGCGCGAGGAACACGGCCTCGAATCGGCGAAGCTGCCCGAACGGCTCGCGGTGCTCGGCGAACTGCCCCTCACCGCCGCCGGGAAGCTCGACAAGCGGTGGCTCCGCGAGCACCTCGAGCAGGCCGCCACGTGACCGGCGCTGCCGTCCATTTCCGCGGTGTCACCTGCCGCTACGGCCGGCGTACCGCGGTGGCGGACGTGGATCTCGCGGTGGCACCCGGCGAGCGGGTCGCGCTGACGGGCGCCAACGGCTCGGGCAAGACCACGCTGCTGCGTACCGCGTTGGGCCTGCAACCCGTGGCCTGCGGTGCCGTCACCGTCGACGGCACCGCGGCCAGCACCGCGACGCAGTGGGCGGAACGTCGCCGCCAGATCGCCTGGATGCCGCAGCGGCTCACGCCGGGCCGGTTCCCGCTGCTGGCGGGCGAACTGCTGCACAGCGGCGGACACCCGGAAGCAGCCGACGACGCGGCCGACCGGCTCGGCGTCAGCGGACTGCGCCAACGGCCGCTGCACACGCTCTCCGGCGGCCAACTGCAACGGGTGTTCCTGGCCCGCGCGCTCGGTGCCGTGGCGGCCGGAGCGACCGCTCTGTTCGCGGACGAGCCGACCGCGGCCCTGGACTTCGCCGGCCAGGAACAGGTAGCGACCATGCTCGCCGCCCTGCCCGTCACCGTCGTCGTGGTGTCCCACGACCGCGCCATGACCAGTGCGTGTGACCGGGTCGCCGAGATGGCCGCCGGCCGACTGCGGGTGATCTGAACACCGTGGACCTCTTCCTCGACCTGCTCCACCTGCCCGCCGTGCAGCGTTCCGCGATCGGGCTCGGCATCGCCGCCGTCGGGCTGCCCATCGTCGGCGTCTTCATCATCGGACTCGACATCATCGCCGTCCGATTCGCGATCATGCATGTCGCGCTGCTCGGCATCGCCGTCGGTCTGCTCACCGGACTCGACCCGACACTGTGCGGACTGGTGGCCTGCGCGCTCGCCGGAGCCGGCGTCACGCCGCTGGCCCGCCGCCCCACCGGGCTCTCCGGCGCCATGGGACTCCTCATGACCTTCGCGATCGCGGGCGCGCTGCTCGTGCTCTCCGCCTCCGGCGTCAACGCCACCGGCGCATTCGAGTTGCTGTGGGGCTCGATCCTCGCCACCCGTACGGTCGACCTCGTCGTGCTGGGTGTGCTGACGGTGGCCGTACACCTGCTGTTCTGGCGCTATCGGCGACAGCTCGTCCTGCTGCTGTTCGACCGCGAGCTGGCGCTGTGCTCCGGCGTCGCGGCCGGGCCGCTCATGCTGGCGCTGCTCGTCGTGGTGGCGGTGGCGATCGGCGCCTCCATCAGCCTCACCGGCGCGTTACTGGTCGACGCGCTCACCATCCTGCCCGCGCTCGCCGCCCGCAACCTGGGTCGCTCGCTGACCTCGATGGTGGCCTGGGCGGTCGGCTTCGGCGTCGTCGGCAACCTCGCCGGCTTCGCCACCGCACTGGTCCTCGACCAGCCACCCGGACCCGTCCTCGTGCTCACGGCCGGGGTCCTCACCCTGCTCACCTATCTCATTCCCGAAGGAGCTCTTGATGCGATCAATCCGAACAGCCGCGCTGAGCGCGCTAGCCATGACGCTGTTGGCCGCGACCGGGTGCAGCAGCACTGACACACCAAGCCCGACCGCGGCCGCCGCGGGCGGGCCGAAAATCGTCGCCTCGACCAGCTGGGTGGGCGCGCTCGCCAAAGCAGCGGGCACCACCGACATCACCGTCATCGCCCCCGCGAACGTGCAGCACCCGCCGGACTACGACCCCAAGCCCAGCGACCTCGCCGCGGTGGCCGGAGCAGGCTACGTCCTGTACGCCGAGTTCGACGGCTTCGCCCCCAAGCTCAAGGAGGCCGCGGGCGGCAAAGGCAAACTGACCCCGGTCGAGCTGGAGAACACACCGGGCAAGATCCGCGCCGAAGTGACCCGGCTGGCCGCCCTGTTCGGCACCCAGGCGGCCGCCACCACGTGGCTGACCGCCTTCGACACCGAATACGCCAAACTGGCCAGCGACGTCAAAGCCGCCCTGCCCCAGCCGGCACCGACCGCGGTGTCGCACGCCTTCCTCGGCTACTGGGCCGACTTCGCGGGCGTCAAGGTCACCGGCGTGTACGGCCCCCAGCCGGTCAGCGCCGGACAACTCGCCGAGCTCACCGGCAAGAAGCCCGGCCTCGTCCTCGCTAACGCCCACCTGCCCGGCGTCAACCCGGACATCTCCGGCGCCACCCGCGTCGACCTCATCAACTACCCGAAGCAGGATCTCGACCTGCTCAGCGTCTTCCGCGCCAACGCCACCACGTTCACCACAGCGCTGCGGCACTAAAAACACCAACTCGCGGGAACCAACCGGCGGTGCCGGGCGACCAACGCTGCAGTCCTCATCATCGACTCGCACCGGAGCGCGCCCATGACCACCACCGCCGCACCCTCGTCCGCACCGCCGGTCGAGCAACGCAGGCCCCGCACCACCGGTGGCTTCAGCGCACTGCTGCTGCGCCTGCACTTCTACGCCGGGATCCTGGTCGCGCCGTTCCTCCTGGTGGCGGCGCTGACCGGGCTCGCGTACGTATTCGCGCCGCAGGTCGAACGCATCATCTACGCCGACGAACTGGTCGTGGCGAACCCCGGCGACCAGACCGTTCCCGTCGCCCAGCAAATCGCAGCCGCCCGCGCCACCCACCCCCAGGGCGCCCTGCTGTCGCTGCGTCCCGGCGAGGGGGAAGCCACCACGCAAATCGACTTCTCCTCCCCCGAACTGGACGAGGAGCACCAGCACACCGTGTACGTGGACCCGTACACCGGCACGGCCACCGGCCAGCTGACCACCTGGTTCGCCACCACCCCGTTCACCACCTGGCTCGACGACCTGCACCGCAACCTGCACCTCGGCGACACCGGCCGGCACTACTCGGAGCTCGCCGCAAGCTGGCTCTGGGTCATCACCCTCGGCGGCCTGATCCTGTGGTGGCAGCGGCAGCGCGGCAAGCGCACCGCCCGCCGGATGCTGACCCCCGACCTGTCCGCCAAGAAGGGCGTCCGCCGGACCCGAGGCTGGCACGCCGCCACCGGCGTCTGGCTCACCATCGGCCTGCTCGTCCTGTCGGCAACCGGCCTCACCTGGTCCCGGTACGCCGGCGAAAACTTCGGCCTGGCCGTCGACGCCCTGAAGGGCAGCCGCCCCTCCGTGTCCACAACCATCGGCGGCCCCGCCGAACCGGCCACCGGCGGCCACCACGGCGGCGCCACCACCCCAGCCGAAGGCGACGGCGTAGACCCGGCCGTCGTCGACTCGGTGCTGAAAGTGGCCCGCGACAACGGCATCAGCGGCCCGGTGGCTATCACCGTGCCCGAGGACGCCGCGACCGCCTGGACCGTGCAGCAAAATCGCGCCCAATGGCCCGTCGCCCGGGACAACATCGCGGTCGACGCCGCCACCGGCACAGTCGTCGACCAGGTGAAGTTCGCCGACTGGCCGGTCATGGCCAAGCTCACCCAGTGGGGCATCTACGCCCACATGGGCAGCCTATTCGGCCTCACCAACCAGATCCTGCTCGCCGCGCTCGCCATCGGACTCATCTGCGTCATCGTCTGGGGCTACCGCATGTGGTGGCAGCGTCGCCCCACCCGCGCCGACCGGCGCGCCCTGGTCGGTGCCCCGCCCGCTCGCGGCGCCTGGCAGGGTCTGCCCGCCTGGGGCATCGCGGTCGGGGTTCCGGTGGTGTTCGCCGTCGGGTGGGCGTTGCCGCTGTTCGGGATTCCGCTCGCAGCCTTCCTGCTCTTCGACGCGGTGATCGGTGCGATCCGCAGTCGGCGCAAGGATGAGGCGGTGCCGGTTTCTCCCGCTCCTGCGGGAGGTTAGCGAGGAGCGCTGGGCTCATAACCCAGAGGTCGCAGGTTCAAATCCTGTCCCCGCTACTAGCAAAACCGCAGGTCAGAGGCCCGGCGCCCGCAAGGGTGACGGGCCTTTGTGGACTTCGTGGTCGCCTGGTGGTAGCAGACGGAAAATCGGCCATGGTGTGACCCAGTGCATTCCAGCGAACTCCATCGAATTGCGCGCTTTGGCGGCAGATCAAGTCCGGTATAATCCGCCCCTCGCAGGGCTCGCCCGCCACCCCGGGCTCCGAGAGCCAAGCAGGTAGGCCCTCGCCGAACCACCGCAACCAGGAGCGAGTGCGGGCGACCCATCCTCACATTCGATGGTTGTGATCGAACTGCACGACATGACGACGCAGCGTTTGCCGGATGTGTGACCGGACGTGGTTCTGAAACCGTGCGTTGGGCATGACCTGGAATTCGTACGGATGGTCAAGGTCGCTGAGGCACTGGTTGGCCCTTCGCGGAGAAGGAATTGGTGATGAACAGGCTTGCCATTTTCGGGAACTGGTCCCGTACACCGAGGTAGTTCACGGCCTCGTCCTTCGGCAGCGGACTCACGTAGTATTTGCATTCGATGCTGAAGACGCATCCGCTTGCTGTCGGCAACTTGTTCTTGTCGCGGCCGTCCTGCGCCATATGGGTATCGATGACGAGCACATCAAATTCACATTCGAAGGTTCTGCCCTTGACGGTGACCCGTATGTGGACCTCCAGCGGGCGTGCTTGGCCGAAGCGCAGCACGGCATGGGTGAACGGGCTTCGTGAATGCAGAACGCGCCCGGGGCGTCGCGAAAAACGAGATTTTTGACTTCCTGACACCAGCGATTCTCGTAGGTGACGTCCGCACCAGACTCGGCGGCGGCAGCGATCACCTGCGCGAATCCATATCCCTCGTACACACGATCGGCTCGATCCGCGTGGGTAAACGGGGTTCTGACCTGAGGCAGAAGTACGGCAAGCTCAGCAAGGAGTTCATCCAGCCGGTTGGTCATCGAGCACCTCCGCGCGAAGAGCGACCAGGATTTCCACCACCCGCTGTCTCGCGATCCGATCATCATCCGGGTCTGCTCTAACGCCAGGGTCGCGGGGTCGGTCTCGTCTCCGGCGCTGACGCCCAGCACCACAGAATTCGGCGGTGGTACACGGCCTTGCCACCCGCGGCCGAGAACATCGAGCGTCTCAGCGGCAAGATCCGGAAGATCACGGTAGACCGCCAGCATCGCATCGAGCAGCAGGAGCGTGCGTTCCTCCGGCTTGTAAGGCCGCTGATGAATATCCAGTTCAGGACGGCCGCGCTTGGGCTGCTCATAGCTGAAGCCGAAGCGCGTGCCACCGCGCTCGCGGTAAGCGCTGCTACCGGGATTGACGGACGCAGTGAACCCCTCCGCGATTGCTGCGTCTACTTGCGGGAGTAGTCACGCTATGTCCTGCTCCCCGCACATTCGGCGTAGCACCTCGTCAAGGCTGTCCAGTTCCCTCCGCTCGCACCTGTAAGCCTTTCGCCCCGTCCGCCTCGCCGAGCTCCTCCAACTGCCATTGCGAGACTTGCCGGCGCGTTCACGATAGTCGATGGGACAGTGAAGCCGGGCCGCCCTATGAGACCATCGACCGACCATGTCCTCAACCTCTACACCTACGGACGGCAGATCCGTAGCTACCGCCTTGTGCTGGCTCATTACGGTAGCGCCCACGGTGATCGCTGTCGTGATCATTGTCTGGTCCGGACGTACCCGGCGGCGTCGCCGCCAGGCACTAGCGGCGATGGCATGGCAGAACTTGATGGCGGCCACCGCGGCGCATCCCGGCGCCTATCTGTGTTTCGTCGAACGCGTCTACCAGCGTGCGCGTCGCGGCACCAAGGCAGTCATCGTGTGGGCAGGCACGGACCTGCGCCAAGACACCTGGTTCTGGCACTTCAACCCTGCTGCAGGCGCCACGCTGCTGGTGTACGGCAGCGCCGGGTACGGTCCCCACAACCACAACCCCGCCGTCTTCTACGTCGACGTCGGAGGCGTGCTCGCCGGCGCCCCGCCCGGCGCCCAGCAGGCATGGCTTCGCACCCAGCAGGCTGCAACTCGGCGGTAGATCAAGCAGGCTGCCTGTCGAGCCTGTGGCGGCCTTAAAGGCGTTTACGGGGCCTGCAAGATCCGGAAGGAGCTGCGTCGCCAGGGCATCGAGGTGACCCGGAGCACAGTCGAGCGGCTGATGCGCGCCGCCGGGCTGCAGGGACTGCTGCGTGACAAGTCACCGCGCACAGCCCGCTCGGCTGCCGAGACCGACCGGGGTCGCAACCGGGTCAACGTGACTTCGCCGCGGCGGGCCACGGTGTCCATGCACGCTGCAGGCGCGCGTCATCTGATCAACGCGAAAGCCCGCCTATCCCCAGGATAGTGAGGGCGGTGTCCAACTTGCTGGGTCCCTTGCCGAGGGCGTCGGGCGCTGGGTCGTTCTTGCCCGCGATGAGGGCTATCGTCTCGTCCATCTTGGCGACGACATCCGGTCGGTGTGCGTCTTTTGCCACCTCTCTCAGGTGCAGCGCAAGCTTCAGCAGTGCCGCGGTTCGCTCTTGGTCCATGCCTTCGAAGGTACCATTTACTCAGTAAGTAGTCTCTGGGTAAGGTGTGGGCATGCAGAGGAACGCTGTGCGATGGGGCCTTCTGGCCTTGTTCAGCGATGGTCCAAAGTACGGCTATCAGCTGAGGACCGAGTTCGACGTCCGCACGGGGGGAACCTGGGCACTCAACGTGGGCCAGATTTACGCCACCCTCGATCGGTTACACCGTGACGGGTTGGTCGAGGCTGTCGGTGAGAACAGCAGCGGGCGTACGGTATACGCGATCACCGCTCAGGGAAAGGCCGAACTTGCCCAGTGGTTCGAGGCGCCGGTGCCCCCTGCGGAACGGCAGCGCAGCGAACTCGCCATCAAGCTGATCATCGCGGTGAGCACGCCGCAGGTCGACGTTGCAGCCATCATCCAGCGTCAGCGTGCAGCCTCGATGGAGTTGATTCGCGACTACACCAGACTGCGCCGCAATGCTGACAAGACCACAGACATGGCCTGGTTGCTGATGCTCGACCACATGGTCTTCTCGGTGGAGAGCGACATGCGATGGCTGGACCATGTAGAAGCCAGCGTGCTGCGCGACGGGCGCAAGCAACGGCTCGTCACCACAACGAGCCAGCCGGCCAACGAGGAAGTCTCCGTCGATCAGCGAGAAGCTGCTACGACAGGTACGGAGGTCGCATGAGCGCGCCGATCCTGAAGTTTGTCGGCGTCAGCCGCGTGTACCACTCCGGCGACGAGGACGTACGCGCATTGGACGAGGTCAGCTTCCATGTGGACGCTGGTGAACTTGTGGCCGTCATGGGCCCTTCGGGTTCTGGAAAGTCGACCCTTCTCGCCCTCGCAGGCGGCCTTGACGTGCCGACTTCCGGGTCGATCACCGTAGGCGGTACCGAAGTGACGACGCTGGCCCCCACCAGTCTCGCTCAACTGCGACGCGACCGGATCGGCTACGTCTTCCAAGACTTCAACTTGATCAGCGAGTTGACCGCCGCGGAGAACGTGGCGCTGCCGCGGGAACTGGCCGGAGTACGCCCTCGCGCAGCCCGGCGGGAGGCGATAGCGGCGCTGGCCGAAGTCGGAGTTGATCATCTGGCCCACCGCTTCCCCGAGCAAATGTCCGGCGGTCAGCAGCAGCGGATCGCGATCGCTCGCGCCCTCGTCGGCGAGCGGCACCTAGTGCTTGCCGACGAGCCGACCGGCGCCCTGGACTCCCAAACCGGCGAGGCCGTCATGGAGGTGCTGCGTGCTCGCGTTGACGCTGGAGCTGCAGGCGTCCTGGTCACGCACGAACCACGCTACGCTGGATGGGCAGACCGCACGATTTTCCTTCGGGACGGTCGGGTTGTCGAAGGGACGACCAGCCCGGTACCCCTCGAGCAGTTGCTCCGAGGTCACTCGTGAGCAGTGTGAAGGTGGGTTTCGTCGGCTCCTGGCGGGTCGCCATGCGTATTGCCCGCAGAGCGGCCTGGCGTCATAAGGCCAGCAGCGCCTTCGTCCTGCTCATGCTGTTTCTGCCGGCGTATGCGGGCACCATCCTGGTCGCCTCCTGGGCGAATCTTAGTGGCACCGCAACTCAGCAGGCCCAGTTCTCCCTGGGCTCCGCAGACTTCTCTGTCTCGACCGAGAATCCGGAGGCAGTCACTAGCACGCTGCCTTCGGGTGCTCGTGTTGCGGTCATCGCGAGTGGTGAGACGGTCCTGAAAACCGGGCAGGGCCTGGCCGTCTACCCCTACGAGTCCACCGATGCCGGGGACCCGGTGAACGACGGTCGATACGTCCTGCGCGCCGGCCGGATTCCTGCGGCTGCTGGCGAGGTGGCGTTCACCAGCGCCATGGCCGACGCTTCGGGCATCCGCCTGCACGACGTCGTCGAGGTCGGAATCCCGCTGCGGCGGGTCACCGTAGTGGGCCTTCTCGACGTGAGCAGGTCGCTGCGCGCCAAGGAGATCGTCGCCTCGGTGCCGACGCCGCTGTCAGGGGCCGCCGGCCGCCGCTTACTCATCGATCTTCCGGCGGACGGTGCCGGCTGGTCTCCGCCGCGATCTCCCGGCATCTCCTCCATCGACCGCAGAGATCTCGCCCCCACTACGGGAGAGATGGCTGTCCAAGCGGCTGCGTTGTCCATCATTGCCAGCTTCGCCGGTGCACAGATCATCGCGCTGACAGGCGCGGCGTTCATGGCCACAGCTCGCCGCCAGCAACGCCAGCTCCGGATGGTCTCTGCCGTCGGCGCCACAGCGCGACAGGTACAGCGCATGGTATTGGCCAGCGGCATATTACTGAGCACCCTCGCCGCCGCCAGCGGGGTCTTGCTGGGATTGGCCACCTTCCTTGCCGCCGGACCTGCCATCGAGATGGCCGCCGATCACCCTTTGATCGATGTATCGGTCCCACCGTGGCCTATTGCGGCAGTGGCCGCAGTCGTAATCTCGATTGGACTCGCCGCCGCGTACTTGCCAGCCCGTAGCGTTGGCCGGCAGCGAGCACCCCGCTCGCATCTGGGGAACTCCCGGACACGGTGGGGTAGCGAGACGTTGCTGTTGGTATGCGGCTTGGCCGCCCTGACGGTAGGAACGGCTGCGGTTCTCTACTCAGCCAACCCGGATGGACGTTTTGAACTTATCTCCGGAGGAGCCATAGCGCTGCTGGTGGGGCTGATAGGTATCACGCCTGCGCTGATGAAGCATGGGGGCTCGCTATTGGCCCGTCATCTCACCCTCTCCAGCCGTCTTGCGGTACGCCACGCGGCGCGTCACTACCTTCGCAGCGCGTCGGCGGTTGCGGCGGTGACAGCCGCGGTCGCCGGCAGCGTCGCACTCACGCTGGTCGCTGGCGCCGAAGAAGAGGGTGCACCCGCCCCGCTTGCGGGACGTCCGGGTTTGGTCTTTGTGCCGCCGGCCGCCGCGCAAGTGCTTCAGGCGGATGGCATAGGCCGACTTGCTGCCATGCTGCCGACACGCCACGTCGTCGAGCTGAACGAGGTCGAACGGTCTCGGGCCGGCTCCATGGTGGCTGTGGAGGCTTCACCCGCCTTCCCTTCAGCAGCCGACGCGAACCTCGTCGCGGCAGCTATGCAACGGCGGATAGCCGTGGGAGGTGCTGAGATGATTAGCGCGGTGGCGGGCCGGGACCCGCGCCCCCGGGAACTTGAGACATTACGCAACGGGGGTGTCATCGCCTTCAACGACACCTTAGTGACGGGTGAGCACTTGGAACTCGCCGGTGACGCCGGAAAGCGTGTGGTTCTACCCGCCATCGTAGCGAGGAGAGGCAGTTACTACACCGACTTGCCAGGCCTGCTGATGGCAGCGGAGACGGCACAGCGGCTCGGCTTCACCACTTCCCGGCAGGGAATACTGGTCGACACGACTAGGCCACCGACTGAAGCGGAACTGTTCCAGGCACAGAGCCTCTTGTTGCAGCACCAGTTGCGAAAGGCAGATACCTCCGGCACGCCGATCGTGTTGACGACCTATACCGGCGCGCCTGCCTCGTTGGCACGTACCAGCGCAATGTTCTACGTTCTGGTCGCGGTCAGTGCGGTAGTCACCATGACCGCCAGCCTTGTCGCGGTGGGGTTGTCCTCCGCCGAGATGCGAGGAGACCTGTGGACCATGCGGGCTGTCGGGGCGACATCGCGGGTTAGTAGGCGTATCGGGGCCGCGCAAGCTGCGCTGATCGTTGGTGTAGGGGCACCGTTGGGCTTGCTGGCCGGAATTGGGCCCGCCGCCGGATACGTCGCCTACAACGTGACGCTGTCCTGGCGGACACCATGGCTCATGCTTGCTCTGGTGCTTCTCGTGCCGGTCGTCTCGGCAAGCATCGTTGCCACGATGGTCAACCGTACTGTTCAACCGCTTGCCCGTCAGGCACATTCCTGAGCTTTTGGCAGGAACAGGGTGTTGGCAGGCCGCTGGTGGTGAGGAATCCGAAGGCGACGTGGGGTGGGGTGGTACTGCATCTGTTTGAGGCGGTTCTTGGCGATGCGGAGTAGGTCGTCATTGCAAGGGGCGAGGCTGACCATGGCGCGTTGGAGGCTGGACCGCATGTTCTCGACAGAGTTGAGTTCAGGGGCGTAGCCGGAGATCCGGTAGACGCACAGACACGGCCGTGCGGCGATCGGAGCGCGCATCTTGGCGGACCTGTGCGCGGGCAGACAGCCCCAGGCAGCACGATTGGCGCGCCGAGGTGCTGACGGGGGCCGTGTCGAGCAGAGCGGCGAAGTGCTCTTCGCCCGAAGCTTTCCGGCTCGCCTTTACGGCCTCGGTGGACCATGGTGCGGCAAATGCTGCGCGGCAGGTGTCCGGCGTGGTGAGCGACGATCCCGGCGAGGGAAGGTCCGCGGCCGGCGACTTTCACGATCCGGGTGGCACCTCGCCGAACCCAGGTGGGGGCTGGGGCTGGTCTCGACCGTGATGCCGGGCTCGTCGGTGAAGCAGATCCACGCGCCCGACTGCGCGCGCCTTCTACCGCCGGCCACTGATACCGCTTGAAGTGTTCGATGGCCTGTTCGGTGCGTTCGGCGGCGCGGGAGAACGGTTGCTGCGGGGCCGCCCCGGTCACGCCGCAACCGGTCCGGCCGGCGGTTCCGAACCGCGGCACGTCACCCACTGGATCACGACCGGCGCGCAGCACCTGGTCCCGACCGGAGCACCCACCTCACCGACCTCCTCGCCAGATGTTCCGAACTGCAGGCCGTCGCCGACCAAGTCCGCGACTTCGCCGAGCTCGTGAACAAGCGCCGCGGCGACCACCTGCCCGACTGGATGTAGTGCGTCCAGGCAGACAGCTTGCCCGCCCGGCACTCGCTGGTCACCGGTCTACGCCGCGACCTGGACGCGGCCACCGCCCGCCTGACCCTTCTCTGGACTTCCGGCTCTCTCGAAGGCGCTGTCAACGGCGTCAAAATTGTGAAACGGTCTATGCGAGGTCGCGAAAGCTTCGATCTGCTACTCCATCGCATCCTGCTGAACGCCTGACGCCCCAGGTCACAAGATCGCCGCGAGAACCAAATTCCGTGAGCGCCGACAACCGATCATAGGCACCGTCGCACCCATCTCGAGCCTGAGGCCAATATGGAAAGACTGTGCGAACGCGCACAACGACGCAGGGTTGCCCTCGACCTGGCCCGGCCGGAGGCAACCCTGCGTCCCTAGAATCGCCGACTATCCAGCCGTGTATAGGTATGCATCGATCTTCGTAGTCGGTCGTGCGGTTGTCCAGTCGAAGGCAACCCTGGTGCCATTCGGGCACGCAACGGCGAGGTCGACTCTGGATTCGCCGTTGCCAGCGAAGGCCTTGACGCGGGCGCACTGCCCGTCGGAGTCCGTGTCTTCCACCCAGCCCTTGATGCGCATCCGGCCGTCGGCCGTGCAGCTCAACGACCAGGCGGCCTTCGCGTCCCGAATCTCCGGCGCGAAGCTCTGGCCACAGACACCGCGGACCCCAGAACCCGGTACGGAGAAGCCGGAGTCGCTGCTCGGAGCAGCGGCTGCCGGGCTAGCTGCGACAAATAGTGCGGCGGCACTGAATGCCAGTGTCGCGCTTGAGATAAGCGCGCTTGTTCTCGACATGTTTCTCCCCGTTCTTTCAGCGTTTGGCCTCAGGCCGAGAACGTCTCTAGTTGACAGCCAGATAGGCATTGATGTACGTGGCGGGGCCATTGGTTCGCCAGTCGAAGTTGGTCACGGTGCCCTGCGGACACGCTTTCCGCAAAGCCATGTTCTCGCCGTTGCTGGCGTACGCCCAGACCCCGGCGCACTTGCCATCCGCGGTGTCGTCCCGCACCCAGCCGATGATGCGCATCCGGCCGTCTGGGGTGCAGTGAATGCTCCAAGCTGCCTTGCCACCCCCGACCACCGGGTTCTTCACGTCGCCGCATACCCCGCGAACCTGAACCCTTTCCGTGGCGGCGACGGAATTCCCAGTTGTAGCGGCGGCCACAGGGCCGGCGGTTGTAAACAATGCAGCGGTGCCGAGAGTTCCCAACGCCGCCGAGATGAGTACCGCGGTTTTACGCATAGCTTCCCCGTTCCTTCCAACGCCTCGATAGGCGTAATGGTTGGCATTCACCCGAATGTTGTAGCTTCAGGGTGTCTTACTGGACTGGAGCAGCAGCATTTTCCGAGAAACGTTGCCCGAACCACTTGCCCGGCCCGCAGCGAATAGGAATTGGAGTCTGTTTCTCCATGCCTTGTCGGCACCGGGTACCGCGTCACGCGGTGTAGAGGTAGGCGTTGATAATCCCGGTAGCGCCGGTGGTCTTCCAATCGAAGTTCGTGGTGACGCCCTTCGGACACGCCTTGGCGGTAGGCATCGTTTCGTTGTTACCGGCGACCGCCTTGACGAAGGCGCACTTTCCGTCAGCCTTGTAGTCGTGAACCCAGCCGGTGATGCGAATCCGGCCCTGCGGGTCGCAACTCAGGTTCCACGCCGCCGAACCGCCGCTGGCGCTCGGATTGAAGACATCGCCACACGTGCCACGGACATGGACCCCTTGGCTGGAGGCCACCACAGAGGACGCCAAGGTGCCGCGCTGCGAGGCGGCAGCTGGGCCAGCCGAAATCGACAGTGCAGTGGCGCTGATCGTCAGTGCCGCACCTGACATGAGCGCTGCAGTTCTACGCATCTCTTACTCCCCGTTATTCTCCCGCCCGACCGAGCGGATGGTCACATGCCGCTCCTACCAACCATCTGGAGAGCGCCTCATCGAGGATAATCTATGTTGCGCGATAGTCAATGCTCGTCGTTTTTCTACTTCGCAAGCGGGTCACCGGCGCGCGGCCCGGACCCACGGCATCATCGACGCGCTGAGCAGCGCGGACGTGATGACCTTCGCCGACAAGGCATATCAAGGCGCCGGTGGCACCGTCCGCACGCCGTTCAAACGACATCGGTACCGGCCGAGGTTGTCACGTCGGCAGAAGGCCGTGAACAGATCTCATGCCCGCGTCCGCGCCCGCGGTGAACGCGCCGTCGCCACCCTCAAGACCTGGAAGGTCCTGACCAAGCTGCGCTGCAGCCCGTCCCGGACGACCGCGATCGTGCAGGCCATCCTCGTGCTACACCAGGTCGAGAGCCCGATCCACTGAGGATGAAAAAGGCTCAGTATCGACAAGTCACGAATTGAGTGCCCCCTCCGCGGCGCCACCGAGATTCAAGAACTAGCGCCCGAGGCCTCCCTGGAACTCCTTCTCGTTCCGGCATTCGGCGCCCCCAAGCCCAACGAACTGTGGGTCCGATGGCGCGGGCACCCCGAGGGAAAGCCCGTCCGGATGCCCTGACCGCCCAGCCTCCAGGCCCGTCCAAAGCCGTCTCCGGAAGACCCCTAGGTAACTATGACGCAGGTCTCTCCATCGACGCCGATGAGAAAACTGTGGTCGCCGTGTGGTCTCAGACCCCCACCACGAGGCGGTCCGGTACGGCATGAAGCATCACGAGAGAACAGCTCTGAGCTGCCAAAACTCCATCGGACAGCGAGCAATGTGAACCCTGCTCTGGACTCATAACCCAGAGGTCGCAGGTTCACATCCCGCCTCCGCGACAAAGTTGGTTCAGGTCAGAAGCCCGGCCCCGCTTGGGTCCGGGCTTCTTGATCTCCCGGTGCGCTCAGGAAGTTGACCATGATCGCTACCGTGGCGCGCCCGCCCTTCGTTCTGCTGTGCAAGGAGTCGCGCCGTCATGCCCGCAACACCTGAAAGACAGCCGAGCCGACTGGCAGTATTGGACGGCCTACGGCTGGTAGCCGCATTGATGGTGGTGGCGTGCCACTACGTGTGGGAGTCGTTCGACGGCGTGCATCCGCCGCAGTACACCTTGCCGACTGCGACCCGCATCGGGTTCTACGGCCTCCTGGGCGTCGAGCTGTTCTTCCTGATCAGCGGCTTTGTGATCTGCATGAGCAGCTGGGGCCGCGGACTCGGGGACTTCGTCATCTCCCGGATCAGCCGGTTGTTCCCGGCGTTCTGGTTCGCGGTCGTCGCCACCACCGCCGTGATCACGCTGACCGGCGTGCCGTCGGGCACCTCCGAGACGCACAAGCCCGGTTTCGTCGACGTACTGGTCAACCTGACGATGCTGAACCAGCCGAGCAAGGTCCCCTCGGTCGACGCGGTGTATTGGACGCTCTTCAGCGAACTCCGGTTCTACCTGCTCTTCGCGGTCGCCGTCGTCTGGGCGGGTGTCACCTACCGTCGGGCGATCTACTTCTGCCTCGGCTGGCTCGTGGTCACCGTGCTCTCCCCAGTGCTCGGTAGCCAGCTGATCGATCTCATCGCGAATCCCCGGTTCGCGCCGTACTTCATCGCCGGCATCGCAATGTTCCTGATGCATCGCTTCGGCCCCAACCTCGTGTTGTGGGGCATCGTTGCCCTGTCGTGGGTGTTGAGCATGAACGGCCTGAGTGCCCGCCTCGAGAGCCACCACGTCGACTTCCCCGTGTCGGTATGGCCGGCCCGGGTGATCGTGACCGGCGCATTCGCCGTCATCCTGGTGGTGGCGCTCGGCTACACAGACCGGATCCGGTGGAAGTGGCTGACCGTCGCCGGCGCCCTGACCTACCCGCTGTACCTGTTGCACCAGCGAATCGGCACGAGCATCCTGCGCAACGGCTACGACGCAGGTTTCGCGTTGTGGTGGCTGATCCCCGCGACGGCTGTTGCCATGATGGTGGCGGCGTACCTCGTCCACCGCTTCGTCGAGCGTCCGCTCAGCCGACGGTTGCGAGACGGCCTGCGAAGCGCGCTCGCCGACATCCGTCGGGCCTCGGCACGCGATACGGCCCGGACCGACACGCACGCACCCGGTTCGCCAGGGCTTCCCCATCCGCGTACGCCCGCGGAGGACAGTGTCGCCGATGAGGTCCATCATTCTGCACAGACCACGTCAAGGGTGCGCTTGCCCAACTAAGAGCAATTGCGCCTTTGCTAGTGCTGCTGGCGTTGGCCGGATTCAAGGTCTGAGCGGCACCTACGTTAGGCTCGCGGCGTGTTTGCCCGTTGCTCCATTAAGCCAGCTCGTTGACTTTGCGTTCGTACTGGCAGGGCACCCTGCCGCCGATCCGCGAGTCACGGCTTGACTGGATCACGGTTGACTACGCGGTGCTGATGTGGGTGCGGCAGGGCCACCTCAACGTGCAGACCGAGGACGAGGTGCTGGTCGCCGAGGCCGGTCAGGCGGTGTGGGTCGCGCCGGAGGTGCGCCACTGCGTGGTCCTCGCAGCGGGGTCGGTGGCGCTTCCCATCAGTTTCGAGGCGGACGTGCTGCCGCTGACCGAGTCGTGCGTCGTGACGGTGCCACCCGGCTGGGAAGACTGGCTGGCCTACCGCACAGCGATCGAGTTCGGCTTCACCACCGGGGTGCGGCCCGACAGCCGCCGCATGCTCGACCTGCTGGCCGATGTTCAAACGGGCCGGGCCGGGAAGGCGCCGAGACTGCCGCCGCTGCCCCGGTCGCCGGGTGCCCGGCTGGTCGTGCAGAGCTTGCTGCGGAATCCCGCTTCGCGGTCGACGTCGGCGGAGTTGGCGACCGTGGCGATGACGAGTGCGCGCACCTTGCAACGACAGCTGAAGAATGAGACGGGGCACAGTCTCGCACAATGGCGCATCGCGGTGCGGATCGATGCGGCCGCGGCGTTGCTGGCTCTGGGGCGCGACATCGGTTGGACGGCTCATCATGTGGGCTATGCGAGCGTGAGCAGCTTCGCGCACGCTTTCGCCGAGCGGATGGGAACGAGCCCAGGACGGTACGCGGCCATGCGCGGCGCGGCGGCGAAGGAGGAGAGGCTGCCGACCGCGCGGGTGCGGTACCCCGAGGCGGAGCCACCCCGCACGCCGGAGCTGGCGCCTTTGACGTGGACCTCGACGTTCCAGGGGGCCCTGTATGAGAACCTCCTGTGGGTGTACCGCGGGTCGGTGATCGTTGAGGTCTCCGGAACCTCGTGGCATCTCGAGGCTGGCGACGTGCTGTGGCCTCGCCCCGGAATCACGCATCGGATGGCGATTGCGCAGGGAGCGATCGTGCTGCCCTTGGGCTGGCGACTGGCCGACCGGCCGGCGCCGGTGGGGCCGCCGACGGTGGTGCGGATGCCGGCCGACGCCGAGGCGTTCCTGTTGCACCAGGTGGTCGCCAACCACGACCTGTTGCACCCGCAGGGCCACGACAAGCAGGAGATCCTCGAGCTGCTGCATTCACCGCCAGCAGTGCCCGAAAGGCTGCCCGAGGCGGTGGAGACCGTGATGTCGGCCGTGATTCGGAATCCCGCGGACCGGCGCACGCTGGCGGATTGGGGGGTGACGCTCGGGATCGAGGACGCACGACTGCGGCGCTCTTTCGCACGCGCCGTCGGTGAGTCGTTCCTGAGCTGGCGGGCGAATGTGCGGATGTGCGAGGCCCGACTGCTGATCTGGGAGGAGCATCCACCGTCGGTGGTGGCCCGCCGGCTCGGGTACCGGCATTTGTCAACCTTCACCAAAGCCTTCGTGGCCGTGCATGGCATGTCCCCCCGGGAGTGGCTGCGCCGGGCAACGGGTTAAGGGTCAGGCGCCGCGGAGGATGGCCTCGACGGCGGGGAAGTCGCCGAGGCCGGCCTGCACCTCGTACGCCGATTCCAGCGCAGCCCGCACCGGGTCGGCGTCCAGGGCGAAGAAGAGCGCATGGGCGGCCCGCGCCCGGGCGAAGGTGACGTCGTATTCCGCTTCGTCGCCGTCGCCTTCCTCCGCCGCTTCTTGGGCGTCCCAGGCGATCTCGTCCAGTTCGTCCACCAGGCCTTGGAGGTCGGCGCGGATGGCTGTGTCTCCCCACGGGCCGGCGTCGAGCTGGGTCAGGCCGGCGGTCAGCCGGGGGTCGGCTACCGGTGCCTGGTCGAGGCCGTGTCGGACGATGGCAGCGGTGAGTCGGCGGAGGCGTGCTGGGTCGTAGCGGGCTACGTCGCGGGCGAGCTGTTCGTCGACCGTGGTCATCCGTCCCAGGTCCATCAGCGTTTCCGTTCGGCTCGTGGTGGGGGTGCCCGTTTGGGTTTGGGTGGCGCTTTGACCGGTGAGGCGGGTCGTGCTCCGGCTGCCTCGATCGCCGGGGCGCACCGGCCTCGGCAGATGGGCCGGCCGGCCGCCACCCACTCCGGCGTGATGCCATTCTCGCGCATGTGGGTCAGCACGTTCTCCTCGGCATGGCCGGTGCCCTTGGCCATCTCCTCGCCTCGTTTGAGCTTCACGCCGGGCCGCAGGTAGCCGTTCTTCTCGCTGGTGCCGACGACCTTGCGGGTCTTGCCGGCGGCGTCTTTGCCGACGCCGTACGCCATCGTGATGCGGCCTCGGGAGTTTTCTGGCACCGACTTCTGCAGGTCGGCCGCTCGCTTGGCGACTGCTTTTTGGGTACGCAGGGTGGGCGGTCCGGTCATCCGCATCGCTGGTGCCGGGGCAGCGGCGGGTGCGGCGGATGCTGGCGGGGTCACCTGGGGTGCGCCGTGGGTGCTTTCGCCGCCGCCGGAGAAGTCGTCGGATTCCCTCAGCAGCGCGCGGCCCATGGTCCAGACGGCGGCGCCGATGTCGGTGACTGCTTCGGCGGCAACCGCGGCGGAGGCGAGAGTCACCGGAGCCGCGACGGCAGCGCCGGGGCCGGTCGTGGCGGTGGCACCGGCGCCGGCGATCGTGCCGGCGCCGCCGCCGATGAGTTGGCAGACGGCTTGGCAGAACTCGCCGGCTCCGCGGAAGAACTCGAAGGTGCGGCTGGGGGCGTAGGCCGAGAGGACCGGGGTGGCGAACGCACCGCCGGGAGCGGCGCCCTGGGTGACCCCGACCATGAAGCCGGCGACCGCGTGCCCGACTTCCGAGTCGCGTACCGCCGCTCGGGCTGACTGGAGTTTGCCGTAGGTGATCCAGTCCCGGCCGTCGGGATCCACGTAGGACAGTGGGTTGTTCGCGGCGTAGGCGTAGGGCTGGTTGGCGTCGGCTGCGCCCATGACCGGCCCTTCGCCAGTGCCGGAGGCGCTCGCGGTCATGATGCGGCCGAGGAGGCTTTCCTGCGGGGCGGTGCTGCCGTCGCTGACGTCGGTGAGCACCGGGTCCGGGGACAGGAAACGGCCGAGCACGGGGTCGTACAGTCGGCCGCCCGTGTCGATCAGGCCGAGGTCGGTGTCCTGCTGGTGGCCGGTGAAGCCACGTTCGCCGGTCTTGGCCCGGTCCGGCTCGGCGTTTTCCCCGTACGCGGAAAAGGTCTGGGTGTGTTTCTTGGCGCCTGCGGTCGTGGTGTAGTCGAGGGCTGAGCCGAGCCGGTCCGGGTGTTCATACGTGGTGGTGCTGGTGGCGATCCGGTTGTCGAATTCGTCGCGGACCACCTGTGCGACGGTGTGACCGCCGGCTTGGACGTAGTAGCGGTGTTCAGCCCGGTTCGAGTTCGGGGCGGCGCGGCGTTCGTAGCGGTCGGCGACGTACGTGGTGACCTCGGTCGGGGTGCGGCGCACGACCCGCTGCTCGCCGGCGTTGTAGTCGAAGCTGGTCTTGACCTTGGTGCCGTTGACCGTGCTGGTGGCGGTGGCGGGGAGGTTCGCCGGAGTCCAGGACAGCTCGGTGGCGCCGCCGGGCACGTCCGGGCCTTGGCGGGTGGTCTGGTTGCCGGCGGCGTCGTAGCCGTACGTGTTGGCGCCCGCTTTGACCACCGCGTGTGGTGTGCCGTAGCCGTAGTCGCCGACGCCGGACTGGTTGACGGTGTTGCCGGCCCGGTCGTAGGTGAACGCCTCGACGGTGTCGCCCGGGGTGGCCGGGTTGTTGCCGAGCAGTTTCTGCGCCCGGTCGACCCGGTTCATGGCGTCGTAGTGGTACGCCCGGGACCGGTCCGGCCGCACGGTGTCCCGCACATGCTGGACGTTGCCGGCCGCGTCGTAGCCGTACGTCAGGCTCTGCACCGGGCTGTTCGTCCCGGCCGCCGCCGTCAGTGCGTTGATGCGCCCGCTGCGCGGCTGGTATCCGGTGCTCGCGACAACGCCGTTGCCGAGTGTGGCCGAGCCGATCCGATAGCCCTGGCTGTGTGTGGTGAACGTCCAGTACGGCGCTTTCGTCTCGCTGTCGCGCACGGCGGTCAGGTGGCCGGAGCTGTCGTACGCGTGCTCCACGCCGAAGCCCTTGCCGGCGGCCGTCGGATAGTCGATGCGGCTGGTGCGGCCGTACTGGTCGTAGCCGAAGGCGATGCGGTAGCCGACGCCGTCGATGGTTTCCTCGGTGCTGGCGAGCAGTCCGCGGTTCGGGCCGCTGGTCGGCACCGGCTCGTAGGCCAGCGTCGTTTTGTGGCCCTGAGCGCTGACGGCGGCGACGAGCCGGCCGACAGCGTTGGGGCCGGGGCCGTCGTAGGTCCAGCTCGCCGTGCCGCGCGGGTCCTGCCGGACGATGTTCCGGCCGAGCCGGTCGTAGGTGTACTGCGACGCGAAGCCGCGCGGGTCGGTGTGCGTCCGCAGCTGCCCGAACGCGGTCCAGGCGTAGCCGTGCCGGCCGGTGCCGGCGGATTCGACGACGCTGTTCCGGCCGAGTTTGTCGGTGTCGAAGGTGGTGGCCGCGCCGTCCGGGCCGGTGACCCGGCGGACCAGGTTGAAGGCGGCGTATTCGACCTGGGTGGCCGCGCCGTCCGGGGACACCGAGGCGGCGACGGCCTCGGTGTGGTCATCGAGCTGGGTGGTGGTCCGGCCGAGCGGGTCGGTGACGGCGGTCGCGGTGGTGGCGGCGGCGCGGACCGGGTCGGCCAGGGCGGCCCAGCCCGGCGCCTGGTCGGGCCAGCCGTAGCGGAGAGTGGTGACCGCCTTGCCGCCGGGTGCGTCGTCGTCCGGGCGTTCCTCGGTGATCAGCCGACCGAGGGCGTCGTAGTCGTAGCGGCTGCTGCCCTGACTGCCGTCCCCGACCAGGTGCGGCCGGGCGACGGTCAACGGGCGGTCCGCCCAGTCGAAAGTGGACTCGGTGACGACGGTCGTGCCGGCGTACCCGTCTTCGCGGGTTTCGATCGCGCGGCCCAACGCGTCCTGCAGTTCGACGCTGCGCGCGCCGCCGGCGATCTGGGTGTCGGTGCGCAGCCGGGCGCGTTCGTTTCCGGTGGTGTCGGTGTCCGCTCGGGCATACGTGGTGACCGTGTCGCCGATCGGGCCGCTTTCTCGCCGCACCCGGCCGAAGCCGTCGTAGGCGGACCGGTGGACGATGCCGTTCGGGTCGACCTCCACGAGGGAGCGGCCCAGCGCGGTGTCGGTGAGCAGCCCGATGGCGTGCCCTTCCGGGTTGACCAACCGGATCGGGAACAGACCGCGGGTGTCGTATGTGGTCCGGGAGGAGCGCGGCGCCTCACCCGGCGCCGACAGGGTCTGCGCGGTGACGTTGCCGTACTCATCGTGCTCGTTGGTCTCCACCAGCGTGTACGCGGCCTCGTCCGGCTCGCGGGTGGTAGTCCAGCCCAGCCCGCGGTCAGCCGTGTGCGTGTAGGCGGTGGTCCGCGTCGCCGTATGCCCCTGCCTCGTGTGGGTGTCGGTCTGGCGCAGCGGCAACGAGTTCAGCCACTGGCCGCGGCGGGCGGCGCTGGTGTCGTAGGTGGTCTGGGTGACCGTGCGCTCGACCACGGTGCCAGCGGCATTGCGCACCAGGGTGTCGGTGCCGGTGACGTTGCCGACGTTGTCGAAGGTGCTGGACGTTTCGGTGCTGGTGACGGTCCGCTCGGTGTTGGTTTGCTGGGTCCGCATCAGTTCGCGGTCGGTGCCGCTGTCCTGGACGACGAACGGCACTCCCGCAGCCGACAGCCGGACCGCGTGGCTGATCGGACCGGCCGCCAGCACCCGGTGCACGGTTTCCGCGGTGCCGAGGCCGTGGGCGATGGGTGCCGACCGGGTCTCGGAGCTGATCAGCCGGCCCGCGTACGGATACCAGTTCCGGATGCTCGACCCGGCCACCTGGTCCAGGTACGTGGAGTTGTCGTAGTTCTGGGTGACCGTTTCGATGAGGTCGCTGTTGAGATCGCCGTACGAGGTGGTGATGCGGCGGGCGAAGCCGAGGTTGCCACGGCCGTACCAGCCGGCGCGGTTGTCCTCGTAGCGGAAGGTCTGCCAACTGATCCGGCGCTGCCGCTCGGTGGGCACGATGTCGCCGTCGTCGCGTTCGGCGGCCCGGACCATGACGCTGGAGACGAGCGGTCCCATCCGGTTCGAGCACGAGCTCTGCGCGGCGCGACAGGTGAAGGTGCGGCGGTAGACCGGCTGCTGGTCGCCGTCGCGGGCCGCATAGTCGAACAGCACGCTTTCGCCGAGCCCGTCACGCGCGGTGACGAGCAGGTTGGTGGTGGCGTGGGCACCCCAGCGGAAGGTGAGCCGGCCGGCCGGGTTGCCGTAGCGGTCTTTCAACCCGGCGACGTACGTAGCCAGGACCAGGTCGCTGCTGCCGTCACCGTCGACGTCGGCGCGGATCGGCTGGGCGTGCTCGTTGAGGTTCCAGGTGCCGAGCAGTTCGGGCCGGAGGCTGGAGCGGTCCTGCACCCGGTGCAGCACCCACTTGAGGGCGGCGGCCTGCCGGGGGTCACCGACCGGCACCAGCACGTCGGTGCGACCGTCGTTGTCGTAGTCGACGAACTGGGCGCGGGCGAACCCGTACGCGCTGACCCGGTACCAGTTCCACGCCGCATCACCGAGCAGGATCGGCGAGTCGGCGCCGAAGCCCTTGCCGGTGTTGGTGTGCAGCCGGACCGGGTTCTGCTGGTCGCCGTCGTAGCGGACGATGTCGTCCAACCCGTCGCCGTTGACGTCGGCGACCCTCAGCTGCCACTTGCGGGCGTAGGTGGTGACGTTGACGGCACCGCCGTCGTCGCTCGGATCGTCGTTCATGACGTTGCCGGTCCAGTACGGCGCCGAGTCGTACACGTCCTCGCCGGTGGGGGCGATGGTGGAGAGGCGCTCGGCGAAGCGCAGGCCGGTGTCGACCCAGCGCGCCCCGGCGGGGTCCAGCGACAGTGCCTTCCAGGTCTGGGTCCACACCCAGGTGGTGTTGTCGGGCCGGTCGGTGTACTCCCAGCTGCGCTTGAGAACGTTCGCTACGCCGTCGCCGTCGGAGTCGAGGAACAGCGGCGCTTCACACGGCTCTGCGCCGCGACCGCCCTGGATGCTGCGCAGGGGGGAGTCGCCGAGATGCCCGTAGTTCGGCAGGGTGCGCCCAGCCGCGAAACCCTGCCGCGGCCCGAGGTTGAGGTGCAGCAACAGCTGCGCGTTGCGGCAGACCAGCAGGTCGGCGAGGGAGTCGCCGTTGAGGTCGGACAGCCAGAACGGGTACGCCGGTTCGGTCGCGGACAGCACCGGGATGCGTTCGGTCGTGAAGCCCTGCCCGGTCGACACCAGTACCGTGCCGTGGGTGTTCACCCCACACGTGCTGACCAGGTCGTCGCGGCCGTCGCCGTTGTAGTCGAGCACCGCGTCCTGGCTGATGCACCAGAACGGGTCGCCGAGATACTGCTGCGAACCCAGATCAAGATCGATGATCGAGTACGGGGCAGAGCGGTTTCCGCTGGCGATAGCGAGCTGATATTCCCAATCGCCGTCGCAGTGGGTCATCGCCGCCCAGCAGGTGTATTTCTTGCGCGGCACCGGATAGATCAGGTCGTCGCGGCCATCGCCGTTGGCGTCCAACACGATCGTGCGCCCGGCCGTGTCGCTGCCCAGCCCGTTGCCGAAGAGGTACGGCACGTCGGGGCCATTCGTCGGCCCGGTCGGGAAACCCTCGGCGGTGTGGTAGGTGAACGTGGTGGGCGGCTTGCACACCTCGCCGCCCGCGTCGTCGACGCACTCGTCCAGCCGTGCGAGCCGGCTGACGTCCGTACGGTTCGCGTAGCTGACCTTCCAGCGGCGAACCACGGCGCCGTTCACGACGGTCTCGACCCGGCTCAGCCGCCGCCATTCGAGGTCCCGCATGCCGCGCGAGAAGGCGGACCAGCCGTCCTGTCGGTTCTCGTAGGTGAACTTGACCGCCCGGTCGTGGGCCTGCACGGCGCCGGACGGTGAGCGGTGGCCGCCGTAGCGCACCTCGGTCGGGGCGTAGCGGGTGCAGGTCGGCGGCTGCGGCGTGGTGGGTGGCGTGCAGGCGCGGCCGTAGACGGTCTCCAGGTAGTTGCCGCTGCGGTCCTGCTCTTCCTTGACCGCCCACCGGCGGCGCAGCCCGTCCACGCTGGTCACCGCGTCGGTGGCGAAGCCGTAGCGCAGGATCCGGCCGTCGCGCGTCCGTACCTCGAAGCCCTGCGGTCCGGCCGCCTCGTTGCCAGGTCGGCTGGCGACGATCCGGGTGAACGTGTCGACCTCGGTGCGGTACTCCGAGCCGTCCGCGCCGTAGCTGCCGCTGGTGCTCACGAGCAGTTTGCCGTCCAGGCAGAACCCGTCCGGCCGGCCCGCGGGGTCGTCGATCGGGCGGGCGTAACCGCCGGACTGCGCGGCGCTCAGCGGGCAGCGTTCGATCACCGAGAAGCCGGAAAGGCTCCAGCCCTCGCCCAGCAATCCGTCCTTGGTGCCCGACGACGCCGACAGCGTGAGTTCGGGAGCGAGCCCGTTGAGTCCGGGCGGCACCTCGATGCCGACCGCGTACACGGACTGGCCGGCGTCCGTGACGGCGTGGGTGGCTTCGATCGCCCCCGCCGGGGCCGTCGACTCGCGCGGCAGCGGGTCGCTGACGACGGCGGGCTCGGCTACCGGCCGGGCGGTCGCCCGTTCGGCCTGTGCACGTGCGACCGCCGCCGGCACGGCCGACGCGGCCGGGGGCGCGGCGGCCACGGCCGGTCCGGTCGTGACCGCCGCCGACGCGGCCACCAGGATCGCCTGCAGCCCGAGCGCGCACCAACGCCGCGCTCCGCCCCCGTTGCCTGCTCGGCCATTTCGACCCCTGCCCATGACACCGCCCCTGTCGCACCCGTGCCGGTCGCCGACGACGATGACGTGCGAAAGCCCGGCGCCCTATGGCGAGAAGTAGGTATTGCGGGGCGGCTTCAGAACGGCTTCAGGCGGACCTCAGCCGCGCCAAGGGACTCGTCGGCAAGGTGTGACGCTCCTGATCCACCTGAGGAGTCCCATGAAGAAACTATTGGCCCGCCTACCGGTCGCCCTGTGCGTCACGGTGGCCGTCGTGGCGCCGATCGCCACGACGGCGGCGGCGGTCGTCGTGACCCCGTCGGCGCCCCGCGCCGGCAAGCTCGTGCAGGTCGGCCCGATCGCCGAGCACGGCTTCCCGGCCTGGTACCGCGACAGCAACAATGTGCGGCTCGAGGCGTGTACGACGCTCGAGGACCCGCTGTGCTCCACGCTGCCGGACGAGGTGCCGAACCCCGACCTGCCCGTGTCGTACCCGGACAACTTCCCGGGTGAGTTCTTCTACCAGCTCGCCGGCGCGGACATGACGCTGACGAACGGTGTTCGAGCGACGATCGGCATGGACCTGGAAGGTGCCTGGGCCGCCGAAGAGGTGCGCGAGGGCGACCAGATGGTGTTCGGCCGGGTCCGGATCCGGTTCGACGCCCCTGAGGGTGAGCGCTACCGGATCACCCACCCGTACGGCATCGACGACATCGTCGCCGGCGACAAGGGCGTCAACATGACCGAGGACATCGGCACGGGTGCCGGTGCGTTCGGGCAGGCACTCACCTCGCGGATCGGCCCGTTCCTGAAGTGGGACCCGGCGGTTGCCCCGGCCGCGCCGGCCGGTTACATCGGTGACCCGGGTACGGACCACCGGGTGGTGGGCAGCCCGTACAACACGAACTTCGTGCGGATCGAGCGGCTGAACCCGACCACCGGCGCGGTGCAGGCGCAGGTCGGCTTCACCGACTTGTTCAGCGTCCAGGGCAAGTACGCCACCAACTCGGGCGTCGACCTGGACCAGGCCACCTACACCGTGGGACCGGACGGCCGGGGCGTCATCGAGGTCTTCGCGACCAGCGAGCCGGGCCAGATCATCGAGGTCGTCGGCAACGACACCCTCGGCTACCGCGGAGCCCGCCTGCGCGGCGCGAACGGCCGCTACTACGGCCGGTTCCCGGTGACCCGCGCGCCGGCCGCCGGCACGCAGGTCGAGGTGGTCAACTCCAGCGACCAGCCGGCGATGCACAAGAAGCGCACCGTGGTCGACGTCGTCCGGATCGACAGCGTCGCCTACAACGCCGATGCGCAGACGCTGAGTGTCACCGCGTCGTCCAGCGACAAGGCGGGTAACCCGGCGCTGACCGTGACCGGCTTCGGTGCGCTCGGTGCCCCGTTCACCGGTGTGGTGGCGCCACCCGCGACGATCACCGTCACCTCGGCCGCCGGCGGCACGAGCACGGCGCCGCTGATCGGTTCCGGTCAGGTCTTCGCGCCGGCCGCACCGGTCGCCGCGGCGGTCGCCGACACCCCGGCGATCATCGGGCAGACGGTGAAGCTGGACGGCCGGACCACCACCGGCGAGGTCGACACGTACGCGTGGACCCAGGTTTCCGGCCCCGCCGTGACCTTGACCAACCCGAGCAGCGCGCTGGCGACGTTCGTGCCTACCGCTCAGGGCGTGTACCGGTTCACGCTGGCCGTCCGGGGTCCGGGTGGCACCGCCGTCCCGGTGACCGTGACGGTGAACGTGACCGCCTCGACCGGGCCGCGGGCCGACGCCGGCCCCGACCAGACGGCGGTGCGTGGCCGTACGGTGGTGCTCGATGGCAGCCGCTCGACGGTGTCCGAGTCGTACTCGTGGCGGCAGGTGTCCGGCCCGGCGGTGACGCTGACCGGCGCGACCACGGCCCGGCCGACGTTCCTCTACACCGCGCAGGCGATGCCCGCCACGCCGGGCCCGAACGCGGCGTTCGTCTTCGACAACAGCCCGGTGGTGCTGGAGCTGACCGTCCGCAACCCGGCCGGCATCTCCATCGACCAGGTCGTTGTCCGGCCGATGGCGGAGACGCTGGGCGGCAGCGCGGTGCGCTACCGCACCGGCAACAACGAGTGGCGGATCTCCGGCACGACCAGCCTGACCGTGGGCCAGCGGGTGACGGTGGTGCTCGGCAGCACCCTCACCGGGCGGGTCATCGGCACGCCGGCGACGGTGGACGCGGCCGGCGCGTGGAGCCTGCGGGTGACCGGGCCGGTGCCCGGCACGATCCGCACCGTCAGCATCGTCACCTCGACCGGCGCGCAGCAGCTCGCCGTGCCGGTGAACGTGACGAACTGACTCCCACGATCGGTCACGGCTGAGCCGTGAGCACAGCGGCGGCGGTCTCCTGCACCTAGGAGGCCGCCGCCAACTGGTTGCGCAGGTGGGCGCTGGAGGCGTACGAGACCTGCTCGGCGATGGCGTCGCGGATCATCGTGCTGCGGTGCTGCACAGCGCCGTCCAAACCTTCGCTGAGCAGGTGGGCGTGCACCAGGCTGTCGATGCAGCTCAGCAGTTCCGGCACGGTCCGGCCGGTGAGCGGGACCAGGTCGATGGTGCCCAGCGGGCCGAGGACCGCGCAGGACCGCAGCACTTCCCAGGCCAGGTCGGGCATCCAGCGGGTGCGCTCGCGGGCGATCTGCATGGCGACGGCGTACGCGATCTCCTGCGGCCGCGACGCCACCGCGACCAGGGCCGGGATGCCCGCGCTGCGCTCGGCCACGGTGTCGTCGCCCAGCGGTTCCAGCTCGACGGCGGTCAGCGGGGACAGCCGCAGCACCACCGGCGTGCTCAGGTTGGCGAGCGGGCGCCCGACGAGCTGCGACGGATAGCAGTAGGTCAGCACGATGCGCAGGCCGGGGCAGTGCCGGCTGAGCCAGGCCAACTCGGCGACGCTGGTGGCGTCGAGGTCGGCGGCGTCGTCCACGCCCAGGAAGGCCGGCTCCGGACCGGCGAACAGCACGGAGATCAGTTCCAGCTCGTCGCTGCGCAGGGGCCGGTCGGCGGCGGCGTCCAGGATGGACAGCACGTCAGGGCCGGCGCCGAGTTCGATCAGCGCCGCGCGCAGCCAGGACAGCCGCAGCACTCCGGCGGACGAGCCGCCGTGACCCACCCCGGTGCGACCCGGCGCGTGTCGGCCGAGCTCGGCCAGGAAGGCCGACTTGCCGGCGCCCACCGGCCCCACAACGTGCACGACCCGCGGTGCGTCCGGCCCGAACATGATGCTGAGCTGGGTGGCCCGGCCGAGGAACCGCTCCTGGGGTACGACGACCGGCGTTCCCGGAAGCACGACGACCCGCTCGATGCGCTCGGGCTCCGCCGCGGCGACGGCCGCGTGCCGGCTGGCCAGCACCTCCCGTTGCAGCCGGACGATCCCGGCGGACGGCGCCACACCCAGCTCCTCGTCGAGGACGCGGCGGCAGCGGTCGAAGATCCGGAGCGCCTCGTCCGGCCGGTCCATGGCGGCAGCCGCCGACATCGCCGCCTCGTACCCGCATTCCAGGTACGGGCTCAGCTCGATCGCGTCCAGGGCCAGGCGCAGCGACCGTGCGGGATCCTCCGGCTGGGCCGCCTTCGCGAGGGCCAGCAGCGAATTGACAGCGGCGAACTGCACCTCGGCGCGGGCGGCCTCGGCCCAGTCGGCGTACGGGTCTTCGGGGAACGGCAGCTGGCGGGCCAGGTCGAGGATGCCGGCGTGTGCGGCGAGCCGCTCCGGGCCGTCGGTGGGCAGGGCGTCCAGGCCGCGGATCCCGGCGCGCAGGTCGGCCAGGTCCAGGGCGGCGCGGCCGGTGTCGAACAGGTAGCCACCGCTGCGGGTCACGATGAACCACGACGCGGCGTTGCCGGCGGGCTGCAGGCGGCGGCGGATCACCGACACGTAGTGCTCGAGGGCGGCCACGTGGTTGCCGGGCAGCTTGACGCCCCAGACCGCGTCGGCGAGGGCGTCCTTCGACTGGATCCGGTCGTGGCGGGCGGCGAGCACGCCGAGCACCTGCCGGGCCCGGCGCGGCAGCTCTCCGGCGGGCAGGGCGACACCGTCGCCGTCGGCCACCGCCAGTTGTCCGAGCACGCTGACGCGCATCGCCACCTCCTTCGGGTGGCACAGATCGGCAACGGACGCCGGACCTGAACGTTTCCTGGTGTCCCGGGTCACTCCCTGAGCGAAACCTGAGGCGACCGGAGTCGATGCGCCCGCGACTCCAGGTTTTCCAACGGCGCACCTCAGCCGCCGTTCCTAGGGTCTGCGGTCACCTGCAAGTCTCCCCCCTGGAGTTCGGATGTCTCACGGAAACCTGAGCCGGCGCGGTCTGCTCAAGGGCGCGCTGGCCGCTGGCGGTGGCGGCCTGATCGTCGCGACCGCGGGCGGCTCGGTGGTCGCCAAGTCGAGCAAGCTCGCGGCTAAGAACACCCCCGTCCCGTTCACGACCATGTTCCGGCGTCCCCCGGTGCTGATGCCGTTCGAGCAGGGTGTCGACGCGCAGGGTCCGTTCCACCGCTACCGGCTGACCCAGTGCTTCGGCCAGGCGAGCATCGTGCCGGGGCTGATGACGTCGATCGCCGGCTACAACGGCATCTTCCCCGGCCCGACCATCAAGGTGCCGCAGGGCACCCGCAGCGAGGTCCGGATCGCGAACAAGCTGACCGTGAACCCGTTGCACCGGCAGAAGTTCAGCACCGTGACGCACCTGCACGGCTCGGCGTCGCTGCCGCAGTACGACGGCTACGCGAACGACCACACCGACCCGGGTTGCTGCAAGGCGTACAAGTACCCGAACTGGCAGCAGGCGCGGACGCTCTGGTACCACGACCACAACCACCGCACCACGGCGCAGAACGTGTTCATGGGCCTCGCGGGCATGTACCACCTGAGCGACAAGTACGAGCGCGCGCAGCTCCCGCAGGGCGAGTACGACGTACCCCTGGTGGTCAGCGACCTCGCGTTCAAGGCGGACGGCTCGGTGGCCTTCGACGGCGAGGACCACGAGGGCTTCATGGGCGACGTGATCCTGGTGAACGGCGTGCCGTGGCCGAAGATGCGGGTGAAGCCGCGCGTCTACCGGTTCCGCGTGCTGGTGGCGAGCATCTCCCGCTCGTACCGGTTCACGCTGAGCACCGGCGACCCGATGTACGTGGTGGCGACCGACGGCGGCATGACCCCGAAGGTGAACGGCGTCCCGTCGTTCCGGCAGGCGCCCGCCGAGCGGTACGAGATCCTCATCGACTTCCGGAAGTACAAGGCCGGCCAGAAGATCGAGCTGCGCAACCTCAGCAACAAGAACAACTCGGATTTCAAGAACACCGACAAGGTCATGCAGTTCGAGGTCGTCGCCGACTCCGGTGCGCCGGACCCGTACGTGATCCCGAAGACCCTGGATCTGGGCCCGCAGCCGTTCGCGAACCGCGGGGCGATCGACGTCAACAAGCTGAAGCCGTCGATGGCGACCGCGCGGCGGTCGATGCGGCTGGAACGCAAGCACGGCCTGTGGACCATCAACGGGGAGACCTGGGACGACGTCGAGAAGACCAAGTTCCAGCGGGTCTTCGCCAACCCCAAGCCGTACGGCATCGAGATCTGGGACCTGGTCAACGAGTCGGGCGGCTGGTTCCACCCGCTGCACATCCACCTGATCGACGGCCAGATCATCGGCCGCAACACCACGCCGGACCGCAAGGCCCACGCGTGGGAGGGCGGCGGCAAGGACGTCTTCTACCTCGGCGAGAACGAGACGGTCAGTGTGCTCATGCAGTTCACCACCGGTGACGGCAACGTCGGTGGCCGCTACATGGTGCACTGCCACAACCTCATCCACGAGGACAACGACATGATGATCCAGTTCGCGGTCGGTGGGATCAACGACAACGACCCGGTGACCTCGGACGCCGCGGTCACCGACACCGAAACCGAGCAGCCCGTCGTGTACGGCCCGAGCTACCCGCTGGGCACCTGATGGCGGCCGCGGGCTTCGTGCGTACCAAATTGCGGCGCAGTGTCGCCGTAGCGTTGGTGCTGATCTGCGCGGCACTCGCGCTGCGGGCAGGCGGCTGGTTCGGCACGTCGGCGGAGGCGTTCGAGCCGACCAGCGTGGTGCACGGCGACGCCGGTGACGAGGTCGCCACGACCACCTTCGACGGGGCGATGGTGCGCAAGCGCGCGGCCATCGCGATCCACCCGGCGAAGGGCGCGGATCGGGCGCAGATCGCCAAGGAGCTGAAGGAGTCGGCGCGGGCCAACGGCTTCGGCACCCTCTCCGAGGCCACATTTGCCGTGTTCAGCGCGCAGATGATGGAGTATCTGGTGCCGGAGATGACCTTCGTGCTGCCCGAGGGCGCCCTGGCCCGGGACGCCGAGGTGTTCATGCGTGACCACCAGCCCAGCTCGGTGGCGTTCTACCTGGTCGAGTCGGTGCTCGTGCACGACATCACGTTCGGGGTGTTGCCGGCCGCCGGTGTGCTGCCCGCCGAGGTGCGGGCCGCCGCCGACAGTGAGGGCATCCTGGCTGACGCGCTGAACCGCTACGACGTCGACGTGCAGCGCACCGGGCTGACCGTGCGCTACTTCGGGGCGATCCTCAGCGACAGCCGGATCCAGGCGGTCCGCGAGGCGCTGGGCCGGGCCGCGCAGGTGGACGCCGAGCGGGTGGCGGTGTCGGCGAACCTGCCGGGGCCGGGCGTGGACCTGTCGAACGGCGTACCGAATCTGGCGGACGCACCGCCGAGCCACCACGGCGGCTGAGGCCGTTTTGCACCTACCTGAAGGCCGTCCCCGGAACCGGGGGCGGCCTTCAGCTCGTCCTCAGGCCGACCACACCGCCTCAGCCCAAGATGTGGCAATCGCTCGGAATTCTCCCCTGACTCCCCCGGAGAACGCCTCATGAAGCTCCCCCTCGGGCTCGCCATCGGCGGCCTGCTCGCCACCACCCTGATCGCCACGCCGGCCACAGCCGCGCCGGCCGGTCAGGGCTTCACGGTCACCCCGGCCGACCTGGCCTACATCCTCAAGCAGATCAAGATCGCCGAGGCGCACGCCGCCTCGACCACCAGCGAGACCGGCCCCTGCGGCACGCTGCTGGGCACCGGCCCGAACCAGATCGCCAGCCCGCTCGTCTCGATGGGCCTGCGCACGGTCGACGGCTCCTGCAACAACCTCGTCGCCGGGCAGGAGAAGCACGGCGCCGCCGACCAGCTCTTCCCCCGGATCGGCGGGAAGGACTTCAAGGCGGCCGAGAACGCCCCCGCCGGCCTCTTCGGCCCCGGCAGCCCCGCGTTCCCCACCACCTACGCGGACAAGAGCAACGGCAACACGGTCGTCGACTCGCAGCCGCGCGTGATCAGCAACCTGATCGTCGACCAGACCGAGGCCAACCCGGCCGCCGTCGCCGCGGCGGGTAACCCGGTCCGTAGCCAGTCCGGCGGCGGCAGGACGCCGGCCAAGGACGGCGACACCACGCTGTTCATCCCCAACGTCACCACCGACATCGGCCTGAGCGCGCCGTACAACTCGTGGTTCACGCTCTTCGGTCAGTTCTTCGACCACGGCATCGACCAGACGGTCAAGGGCGGCGGCACCGTCGTGGTCCCGCTGCGCGCCGACGACCCGCTGATCGCCGGCAACGACCGCATTCCGGGTACGGCCGACGACCCCAAGCCGGGCGACGCGCGCTACGTGCCCCCGTCGATGCGGTTCATGGCGCTGACTCGGGCCGCCAACCAGCCCGGCCCGGACGGCAAGCTCGGCACCGCCGACGACGTCCAGGATGCCAAGAACACCGACACGCCGTTCGTCGACCTGTCCCAGACCTACACCTCGCACGCCGCGCACCAGGTCTTCCTGCGCGAGTACGCGGACGACTCGATCGGCCGCCCGGTCGCCACCGGCCGGCTGCTCTCCAACGCGGCCGGCGGCCTTCCCACCTGGGCGGACACCAAGAAGCAGGCCCGCGAGCAGCTCGGCCTCGCGCTCACCGACGCCGACGTGCTCAACGTGCCGTCGATCCTCACCGACGCGTACGGCAAGTTCGTCCCGGGTCCGGCCCGCGGCCTGCCGCAGTACGTGACGGCGACCGGCCTGGTCGAGGGCGACCGCGCCAACCCGGTGGCCGTGCCCGCGAACACGCTGCACTTCGACACCCCGTTCGTCACGGACATCGCGCACCACGCCGACCCGACCCCGGTGGACGCCGACCACAACCCGGCCACCCCGAAGGTCGCGCCCCGCGCCGACGACGACACCACCGCCTCCGCGGACTTCAGCAAGCAGCCCGCCGGCACGTACGACGACGAGATGCTGGCCGCGCACTACGTGGCCGGTGACGGCCGGGCCAACGAGAACATCGGCCTCACCGCCGTGCACCAGATCTTCCACTCGGAGCACGAGCGGCTGGTCGGCGACATCGAGCGGGTCCTCACCGAGGACGGCGGCCCGGCCCTGGCCGAGTGGAAGTTCGGCGACGACTTCAACGGCGAGCGCATCTTCCAGGCGGCCCGCTTCATCAACGAGATGGAGTACCAGCACCTGGTGTTCGAGGAGTTCGCCCGCAAGATCCAGCCGGCGATCAACCCGTTCCAGCCGTTCGCCTTCACCCAGGGCGAGATCAACCCCGCCGTGTACGCCGAGTTCGCGCACTCGGTCTACCGCTTCGGCCACTCGATGCTGACCGAGAGCA
Organism: Actinoplanes sp. NPDC051859; assembly: GCF_044452725.1. Taxonomy (NCBI): domain Bacteria; kingdom Bacillati; phylum Actinomycetota; class Actinomycetes; order Micromonosporales; family Micromonosporaceae; genus Actinoplanes; species Actinoplanes sp. NPDC051859. The sequence continues at coordinate 783,799 of NZ_JBITBX010000002.1, read as the reverse complement.
TCTCCCGCAAAAACGACGACGGCTCCGACACCTCGATGTCGCTGCTGGACGGCTTCCTGAACCCGCCCGCGTACACCGCCAACGGGACGATGTCCCCGGAGCAGGCCGCCGGCTCGATCGTCATGGGCATGTCGGACCAGGTCGGCAACGAGCTCGACGAGTTCATGACCGACACGCTGCGCGACAACCTGCTCGGCCTGCCGATGGACCTCGCCGCGGTGAACATCGCCCGGGGTCGGTCCGAGGGTGTGCCGGCGCTGAACAAGCTGCGCCGGGTCCTGCACGACAAGACGAACGACGGGCGGCTGGCGCCGTACACGAGCTGGGTGGACTTCGGCGAGAACCTGAAGCACCCGGAGTCGCTGATCAACTTCGTGGCCGCGTACGGAAAGCACTCCTCGATCAAGGCCGCGACCACCGTGGCGGCGAAGCGGGCCGCGGCTCGTGCGATCGTCGACCCGCAGCCCGGCGACGTGGTCCCGGCCGACGCCGCCGCGTTCATGAACGCGATCGGCAGCTGGACCGCGGCAACGTCCGGCCTGGACGACGTCGACCTGTGGGTCGGCGGCCTGGCCGAGACCACCCAGCCGTTCGGCGGCCTGCTCGGCAGCACCTTCGACTTCGTGTTCGAGAGCCAGCTGACCAGCCTGCAGAACGGTGACCGGCTCTACTACCTGGCCCGCACGGTCGGCATGAACCTGCGCGCCCAGCTCGAAGGCAACTCGTTCGCCGAGCTGATCATGCGCAACACCACCGCGCACACCCTCAAGGCGGACGTGTTCGCCACCGCCGACTGCAAGTTCCAGCTCGACAACCTGGCCGGCACCCCGGCCGGCTTCGAGGCCGCGGGCAACCGGGTCACCGACGACCCGGGCACCGACTGCGACGAGCAGGCGCTGCTGATCCGCATGCCGGACGGCACGATCAAGTACAAGGCCCGCAACACCGTGGACGCGCCCGGCATCAACGGCCAGTCCGTCTACAACGGCACCGAGAACCGCGACCGCGTCGTCGCCGGCAACGACAACGACACCCTGTGGGGCAACGAGGGCGACGACGTCCTCGAAGGCGGCGCCGGCAACGACCACATCCTCGGCGGTGAGGGCGACGACATCATCACCGACCTCAGCGGCGACGACATGCCCAAGGGCGGCGACGGCAACGACGCCATCGACGGCGGCCCCGGCCTGGACATCGTCAACGGCGGCACCGGTAAGGACTTCCTGAACGGCGGCGCCAACGCCAACGACACCTTCGGCAACGAGGGCGACGACTTCATCATCGCCGGCGACGGCGAGGACGCGGCGTGGGGCGACTCCGGCAACGACTGGATGGAGGGCGGCAACTCCCCCGACCTGCTGCAGGGCGACAGCGGCAACCTGTTCTTCCTCGACGACTCCAACAAGCCCGGCCACGACGTCTTCCTCGGCCAGGGCGGCGACGACGACTACGACATGGAGGGCGGCGACGACATCGGCGTCCAGGGCCCCGGCATCGAGAAGAACGCGGGCGGCTCCGGTTACGACTGGTCCATCGCGTCCAGCCCCGACCAGGGCGGCGACGACCAGCCGATGGACGCCGACCTGGACCTGCCGCTCAACCCGCTCGACGTGCTCACCGTCGGCGTCCGCGACCGCTACAACGAGGTCGAGGCGCTGTCCGGCGGCAAGCACAACGACACCCTGCGCGGCGACGACGTCACCCCGTCCACGGTGGGCGGCGACGGCGGCGGCTTCCTCGGCTGCGACGCCCTGGACGCTGCGGGCATCGCCCGGATCAAGGGCCTCGAGCAGATCGTCACGCACCTGCCGACCCCGGCCTCCGCGGTCAGCAACCAGAGCGGCCGCCCCTGTGACCTCTCCGGCAACGTGTGGGGCGAGGGCAACATCCTGCTCGGTGGTGAAGGCGACGACACCATCGAGGGCCGCCTCGGCGACGACATCATCGACGGCGACCGCTACCTCAACGTCCGGCTCAGCGTCCGCGACGCCGACGGCATCCAGATCCGCTCGGCCCGCAGCATGACCGAGCTCCAGGCCGACGTCTTCGCCGGCAAGATCAACCCCAAGGACATCGTCACCGTACGGGAGGTCCTCACGTCGCCCACCAAGGGCAACGACACCGCGGTCTTCGCCGGCACCCGCAGCCAGTACGCCGTCGACCCGTTCGGCGACGCCCTGATCGTTTCCGGCCCGGACGGCACCGACATCCTGCGCAACATCGAGAAGCTGGCCTTCGCCGACGAGACGGTCGAGGTCACCGCCCCGGTCGCCTTCGCGGGCATCACGGCCTTCGGCGGCGACGCCCAGGCCACCGTCCTGTGGACCCTGCCCGAAGAGACCGCCGGCGACCGGATCACCAGCTTCACGTTGGAGCGCAACGACGGCCCGAACACCGTCACCACCGAGCTCACCGACACCGCGGCCCGCAGCCTGGTCGTCACCGGCCTCACCAACGGCACGGCGATCACCTTCCGGATCCGCGCCAACACGGTGGACGGCCCGGGCAGCTGGACCGCCTGGTCCAACCCGGTCACCCCCGCCCCGGCGACTCCCGGCGACGACGACGAGCCCGAAGAGCCCGGCGACGACGACGAGACCGAAACGCCGACCGACCCGACCGACCCCACGAACCCCACGAACCCGACCGACCCGACCACGCCGACCAACCCCACGAACCCGACCACACCCACCAACCCGACGAACCCCACCAACCCGACCACGCCGGTCACCCCGACCGCTCCGGGCGCCCCGGTCATCGGCACCGCGACCGCGGGCAACGGCACCGCTCTGGTCCGCTGGACGGCGCCGACCTTCACCGGCGGCAGCGAGGTCTACGGTTACGAGGTCCAGGCCCTGGACGACGAAACCGGCACCGTGCTCGGCGTGGACGTCGCGGCACCGGACGCCACCGAGCTGACCTTCACAGACCTGGTCACCACCGGCGTCTACTCCTTCCGGGTCCGCGCGGTGAACGCGGCGGGAGCGAGCGCCTTCTCGGCCATCTCGAACGCCATCGTCCCGAACGTGACCGGCCCGGCGAACCCTGGCACGCCCGGCAACCCCGGCACGCCCGGCAACCCTGGAACGCCCGGCAACCCTGGCACGCCCGGCAACCCGAGCAACCCTGGCACGCCCGGCAACCCGAGCAACCCGGGAACGCCGAACAACCCGACCGACCCCGGCACGCCGGGAACGCCCGGTAACCCCGGAACGCCGAGTAACCCCGGCACCCCTGGCACGCCCGGAACGCCCGGAACCGGCACGCCTGGCACTCCGGACGCGGGTAGCCCCGGAGCGTCACGCACCGCGCCCGGCAAGCCGGTGCTCGGGCGGGCCACCGCCGGCAAGGGCCTGGTCGTTGTCCGCTGGACCGCGCCGGCATCTAACGGCGGCATGCCGATCACCCGCTACGAGGTGCAGGTCCTCGACGCGAACGGCAAGCCGGTGGGCAGCGTCCGCAAGGCGTCCGCTACCGCCTCGGTGCTTGCGGTGTCTGGCCTCGCCAACGGCAAGGCGTACCGCTTCCGGGTCCGCGCAGTGAACGAGATCGGCACCGGTGCACTGTCCTCCGCCTCGGCGAAGGTCACGCCCCGGACCGTGCCCAGCGCCCTGAAGAGCCTCACCGGCACTTCCGGCCCGGCCCGCGGCACGCTGACCGCCACCCTGAAGTGGACGGCCCCGGCCTCGACAGGCGGCGCGACGGTTACCGCGTACCGGATCACCCGCCAGCGGCTCAACGCCAACGGCACCCGGCGCGGCGCCCCGATCGTGATGACGGTGTCTGGCACGGCCCGCTCGTTCACCTTCACCGCCGCCGGCGTTCCGGCGGGCACCCGGTACCGCAGCACGGTCCAGGCCGTGAACGTGGCCGGGGCGGGCAAGGGCCGCGAGGTCACGGTCCAGGTCCGCTAACCCCGCACCCGCAATACCTCGGGCGGCGCTGCCACGGCAGCGCCGCCCGATCCGTTTTTCCGGCGAGACCATCCGCGCCGTTGGATCATCGGCTGCGACGGCATCAACAGCCAGGTACGCGCCGACGCCGGCATCATCCACCGCGGCGCCACCTACCGGCAGCGTTACGTCCTCGGCGACCTCCGCGCCGACCGACCCCATCCGCCCCTACGCCCTGTCCACGCCGCGAGGGCTACAACAACGGTCAGCACCGGTCCCAGGCCATGCTCGACGCCGGCGTACGCCGCGTCCTCGTCGAGCGATAGGCGCGGGCATCAGGTGCCAGGCCGATTGCCGCCAGGCGCGGAGTCGGAGTCGCTGTGGGGGCGGCGCCAGGTGGAGGCCATGGCTCGCGCTTGTCCTCGGCCCGCGACACGCAGCCAGGCATTCGCGCGCACCCGCACCGCGGGTCTAGTCGTGGAGCAGGTGGTCGAACTCGCGGTTGCGGGCGCCGTCGAGGAAGGCGTCCCACTCTTCGGTGGTGAATCGCAGGATGGGGCCGGCGCCGGCGTCCTTGGTGTCGCGGACCTCGATCATGCCGTTGTGGCGGCGGGATTCGACGCAGCTCCCGCCGTTACCGCCGCTCTTCCTGGCCTTGATCCACGGGGTGGTCGTGCTCATGGTGCGTACTCTCCGATCGGCGTGGACTGCTGATGGATCAGCTGGAAGATCCGGCGGTACTCGTCGAGCTCGGCCGGCTTCTCGAGGTAGCGCGCTCCGACCTGGGTTTCCAGGTAGGCGACGGCGGGGTCTTCGTCGTCGGGGAAGTCGAGGATCCGGAATGCGCCGGTCATGGCGGCGTGGGCGCCCGCGGCGAACGGCAGTACCCGGATCTCGACCTGGGGGCGCTGGGAAAGCTCGCGCAGGTGGGCGATCTGGGCGTCGAGGACTTCTCGGCCGCCGACGAGGCGGGTCAGGACGTTCTCGCCGAGCACGATGGTGAGCTGCGGTGCCGGGCTGCGGTCGAAGAGGCGGCCCTGTCGCTCGAGGCGGAGCTTGACGTGCCGGGCGATGGTGTCGTCGTCGTCCTGGGGCTGGGCGGCGCGGTAGACCGCGTGGGCGTACTCGGCGGTCTGGAGTTCGCCGGGGATGATGCCGTCCTCGAAGGTGCGGATCGCCGAGGCGGCTTCCTCGAGGTCGAAGTAGAGCTGGAACCAGTCGGGGACGACGTCGGCGTAGTCCTCCCACCAGCCCTGTTTGTTGGTGTTCTCGGCCATCTTCGACAGCTGCGCAGTCTCTTCCGGCGTAGCGCCGTAGAGGGCACAGAGCGCCCACACGTCGGGGATCTTGACCGGGACCTGGCCGCTCTCGATCCGCCACACCTTCGAGCGAGACGCGATCTTCCGCTTCTCGACGTCGATCCCGGCCATGCCGGCCGCTTCGCGCAGCCGCCCGAGCTTGCGTCCCAGCTGCCGCCGGACCATCGATGTCGGTGTCACCTCGACCATCGCACCTCCCTGGTCAGTGTTTCACGACGCAACATCGCCGCGCATGGAGCGTATCGGCGCCTTGTCGCACGGCGCCGCTAGCGCGCAGAGAAATTTCTACGTGAAATGTTGCACGGTGCGATGCGCGCTGCAATGCTGGCTGTCAGTGGCGGCGAGACTGCACAAGGTGATCATCAAGTTCTTGCGCTCCCAGCCTCTCTTCTTGTCGCGTGTAGACCAGATCAGGCGGTGTTGGTTATGCCGATCGATGTCCTCGTTCTCTCCGAATCCCGAGATCGGTCCCCCGCGCAGCGCGGGCTACCGCCCGGCGCCGCGGTGTGGGTCGAGCGCGGTGAAGGCCGCCGGCCCGCAATCGTGCTGCTGGCGAACGCGCGAGCGGCGACGGTCCGGTACCGGCCCACGGCGGGGCGGGGCACCGTAGTCGACACGGTGCTCACCGAGCGGATCAGCGTGCGGCGCGAGGCCGACATGGTGGACGACGCGACGGGGAGCATCCGTGATGTCCGCCGGGCTAGCTGACATCGACGCCGTGCAGCACCGGCCGGTCCGCCGGTGGCTGCGGCGGCGCTGTGTCTGCGGGCTGCGCTGGCCTTGTCTGGACCGGCGGCCTCCTGCACCGGCACTTACCTCTCCCTCGCCCGAGGTTCCGCAGTGGGCGAGGGGGCGTACCGAGGTGCTCCCGCAACGCGGCTGGATCAACGAGCAGACCCCGGCGCAGGCCTGGCGCGGCAACGGTGGCCGCGGGCGCGACGACCGGCAGCGTCCGCCCGGCCGCTGAGGGCAGGGCGGTTCAACAACGAAACCAGCGGGGGCGGCGCGGGCCGCACTCGCAAGAGACGCGGGCCGGAAAGGTCCGCGTGTGGGAGGTGAATCTTGTCGGTCGACGGTGAGGTCGTCTTGGCCCGGGTGGGCGAGGTGACGGTGGCGGTCCGCTCGGCGGTGCCGCTGGTGCGCGACACGATGGCCCAGTTCTACCCGCGCGCTGCCGCGGGTGACCCGCAGTGGACGGTGAGCGCGCAGGCCGGCGTCGCCCCGAAGGGGGTGCCGCTGACCCGCTTCGGCGTCGGCATCCAGGTCGACGCGCCGGGCCGGGAGGTGCGGCTGTGGTCGTGCTCGGCGCTGAACCTTGCGGTGACCACCCGCAAAGTGGTCCGGGAGGTGTTCCTGGACGCATGCGAGCGGGCCGGGTACACGATGGTGCACGCCTCGGCGATCTACACCGATGAGCAGGTGGTGATGTTCGCCGCGGACAAGCGGGGCGGCAAGACCACCCTCGCGTTGCGAGCGGTGTTGGAGCACGACTGGCGGTGGCTGTCCAACGACCACTTGATCCTGCTGCCCGGCGCTGACGGCGGGCTGGTCGCAACGTCGCTGCCGACGCCGATCCCGGTCAAGGCGGGCACCCTGGTCGACCTGTGGGAGAAGCTGCCAACCCCGTGGGACGCCAACGGCTTCGACATCGAGGCGTGGCGGCGGATCCCTAGGCAGCGCCGGTACGCGGCCGACGACGCGGGGTACTTCACGTTCGCGCAGCTCGAGCAGCCCAATCCGGTCATGGTGCCGCTGGCCGGCAAGCGGGTCTCGGTGGTCTTCCCGCGCTACGCCGCCCCGAACGTCCGGCACGGCCTGACCGCGATGGGCCCGGTGGACACCGCCGCGGAGCTGGCCGGTCACCTTCGGACGGACTGGCTCACCGACGACTTGTCCCGTGAGCGGCATCTGCCGTTCGAGCACCGCGACCCGGCCGCCTTCGCCCTCGAAGGGGTCCGGCTCACCGACCTACTCACGCGCCTAGCCGGGGGCGGCTGGCACTACGAGCACCGCGGTGATCCCGGCCCGCTGCTCAACGTCCTGGCCGGGGCGGCCCGGTGACCGCCCGGCCGGCGGTGAGCAGCGTGATCACCACATTCCACCGGCCAGACGGGCTCCGACGCGCGTTGACCAGCGTCTGCGCGCAGCCGGTCGACGGCCACGAGGTGATTGTGGTCAACGACGCCGGCCCGGACGTCAGCGCGATCGTCGCCGCCGCGGCCCGGCCGGTGCGGCTGATCACCCTGCCCGAGAACCGGGGTCTCGCGGTCGCCCGCAAGGTCGGTGTCGCGGCGGCGCGCGGCGAGTTCGTGGCGTTCCTCGACGACGATGATGTGTGGTTGCCGACGCATCTGCCGACCGCCCTGGACGCGTTGGGCACCAGCAGCGTGGACGCGGTCTACACGACGTGTCTGGTGGCGCACGAACTGGCCGAGCCGGGCCGTGAGGTGCGCTCGCGGTACCGGTTCGCGGTGCCGTTCGACGCGCAGCTGCTGGCGGTTACCAACCTGACCCCGGTCATCTCGGTGGTGGCCCGCCGGTTCGACGCTGGCGATCCGATGCTGCACCCGCATGGGGCGATCCAGGAGGACTGGGCGATGTGGCTCGGCCTGGTCCGCGGCCGCGGCTGGCGCCTGCAGCACGTCGACGTGCCGACGGCGGTGTACCACCGGGTCCCGTCCGCGACGTCGATGACCGGCGCCGCCGCGGCCACGACGGCGGGGATTCGCCGGTTCGCCGCCGGGCACCGACGGTTGCATCAGCGGTGGCCGGTCCACCCGTCCAGCCCCGCCGGGCGCGGCCGGTGGATGCCGCACCGCATGTACGACCTGGTCCACGCCCGACACGCGGCCGGGTTGCCGGTGGATCCGTGTTACTACGAGCGGTGCCTGCCGGTCATCGCCGCCGCCCTCGCCGGCCAGTTGAACCGGGAAGACGCGGAAACGGCGCTGGCCGCCGCGGTGGCACCCGATATCCCCGGCCCGCGCACGCCCGACAGTGTTTCCGCTACTTCAGAGGAGGTCTCTTCATGACGGTGGTCCAGACCTGGCACGCCCGCGCCGGTGCATGCCTGCCCGGGGTGCGGCTCGACGACGCGCCGCTGCACCGCACCGACAAGGCGGTGCTGCTCAGCGGCGTCCTCGACGACCTGCAGGTCGTGGTGAAACTGCTCGTCGACGACGACCCGTTCTGGCGGGCGAAGTTCACCGCAGAGATCGCCACCTACCGGGCGTTCGACACCGCGCCGCCGCCGGTGGCCGTGCCGCGGCTGATCGCCGCCGAACCCGCCGCCGGGGTCCTGGCCGTGACCCGCCTCCCGGGCCGGCCGGTGGCCGCCGACCGGTACCCGACAGAGCTCGACCCGGCCGCCGTGCAGGTCATGCTCGACGCAGCCGGGGCGCTGCAATCATGGACCGCCCCCGACCGGCTGTACCCGGCCGTGTGGGACTACCCGTACCGGTTCGCCCGCTACCGCACCGAGTACGGGCTGCTCGACGACCGCGACGAGGCCGCGCTGACCGCGCTCGCCGCAGCGGCCGGGCCGATGCGGCTGGCCCACGGCGACCTGCTGCCCACCAACGTCCTCCGCGGCCCCGACGGGGTGCTGTACGGGGTTTTGGACTGGGAGTTCACCGGCCGGTACCTGCCCGGCCTGGACGCGGCCCTGCTCTGGCTCATCCTCGGCCGCCTGCCCGGCGTACGCCCCGCTATCGAGCAGCTCGCCGGCAGCGACCCGGCGCAACTGGCGGGGTTCTGGACCAACGTTGCCACCCTCGCCGTGCGGGAACTGCGCACGCACGGCGAGCTGGAAGACGGGCCGCTGCGCACCGACCGGCTGCCCTACCTCGAGCAGACGTGGGACAGCGTGCGGGCCCGGGTGCACGAGCTGGCCGGGGTGCGGTGATGCGGATAGCCCTGGTCCACCGGGACCTGCACCAGATCACCCGCGGCGGTATCTGCACCCTCTACCGCGACCTTGCCGAGCACCTCGTGCAGGCCGGTAACGAGGTCGTGCTGCTCACCCAGGACACCCCGCATCCCGTCTCAGGGCCGGGACTCACGGTGGTGACATTGCCGCGCACCGAGGACATGAGCGTCCACCGAGCCGCGGTCGCCCGCGCCATCGACCTGTTCGCCCCGGACGTGGCCGAGTGCTCCACCTGGCAAGCCGAACTGCTCACTTACGCACAGCAGCAGCCGTCGCGGCGAGTGCCGGTGCTGGTCCGCGGGGACCTGTCCGCGCACACCATGGGCGCGGACCAGTTGGCCGCCGACGAGCGCCGGATCTGCGGCCGCGCTGACGCGGTCGTGGCGGTCAGCGAGTTCGCCGCCGACGACCTGGCCGCCGCCTACCGCATCGCCCGCCCGACGGTGATCGCCAACGGCGTCGACCGGACCCGGTTCACCCCGCACGGGCACACCCGGCCCGGCTCCGGCTGGCAGGTCCAGCTCGGCCGGTCCGGCACGGTCACCGCCCGCCGCCCGCTCACCGAAGCGCTCGACGATCCGCAGTGGGCGCGCTTCTTCGCGGCCGGCGCCGAGCGGCTGCCGCTGCTGGTGTGGGTCGGCAAGTTCACCGAGATGAAGGGCTTCGACCGGCTGTCCCGGATCGCGGCGCGGCTAGCCGGGCAGGCCCGGCTGATGATCGTTCTCGGCCACGGCCAGGTCCACTACCCGGTCGACCTGCCCGACGACGTCCTTGTCTGTCAGGACCTCGACCCCAGTGACGTGCCGGCGGTGTACCGGGCCGCGGACTACCTGCTGTCGACCTCGCGGTGGGAGGGCTACGGCCTGGCCATCGCCGAAGCCCTGGCCTGCGGCACCCCGGCCCTGCTGCCCGCCGACCTTGGTGTCGCCGCCGAGCTGCTCACCCCCGGCGTCACCGGCCAGGTCTGGGCCGACGAGGCCGCGCTGCTGGACCTCCTCGACACGCGGCCCCCACTGACCGGCGGGCTGCCCGCGCGATACACCTGGCAGGCCAACGCGCGCGCCACCCTCGCCATCTACCAGGCGCTGCTCGACAAGGTGTCGACATCGAGGGTGGACCGGTGAGGGTGCTACTGGCCGGGCCGGACCACCCGCAGGGCAGCCTGCCGCCCTACCTCGACCTGTTCGCCGCCGAACTGCGCCGCCTCGGCACCACCGTCGACCGCCTCGGTGCCCCCGGCGTTCCCTACGACCCCGTCCGTGGTGACTTCCTCACCGCCGCGGAGCTCGTCGCCGTGGCCGACGCCCTCGCCACCCGCATCGACCCGGCCAGCTATGACCTGATCAGTCTGCATTTCGGCAACCTTGAGATCGAGCAGCTGCTCGTCGCGCGGTGGCACCATCACGGCGCTGCGCTGCCCCCGGTGGTGGTGCACGTGCACGCCCTGGACCCCACCCTGGTCGCCGTGCACCGACCCGACGCCGCCCTGCGCGTCGCGGTCGACGCCACGCTCGTCACCGCGGGCGGGCTGGTCTACTTCGGCCGGTACGCCCAGCAGGCGCTCGCCGTCCGGCTGCCCGCCGTCGCCGCCCGGCCCGCCCGGGTGGCGCCTCTGCCGACCACGATTACGGCCGGCACCCGCCCTGCCGCCGGGCCGGCGCTGGCCGCCGCGCTCACCGACCCGCGGCCTGGCACCACCGTGCTCAGCCTCTGTGGATATGCCGCCCCGTGGAAGAGCGCCGCGGATCTGATCGCTGCCCTCGCGCGAACCGAGGCCCGGCTGCGGGTCGTGCTGGCCGGCCCGTTCTGGGACGACCCCTGCCAGGCCGGCATCGATCTGCGCCCCGCCGTCGGCCAGCCAATGCCGTTGGGCGTCGACGCGCAGCTGGTCGTCGTCGCCGACTACCTGGACGCGCCGGAGCGGGCCGCGCTCGTCGCGGGCAGCGCCGCCGGAGTGTTCCCGTACCGGCCGCAGCACACCTTTCAGGGCTCCGGCGCGATCGCCGACTACCTCGCCTACGGGCGGCCGGTCATCGCCGCCGATGTCGCGAACATGGCCGAACTCACCGCCGACGCCGGCGTCATCGTGGCGCCCGGCGACCCGGCCGCGCTCGCGGCAGCTCTTGATCGGTACGCCACCGACCCCGGCCACCGGGCCACGCTGCGGACCGCCGCTGGGAACCGAGCGCACCAGTTCACCCCCGCCGGGCACGCCGCCGCGTGCTTGGCCTTCTACCAGCACGTCAGGAGTGCACAGTGCCGCCGACTGAGTTGACCATCGCCCGGCACGGGCAAGCCTGGTGCAACCAGGACCAGCGGATCGCCGGCCCGGCGACCTGCCGCGGCCTCACCCCCACAGGCCGGCACCAAGCCGCACGGCTCGCCGCCCGCATCAGCGCCGAGCACCAGCGCCAGCCGTACGCCGCCCTCTACGCCAGCCCGCTGCCGCGCACCCGGCAGACCGCTGACACCGTCGCCGTCGCAGCCGGCCTGCCAGTCACCGTCGTCGACGACCTGCGCGAACCTGACTACGGCACCGCCGACGGTGCCCGGTGGGCCGACGTCGTCGCCGCGTTCGGCGCCGCCCCCGCCCTGAACCCGGACCGGCCGATTGCCGACGGCGGCGAAACGTGGCTGCAGCACCAGCAACGCGTCCACACCGCCCTGCTCCGCCTCGTCGCCCAGCACACCGGGCAGCGCATCCTTGTCGTCGCGCACGGCGAAACCGTCACCGCCGCCCACCACTGGTTCTGCCATGTCGACGCCCTGCCGGTCGGCTTCGCCGCCGACCAGACCGCCCTCACCACCTGGCGCCAGCAGCCCATCTCCTGGCTACGCCCCCACGACGGCCAGCAATGGGCACTGATCCGGCACAACGACACCACCCACCTCGCCGCCGGCCATGACGGCTGAACCCCGCCCCGGCGACCCGCTGGCCGGGCGCCGCATCGTCGTCACCGGCGCGCACGGCGCCATCGGCAGCCACCTCGTCCGCCGCCTGATCGCCTCGTCCGCCGACGTGCTCTGCCTCGACACCGCTCCGCCCACGACCTCCCGGTTGGCGAGCCCACACCTGAGCACTGTGCGCTGCGACATCCGCTCCCGGGCGCTGCCGGCGACCATCGCCGCCCACCAACCGGACGTCGTCGTCCACCTCGCCGCCCAGGTCGGCATCCCCGTATCGGTGACCCAGCCGGGCTACGACGCCGACGTCAACATCCGCGGCACCATCGCCGTCGCCGAAGCCACCGCCGCCGCCGGCGCCCGACTGGTCTTCGCCGCCACCTGCGCCATCTACGGCCACCCCGACCGGCTACCCGTCACCGAAACGGCACCGCTGGCACCGATCAGCCCGTACGGCCTGAGCAAAGCCGCCGCGGTGCAGTACCTCGACTGGTTCGCCGCCCACCACCGGCTGCCCGTCACCAGCCTGATCCTCGGCAACGTCTACGGCGCCGGAACGCCGAACGCCGTCGTCGACCGGCTTGTCGCCGCGGCGGCGGCGGGTACCCCGAGCGTGCTGCACGGCGACGGCAACGCAACCCGCGACTTCGTCCACATCGACGACGTCACCGAGGCATTCGCCGCCGCCTGCCTTGCCCCGGCTGCCGGGCGGGTCAACATCGGTAGCGGCACCGAAACCCGCATCCGCGACGTACATCGCCTCATCGCTTGTCGGATCCCGCACATGGTGCCCGCTCTGCGCAGCCCGGCCAGGCCTGGCGACATCCCCCGGATGCACCTAGACGTTGTCCGGGCCGCCGACGCCCTCGGCTGGCGTGCGCGCACCGGACTCGCCTCCGCAGTGGCGGCACTTGCCTATGACGCGGCGCGCATGCGGGCGGGTGGCGCAGACACGGCTCCATCTCGCCGGAGCCCTGCGGCCTGAACGCCTTGTTAGGAGGCTGGGGCGAGGCACTGAGGCAGGGAGATCTTGTCGGTTGCAGTGAAGGGGCGGTGACGGCGGGCAGGGTGTTCGGCCGGTCCATGTAGCCATGCCGCCGGATCGGTCCGGGGGCGAGGCAGCAGCCCGACCAGTGCTGCGGCACAGACCGGCTTCGGCAGCTCTGACCCGAGGTCGCGGGCGACGAATCCGCTGCCGCGGTCCAGGACCACGCTCCGGCCGACCGGCTCGCCGAGATCCTCAGTAGAGATTTGCTGCCAGTCGGGGCCGCTCAGGGTGCGCTCGGCCACGTCGACGGTGAAGCTGACCGCCATCAGCTCGGAGTCGTCGTCCACGCTCTGGTCTGCAGCCACAGCGGGGGCGCGGCCTCGCGCGGGAAGTACTGCGTACCGAAGGTTGAGGTTTGTTGATGTCTTCTCAAGGATGAAGGAATGACTGTTCCCCGCCCTCCCGCGCCCTGGTTGATCCGACCCGCGAAACTGCCGGCCACCACGCCTCCGCCGCTGACCGGTGACTGGGCGGCGACCGACACCCGGCTCGACGACGTCGAGCTGCTGCCCGTTGGCGGCATCGGGCCCGAAGACGTCGCGGTCGCTGCGGACGGCAGCATCTACACGGGTACGGAAGACGGCGGCATTTGGCGCTTCGCGCCCGGCAAGACAACCCCGGGCCTGCTCTGCACGACGGGTGGGCGGCCGCTCGGCATCGAAATCGATCCGCGGGACGGCGCACTCGTGGTCTGCGACGCCTACCGCGGGCTGCTGCGGGTCACCGCCGACGGCACGATCTCGGATCTCACCCGGCGAGCCGGCGGCAGCCGCATCCTGGTCTGCAACAACGCGGCGGTGGCACGCGACGGAGTCGTCTACTTCACCGACAGCTCCAACCGGTTCCCGATCTCGCACTGGCGGCGGGACCTGCTGGAGCACCAGCCCAACGGGAGGATCTGCGCCTACGACCCGGGCACCGGGAAAACCGAGGTGGTCGCCACCGGGTTCCACTTCCCCAACGGGGTGGCACTCACCCCCGACGAGGACGCGTTGCTGTTCTGCGAAACGGTCACCCACCGACTGATGCGGCTGTCGCTCCCGGACGGCAAAGTACGAGAGCTCCGCGACCTGCCCGCGTACCCGGACAACATGTCCCCAGTGGGCGACGGGACCTACTGGGTGGCGCTCGCCAGCCCACGGGTCGCCCTCGCCGAGCGGTTACTGCCACACCCTGCGGTGCGGCGGATTGCGGCCGTTCTGCCGGCGCGGCTGCAGCCCCAGCCAGTGCCGTACACGCTTGCCGCGCTGGTCGATGGAGAAGGCGCCATTGTGCGTACGCTGCACGGCCCGGCCGGGCGTTACGTGATGGCGACCGGGGTGCGGCAACACGGCGACACGCTGTGGCTGGGCAGTCTGACCGAGCGCGCGATCGCCCGTACGTCATTGTCGTGACGGTCATTGTTATGTCATTTTTCACCGTTCACAGGTCGCCCCAAGAAATGCAACAAATCGTTTCTTGGAATGACTCAATGGGCGCCTAGGCTCGTCGACGGCCCGAGCCACACGAAGGCCGGGCGATCAGGTCCGCACAACGGACCACCCTAGGAGGAAAAAAGCAATGAACGCATTCACGCGCGGCGCCCTCACCCTGCTCGCCACCTGTGCCACCGGCGCCGGCATCCTCGCCGCGACCGCCGGCCCCGCCGCCGCGGCCCGCGTCCCGTCCCAGCTGGCCCTCACGGTGGCCGCCCAGGACGGCACCGACGTCAGCATGGCGCTGCTCACCTGCCAGCCGGCCGGCGGAGCCCACCCCCGAGCCGCCGCTGCCTGCGCCACCGTCGCCAGCGTCAACGGCCGCATCGCCTCGCTCGATGTGGACCCCAACGGCGCCTGCACCCGCGAATACCAGCCGGTCACCGCAAGCGCTGTCGGCATCTGGGAGGGCCGCCCGGTCCGCTACACGGAAACCTTCTCCAACCGCTGCGAAATGCTGCGCGAGACGGGCCCGCTCTTCGACTTCTGATGCGCCGCACCAGCCCAGCTCACCCCTTCCCGACGGGTGAGCTGGGCTGGCGGCTCATCCGCTCCCGCAACACGCAAACCAGGTCACGGCCCACGCAGTCGAGCTGGACTTCCCACCGCGCAGCGACGCTGGGCCCATGCGGGCGGGCCCGCGAGTGTCCGCATCGCCCGTAGCGGCTACGCCCGGTTACGCCGGGGCAGCCGCAACCCGGATGCCGGCGCCGGTGGCGAACGGCCGGAGCCGGTCCGGGGCGGGCCGGGCGCCCAGGCGGGCGAGCGTACGGGGGCCCCGCAACGCCCGCGGCGGCTCCTGCCCGACCCGGCGACCAAGCCCAGGTCCGGACCGTCGCCCCACAGATCCTTGCTTTCGGCTGGCGGCACCGCAGGACTGTCCGGCGGTGACATCGGCGACCCACCGCCATCAACGCAGCACCCTCTGTGGAAGTGAGGCACCGCCGCGGCCGATTCGCGTGAGCGATTGATCACCGACGGTGTAATGGCTGCCGGATCGGTCGGGGCGGGGTCGGGTAGACAGCCGGTGCCGACCTCTGGCGCGCCGTGCGACATTGGCGCGCGGATCGGCGCGGAGGGATGGGAATTGTGGCAACCGGGGAGAATTCTGTGGATGACTCGCTGCAGGCGTACTCGGCCGGGCGGGACGATGCGCTGGCCGGGTGCCGGGACGCGGAACGGTCACAGGATCCGGTGACCGGACCGGATTATCGGATGGGTTTCCTCGATGGGCGGGTGGAGATCTTCCGGATGTTCTCTCAGGTGCGTGAAATTCTCGAGGAAAACATTTAACCGCCACCAGTGATCGCATTCCTGAGCCGCCCACAATGAACTGCTGAACTTACGGTCGACGTAACTCCGAGTTCCACCGCTGTTGATCCGGTTTGATCCCGCCACGGGCCTACGCCGATCCCGCCACGGGCCTACGACGTGCGGCGCTGAAGCCCGCCACAGCCCAGCCTCCGGCTCGGAAACGCGCTCCGGTGAAGTTTGGCGCAGCTGGAGGTGCCAGTTGTGGTGGACACCTCCAGCCACGTCTGGGGTCACTCCCAGCGGTGGGCGACGTCGACGGTGATCCGGCCGTGCCCGTCCGAGCCGGTGGCCGCCGTCACGCGGAACGGCAGCCGAGCGCGTACGCCCAGGTCGAACGTGGTGTAACCCTCGAAGCTGCCGGCGTACAGCAGGTCGCGAAGCGTGGTGTATCTCAGCGCGGTGACCGCGTGATCGCCCAGCCGGCGGTCGTAAGTGATCGTGCCGCCGGTCGTGTAGACGGGCGCCAGCAACGTGACGCCGAGGTGCGCGTCGCCGGCGGTGTACGGCGTGACGTCGAGCCCCTCGCCGCCGGTCAGCACCGCGTCCAGGTACTCGACCCGATAGCCGTTCGCGGGGCCGGTGAACTCGAACACCGTGCGGTCGTAGCATTCTTGGCGGCTCGTGGTGACTCGCAGAAGCGAGTTCACACTGAGACTCCCGCCCGCTTTGGGCAGGCTCCCCCAGGTGATCCCGCAGTAGGGCGCGGCCGCGCGAGGCACCGCGGCGCCTGCCGAGCCGGCGCCGGTCAGCGCAACCAGCATGATGAGTACGGTGCAGATCCGAAGTCGCCGCATGACTGCCTCCGAGGACGATTGCGGCTGGTGGGTGGGTAGCAGTATGAGCGCGTTCGGGCACGTCGGGAGCCGACGAGTCGGGTATCCGCGCGAGGCCGTCCGGCTGCTACGGTGTTGCCCGTGACTGCCGGGTCGGCCTTGCGCCATTACCGAGTAGGGCACCCGGCCGAAGCGTGACCGCCGGGCGGCCCCGGGCGCTGCCCGCCGCCCGCGCCCCGCCGCACTCGCCCTGCCCCGCCGCCACTGCCCGCCGCACTCGCGTGCGCCCACTGCACTTGCTGGGCCCACTGCACTTGCTGGGCCCACTGCACTTGCTGGGCCCACTGCACTTGCTGGGCCCACTGCACTTGCTGGGCCCACTGCACTTGCTGGGCCCTCGCGCTGGGGCACGCCCTGAAGGGGCCGCGGCACGCCCTGAATGACCGGCTCACTGCCGGCGACACTCGGCGGCGAACCGCCCACAGCAACCCACGTCGGTGGCGAATCGCCACAGCGACGCTCTGTCGACCGGCTCGACCAGTTCGGGGGCACCCAGTGGCGACAGTCGCGGCACCGGCGTGGAGGAACAACCACGGCAACGCAGCGGGCGAAGCCTACGCCCCAGCGGGCCGCCGTGCTGCTCGCCGGGCCCACCGCCCAGCGAACGGGCCACGACGCGAAGGTCGGACAGCACTGCCACATCGATCTACCGAGAGTTGAGAATGCCGAACGATTTCAATACCCCCATCATCGAGGAGTTCCGGGCTAACGAGGGCCGCGTCGGCGGCTGGTTCGAAGGCGCCCGGCTGTTGCTGCTGACCACGACGGGGCGAAAGTCTGGCCGCCCGCACACTGTTCCGCTCGGCTACTTGCCGGACGGTGGCGAGCGGGTGCTCGTGATCGCCTCCGCTGCCGGGGCGCACCACCATCCAGCCTGGTATCACAATCTGCTGGCCGAGCCGGAGGTGACCGTCGAGGACGGCGCCTTCACCTATGCGGCTACGGCGACTGTCCTCAGCGGATCGGAGCGGGACCGACTGTTTGCCCGGGCTGCGGAGAGCGACCCTGGCTGGGCGGACTATCAGGCTAAGACGACACGGGTGCTGCCGGTGGTCGCGCTGACTGCCGTACCCGGGCCGCCGCGGCCGAATGCGAGCTCGATGGGCGGCGCGCTGAAGCTGATCCACGACGCGTTTCGGCGGGAGTTGCAGGTGATCCGGGATGAGGTTGCCCGGTCGGGTTCGGTGCTCGGTGCTCAGCTGCGGGTCAATTGCCTGACCGTGTGTCAGGGCCTGCAGCATCACCACACGATGGAGGACCGGGCGATGTTTCCGGGTGTGCAGCGGCCGGGTCTGGAGCCGGTGTTGGACCGGCTGCGGGCCGAGCATGACCAGATCGCCGTGTTGCTCGCTCAGCTGCAAGAGGTGCTCGGCGATCCGGGTCTTGGCAAGGATGCGTTGGCGGCCCGGGTCGGTGAGCTCACCGCAGCGCTGGACCGGCATCTTGACTACGAGGAGCAGGAGATTATTCCCCTGATCGGGTGATGAGCCGTAACTTGCCTGCGGCTGCAACCGTTGGTGTGACGTGAGCCCTCTCATGGGTACGGCCACTTCGACGTCCGTGACTTGCGCATGCTGACCGTCAGCGCAGATATCGAGACCGAGACGGTCGTCATGGCCGTACACGGAAATTGGGATCGGTCGCTGGGCGCGGAGGCGCATCGCACGCTGAAGAAGTGCATGAGCGAGCATCCCGCCAC
Organism: Actinoplanes sp. NPDC051859; assembly: GCF_044452725.1. NCBI lineage: Bacteria > Bacillati > Actinomycetota > Actinomycetes > Micromonosporales > Micromonosporaceae > Actinoplanes > Actinoplanes sp. NPDC051859. The sequence goes on along the minus strand of NZ_JBITBX010000002.1, from coordinate 765,386 downwards.
ACTGATTATCGACCTGCAGGGCATGTACGACCCGCACGCCGCGAGCCTGCCCGCCTGGCTCGCGGCGCGGCGGGTCGGCCAGGCGATGAATCCGCCCGTCCGGGTGCTGGTGTGTGCGTCCACCGACACGGTGCTGGTGGATCGGCTGCGCCGGATCGGCGCGCCCCGCTACCTGCCGGTGTGTCTCACCGTCGATCAGGCTCGCGCGGACTCGTACGGCTCGCGGCGTTCCTCGTCGCGGCGGCGGCTGCACTTGCCGGGCGAGGTGGAGGCCGCGAGTGAGGCACGGGCGCTGGTCACCGAGCTCTGTGCACAGTGGCAAATGCCGACGTTGCTGCATCGTAGTCGGTTGGTGGTCTCCGAGCTGGTGGCGAACGCGGCGCTGCACGCCCGTACGCCGATGACCGTGCTGGTTTCTCGCCGCAGCGCCGGCATTCACCTGGTGGTGGCGGATGGTGATCCGCGGCTGCCGCAGCCGCCGGCGCCGCGGGCCACGCCGGCGCCGCTGCGGTTGCCGGAGGTTTTGCCGCCTTCGTCGGCGGACGGTCATGGCTTGCAGTTGGTCGACGCTGCGGCCACGGTGTGGGGCGCGCTGCCCACCCCTGAAGGGAAGATGGTGTGGGCCACCCTGCATCCGTGGGCGCGCCGCAGATGAGCGGGATCAGTTCTTGCTTCTTCACGACTGTCCCGCCGAGCCCACGCATGACGGCGACGTCGGATCCGGCGAGTGGCTGCCTGACCATCACGCTCGAAGGTGATCTCGACTGCGCCACCGCTCCGGCGCTGTCGGCCCGCCTGCAGACGGTCCTGGGCCGGCGCCCGGTCCAGCGGGTGGTCATCGACGTGGCCGGCCTGGAGTTTTGCGACATCGCGGGCGCCCGCTTGTTTCTGCGGGTGGCCCATGAGGTCACGAGCAGCGGGGCCGCGTGCTGCCTCCGTCATCCCCGGGCGCACATCCGCTGGCTCCTGCAGCACCTCGACGCGGGCCATCTACTGGAGTCGGTGTGACAGGCAGCCGGCTCGACCGGTCAACGCCTCGCTGGTAATCCGGTTGCCGGTCGCGGACGCCTGCGCCAAGGTGGTCGCCATGACGTACTGACGGATACCCCGCGACCCGCATTCCCGCCACTCACCGGCCCCGCCGGTTGCCGTACCCGTCTGTAGGAGCACGTCCTTGTCCGAGTCCCCGCGCGCCACGGTCACCGTGTTCGCGTCTCCCGCCAGCTGGATCGAGTCCGACGCGGTGGCGCAGTGCCACCAGGTGGCCGCGCTCGACGGCATGATCCACGTCGCCGGCATGCCCGATCTGCATCCCGGCAAAGGCGCCCCGATCGGTGCCGCGATGACCTCGCGCGTGCTGTACCCGTTCCTGGTCGGCTCCGACATCGGCTGCGGGATCGCCGTGTTCCCGATGCGGCTCAAGCGGCCCGTACCCGGAAAACTCGCCGCCCGCTTCCCCGACCTGGACCACCCGCCGGAGCCGGACGACCCGGCCTGGTCCGCGGTCTCCGGCGACATTCCCGCCGGGCACACCGAAGGCCTGGGAACGGTCGGCCGCGGCAACCACTTCGCCGAACTGGCCCGCGTCGACGCTGTCCTCGCCGCGGACCACGCAGAGCGGCTCGGGTTGGCCGCTGGCGACCTCGTGCTCATCGTGCACAGCGGGTCCCGCGGCCTGGGCGAACGCATCCTGCGAGACCACACCGAAGTGCACGGCGCGGGGCCGGCCCCCGACCCGGCGGCCTACCTGGCCCGCCACGATGAGGCGGTGCGCTGGGGTTCGCTCAATCGGCGGTTGATGGCGGCCCGGATCGCCTATGCACTGGGCACCGAACCCACCGCGCCGATCGTCGACGAATGCCACAACTCGGTGGAAGTCCGCGACGGCGGCTACCTGCACCGCAAAGGCGCGGCCCGCGGCGACGGACGCGACGTGCTGATTGCCGGCACACGCGGCACGCATTCCTTCCTCGTCGCGACGCACGCCGGGCCGGAGGCGGGGCATTCCGTCGCGCACGGTGCCGGGCGCAAGATGTCCCGGGCCGATGCGCTGCGCCGGGGCAAGGCCAAGCACACCGTCGAGGAGCTACGCCGGACGCCGGTGGGCTCGTTGGTGGTGTGCGGCGACCGGCAGTTGCTGTTCGAGGAGGCGCCGACGGCGTACAAGCGCATCGAACAGGTCGTCGGTGATCTCACTGAGCACGGGCTGGCGACGCCGATCGCCACGACGGTGCCGCTGGTCACGTACAAGACGGCTGCGGCCGCACCTCGGGACCGGGGTCGGCAGCGGCGGGGCCGGTGAGGGCCGCCCGGAGCGCCTCCAGCATGGCGGCGCGGAACGCGGTCATGCTGGGCTCCCGGCCGTCGAGCAGCGCATCAGCACCGTGATACATGCCCGGCACCACCCGCAGGTCGCAGTCCACGCCGGCGGCGCGCAGCCGTGCGGCGTAGGCGACGTTCTCGCGGTGCAGGATGTCCAGATCCCCCACCCCGATCCAGGCGGGGCTCAGGCCGGCCAGCTCCGGACGGCGCGCGGCCGCGGCGTACGGGCGGTCGTCATCGGCCTGCGGTGAACGACCCAGGTACGAGGTCCAGCCGAAGCGGTTCGACGGCGCCGTCCAGACGAAACCCGGGTGGTCCGGCTTGCCACGCAGCACCGTACGGTCGTCGAGCATCGGGTAGACCAGCAGCTGAAGCCGCACGGGCACGCCGGTGTCGTACGCACGCTGGGCCAGCGCCGCCGCCAAGCCGCCACCCGCGCTGTCGCCGCCGACCGCCACCCGGGCCGGGTCCACGCCCCACTCCGCGGCATGCTCGTGCAGCCAGCGCAGCACCCGACAGCAGTCGTCCAGCCCGGCCGGGTACGGATGCTCGGGCGCGAGGCGATAGTCGGCGCTCACGACGAGCACGTCCAGTTCGGCGGCGACTCGGCTGCACCAGGCATGCCCCATGGCGGGGGTGCCGAGCACCGTGCCGCCGCCGTGGATCCACAGCAACGCCCCACCCGTCCCGGCACTCCCGGCCCGCCGGTAGGTGACCACGCCGACCGGCGGCGAGTCGGGACTGCCGGGCACCAACCGCTGCTCGATGTGCACTCCGGCACGGATCCTGGCACCCGGAAAGGGCAGGCGCCGAGCCAGTGCCAGCGTGGCCGATCCCAGGTGCAGTGGCAGATAGAGGACCGGATGTCGCAGCTCGCGGGGCACGGCGGCGACGGCGGTGCGGTGCCGGACGGCGAGGGCGGCGAGGGCCGCCACCGCGAGCATGCTCACAACCCTGCGGGCGGTCATGGCCCAGTATCCCCCGCCGGTCTACCCTCGATCGAATGCGGTACGTGGCGATCGGCGACAGTTTCACCGAGGGGCTCGGCGACGAGCTGCCGGACGGGTCGGTGCGCGGCTGGGCGGACCGGGTCGCCGCCGGGCTGGCGGCCGCCGAGGACGAGGCGGTCGAGTACGCCAACCTGGCGATCCGTGGGCGCCTGCTCGAGCCGATCGTCACCGGGCAGTTGGATGCGGCGCTGGCCCTCACTCCGGCCCCGACGCTGATCACCCTCAACGGTGGCGGCAACGACATGATGCGGCCCGGCGGCGACATGAGCCGGCTCATCGGGCTCACCGAGCGAGCCGTGGTCCGCTGCGCCGAGGCGGGTGTCCGCCTGGTGTTGATCAGCGGCGCCGACCCGTCCGAGCGGCTGCCGTTCGGCCGGGTGATGCGCCGACGCGGTGACATGCTCACCGCCGCACTGCGTGAGGTGGCCGCCCGGCACGGCGTCGACTTCGCCGACGTCTTCAACGACCGGGAGATCCGCGGCGCGGGCTACTGGTCACCGGACCGGCTGCACCTGAACGCGGCCGGACACCAGCGCGCGGCCGGGCTGATCCTCACCGCGATGGGTCATCCCACCGCCGCGCACGTGGCCGACCCGGCGCGGGCCGACAACCGCCGGCTGCTGGGCGAGGCCCGCTATTACCGGCAGCATGTGCTGCCCTGGATCAACCGCCGGCTCCGCGGGGAATCCTCCGGCGACCACCGCACGGCGAAGTTCCCGGTCTGGACCCCGATCAGCTAGCCGTCAGCTCGGCGACCGGCGGCAGGCGCCGGTGCCGACCGGCGTCGACCGCTCCGCGCCGCGCCGGGCCACGCCTGCGATCTCGGTCGCGGTCAGGGCGAACCCGGTGCCGGCGTCCTCATCGGCTACGGCGAAAACGACACCGAGGACCGTTCCGCCGGGTGACAGCAGCGGTCCGCCGGAGTTGCCGCCGCGCACCAGGGTGCGGATGGCGTACATCTCGCGGTCCACCGCCCCGGTGCCGTAAATGTCCGGCCCCGCCACGTCGCCGACGCTGCGGATGCGGGCCGGCTGGGCGTCGTACGGGCCGTCCAGCGGGAAGCCCAGCACGATGGCGTCGGCGCCGGAGCGCACCGGTTCCGCCGCGAACGGCAGGACGGGCACGTCGAGGCCGGGCACCGCCAGCACGGCGACGTCCCGGGCCGGGTCGAAGGCGACCACCGTCGCCACCAGGTCGCGGCGCCCGGACCGGACGTGCACCTCGCCGGCGCCGGCCACCACGTGGGCGTTGGTCAGGACGCGTTCGGGGGCGTACACGAATCCGGAGCCGACCGATCCGCGCCCGCAGCCTGCCGCCGTGCCCGCGGTGGCCCGGATTTTGACCACCGAGCGGCGGGCGGAGGCGACGATCGGCAGGTCCGCGAGGGTCGGGTTCGGGGCGGCGACCTCGGCCGCCGAGATGCGGTCGAGGCCGTGGAACACGGTGGGCAGCCCGTCAGCGTCCAGGGCGCGCGCCAGGTCCGCGGACAGCTCGCGGGCCGGCGTGGGCAACAGGGCGTTCGTGCCGGCCAAGATGGCACTGGATCGCAGCTCACGGTCCAGCCACGGCGGCACAGACGACCGCACCGGCACCACCATCAGGGCGGCGACGACGAGCACAGCAAGAATCGAGACCACCGCCCCGCCGATGGCGTCCATCCGGCGTTCCCGGTCGCCGCGGACGCGAGCGCGCAGACGGAGGCCGTATCGCGAGGCAAGGAACTGGCCGATCGCGGCCGGCACGAGGATGGTCACCAGGGACACGACGACGCGCAGGATGCCGGAGCCGACCCGGTCGGCGAGCAGCGGACCGGCCTGCACGCCCACCAGGGCACCCGCGGCGAAGCCGCCCATCGACAGGGTGCCGAGCAGAAAGCCCTGGTGGTAGCCGCCGATGGCAGCCACCACGAGGAGAAGAATCAGGACTGCATCGACCGCGCGCATCGCGCGCAGCGTACAAAAGGAGCTCTAGTGTCCTGGCTCACGGTCACACCTGGCGGTCAGGCACCACCGTTGATGGCGCCGGTTCGCAGTGCGCCCTCGGTGACCTTCCACTTCGTGAGCAGTGCGTCGTAGGAGCCGTCGTTGATCAGCGAGTAGAGGGCGGCCTGCAGCGCGGCGGTCAGCGGCTTGCGGTCCTTGGCGACGCCGATGCCGTACGGAATGGCCTCGATCTGCGGACCGGAAAGCTCGAGGGTGGCGTCCTTCTGGACGTCCAGCGCGGCGATCGGGAAGTCGTTGAGGGCCGCGTCGGCGGACTTCTTGGCCACCGTCGCGGACGGGGTGTTGCTGCTGACCAGGGTGGCCTTCTTACCGCCGGCGCACTTGTCGGACGCGGCCTGCGCCATCTCGACATACACGGTGTCGGGCTGCACGGCGACGCGCCGCCCGCAGAGGCCGGGCATCCCGCCGATGTCGCCGACGCCCTTCGGCACGACGATGGACGTGCCGGCGTTGAGGTAGTTGACGAAGTCGGCCTGCTTCTGGCGTTCGGCGCGGTCGAACATCGAGGAGATCGACACGTCGATCTTGTGGCCTTCCACGTTGCTGAGCAGGTCACCGAAGCCCAGGTTCTGCCACTTGACGGTCAATCCCAGCTTGGCGGCCAGCGCCTCCACGAGCTCAACGTCCAGGCCGGTGAATTTATCGCCGTCCATGAAGGTCATCGGCTCGAACGTCGGATCGGTGCCGCCGACCAGGACGCCCGACTGCTTGATCGAGTCGGGGAGCGCGGCCTTCGCCTCGGCGAGGCGGTCGACGGGCTTACCGGTTTCCGAATCTCCGCTGCCGCAGCCGCCGGCGCCCAGGACCAGCCCGGCGATCAGCAGGGAAACGATACGTCGCCTCATAGTTGCCTGTTCGGTAGGTCGCCGACCGAACTGAGTCGAAGCGGCCACCGGATGCGCGCGATGGTCATACCGTGTAACCGAGGGGGTTACCGTGACGTTCACCATCCGGCGGCAGATCGCCGCGCTCGCCGTGGTCGGTTTTCTGCTCGTCATCACGGCCGGCGTCATCGGGTTCACCGGGACTTCCGCGCTTGCCGATCAGCAGTTGACCGTGCGCAACGCCGCGTCCGCGTTGCAGGCCGTCCAGACGGCCGACCTGGCCCGCTCCCTGTTCCGTGGCAACGTGCTCGCCGCGCTGGTCACCAACAACGCGACCGAGCGCCAGGAAGTGCTGAACAAGCTCGGCCAGAACGTCAACCAGGCGCGCGCCGGGCTGGACGACGTCATCAAGTTCGTGCCCGAGCTCCGGCCGCAGGCCGACGCGGTGCTGCCGGTCCTGGACGAGCTGATCGCATCCGGGCAGCGGATCGTGACGCTCGCCAGCCGGGTTGCCTCCGACCCCACCCGGACAGCGGCACTGGCCGCGCGGCCCGCGATGGACGCGGTGGACACCAAGGTCGCCACGGCGATCGACGTGCTGCAGACTTCGCTCACCGAGCGGGTTTCCCAGTCCGGCAAGGATGCCGAATCGCTGGCGATGCGGGCTGAGTGGGCGACGCTGATCACCGGTCTCCTCGCCGCCCTCGTGCTGGGCGGAGCGGCGATGCTGCTGGCCCGGCGGATTGCCCAACGCGTCAAGTTCTGCCTGGCTACGGCCCAGTCCATCGCCGACTACGACCTGACAAACGACGCCACCCTGGGTGGCAGCGACGAGCTCGCCGACCTCAGCAAGAGCCTGCGGGCCATCACCAACTCGTTGCGGACGGCCCTCACCGAGATCGGCGGCAACGCGACGTCGGTGGCGGCCGCCTCGGAAGAGCTGACGGCGACTAGCCGACACCTCTCCGAAGGCGCGGGTACGGCCTCGTCGGAGGCGGCCGAGGCAAGTCGGGACATCGATCAGGTCACCACGAGCGTGGGGCAGACGACCGAGGCCGCGCGCGGGCTGGACACCTCCATCCAGGACATCACCTCGGCGGTCGGCGAGGCCGACGCGGTGGCCCGGGAGGCTGTCGACCTGGCCATGAACACCAACCGCATGATCGAGCGGCTGCGCAGCTCCAGCGACGAGGTATCGGCGGTCGTCAACATCATCACGGCCATCGCCGAGCAGACGAACCTGCTCGCCCTCAACGCCACCATCGAGGCGGCCCGCGCCGGCGAACAGGGCAAAGGCTTCGCGGTTGTCGCGGGTGAGGTCAAAGACCTGTCCCGGGAGACCGCGTCGGCGACCGGCGACATCTCGGCCAAGGTGACGGCCATGCAGGCGGACACCGCCCAGGCCTTCGAGGCGATCAGCCGGATCAGCCAGGTGATCGACCGGATCGACGAGCTGCAGCGGTCCATCTCCACCGCGGTCGACGCCCAGATCAGCGCCACCAGCCTGATCGTCGCCAATGTCGACGTGGCCGAGCGGTCCGCCGCGGCGGTCTCCGGCTCCATCGGCCGGGTTTCCGGCACGACGTCCCTGACGCACGAGGCGGCAAACCAGACCGAGTCGGCGGCGATCGAGCTCGCCCACCTGTCCCACCAACTACGCCTGGTGTCGGACCGCTTCAAGCGTTGACGACGGGCGGCCCCGGCCGGCTTTTCCCGCATACATGGCGGCGTCCGCGTGGCTGATCAATGCCTCGCGGGTCAGGCCCTGGCCGGGGCGGGCGCGGGCCACGCCCGTCGTGACGCCGACCGCAGCGGTGGCATCCGGCAGGGCGACCGGGGTGGCGACAGTTTCGGCGATCCGCGCGGCGAGGTCTGTGGGATCCAGCCCGGCACTACCTCGGCACAGGATCAGGAACTCGTCGCCGCCCAGCCGCCCGACCAGGTCGTCAGCGCGGACCACCGCAGTCAGCCGCGCCGCGACCGTACGCAACACGGCGTCGCCGGCCGGGTGGCCGTACCGGTCGTTGACGGGTTTGAAGCCGTCCAGGTCACAGAGCAGGATCGTCACCTCGTCGAGGGCGCCACGGTCCAGGTCGACGAGGGCGCGGTCGATTTCCGCGGTGATGTGCCGGCGGTTGTGCAGACCGGTCAGCTCGTCGTGGGTGGCGTGATAGGCCAACGTCCGCTCGGCCCGGTCCCGCTGGGTGGACAGCAGCCGGATCCGGGCCAGCACCAGGGGTACGACGAGCAGCGTGCCGAGCGGAAGCAGCAGGCTGGACGACTGCTCACCGCGGATCACCTGCACCGCGGCAATCACCGGGTTGGCGCAGAGCGAGGCTGCCAGCCACCAGAGTCGCAGCTTGCGGGCCTGGGCTGCGGCGGGCGGCGGCACGGTCAGCGCCGACGCCCCCGGATGCAGTGGTGCCGCGGCGATGCACAGGAATGCCGCGAGCAGCAACTCGGCGCTCCAGAGGGCCTCGCCGCCGGGGGGCGCCGCGGAAGTGATCATCGCGGCTAGGGTGAGCACACTGGTGGCGATCAGGTAGGCGAGCGTGCCCCGCCCGGCCTCGGCCATCATGCCGATCCGCAGCAGGCAGCCGGCCACCGCGCAGAGCACCAGCAGGTCGCCGAGCAGCAGGAGTTGGCCGCCGGCGGTGGCGCCGTCCGGCAGATGCGGGCGGACCAGCCACTCCCACAGCGGTCCACCGGCGCAGATGCCGAACAGAGCGGCGTCGATCATGCCGCCGGGGTCCGCGCTGGCCCGCCGGCGCAGGGCTACCGCGGTGCCCATCAGGAACAGCGTGTGCGCGGTGGACATGGTCAGGTCGGTCAGCGATCCCTCGGCCCGGCCCAGGTGCAGCCCACCGAGCCAGTCCGGCCAGCGCAACGGAATCACGAGCAGCAGCGCGAGCCCGAGCACGGCGAGCGTCCACGGGCGACGGTCGGGCAGGCTGCCGTTGCCGAGCGAGATCAGGAACGTGATCATCGGCAGCGCGGTGACCAGGAAGAAGACGAGTGGGCGCCCGGTGGGACCGGCCAGCGCGTAGGAGGTGCCGGCAACGGTCAGGACGGCGACAAACCCCGCGTGGACCGGCCAGGCCGGTGCCGTGGAGCGCGGCCGGGGCATCGGCCCTCCTTCCGTCGGGATTGCTCTGACCATCGGCCGCGGCCGTGCCGACTTGAGTTCCCACCGTACGGGCTGAGAAAGGTGCCAATCTGGCCCCACGGGTTTCGCCCGCCCCTCTGGTCACTGCATGCTGATCGAGGGGCACCATGAGTGACTACGACCTGCCACCGCACGTCCGGGCCGAGATCGCCAGCGCGAGCCGCGACACCCGGCTCCTCGGCGTCGGCGAGCTGGCCCAGCTCGCCACGAGCGCCGATCTCGCCGTAGCGTCCGCGGCGCGGCATGCCCTCGGCCGCCTCACCGAAGACGACAGTCGCAGTGTCGCCGCCGCGGCGGCCGCGAGTCTGGGCCGAACGGGGATCCGGATCAGCCCGGACCGGGTGGACTTCGGCGAGGTGCCGCCCGACTCGCCACCGCTCGACCTGCAGGTGCTCATCGACGGTCCTCCGCTCGCCCTCGCTGAGGCCACCGTCACCGCCGCGGGACCCGGCCTCCGAGCCAGGCTCGACGGCCGGCGCCTGCAGATCGAGTGGCGGCCGGCGTCTGACTGGCTCGACGGTGCGGTCACCGTCCGCGGCTCGGCCGGCTGGGCCGACGTGCGGGTGACCGGCCAAGTCCGCGCGCCCGAACCGGCGGACCAGATCGCCGCAGTGCTCAGCGTGGAGGCCTACCCCGCGGCCCGGATCACCGTCCTTCCACCGCCCCGCCGCAAGCGCCGGGGTGGCCTGATGGTGGTCGCGGGTCTCACCGCGCTCGTCCTGCTCGGCGGGGCGGCGGCCGCGGTGGCCCTGACCACCCGGGTTCCGGACCGCCAGTCACCCGTCGCCGCGCCGCCGCCCAGCACCGCCCAGGTATTACGAACAGAGGCGGCGCCTGCACCCGCGTTCATCGTGCCGACCGAGCGGCTGGCCCTGCGCGCGGTAAGCATCGGCAAGCCGGTTGTCGTGGGCACCATCCCGGTGGGCGCCGAACCCGAGGGAGTAGCCGTCTCCCCCGACGGCCGTACGGTCTATGTCGCCAACCAGAACTCTCGCATCCTTTCCGTGGTCGACGCCGCCACCCAGCGGGTCACCCCGGTCAAGCTGCGCAACACGCCCCGTTTCGTCGCCACCTCCACGGACGGCAGCCTCGTCTACGTCTCCCTGTACGAGAAGGACATGTCCGGCAGCGGGGTGGCTGTCGTCGACGCCGCGAGCCGCCGGGTCGTGCGCTACCTGACCACCGGCCGACAGCCGTTCACGCTGGCCGTGGGCCCCGATGACCGGCTGTGGGTGCCGATTCACAGCAGCGGCCGGGTGGAGATGTTCGCCACCGGCGGCACGCAGCGCGCCGATGGCAGCATGACCGTCCCGCCCAATCCGCACGCGATCGCCTTCTCGGCCACCGCCCGACGCGCCTTCACTGCCAGCCACGAGTCGAACGCGGTCGCGGTGATCGACCTGGGCAGCGGCAAGGTGCTGCGCGCCATCCCGGTGAGCCGCGCCCCGCACAGCGTCGCCGTGTCCCCGGACGGCGCGCGCGTGCTGGCCGCCGGTTACGAGGCGGGCACCGCCGACCTCATCGACGCCCGGACCCTGCGGCGCACCGGGCCTTTGCCGGTGGGCGACAAGCCGCAGGCGGTGGCGTTCGCCGGGGATGGCCGGCATGCGTACGTGGTCAACGAGGGCGACAACTCCGTGACCGTTCTGGACGGCGTCACCGGGGCGCAGACGGCGACGGTACGGGTCGGTGGTAGCCCGCGGGCCATCGCCGTCGCCCCGGACGGCCGCCTCGCGTACGTGTCGAACGGGGCCGACGACACGGTGACCGTGCTGCGGATCGGCGAATGACCACCGCGGCGTGGCTCGCGCTCGCCATCACCGTGGCGGGGGCGTTGAGTTACGGCGCCGCCTCGATCCTGCAGGCCGTCGCCGCCCGGCGCAGCGCCGGCACGATGCGTACCCTGGGTCACCCGCTGTATCTGCTGGGTATCGGCTGCGACGTCTTCGCCTGGCTCGGTTCGATGATCGCCCTGCGCGAGCTGGCCGTCTATGTGGTGGAGTCGATCCTGGCGGGCTCGTTGGCGGTGACCGTGCTGGCTGCCCGCTTCGTCCTGCGGTCCCGGCTGCGGCGGCGCGACGTCGCCGCCGTCGTGGCCTGCATGACCGCGCTGGCCGTGCTGACCCTGTCGGCCGGGCCGCAGCATGACGTCACCACCACCGGTGGGCTGCGGCTGGGTTTGTGCATAGCCGCGGCGCTGCTGGTGCTGATCGGCTGGGGCGCGGCCCGGACGGCTCCGGCCGGCGTGGTCGCCGCGCTGGGCGGGCTGTGCCTGGGCGGCGCCGCGCTGACCGGCCGGTCCCTGCCCGGGGACCCGGGCGCCCTGCTCACCGAGCCGCTGGTCCTGGCCGTCCTGACCTTCGCGGTCACCGGCATGACGCTGTACGCCTGCGCGCTGCAGAAGGGCCAGGTCGGTCCGGTGACGGCGGTGCACTGGACGGCCGAGGTGGTGGCACCGTCGGCGGTCGCGTTGGTGCTGCTCGGCGACACCGTCCGGTCCGGCTGGGAGCTGCCCGCGGCTATCGCCGGGCTGGTCACCGTGGGCGCAGCCATCCTCCTGGCTACCGCGCCTGCTACCACCGCGATGACACTGCCACCACCGGAGCAGGAGCCGACAGCCTCCGGTGGCGAACGGATCATCTGGTGGGGCCCACCGCCGATCTGGACTCCGCCCGCGCGGGCGGCTCAGCCCTCCGCGCGGCTCGGCACCGCGGAGGCCGCCGGCAAGGTGGCGGCCTGACGAAGCTGGTCCAGCCGCACCAGCACGATGCCCGCGATGATGCACACGCCCCCGGCCGCCTGCATCGCGCTCGGCAGCTCACCCAGCACCAGCCAGGCGATCACCACGGCGAACACCACCTCGGTGAGCCCGACGAACGACGACAGCGCCGCGCCGAGCAGCCGGGCCGCGGCGATGCCGGCCACGTAGGCCACCACGCCCGCCACCAGCACCAGGCCGACGACCGGCACGAGCCAACTCGTCGTGTGCCCGGCCAGGTCGACAGTGCCGAAGGTCGCCTCCAGGGGCAGGATGCCCACACCGCCCAGCAGCAGGAGGATGAGCGCACCGCTGAGCATGCCGCCACACGCCATGGCGATCGACGGCAACTGCGGGTCCATCCGCGCGGACAGGACGAAATAGCCGGCCAGACCGACGGCGGCCAGCAGCCCCCACAACACGCCGACCGGGTCGACGCGCGCGCCGTTACCCGCGGGGTCCAACACCAGGATCAGCCCGGCGCCGGCAGCCACCGCACCGGCGATGGTCAGGCCGCGGGGGCGCTCGCCGTGCCGGAGCCACATCCACAGCACGACCAGCACGATGCCGGAATATTCGAGCAGCAGGGCCACCCCGACCGGCAGATACCGTACGGCGTTGAAGAAGCCGACCTGCGCACCACCGACGGCCAGCAGCCCGAACAGGCTGATGTTGCCCAGAGACCGGCCCACCACGTGCCAGCGGTCGCGCAGCGCCCACAGCGCGGGCACGGCCAGGAGCACCGCCGCAGCGCCGACCCGCGCAGCCACGGCAGCGTCCGCCGACCAGCCGGCATCGATCAGCGACCGGGCGAAGGTGCCGGAGGTGCCGAACGTGGCAGCGGACAGCAGCGCCAGCCCAAGGCCGGCGCCAGCGGACCGGTCCGCTCTCATACAGGTTCCCTCCGGCGAGCCACGGTGTCGAGCAGCACCGTACCCGGCTCGCCGGAGGGAATGTGCGGAGGTTCAGACGAAGGGCACGTCCAGGTACGAGCCGCCGGTGATCGTGACCGACTTCTTCGGCGGGTTCTCGTCGTAGTAGAGCCCGTCCATCGTGTCGACGACCAGGGTCAACGAGTGCCCGGCGGGCAGGTCGTACGCGGCGGCCTGCAGGGCGACGTCCACCGTCCGGTTGCCGCCCTTGGTGTCGATCCACGACGACGGCGCGTGGGTGATCAGCCGGGCGTTGCCGAGGATGTCGAGGTCGTACAGGTACGCCACCACCGTGCCCTGCGCTTCGGTGCCGGTCAGTTCGAGGTGCAGTTTGGGGATGCCCCGCAGCCTCACGGACTTGTCCGGCCGCTCGGAGGCCCAGACGCCGGCCCGGGATCGGTCGACAGTGGGCAGCCACACCCACGGCTGCTTGCCGGTGAACGCCGCGAGGCCCGCGGTGAGGAGCACGATGCCGCCGTTGGCGGTGGTGTCCTTGTCGGTCGGCAGAGTCTTGCTCCAGCCGGTCGATGGGTCGCCGCCGAGCAGGCCGGTGCCGTCCCAACCCCGGATCGACCCGAGGCCGTAGCGGCGGGTGTCGGGCGAAAGCGCGGACCAGTTCGCGTACTGCTCGGCCTTGGCGTTGTACGGCTTGACCACCACCGGCGGCTCGGTGTCGACGCCGGTCGGCACGCCGCGCAGGTGGAAGTCGAACCACCGGTACAGGCTGGTCCACACCTCGTTGTCGATCCCGGCCAGACCGGTGATCTCGGCGATGGCGTGATCACCCGGCCGCAGTTCGAGGCGCTTCGGCCCGGCCAGGTTCGCATAGAAGTCGACCAGCTGGTTCGGCGGGAAGAACGTGTCACCCCACCCATTGGCGATGAGGACGGCCGGCTTGTTCGCGTTGATCGCGTCCAGGTAGGTGCCCGGCGACCGGGTCTTGCCCCACGCCGCGACCTCGGGGGCGTTGCGGTTGGCGAAGAAGTCGTCGAGGGCCTTGTCCAGCTCCGGGCTGGGGTCGCCGAGCAGGTCGGCGGTGAGGCTGAGGAACCCGGCGGACTGCCGGTGCCGGGTCTGTTCGGCGTAGAGCGAGCTGACCATGTCGGTCCAGCCACTCATCATGACGACGGCGCGGATGCGCTTGTCGTGGGCCGAGCCCATGAGGCTGAGCCCGCCGCCGTACGAGATGCCGGCGGCGCCGATGCGGGCCGGGTCGGCCGGGGTGTTGGCGAGCGTCCAGTCGATCACCCGCGAGATGTCGGCCATGTCCCTCGGCCCCGCAGTGTCGATCTCTCCGCCGGAGAACCACCAGCCCCGCGGCGTGTACGACACCACGACGTAGCCGCGTTCGGCGAGCTTCTGGGCTTGGACGGCGTACTCGAGGTCGTTGAGGCCCCAGCTCGACGGCATGATCAGCACGGGGTGGCGACCGGCCGCGGTGGGTGCGACGACGTTGGCCTTGAGCACGACGTCACCGCTGGTGATGTCGACGAACTTGATGCCGGTGGTGGCCTTCGCCGCCGCTGCCGGAGCGAGTGCGGCGGGGGTCGGTGCGGCCACGGCGGGTGTGGGAGCAGTGGCTAGTGCGGTGGCGGTGAGCAGCGAGAGCAGTAGGGCGGGCACGACAGGACGACGGGGCGCCATGGGCACTCCTGGGGGTTGTCGGACGTCGGTGGCGGCAGCGTAGGAGCCGGTACCGAGAAATTGAAGCCGGTGACATTCTCGTTACCTGCCGGTAACATGTACGCCGACTCGAGGAGACGAACAGTGGTGCTCTACGGTGCCCCGTCGGCGCTCCGGCGAGATGCCCGGCGCAACCGCGCCGCCATCGTCGAAGCGGCGGCCGACGTGCTGCGCGGCCGCGGCCCCGGCGCCCGAATGTCCGAGATCGCCCGCCGCGCCGGCGTCGCCCTGGCCACCATCTACCGCCACTTCCCCGACCGGCAGGCGCTGACCGCCGAGGTCATCGGCCACCAGCTCGGGCAGCTGGAGGAGGCGGCCGCCGCGCGGGCCGACCGCCCCGCCGCGTTCCGGCCGTTCCTCCGCGCGGTGCTGCACCGGCTGATCGAGATGAAGTCGCTGATCGCCCTCGCGGACGGCCTCGACGCCGGCGTCCGCCGCCGCTACCAGCAACGGCTGGTCGCCGCCTTCGCCCCGCCCCTGCGCAGCGCCCAGGACGGCGGCTACGTCCGTACCGACCTCGTGCCCAGCGATCTGCTGTTGCTCTTCGCGATGGTGCAGGGCGTGGCCGGCACGGGCGAGGACCCGGCGGCCGCCCGAGCGGCCGCCGACCGTTCGATCGACCTCATGCTCGACGGCGTCTGCCGCGACCGGCACGTTTCCTGATTCCGCGACAGGCATAGCACTGGTCGGGCGATCCGGGTACTACTGGGACATGAGTACGGACGAAGCGGAAACCCCCGAGGAACACCGTGCCAGGCTGGCCGCGCGGCAGCACGCGCAATTCGATCTGATGGCGGAAAACGCCGAAGCCATCGCCCGCGTCGCCGACGAAAGCGCGACGATTCATGACCAAATAGGCGACCATCTGCCCAGCGCCGCGGCCCACGCGGACCGCGACCGGCAACTGGCCGCGGCCGAACGGGCAGCTGCGGCCGCTTTCCGCGAGCGCGAGCTACCGTCCCCGGAGGTCCGGGCCGCCATTCGCAATGCCCGCCCGGGCCCCGAGGAGCTGGCCCAGCTCCGCAACACCACGGAGAAACCCGACCGGTAGGACCGGCCCGGATCAACCGAGGGCGCGCTCCACCGCGAGCTTTGGCTCGCTGTTCAGCTCCTGCATCTGGTGCACCAGGTGGTTCTGCAACGCGGCCTGGTAGCTCTGCGCGAGGTGACCCAGCCGGTCGATCTCGTCGAGCAGCTCAGCGCGTTTGATGCCCAGATTGTTCATGGCGTCGGAGTGGTCGCGGCGGGCGTCGCCCTCGATCGTGCCGGCCCGCAATTGCGCCTCGCCGGTGAGCTGCGCGGCCTTGTCCCGGGCGGCACCGAGCAGCGCGTCCGCCTCCTGCCGGGCGTCGAGCAGGTGATCGTCCGCGGTGCGCTGCGCCATCATCAGCACCCGGGCGTTGCGCTCGTCGTCGCCTGCGGCTGCCACGGCGGCGGCGACCGGCGGAACGGCGGAACGGGCCTGCTCCAGCTCGGCCTGCACGCTGCGGGCGTTCTGCTCAGCCCGCGCGCGGGCCTCCTGCATCCGCTCCAGCTTGGCGGCCAGGTCGGCGAACTCGGCGGGCAACACCACCGTGGAGGCGGCGCCAGGAGTGCCGGAACCGGGCCGCTGGACCTGGTCCTGCAGAGCCCCGTTCTCCTCCAGCAGCCGGATGAGCTCCTGCTCCACCTCGTCGAGGAAGGCGTCGACCTCTTCCTCGTCGTACCCCCGCTTTCCGATCGGTGGCTTCTTGAAGGCCATGTTGTGGACGTCGGCCGGAGTCAGCGGCATCGCGCTCCCTAGTGCAGATCGGCGACCGTACGGGGATCGATCCTATGCCGCCGTGCAAAACCGTTCGCGTCGGGCGGTCTTAGGAGCTGCGCCGCTCGATGGTCACCAGGGTGCCAGATCCGGTTGTGGTGACCCGCACGTCACCGTACGCGTTCATCAGCAGCGCTCCGCGGCCCCGATCCATCGGTGCGGGGCGGCCGCGCCACGTTCCGTAGTCCTGCACGCCGATGTGAATCACACCATCCGCCACCGCCAGCCGTACGTCCACCTGGTCGCGGGTGGGCTGCTGCGCGTGCTCGACCGCGTTGTTGACCGCCTCCGTGGCGGCGAGTTGCAGGTCTTCGAGCAGGTCCGGGCCGACCCGGTCAGCCAGCGCTGTCCGGAGGTCCCGGCGCATCGCCGCGGCTGCGGTCGGCCGCAGCGGATAACTCCACGCCAGCTCGAGCCCAGCCCCGGCCGCGGCCGCTTCGACGGGCCGGGCAGGCAGCCGCCGGTGCAACGCCACCGCGGCGACGTCCACCATCCTGGACCGTGGAGAGCCGTCCAACACCACGTCGAGCAGGTCGTTGACGCTCACGCCCCGCCGCATGCCCTCGGCGCCGGGTGGCTCGGCACGGTCGTCCGGTCCGCTCGCGGAGAGCAACAGCAGGGAGGAGCCCTCGGGAAGGTCGAGGCTGTGCCCGGAATACGAGGCGGGGCCGAACCCCAGCCGCGGACCCGCGGGGTGGACCGCCCAGCTGGCCGACTCACCCGGCAAACTCCGAATCGGACCGGGCCAACCGGCAGCCGCCCAGGTCAGAGCGCCGCTCTCCGGAGAGAGTCGGGCCAGCAGCACGGTCGCCGGCGGGACGTCACCCGTGGACAAGCGGCTGAGGATCCGTTCCGGTGCGGGGTCCTGCACCGCGTACGAACGGACGGCGACCCGCAACCGGCCGGCGGCAACGACAGCCTCCGGGCCACGTCCTGCCACCTCCCCGACCGCGAGGAGCAGATCGCCGCCGGCCAGCGGGACGACGTCGTGCCAGGCGCCACCCGCGTCGGTTCCCGGGCGGTGCCGAGCGCTCAGCTCCCAGCCCGGCACCGCTGGCAGGTGCTCGGGCAACACGGCCCGCCGCATCGTTGCGGCGATACGGCGGTCATGATCCGGCTCCCACCGGCCCGCCGCGAGCGCCGCCACCATGGCGGCGACCGGCTCCAGCAGCTCCGTCGCGGCGACGGGCGGGATGCCGGGAACCAGGACCGACAGGGCGCCGATCTCGGCCCCCTCCTCGTCCCGCACGACCCGCCGCACCGTGGCCGTAGTCGCCGGCACGCTGTCCGGCGGCGGCGCGGAGGTGACCGTGAAGGCGGGGCGGCCGGGCCCGGTCGTCAGTTCGGTGGTCGCCTGAATGCCGCCGAGCAGGGCACGGGCCTGTTCGGTCACGGCGTGCAGGGCGTCGGACAGCAGCCTTCCCGCGGCGATGACGGCAGCCGTCGCCGCCGAGGTCGGTTCCGATCGGGCCGGGCCGTCCCGCAGCCGGCCGAGGCGGAGTGTGGCCCGGACCCGCGCCAGCAGTTCACCCGCGGTGAACGGCTTCACCACGTAGTCGTCGGCGCCGGCGTCCAAGCCCTCCACGCCCGCTTCGGCGCCGGCACGGGCGGAGAGCATGACAATCGGCAAGCTTCGCGTCTCCTCGTCCTGCCGCAGCGTCCGAACCAGCGCGAACCCGTCCAGCCGCGGCATCATCACGTCGGTGAGCAGCAGGTGGGGCGGCCGCCGCCGGATCGCCGCCAGCGCCGCCTCGCCGTCCGCGACCGTGTCCACCTGCCATTTCTGCGCGGTGAGCAGGCGGACCAGGTAGGCGCGCATGTCGCTGTTGTCGTCCGCGACCAAGATGCGGACGTCGGCCGGATCGGCGGTCGGGTCGGCGGTCGCGGGCACGTCGAGCCAACCGGACGCCTCGTCGGCCAGGGCGTGCGCCGTGGCGCCGGTCGGCGGGCCGTCCGAGCTGGCTCCCACCGCGGCCACCGCGGCCCAGGGCAGGGCGACGGTGAAAGTCGTGCCGGTGCCGGGGGCGCTGGTCACGGCGACATCGCCGCCGAGCAGGCGAGTCAGTTCGCGCACCAGGGCGAGGCCGACACCGCTGCCCTCGTGGCTGCGGGCGCGGACGCCGTACACGCGGTGGAAGCGGTCGAACAGATGCGGCAGGTCGGCCTCGGCGATGCCGATGCCGGTATCCGCGACCCGCAGATAGATGCCCTGCTCATCGCTGTCCAGCGTCACCCGGATCTCGCCGACGAAGGTGAACTTTAAAGCGTTGGAGAGCAGATTGGTGACGATCGTTTCCCAGTTGCCCGCGTCGATGGCCGTCGGGCGCGGCACCGGCGGGCAGTCCACGACGAGGCGCAGCGCGGCCCGCTCGACCGCCGACCGAAACACGCCTGCCAGCTCGGCGGTGCGCGCGGCGAGGTCCAGGTCCCGTGGGACGTTGTGGGCCCGGCCCGCCTCCAGGCTGGAGAAGGTCATCAGGTTGTTCACGAGCGTGAGCAGGCGCTTCGCGTTGCGGTGCGCGGCGTCGACGCGCTCGGCCTGCCGAGCACCGAGCGGTTCCTCGCCGTCGGCCAGCGCGTCTGCCAGGGGTCCCAGCATCAAGGTCAGCGGGGTACGGAACTCGTGGCTGACGTTGGTGAAGAAGGCAGTTTTCACCCGGTCCAACTCGGCCAGGGCTTCGGCCCGGCGACGCTCCTCCTCGTAAGCCAGGGAGTTACGCACGGCGACCGACACCTGCTGCGCGAGCAAGTGGAAGAAGGACCGGTAGGAATCGTCCAGCGCTCGGCTGGGACTGACTCCGGCCAGCAGCACGCCGAGCGGCTGCGACCGGTCAGCCGACGGCAACGGTACGGCAACCGCCTCGCCCACCGGCAGCCCCCACGGCCCACCGGTCACCACGACCGAACCCGGCACCTCCAGCCGTACGGTGTCGTGCGGGGTGGCATCGAGCTCCCAACCGCCACTCGCGGCATCCGGGCCGAGCACGTCCGGCAGCGCGGCACCGGCGCCCGCCGCCCGCCGCAGAACGCCACCATCGGCCAGATAGATGGCCGCGAACGGCACGTCGAGGGGGTGCCCGCCGATGGTCTCGGCCAGCCGCGCGCAGGTTTCGGCAACCCCACCGGTGCGGTCACCGCCGCGCAGCGACAGCTCGTGCAACAGGCGCAGCCGCCGCTCCCCCACGATCTGCTCGGTGACCTCGCTGCAGACGGTGAGCACGCCGACCGTGGTGCCGTCGTCGTCGCGGGCCGGGGCGTGCGAGACGCTGAAGTAGGCCTCCTCGCGGTACCCGGCGCGCTCGAGCATCAGCCGCAGGGCCGGCACCCAGCTCGCCACCCCGGTCCGGACCGCCTCGCTGATCAGTGGTTCGAGGACGTCCCACCCGGCTTCCAGGGTCACGCGGACGTCGTCACCCAGCGCGGCGGGATGCTGGTCACCGATCAACGCCGAGTACGCATCGTTGTAAAGCTGCGTGAACTCGTCGCCCCACAGCAGCAACATCGGGTAGCGCGACGACAGCACGGTGCGTACTGCCGACCGGAGGCTCTGCGGCCAGCCTTCCACCGGCCCGAGCGGCGTCCGCGACCAGTCGAGCTGAGCCATGAGCCGGCCGGTGTCACCGCCACCGGCGAATACGTCAGCCGGAGCCATGCGCGCCCGTCACTTCGTCCTCATATCTCCCCGTAGCCACCCGGTGAGCGGCCCCGCCGCCCCCCATACCCCGCATCGGTCCGGGCATGCACGCATCCGAGCCGCAGAAATCCACTCCTTGGGACGGTGACCAGATTGGCGCCGACCGCCGCCTGGCCGGCCACATCCATCGTGACATGGGAATATTCGCTGGTCGGGTCCACAGTGACCGGCCCGCTGTGAGGTGTTACATCTGAGCGCGATCTGTACACCTGATCTTTCGTCCGGTACTTCTTCTTCCCGCAAGGCCGCATTGATGGCGGCCCGCCCTCCCGCCCACGCGATGCGGGCGTAGCGCACACCAGACACCTGGAGGACGAGGTTGAAGCGGACCCCACGGCGTTGGCCGTTGGCCCTGGCGGTAGCCACGGCCGTGACCGGCGCGGCCAGCATCACGGCGGGCCTGCTCACCGTGCCGGACGACCGGGCGGCGACGACCGTCGCGGCGGGCGCCGCCCCGGCGGACCGGCCGGTGGCGGTAGCGATCGACGATTCCTCCGGCACTGCGACGATTGCCCGGCCGGGCAAGAGCGGCGCGGTCGAGCGGGTCAGCGGTGAGCAGCTCAAGCTCGCGGCGTACGACAAGCGGGCCGGGAAGGCCCGTCTGGTCGAGGCGGCTGGCAAGCCCAAGAAGACCGAGGTGCGCAAGGGCGACGTGATCGCGGCCGGGCGGTCCAAGGCTCTGCCCGAGGGCGCGCTGGTCAAGGTTGTCGACGCCCGGGAGGACGCTGCCGGTCAGGTGTCGGTGGCACCCGCCACGTTGCCCGACCTGCTGGGTGACCAGAAGCTCACGACCACCACGCCGGTGCCCGTCGGCGACGTGACGGTCAAGCCGCTCACCGAGGGCGTGCAGGCCACGGTCGAGAAGGCGACGGGTACGGCCGCACCCGCGACCCAGCCCCCGACCGAGCCGACGGCGTCCGTGCCGGCGGTCACCGAGCCGCCCGTCTCGCAGCCGCCCGCGACGCCGCCGGTCAGCCCGTCGGCCGACGTGTCGATCCCGGCGCCGGCCACCTCGCTGCCCAGTTCCTCGCCGACACCGCCCGCGGCGTCGGCGTCCGTTGCCCCGCCGGCCTCGCCGCCGGTCTCGCCGTCGACCACGGCACCGGCACCCACCGCCACCGCGCAGACGGCGCCGGTCACCACGCCGGACGGCGCGACGCTGCTGCCGCCCGCCGTCGTCGCGCCTGCTCCGCTGGCCGGCGCCGGCACCAAGGAGCGGCACAACGTCGGCAGCGAGATCAAGCTCGACCTGAACGTGCCGATCGGCGACTACGGCTTCACCGGCACTGCGCAGGGCGGCCCGACGCTGGCCGGCTGGGTGCACCTACAGCCGCAGGTGATCTTCAACTATGAGCGGGCGCACTGGTACAGCGTGGCCCCGTCCGCGGCCGCGATCGGCATCGGTGGCGCGTACGACTACGGCTGGAAGGTGCACGCCGGGCTGGCCGGGTCGGTGGACACCGGACGCAAGCCGCTGCGGCTGCCGTTCGCCGAGGTCAATGTGCACACCACGTTGTTGGTGGCGGGCTTCCCGGTGGTGGTCGACGCCGATCTGACCTACTTCTACCAGATCTCGGCAACCGGCAAGATCACCGTCGATGCGGAGCAGAAGACCACGGGCGAGCTGTCCCTGGGTGTCCGCTACCGCAAGGGTGAGGGCTGGTCCCAGCTCCCGGTGGCCACGTCCACGGTCACCCCCGGCAAGCAGCTCGAGATCAACGGTGCGGCGGAGGCCAAGGCCACCATCGGCGCCACGTTCGACGTCGCCCTGTACGGCTCGGTCGGCGCTGGCCTGGAGTTCGCGCCCTACCTGCGGGCCGACGCCGCCGCCGGCACGGGCACCGCACCACGCTGGGGGGTGTACGCCGGCTTCGAAGCGAAGGGCCAGCTCTTCGCCCAGTTCAAGATCCTCGGCATCACCCTGCTGGACAAGCGGCTCGAACTGCCCCTGCTGCGCAAGGAATGGCAGCTCGCCGGCAGTAAGCCAGCCGCGCCCCCGGCCCCTTCGCAGGGTTCCGCGGGCTAGCAGGAACACGAAGGGCCGGACCTCGCCGACGGGGTCCGGCCCTTCGTTGCTGGGGAGGGGGACCCAGCGAGGGGAACGTCAGACCGAAGCGAGCGCCTGGGTGGGAGTGAGCCGAGACGCTCGCACCGAGGGGTAGACGCCGGCCACCACGCCCACCACCACCGCGCCGCCGACGCCCGCCAGCACCGCCTGCATCGGCACCACGACCGGCCACTCGTGGTACGCCGCGTACGCCACCGTCGCCAGCACACCCAGCACGGTGCCCGCCACTCCGCCGAGGGCCGCCAACGCGACGGCCTCGGTCAGGAACTGGACCCGGATCTGACCGCGGTTGGCCCCCAGCGCCCGGCGCAGGCCGATCTCGGCGCGCCGTTCCAGCACCGAGATGACCATCGTGTTCGCTACGCCGATCCCGCCGACCAGCAGCGCCACCGCCGCCAAGCCCAGCAGCAGCGTGGAGAAGGTGTTCTCGGTGGCCCGCTTCGCGGCGAGAGCATCCGACGGCCGGGTCACCAGCACCTGGCCGGGCCGTTCCGGGTGGATCGTCACGGGCAGCACCGCCCGGACCGCTTCGAGTTGAGCCTCGTCCGCGCGCAGGTAGATCACCGTGGGATGGCCGTCGAAGTCGAGCTTGGCCCGCGCCGACTCCCACCCGACCAGCACCGACCGGTCGATGTCCTCCGACAGCGGCGTGGTCGCCAGGATGCCCACCACCGTGAACCATTCGCGGCCGATCATCACCTGCGGGGCCGGCGTGACAGCAGGCAGGTCCGCAATGCCCAGCCGGGCTGCTGCCTCGGCGCCGAGCACGACGCCGGGGAACTTCGCGGTCACGGTGGTGAGCCAGTGGCCGTACCGCATCTCGGCGTTGATGGCCGGCAGGAGATCCAGGCGTGCCGCCAGCACGGTGAGGCCCAACCCGTCACGCGGGTCCGTACGGTCGGAGCGGCGCACGATGGTGTGGGTGTTAGCCACCGCGCTGACCACATTGACCGGGGCGATCCGCCGGACCATGCCGACGGATTCCTCGGGCAGCAGGGCAGGCGGATCCTGATCGGGCTGCGGCATCGCCTGCAACACGTCGGTGCCCAGGGCGGTGAGCTCCCGCGACAGGGCGGCCTGGCTGGACGCAGGGATGCCGGTGACCACGATCATCGTGGCGATGCCGATGGAGATGCCGAGGGCGGACAGCGCCGCCCGCAGCTTGCGGGTCCGCAAGCCCACGAGGCCGAGGCCGAGCAGGTCGAGCGGGGCCAGCCGGACCGGGCGGGTCGCCGCACGCAGCCGGCTCACCGGGCCACCACCGGCGCGGTGCCCCGGATCCGGGCACTGTCGGCGACGAGCCGGCCGTCGCGGATCTCCACCCGGCGCGGCAGCGACGCGGCGATGTCCCGGTCATGGGTGATCAGGGCGATCGTGGTTCCTTCCCGGTGCAGCCGGTGCAGCAGGTCCAGCACGGCATGACCTGTGGCGGTGTCCAACGCACCGGTGGGTTCGTCGGCCAGGACCAGTGCCGGCCGGTTGACCAACGCGCGGGCGATCGCGACGCGCTGACGTTCGCCGCCGGAAAGTTGGTGCGGCTGGTGCCCGATCCGGTGCGCGAGGCCGACCCGCTCCAACGCCTCAGCGGCTTTGGCCCGGCGCTGGCGGCGCGGCACCCCGGCGTACAGCAGGCCGGTGGTCACGTTCTCCGCGGCGCTCAATCCGTCGGTGAGGTGAAAGCTCTGGAACACGAACCCGAGCAGCCGACCGCGCAGCGCGGAAAGCCGGCGGTCGGGCAACGTGGCAGTGTCGTGACCGCCGATGTGCACCGACCCGGTGGTCGGTCGGTCGAGCGTGCCCATCATGTGCAGCAGCGTGGACTTGCCCGACCCGGACGGTCCGACGATGGCGAGCAGTTCCCCGGCCGCGATGTCGAGGGAGACTCCGGCGAGCGCGGTCACGCCACCCGGATACGTCCGGCCGACGTCGCGCAGCCGCAGGACGGGGTCCGCGCTCACGAGGTCGTCACGACCTCGGTGCCGGCGTCCAGGCCGGCGCCGCTGATCTCGACCAGACCCTTGGCGAACAGGCCGGTCTCGACCTTCACCAGACCGCCGGCCTTGGTCTGCACGGCATATCCGCCCTCGCTCAACGCGAGCAGCGCACCGAGCGGGGCGACCAGGACATTCTTGTGGGTCTCCGCAGCGAACAGCACCTCGACATCGGCGGAATCGAGCTGAGAGACCGCCTTCGGATCGTCCACGGTGACGGTGATTGTCACCTTGGAGGCCTGTTCTCCGGCTTGCCCGTCCTCCGTTTTGGCAGCAGTGCCGATCGCACTGACCTCGCCCGGCACCGTCTTCTCGCCCGGCAGCTTGACCGTCACCCGGTCACCGCGCCGGATCGATCCGGCCTGTGCCACCTCTGCGGCCACCGAAATCACCTTGTCGGTCAACGTGACCGCGAGCAGCGGCCCGTCCGCCGGCGCCCCCGGCTGCACGCTCAAGGAGTCCACCCGGACAGCGCCGCTCAACACCACAACGTCGCCCACCGCAAGGGAACCCGTCACCGCCAACCCGATGTCCGCCTGCCATTTCTTCACGGCGGTGATCAGGTCCGCGGTCAACACACCCTCCCCTTTGCGTACGGTGACCAGCTTGGTTGTCGCCTTCTCCTTGCCCGCAGCCGCGCCGGTCTGGGCCACGCTCTCCCCGGCACCGGGCTGGTAGCCGATCGGGTAGCCCAGCTTCTGCAGGTTGTTCGCGACGATCCGGACGTCGCGGCCCACCAGATTGCGCCCCGCGATCGTGCGGTACATCGGGATGGCGCCGTAGAACAGCGGAACCGGCTTGTCGTCAATGCACAACAGGTCCTTGCCCCGGGTGATGCGGGAACCCGCCGCGGGCAGCCAGGTCACCGTGCCGGGCCGGTTGCCGGTCAACGGGCGGGCGGCGCCGTACCCGAGCTTGCCGGGCATCGTCTCGCTGGTCCACAGGTCCTGCCGGACGAGAGCGACATGCTGCACGGAGATCGGCGCCTGCGTCGCCCGCTCCGGTCCGCTGCCGGACCGCCACCGCCACACCACCGCACCCGCGCCGACCAGCAGCACCACCACGGCGAACGCCACCACGATCCGGCCGGTCCGCGACGGCGCGGGCACCGGATCGGCACTGCGCGGCGCGGACACCACGGGGATCACCTGGGTCTGCGCGTCGGACTCCCATTTCATGACAGGGATCTTGCTGGCGGAATATGAGGTTCTTGTCAGCTACCGGTTCCGGCTTGCCGCCAGCCGGTGGCGGGGTGCCCCTATAGTCGCCGGCGTGTGTGCCCACGTACTCGTCGCCGAGGATGATCTGCGCCAGGCTGAGGTGCTGCGACGGTATCTGGAGGCGGAGGGGCACCGGGCCGACGTGGTGCACGACGGCCGCACCGCACTCGAACGCGCCCGGCAGTCGCCGCCCGATCTGCTGGTGCTGGATGTCAGCATGCCCGGCCTCGACGGCCTCAACGTGTGCCGGATGCTGCGCCAGGAATCCGACCTGCTCGTGCTCATGCTCACCGCCCGCTCCACCGAGGACGATCTGCTGCTCGGGCTGGAGCTGGGCGCGGACGACTACCTGACCAAGCCGTACAGTCCGCGGGAACTCATGGCCCGGGTCCGGACGCTGCTGCGCCGGGGCGGGCGGGCGACGGCCACAGCCGCCACCCCCGCGCTGCGGGTCGGCCCGCTCGCCATCGATCCGGGCCGGCACGAGGTGCACATGCAGGGCGAGCCGGTCGGCTGCACGCCGGGCGAATTCGCCATCCTGGCCGCCATGGCCGCCTACCCGGGCCGGGTCTTCACCCGGGCGCAGCTGCTCAGCCACACCCGCGGCATCGACCGCAGCTCCACCGAGCGCACCATCGACGTGCACGTGAAGAACCTGCGGCGCAAAATCGAAGCGAACCCGCGCCGGCCCGCACTGCTGCTCACCGTGTACGGAATCGGTTACAAGCTGTCCAGCGGCGAACAATGAGCGCCGGATGAGCGAGGCAGCGCGGCCCCGCCGGGTCCCGTTGCACCGCAGCCTGATCACCCGCCTGCTGGTCACCTCCGTGCTGGTGGCGATCGCTGCGATCGGGGCGACCGCCTGGCTCGCCGCGCAGAGCACCACCCGCGCCATCCAGCAGGAACAGGGCCGCTCCCTCGCCGACGACAAGAGCGTCTACGACGCGTTGGTGGGGTTCGCTGCCACGCACCGCGACTGGAGCGGGGTGCAGACCGTCGTCGACGAGCGCGCGCGCAAGCTGGACCGGCGAATCACCCTGATGACCGAGGACCGCAGGGTCATCGCCGACTCGACGCCCGGCCCGTCGTTACA
The DNA here is from genome assembly GCF_044452725.1 of Actinoplanes sp. NPDC051859. Lineage (NCBI taxonomy): Bacteria > Bacillati > Actinomycetota > Actinomycetes > Micromonosporales > Micromonosporaceae > Actinoplanes > Actinoplanes sp. NPDC051859. Next base: position 738,821 of record NZ_JBITBX010000002.1, on the reverse strand, counting down.
GACGGCCCGCCCGTCAGCCACCGTCGACCCGCTGCGCCTGGACCTCGCTCTGACCGGCGGCGACGTGCGCATCGATCCCCGGGTCGTGGGGCCGTACCGGCTGGACGCCGAAGACCGGCAGCTCGAGCGCAAACGGGTCGACGACCAGCTTCGCTGCCTGGGCCGGGCCGGAGTGCCCGCTGATGCCGTCGAGTTGCCCACCGGGCGCATGACCGTCCGGGTGCTCATCGCGGCGCAGCGCGGCGTGGTGCCGGCCTGCGCGCAGATCCCGGCCCGGTTCCGATCCGAGGCGAAAGCCATGAAAGACCTGGAACGGCGGGTCGCGCCGTGCCTCGGGGTCCGCGACATCGGCAGCCTGGTCCTCAACTACGACTTCACGGTGGGCCGCGTCGACCTGCCCGGCGAACGCGGCACGACCGACGCCGAGACCGCTGACCTGATCCGCGGCTGCGTGGAGAAAGGCCGGCAGGACCAGCTTCATGCGTACGTGGCGCCACCGGCCCTGCTGTTCGTCACCGACCCCGACGACGGCTCGGCGCAGCCGGTGTTCAACCTGTCCGGCGCCAACACTGTCCGGATCGCCGTGGTGACCAGCGCCGTCCTCGTCGTCACCGTCCTGGTGACCGTCCTGGTCGGCCGGCGTCTCGTCCGGCCGCTGCGGGCGCTGGCCGCTGCCGCCGACAGTGCGGTGGGCCGGCAGTCCCGGGTACCCGTGACCACCGAGGACGAGATCGGCTACCTGGCCCAGGCGCTCAACGACATGGCCGACCGCCGGGAACGCTCGGAACGGTCCCGCCGGGCCATGGTCAGCGACGTCGCGCACGAACTGCGCACCCCGCTCACCAACATCCGCAGCTGGCTGGAGGCCGCCCAGGACGGTCTCACCCCCACCGGTCCCGACCTGCTGGACCTCCTGCACGAAGAGGCCGTGCTCCTCCAGCACATCATCGACGACCTGGCCGTCCTGGCCGCCGCCGACGCCGGCAGCCTGCGCGTGCACCCCGACGAGGTGTACCTCCGCGACATCCTGACCCAGGTCGCCGAGGCCCACCGCAGCGCCGCCGAGTCGGCAGGCGTCCGACTCGGCACCGAGGTGGCCGGCGACCCGCAGGTGACCGCCGACCCGGTGCGCCTGCGCCAACTCGTCGGCAACCTCGTGTCCAACGGCATCCGCCACACCCCAGCCGGCGGCTCGGTGACAGTCAGCGCCGCCGCAGACGCTGCCGGCTTCACCATCGAAGTCTGCGACACCGGCACCGGCATCGCCGCCGAAGACCTGCCGAGAATCTTCGACCGGTTCTGGCGGGCCGACCGCTCCCGCAACCGCGCCACCGGCGGCAGCGGGCTGGGCCTGTCCATCGTGCGCAAACTCGTCGAGGCCCACCACGGCGAAATCTCGGTCACCAGCGACCGCGCCACCGGCACCGTCTTCACCGTCCGGATCCCCGCCAAGCTCCCCGCCGCAGCGGAGAAGGCGATGGGCCGAGCGGCCATCCCCGGTCAGCGAGCGCGCGCAGGCAACAACGAGGTGGCTACGAACCGCAGCAGCGGCCAGTAGATCCGCGTCGCGTCGGTCAACGGCTCGAAATGCGAGGAAGCATTGTCTGCCAAGTACGTCGTGGCGATCGTGACCTCGTCGAACTCGTAGCCGCGGCGGGCGGCGTACAGAAGGATGTTCATCTCGTAGTCGAAGCGGTCGCCGGGCACCGAGATCAGCCAGTCCAGCAGGCTGCCCGGATAGGCCCGCAGCCCGGTCTGCGTGTCGCCGACCAGCCGCCCGGTCGCCGCGCGGAACAGCAACTGCGTGGCGGTATTGCCGACCCGGCTGCGCAGCGGCATCTGCGCGAAGCGCCGCACGCCCAGCACCGCCCGGCCGGTGTCCCGGCTCCGGCCGGCCACCCGCAGCACATCCTCGGCGCTGTGCTGACCATCCGCGTCGGCACAGACCACGTCGAAGCCCGGACAGGCGGCAGTGACGTGCCGGAAACCGGTCTTCAGCGCGGCCCCCTTGCCCCGGTTGACCGGATGGGCAAGGACCGTGCCGCCGAGCTCAGCCACGGCCGCCAGGGCGGCCGCCGAGTCCCGATCGCTGCCGTCATCCACCACCACCACGGGCAACCCCGCGCAGCGCAGGTCGGTGACCAGCGTGCGCAGGTGCTCACCCGGCTGGTACACCGGCACCACCACCACCGACTCCATCTACCACCCCTCCTCGCCGCGCCTCCTATGCCCGCGGTGCGGGGTTCTTATCCCCCCGGTCTCAGGCCTTGCCGTCGAGCGCGGCGCGGGTGCTGCTGACCTGGTCGAGCATCTCGGCGGCGATCGGAGCACGCCGCCGCCGGCGCAGCACCCGCTCAGCACGACGCAGCCCCGCGACCATCCGACGCTCGCGATGCAGCAGGGTGCCGGGCTCCCGCACTCCGAAGAGGAAAACCCTGGTCATTGCGTACGCGATCCGCTCGCCGTGTCCGCCCCCACCAGCCACGGGCACGTTCACCAGCGCTGCGCCGTGCAAGCCCAGCACCTTTCCCGCGAGGTAGCGCACCCGCGGCAGATGCCACCCGTGCGACACGAGACCGATCGGCGGGGGCAGGTCGGCCAGCAGACCTTCGCCAGCGACGTGGAGCAGGTTCTCCAGGGTGCTGCGGGAGCGGATCTCGGCCCGCAGCTGCACCCATGCGCCCACGCCGCCAGCGCGGGCCCGGGCGAGCATCAGATCACCCTCGCAGCAGCCTTCCGGCGGTTCGGGGGCGCCCTCGCAAGCCTCCGCCCAGCCGCCGCTGAAGATGATCCGAGCCGGGGCCCGCTCGAACGCCTTCTGGTGCCGAGTGGCATAGGCAAGGGCGGCATCCACCCGGGCGGCGCTGGCGGGGGTAAGCACGAACTCGCTGCCGGAGCGGATGACCCCGCGCCCGAACACAACAAGCACGGTGGCGGGCGGCGCCGTCATGATCCGACCGTACCCGGTGCCGGCGGCGCGCGTTCAGGCGAGCCGGTCCGCGCCATCGTCGCCGACGACGGAGGCGGGTCGGGCTCCGCCTCCGGGCGGGCGCGGGTCAGGGCAGGCGGTTCAGGAGCATTCGGGTCACTTCGGCAACCGTGGGAAGGTGCTCGGTGGTGGCTAGGTGGTCGGCTCGGGTGCTGAGGGCGTACCCCTCGCCGGGGCCGAGGACGATGGCGGTCAACTCCTCACCGACGGGGTGGTCGAGGAGGATGACCGATCGGGCCAGCCCGGCGAGATCTTGGAGCGACCTGCTGGTGGCGGCGTCGGTGCTGGCGGGCAGTGCAGCCACCACGATGGCAGTTTCCAGCCCGATCGCGGTGTCGTGCAGCCGGGCCAGGGCGAGCGCCACCGAATCGGGTGTGGCCGCGGTGGCGGGCGCGGAAGCCGCCACCGCCTCGTACGGTGTCCCCGCCGGCCGGTGGAAACCCGGCCGCGCCGCCCGCAGACTGTGTGGCGCTGAGGTGTCGTAGCTGGCCGGATCGATCTGGTCCAGCGCGATGGGCCGCCCGAACAGCCAGCCCTGCCCCCACACCGCGCCCAGCTCGCGTGCGACGGCCAGTTCGTCTTCGGTTTCGATGCCTTCCGCGACCACCATCGCGCCGGTGCGCCGGGCTTCCGCGCGGACGACGGCGCAGACGCCGCGGGTGCTTGCGGTGCACGGGTCTCGGATCAGGCTCATGTCGAGCTTGATGACTTCCGGCTCCAGGACCGGAAGGAGCGCCAGGGACATCGGGTCCACGCCCACATCGTCGAGCGCGAGACCGTTGCCCCAGGCCTGGGCCTGCGCGGCGATGCGCATCATGCTTCCGGGTACGGCCGGCAGCGCGCGCTCAGTGAACTCGAGGACTTCCCGAAACGGCAGCCCGGCCTGGATCAGGTCGACCAACCGGGGTGAGAGCGGCTGGTTCAGCGCGGCCGGCTCAGCGTTGACGAACAGCAGGGGCGGCGGGTGCGCGGTGGCTACCGCACACTCCAGGGCCCGCTCGGAACAGAGCATGTCCAGTTCACCCAGCCGGCCCGAGTCGCGAGCGGCGGCGAACAGCCGGTCCGGGAACTCCAGCGCGGAGCCCGCCGGGCCGCGCGCGAGGGCTTCGACTCCCACCACAGCCCTGGTCTCGAGGTCGACGATGGGCTGAAACAACGGTTGCACCGACCGGCCCTCGAGCACCCCGCCGATGGTGCTGGCGGTGTCCCGGCCGGCCGCATCCCGCGCGGCAGCGATGTGCATGTCGACGCTCCCCGGCTCGGCGGCTCCGACGACCCCATTTCGTGGCGCTCATCACGATCTTCCGGCGGCGATCCCGAACCGGTCGGCAGAACGCGATAAATGCGGTTATTTGTCGACGGAGAGTGAGCAAGAAGCCACGACTGAGCAGCGCCCCATACGGAACGAAAGCGGACGATCACAATTTCCGGATACTCCGCCCACCGGTATATTTTCCGAGCATGATCGCAGCAGGACGCAACGGCCGACCGTCGCGCATCCCCGCGTCCCTGCGCCGCCTTGCCTCACTCCTGCGCCGCCTCCCCCAGCCCGAGCGCGGCGTCCCCGCACCTATGCGCCGCCTGCCCAAGCCCGTGCGCCGCCTGCCCGCACCTATGCGCCGCCTACCCAAGCCCGTGCGCCGCCTCCCCGCATCCATGCGCCGCCTGCCCAAGCCTCTGCGCCGAGTCCTCGCCGTCTGGGCCCTCGGTGGCGCCGTAGGGCTTGCCGCCTGGGCGTTGCTCTCCCCCGCAGCGCCGTTCGACGCCACCCTCCGATTCACCGTCTGGGTCGCTGTCGTGATCGCCGCGGTGCCGGGCGCCACCAAACCCGCGGCGCTGTTCGGCACGGTCGCCGCCCTCGTCGAGATCACCGCCGACCTCACCGCCGCCGCTTACGGCCCGGGCTCTCCAGCCAGCGTCCCGGCCGTCCTGGTCGCCCTCTCCCTGATCGCCACCCGCAACGGCCCCAGCGCCCAACGAGCCGTCAAAGCCACCTTCCGCCCCCGACACAAAGCCGCCGCCGCCACAGCAGCCGCCGCTACCGCCAATGCCGCAACCATCGCCGGCACCGGCTGGACCGCTACCACCGCTTGCACTGCCGCTGCCGCCGCCGGCAGCGCCATCTCCGCAACCGCTGCACCTAGCACCCCCCACGCCGCAAGCTCCGCAGGCGCTGCCGGCACCGCGGGCATGGCCGGCACCGCAGCTGCCACTGCCGGCACTGCCTATGCCGCCACCACCGGCACCGGAATCGCGGCCGCTACTTCCGACGCAGCCCCCGCGGTCGAGTGGGCGTCAGCTCTGCCGAATAGTCCGCGGTAACCAGGCACCGCCCACCAGGGGGTCAGCGGGCGGCTGCGGCGAGGAGCCAGGCCACTTCCGGGTGCACGAAATCCGCGTGGGCTCCGGAGAAGGATGACAGGCCGGTGTCGGCGATCACCGCGGTCGAGTCGACGCTGTGGAACGTCTGGGCGGCCAGGCCGTACATCGTGGCCGGCGGGAGGAGGGTAAGGCGGCGGGCGGGGGTGACGCCTTGGAAGCCGTCGGCGCCGAGGGCTCCCCAGCGGAGCGCGGGGTCCACCTTGGTGAGTGCCGCGTCGTCGCGGGCCAGGAAGGACACCTTGGGGTACCAGCGGCGTAGCGCCCAGTCGTGTGGGGTCCAGGTGGCGATGAGCGGCCCGGTGACCCGGTCGGCGTAACGGTGCAGGGCACCCGCCGAGCCGAACGGCATCGCGGCGAGGGGGGTGAAGGCGTAGTGGGAGAACGCGGCTTGGATCAGGCACAGGGAGGCGGCCGGGGCGACGGTGAGGGCGTAGGACACCAGCCGGGCGCCGAAGCTGTGGCCGGAGAGGTGCACCCGCAGGCCTGGCAGCCGGGTGTGCAGGTCGGCGAGGAACGGACCGAGGCCGCGACTGCCGATGTCGCCGGCGCGGGCTTTCATCTCGTAGTAGGAGGCCATGCGGAGGACGTCGCGGGCGGCGTTCCAGACTTTGCCGAAGACGTCACCCCAGCCGACCTCGTGGGGGCGGGGCGCGCTGCCGAGGACGTCGGCGAGTCTTGCGTACGTGTCTCGGGGCTCGTCGGTCAGCAGAGCGGCTAGTTCGCCGGAGTCTTCCACGGACTGCTGCACGGGGGCGAAGACCGTACGCAGAAGGTGCTGGAATTCGTCGAGGCGTTTCTGCTGCGCCGGCGCCGGATCGGTGCCCACACCGGTGCGGCCTGCGTCGACGAGTTCGCCCATGCGGTGCAGGGCCGCGTGCGAGGTGGCGGGGAAGGACGGCGTCAGCGAGGCGGCTATCTCGGCGCCGGTGACCGTGGTGGCGGCGACGCCGGGGCGGTCTTCGGCCATGGCGGCCCGGACCTGCGCGTCGGCGGACGGGGGCGGGTCGGGGAACCACATCGAGGGCCAGAACAGTCCGACGAAGCCTGGGGTGCCGGGTGCCATGCCTTCGATGAGCGGGAAGAGCGTGCGGAAGGTGGTGCGGGCGCGCTGTTCGCTGATGTTCCAGCCGTGGGCCATGACGAACAGGTCGGTGATGCCGCGCGCGGCGAGATCGTCGACGAAGCGGGGGGTGGTGGGCGTACCGGACCGGTCGAACGTGAGTTCCCAGTAGTGCGACGCCATGGCGGCACCGTAGTTCCGCCCTGGCGTACCGGACAACGGCTTGTGCACAGAGCGGCAGTTATCCGGAGTATGCGGTCACATAGACCGGGGTGCCGACGTTGCTGGCGTCGGCGGGGCCGCCTTCGCCGTTGACGACGTGGTCGATGGTGCCGGCGCTGAGGTTGACCGTCATGATGTGGTGCAGTTGGACGCCGGGGCGGCGGGGCACCTCGAAGCCGTTCTCGGTGTGGATCGTCGGGTTGTTCTGATTGAACACGTAGACACCGGCGCCGTACAGGGTGTGGTGGCGGACCCGGTCGCCGACTTTGTAACCCGCGTAGCCCTCGACAGGGCCGTTCATCCAGTCGGCCTGGGTGGGCGGGTCGTACGGCAGTTCGTTCTGGTAGAGCACCGTCGTGCCGCGTTCACCGTTCCAGGTGGTGTTGTAGCGCTGGAAGTGCTCGACGAACAGGCCGGTCGCGGTGACGTCGTCGCCGTTGATGACCGCGCCCTGCCGGCCGGTGTTGGTGTGCCAGCGCTGGGTGTCGCCGTGGACACCGTCGGTGAAGCCTTCGACGCCGTGGTCGGCACGCCACACCCAGGTGTGGTCGATGAGCACGTTGTCGCTGTTCACCTCGAGGGCGGTGTCGGTCTTGCCGATGTGCGGGCCGCCGACGCGCAGGTACACGTCGGACAGTGTGGTGGGGTCGCCGGGCGTACTGATGCCGACGCCGTTGCTGCGGCCGACCCGCAGCAGGACGGACGATTCTTCGCTGCCCGCGTCGATAGTGACGCCCGCGACGATGACCCCGGGAACGTCGGCGACGGTGAGCGGGGTCGCGCCGTCCACCGCGGTGAGGGTGGCGTGGCCGAGGCCCAGCAGCACCGTGCCGGGTCGCCGGATGTCGATGCTGCGCGCGATGTCGTAGACACCGGGGGTGAGCAGCAAGTGCTTGCCGAGCGCGAGCTGCGCGTTGATGCGCCACACCGGGTCGGCGGGCGTGGCGACGAAGAAGTCGCGCAGGGGCACCGTACGGCCCGGGGTGAGTCCGGCGCCCCACGACGTTCCGGCGGTCCCGCGGTGCGCAGCCGGCACGCGGACCTGGTACTTGCCCGCCGCGTCGAGGTACAGGTACGGCTTCTCCCGGCTCAACGGTGTCTGCGCCAGCGTGGTGTACGGCGGCACCGGGAACGTCGCGTCGTCCGGCGCTCCGTGGACGCCGGCGAACACCTGGTTCCACACGCCGTTGGACCAGCTCTTGACCGAGCTGTTGCGGGTGAGCCACTGCTGCTGTGAGCCGCTGACGATGTTGGGGAGCGCCGAGTCGGCGATGAAGCCGCCGCTGGCGTACTGCGGGCCGGCCGTGCAGTAGTCCATGAGGGACAGGTTGCCGCCGCTGATGGCGAGCCGGCGCAGCGACACCGCCTGCGAGACGGCCCAGAAGTTGGCCGACGATCGGCAGCCGTCCTGCCCGGCCCCGTTGACGTTGATCGTCAGGTTGGACAGGGTCCGCCAGAAGTTGTTGAGCGCCAGGCAGTTGCTCGTGCCGCCGTCGCCGAGGCAGCGGTTGTAGACCTCCACCTTGCCGTTGATGACCACGTCAGCCGGCGAGGCGCCGAGCCCGGCAAGCTCGGTGTAGTAGCCCACTTTGATCTGCAACGGCTGTTCGGCGGTGCCGTAGGTGCCCGGCGCGAAGAGGAAGGCGTACCGCTGGGTGCCCATCTCGTTGTCGACCTGGCGGGCGTGTGTGGCGTCCAGCGTCGCCTGGATCTGCGCGACCGGCATGCTCGGGTCGAACACGGTGACGCCGGGGAGGTGGGTCGGCGCGGAGATGGGCGCGGCCAGTGCCGCGGTTGCGGGTGGGGCCGTCAGCGAGGCGGCGGCCAGCAGTGCCGCGGCGAACATGGCGAACATACGTCACAGCAAGCGATAGACCGCAACAGATGTCAAGACAACGGCGCGGTTCCGGAACCGTACGGGCCGAACGGCCGCGCTGTACCGTGCTCTCGCTACGATCGGCGCAGCCGCCCCGACCGGAAGTAGCCCGTTGACTGTCACCACAGTTCCACCCGACCTCGCCGCCCAGCAACGCCGCACCCTGACGGTGCTGGTGGCGTCCCAGATTCTCAGCGGCGCCGGGCTCGCCGCCGGTATCACCGTCGGGGCGCTGCTGGCTCAGGACATGCTCGGCGGCGCCGGCCTCGCGGGACTGCCCAGCACCCTGTTCACCGCGGGTTCCGCGCTCACCGCGGTCGTCGTGGGCCGGCTTTCCCAGGCCCGTGGGCGCCGGCCCGGCCTGGTGCTCGGCTACTCCACCGGCGCGGTCGGCAGCATCCTCGTCATTGCGGCCGCAGTCGCCGGCAGTCCGCTCCTGCTCTTCCCGGCCCTCTTCCTGTACGGCGCCGGTACCGCCTCGAACCTGCAGGCCCGGTACGCGGGCGCTGACCTGGCCGCCCGTACGCACCGGGGTCGGGCGCTGTCGACGGTGCTGGTCGCCACCACGGTCGGCGGGGTGGTGGGTCCGAATCTGGCGGCGCCGGCCGGGGAGTTCGCCCGTACCCTCGGCATTCCGGTGTTGGCGGGGCCGTTTGTCTTTTCCGGCCTCGCCTACGCGCTGGCCGCGATCGTGCTGGCCGGCTGGCTGCGCCCCGATCCGCTCGTGCTGGCCCGTTCGGTCGCCACCGACGCTCCGGCTGCCGCGGGCGGGGAGCAGCACGGCGGCCAAGGCAGTGTCGTGGTGGGCGCGCTGGTCATGGTGCTCAGTCAGCTCGTCATGGTCAGCATCATGACGATGACGCCGATCCACATGCACGATCACGGCCTCGGCACGGCCGCGTCGGGACTGGTCATCGGCGTCCACGTGGCCGCCATGTACCTGCCTTCCCTGCTCACCGGCTGGCTCGTCGACCGGTTTGGCGCGCTGCGGACCGCCGCCGCCGGTGCCGTCACCCTGTTGGCCGCGGGCCTGCTCGCGGGCGTCGCACCCGGCGGTTCGATCACCGCATTGTCCGTGGCGCTGGGCCTGCTCGGCGTCGGCTGGAATCTCGGCCTCGTTTCCGGAACCGCGCTGGTCACGGACGCGCTGCCGCTGGAGACCCGCGCCAAGACCCAGGGCCTGGTCGATGTCTCGATCGCGCTCGCGGGAGCGGCCGGCGGGATGTCCTCCGGCATCGTGGTCGCGACCGCGAGCTACCCGGTGCTCGCCAACACCGGCGGCCTCCTCGCTCTGGCGCTGCTCCCGGTGCTGGCGGCCGGGTCCGTCACCGTCCGAAGGCGATCGTCCGGCCCCGTTTGACCTGCCCGGCCCGGTAGCGGACCTCGTCGACGGGCACACCGCGGTCGTCGATGAGCGTGATGGTCCCGCCAGTGTTGCCGAGCGCGAACGTACCCGCGGCGACGATCTGCACGACCGCGCCGCCGCCGAGCGTTCCGGCCAGCCGGTGGGTGTGGCCGTTGCGGTCGCGCAGCGCCCAGCCGTCCAGGCCGATGTCGGCGGCGGTGGTGTTGAGCAGCGTCAGCCGCTCGTTGCCGCGATCGGTCCCGCCCGGGTCGGGGAGGGCCGCCACGATGACGACGTCGCCGAGCGCGGGACCGGTGGGCTGCTGGGGGGTGCCCGGGGCGGCCGGGTCCGGGTCGATGACGAAGTCTTCCGGCCACACCGTCAGCCGGATGCGATGGCCCGCGGCTTCCACGATGTCGTGCAGATTGCCGGTCTCCAGCCGGTCCAGCAGGAAGAGTGAGTCGTCCCGGTGCACCGGGTCGGACCGCAGCCAGGCGTCGAATCCGTCGAAGTCCGCCGCACCGGTCGCCAGGAACGGGACCAGCCGCCGGAACAGCTTCGGCCAGCAGATCAGCTGTTGCAACGCGGCCAGGTCGGTGACCGTGGCGGCGCCGTCCGGGTCGGCCGTCGCCGCGGGCCAGATGCCGGTCCGGTCGTGCCGGGCTCTGCGGGAAACCCCGGCCAGATGGGTACGCAGCGCCGCGGGCAACGTGGCATAGAAGGCCGGATAGGCCAGGCCGGCCGCGAGCAACCTGGCGTTGATCGAACGGTCCACGCCGGCCTCGTCGAGGAAGACCGAGCCGCCCGCGGCCGAGGCCGGATCGCCCGGGTAGACGAAGCCGATCATGCGCCCGTTGGCGTCGATGCCGTTGGAGAGCACGTGCCCGCGCAGGCTGTCCTGGTCCGCACGACGAATCTTGTTCGGCAGGTCGGCGAAGAACTCGACGCCGGTAAAACCCAGCAGGCGCAGCACGGCGTCGCGGGCCCCGTTGGCTCCGCCCAGCTCCTGGTGTGCTTCGCCGAAGTGGGTTTCCAGCGCGTCGATCGCTTCGAGGCGTACGGAGATGCCGCGCGAGTTGAGCTCCGGTGGCGTGCCGGACGGGCGGGGCAGCCGTTCGACGAGGACGGGCGTGTCCGGGCGGAATTTGACGGTGTCCCCGTCCGGTTCCGGCCCCTGGCGCGGCAGATCCGGGTACCGGATGACAAATTGTCCAGAAAGAACGGTATACGTCATGCGACTCACCACCCTTTCTCGCACGGTAGTCCTGTTGTCGCTCTTTGTAGAAGGCCTGCTGACCGTTCGGGTGTCACCGGGCCGGACGCTCAGGAACTGGCGGAGCGGGCCGGTTCCAGGCAGCATGGCTGGGTGTCGCAGCCGTCGCCCCTCCTCATTCCTCGGCAACGCGCCCAGGCGCTCGCCGAGTCCGGCGACGTCGCGCAGGCCCGGGCACTGCTGGAGCACGTCGTCAGGTTGGGCAAAGCCGACCTCGGCGAGGACGATCCCGAGGTGCTGGCAACCCAGCAACAGCTCGCTTCCCTGCACCGACAGGCAGGCGACCAGTCGTCGACGCGACGCGTCCTCGAAGAGGCCTACGCAGCGGGCCAGCGTCGACTGGGCGACGCCGACCCGATCATGCTGAGCATCTCGTTCGACCTGGGCACGATCGCGGCGGAAATGGAAAACCGGCACGAAGCCCGCCGCGCCTTCGGTCGCGTCGCCGCCCACGGCCCGGCCACCCTCGGCCCGGACCACTGGGCGGTCACCCAGGCCCGCTCCTACCTGGGCGACGACTTTCCTAACGGGCCGCCCGCACCCCAGCCGACTCCACGGCTTCCACACCCCCCGCTTTCCACTCGCCCACCTCACCTCGCTCCGCAGAATCCGACTTACTCGACTTTCCCGACACAGCCCGCCGCGGAAATCGCCCAGCCCCACTCGGCTTCCCCAGGCGAGCCCGCCGCCGAAGCCGCTCAGCACGCGGTCCGCGTGCCGCAGCAGCGAGCGGCTTTCGACGGACCAGCCGCCCCGGCTCCACCTGCACCGAAGGGCAGCGGCAAACCGGCGTACTCAGGAAGGTCGCCGGCATTGTTCGCGGCGATCGCCGCGGTGCTCGGCGTGATCATCGCGGTGGCCGCGCTGGTTCTGGTGTTGGCCCGGCCCGGCGACGACAAGAGTGACGAATCCGATGTGCCCACTTTGAGCGGTCCTGCACCCACCGACGTGCAGCTGCGCGATGACGGATCGTCGGTGCGACTCCGCTGGTCGGATCCGGCGAACGGTCGGACGAGTTTCCTGGTGACCGGCGGGCGGCGCGGCGAACAGCTCAAACCCATGGGCCAGGTCGGACCCACCACCTTGTCCTTCGACCTGAACGGCCTGAACACCAGGCTGGACTACTGCTTCGCGGTGGTCGCCGTCTACAGCTCGAGCCAGTTCGCCAGCTCACCGCAGGTGTGCACGGGCCGCACGGAGAGCAGCGGGCAGCCGACGCGCAGCGGCAGATGATCACGCTGGGCGATCATTAATATGCACTTAGGTAACTTGCTGAGCGTCGCACGGCACTGCACCGCGACCTATGATGTCCAGCGTCCGGAGGGTCCAAGACCGCGCAGGGAGAGGAATACGGCTCGTGGGCAGTGCGAGAGCGTCCAGTGAGGACGCCGTCACCATGCGACGCAGCCGATGGCGCGGGCGGGGTGGTCTCGTCACCGTCGGCACGGTGCTGGCCCTCGTCGCCGGGCTCGGACTGACCGTGCTGGGGCTGGGCGCCGCCGACCAGGCCGTCGCCAGCTTCGACGCCGCATCCTGGGTGTGGAGCCGGACCAAGGGCGAAGCCGCTCGGGTCAACGGCGTCACCGCCCGGGTCGACACCCGGGTCGACGTGCCGCGCGCCCGCGGGCATCAGGTCCAGGTCACCCAGAACGACCGTTTCGTCATCCTGCGGGATGTCCACACCGGACTGATCAGCACCATGGACCTGATTTCCCTCAAGGAAGCGGCGTCCGCGCAAACCACGTCCGGCCTCGGGGTGCGGGTCGCGCTCGACGACGACGCCGCGTTTGTCGTCGACACCGTCCAGGGCGAGGTGCGCCAGCTGGACCCGCGCTCGTTGACCCCGGTCGGTCAGTCGCTGCGATTCCCGCCCGGCATCACCGGTGGCTCCTTCGACGGTGCCGGCAACCTGTGGATCGCCGTGCCCAGCGAAGGCACCGTGTCCGCGATTACTCCCGCGTCCTTGCCCGACGAGGCCGGCACGAACGGCTCCGGCGCCGGCGCGGCGCTTACCGGACCGGAACGTCCGGCAACCGGACACGGCGGCCCGGCCGGGGCGACGCCGGATCAGGCCGGGGCGGGCGGCCAAGCCGCCGGCCCCGCTCTCGTCCGCACCGAGTCGGTCGCCCAGGCCAGCCACGACCTCGCCATCTCCACACTGAAAAACGGTGTGGCAGTGCTCAACCGCACGACCAACGAACTCACCACCATCCGCGGCAAGGTCAAAGAAACCGTCACTCTGCCGCTGGAAGGTCCCGGGACACTGCCGACGCACACTGACGGCGACGTCGTCCCGGTCACCGTTCCCGACTCCCGCCGGGTGTACGGGGTCAGCCAGGGCCGCACCACCGCCGACTTCCCGGTCCCCGGCAACGGCGCGGAGCTGCAAGCGGCAGTGGCGTGGGAAGGCTTCTTCTACGTCGCCGACGAGGCCACCGGCACCGTGCACGTCTTCGACCAGTCCGGCGCCGTCCGCGAGGACATCGGCATCGAAAAACCCGGCGGCCCGCTCGAACTCGAAGTGCGCGAGAACTACCTGTTCATCAACGCGCCCGGCACTTCCACTGCCCGCGTGGTCGACGGCGCCCACGCGGTGCGGGTGGTCGACAAATATGCCGACGACGTTCTCGGTGGCGACCCGCCGCCCACACCGCCAACTCCGCCGCCGCCGCCCCCGCCGCCACCGAAGCCGAAGAAGCCGCCGGTGACCGAGCCGGGGGCTCCGGGCAACGTGCGCGCCGCGGCCGGCAACGCCCAGGCACGGGTGACCTGGCAGGCGGCTGCCGCCAACGGCGCCCCGATCACCCGCTACGTGGTCGAGGGGGCGGGCAAGACCGCCACGGTGGGCGCCGACCAGCGCTCACTCGACGTCACCGGGCTGACCAACGGTGAGACCTACCGCTTCACCGTGCACGCGGTGAACAAGAAGGGCGATGGTCCGAGCCGCAGCAGCAACACGGTCAAGCCGACGTCGGAAGTGCCGGACGCGCCCACCGCCGTCTCCGCCGAAGCCAAGCCGGACGGCACTGTCGTGGTGAGCTGGCCCGCAGCCAACGGCCAGGGAATCGACATCGAGCGCTACACGGTGACCGCGATCAGCGAAGGCGGCAGCGCCCCCGCGGGCGAAACCAAGGACGGCACGTCGCTCACCATCGCCAACGGCGCCCTGGAGTACGGCAAGCAGTACGCCTTCACCGTCACCGCGATCAACGAGCGCGGCGCCGGGTCCGCGGCGTCCCCGGTGAGCACCAGCGTCGTGCCGTTCACCCGGCCCGGCCGGACCGAGGGCGTCAACGCGGCCACGGTCGGCGACAAGCCCGGCACGATCAGCGTGACCTGGACCGCCCCGGCCGACAATGGCCGCCCGATCGGGAAGTACCTCGTCGTCGCCCAGGGCCGCACCACCGAGGTCACCGCCGGCACCGGCGTCACGCTCGACGGTTTCGGCGAGGGCGAGACCGTTGCGGTCGAGGTCCGCGCGGTCAACGAGGCCGGCGAAGGCGAGCCGGGATCCGCCACCGCCCGCACCATCGCGAAGCCCACGGTGACGATCACCGGGTCGTCGGCGACCTTCGACACCGCCACCGTGACCTTCACCGTCGATGCGGGCGGCGGCACGGCAACCTGCTCGATCGCCGCATCCAACGGAGGTGGCACCGCCGCCGGCAGTTGCAGCAGCCTCAAGGTCGGCAAACTCAAGCCCAGCACGAACTACACCTTCACGGTCACCGCGACGAACGCCGCGGGAGCGGTGACGAACAAGAAGACCCAGACAACCAACGCCCTGTTCGGCACGGCGACCTGCAAGAACGGCGAGAACGGCGACACTGCCACGTATTGCGACGAGGACCGCGACGGCCGCAACGGCAACGAGATCTTCAGCGTCACCCGGCAGGACAACGACAAGCAGGTCGGCTGGGTCAAGAACGGCGTCCGGCTGAAAGCGTTCTGCAAGAAGCAAGGCGAGGAGATCGACTCCTACATCTACAACAACCGCAAGAAGTCCACCTGGTGGATCCAGGTCGACTACGACGGCAAGAACTACATCCCGTTCGCGTGGCTCAACCTCGACGGCGGCGACGATGTGAACGACCTGCCCACCTGCTGAGGACGTAAACCCGTGAGCTCCGAACACCTTCCGCCCGAGCATGTGCAGGCCTTCGCCGGCATCGCGACGCAGCTCGCCGACCGGATCGGCACCGTGGTGCTGGGCAAGCCCGACGTCGTACGCCTCGCCCTGGCCGCGTTCTTCGCCCAGGGACACGTGCTGCTCGAAGACGTGCCCGGGGTCGGCAAGACCACCCTCGCCCGCGCGCTCGCCGCCGCCGTCAAAGGCCAGTGGCGGCGGATCCAGTTCACGCCCGACCTGCTGCCCTCCGACGTCTCCGGCGTCACCATCTTCAACCAGGGCACCCGCGGGTTCGAGTTCCACCCCGGACCGGTCTTCGCCAACATCGTCATCGCCGATGAGATCAACCGGGCCTCGCCCAAAACCCAGTCGGCGCTGCTTGAGGTCATGGAGGAACGCCGGGTCACCGTGGACGGCGTACCGCACCCGGTGCCGCAGCCGTTCCTGGTGGTCGCCACCCAGAACCCGGTCGAGATGGACGGCACCTACCGGCTCCCCGAGGCTCAGCTCGACCGCTTCCTGGTCAAGCTCTCCGTGGGATACCCGGCCGAAGACGTCGAGGTCGAAGTGCTGCGCGGCGCCGCCCGCCGCTCCCCCGACGCCCTGGAACCGGTCACCGACACCGCCACCGTCGGCGAGATGGTCCGCATGGCGGCCCGGGTGCACATCGCCGACCCGCTCTACACGTACGCGGTCCGACTCGCCGCCGCGACCCGCGACCACCCGCAGGTTCGCGTCGGTGTCAGCCCCCGCGGCGTGATCGCCCTGACCCGGGCAGCGTCGGCCTGGGCCCTGATCAACGGCCGCGGCTTCGTCCTGCCGGAGGACCTCAAGACCCTCCTGCATCCGGTCTTCGCGCACCGGGTGCTGCTCTCCCCCGACGCCCAACTCCGCGGCGTCACCGCCACCGAAGTCCTCGACGACGCCGTCCGCGGCGTGCCCGTCCCCCTGCCCGACAATCAGCGCGCCGGAGCGTGAAAATCCGTTCCTCCGGCGGCGGGATCACCGGTCGGGGCGCAGGCGTCGTCCTCGCCGCGGTTGCGTTGCTCGCGGCCGGGTTCGCCTACGGATATCCCGACCTTGCTCTGCTCGGCGGGGCCGCCACCATTGCCATACTCTGCGCCGTCGGCTTTGGGCTGTGGCGGCCACGACTTGGCGTCGACCGTGTCGCCGAGCCAGACCGGGTGCCCCGCGGCGCACCCGCCGCGATGACGGTGACCGTGCGCAACACCAGCCGGCTGCGGGCCGCCAACCTGGTCGCCACCGACCGGTGCGGTGCCGCCACGGTGCCGGTGCCGCTGCTGCGGTTACGGCCCGGGCGCGACACCACCGTCGACTATCCCGTGCCGACCACCCGGCGCGGGGTGGTGCCGGTCGGGCCGCTGCGGGTGACGCGCACCGATCCGCTGGGACTGCTCACCCTGTCCCGGGCGTACGGGGACACGACGACCGTGTGGGTGCATCCGCGCATTCACCTGCTGCGTGCCGTACCGGCGGGGATGGCGCGCAGTCTGGACGGGCGGATCGACAAGGTGCCACACGGGACAATCACGTTCGACTCGCTGCGGGAGTACGTGGTCGGCGACGAGTTGCGCCGGGTGCACTGGCGCAGTTCCGCGAAGGTCGGCGAGCTGATGGTCCGCGAGCAGCTCGACACCAGCGAACCGACGATTGTCGTGCTGCTCGACGACCGGGCCGCTGCCCACCCCGACCGACGCGACGGCACCGCCGAGTCGTTCGAGGCCGCCTGTGAGGCCGCGGCGTCGATCATCGCTGCGGCCGTACGCGAGGACCTGCCTGTCGTCCTGCACCTGACATCGGGTCCCGCCGCCGGGCCGTATCTCGACGTCCTGACCGAGGCCGCGCTGCGCGACGGTGACCTCACCCGCACCGTCCGCAGCCTGCGCCAAAGCCGGCTGGGCGACACGCTCGTCTACCTCACCGGGCCGGGTGGCCGCACCGATCTGGGCACGGTGGGCGCCCTGCGTGGCCCGTACCCGGTGGTGATCGCCGGCCTGTTCGGCGACCGGGATGCCGCGCCTGTCGCCGCCGGCGGAGCGCTGATCGTCATCGAGGCTGCGGACGGCGAACAGTTCGCCGCGGCCTGGGACGGGGTGCGGGGATGGTGAGGTGGCTGCGGGCTGCGGTCGTACCCGTCGCTCTGCTGGTGTTGATCTCGCTCTCCGGGGTGGTGCTGGGACGGATCTATGCCGACGACCTGGTGGTGCAGTTGGTGGCCGGGGCGGCGCTAGGGTCCGTGGGGATCGGGGTTGCCGCGCGGCGGTTACCCTCGTGGACGGTCGCGCCGCTGTCAGTGCTCGGGTTGGCCGGGTATGCCGCGTGGGCACTCACGGTGACCGCCGAGCGGGCGGCGCTCACCGGCCCGCTGCCGGAGATCATTTCCGATGCGCTGACCAACGGCATTCCGCGGCTGCTGACCGCGATGATCCCGGTCGAGGCCACTCCGGACACGGTGATCGTGGCGGTGGTCGCCGCCTGGCTGGCCGGGCTCGCCGGCACCGAGGTGGCCGTCCGGGCCGGTCGGGTCCTGCTGGGCTGCCTGCCCGCGGCGGCGCTGTATGCCGGGGTGCTGTATGTCGTCGGACCCAACGCGGACAGCGCCGGTTGGCCCACGCTGACCTTCGCGGTCGCGGTCGTCGCGGCCCTGGCCGTCAGCGCACGCCCCGCGAACGCGCCGCCGCTCGACGACATGCCGGCGCAGACCCGCGCCGCGGTGCGGGGCCGCGCGCTGGCCGGAGCGGCCGCCGGCCTGGTGGTCCTCACCGGGCTGATCGCCGCCCTCGGCCCGTGGGTCGGCGGCCAGGTCACCGCGACACCGGTCGACCCGCGACGGTACGTCGAACCGCCCCGCGTGGACAGCCTCGACGAAAGCCCCCTGAACCGCATATCGGGTTGGGCGCTCGCCCGGGACCAGAAGCTGCTGGACGTGGGTCCGTCCGCGCCGGGCACTCAGCAGGTGCGGCTGCGCCTGGCCGTGCTGCCCGACTACGACGGCATCACCTGGCGGGTCGGCGCCACCTATCGCAACGCGGGGCGGGTCCTGCCGCCGGCAGCGCTGTTGCCGGACGTGCCGGTCCAGCGGGTCACCCAGGAGATCACCGTGCAGCAGCTGACCGGGCGGCTGCTGCCGGTCCTGCCGACCCCGGCGGGCGTGGCCGGCACCCGCATCGCGTACGACGCGACGACCGGCACAGTGATCCGGCCCGAGGAACTGCGACCCGGCTTGCGGTACACGGTCACGTCGGACGTGCAGGAGCCGGACGTCAACCTGCTGCCCACCGCCGATGCCCCGGCTGGTGCTGCGGTGGCAAGGTTCCTCACGGTAGGACCAGGCGTGCCCGACTCGATCCAGCGGCTCGCCGAAAAACTGGCCGACGGCAACGGCGGCGCGTACGACCGGGCGGCGGCAATCGAGCAGTTCCTCGCCGAGCATTACCGGGTGGTGGCCGACGCGCCGAGCGGGCATGCGTACCCGAATCTGTCGTTCTTCCTCGTCGGCCCGCGGGACCGCGGCGGTCAGCGCGGCACATCAGAACAGTTCGCGGCGTCCTTCGCCCTGCTGGCCCGGCTTACCGGCCTGCCGTCTCGGGTGGTTGTCGGCTTCGACGCGCCGAAGGCCGGCGGCCCGGTGACCGGCGGCGACGCCATCGCCTGGCCGGAGGTGTTGTTCGACGATCTGGGCTGGGTGGCGTTCGACCCGATGCCCAAGAGCGACCAGCCCCGTCCGGTCGAGGCCGACTTCACCCCCAAGCCGACCGTCGCGCCGCCCACCTCGGAACCGCCGCCCGCGCCGACGCCGTCGACCGCTTCCATCCCTCCGGCCGTGGCTGCTCCCCCGCCCGCGGCCCGGACCGGGCCGTCCCCCGTCGCCGTCGTTTCGGGTACGGGCAGCGCCACCCTTCTGCTGCTGGTCGCCGCAGCAGCCACCGTCGTGTCGATGCGCCGAGGTCTGCGCCGCCGCCGCCTGTCAGTGGGCAGCCCCGAGGCCCGCATCACCGGCGCGTGGCACGAGTTCACTGACGCCCTGCGCCTTGCTGGCCGCCCGGTCCCCACCCACCTGGCCGCTACCGAGGCCGCCGCCTTCGCCGCCACGGCCCTCACCCGGTCCGCGGCCACCCGCCGGCGCAAGAACCGGCCTGTCCAGGCGCACAGCTCCGATACGGACGGGCCCGTTGACCGGGGGCGGGAAGAACCATCCCCTGTGGACTCGTCGGATGGTGTGGGCGGGGTGCCGGCGCTGCGGCCCGCAGCGCCGGAGGTGGGCGCCGAGCTGCCGGCGCTGGGCGAGCTGGTAACGGCCGTCAACACGGCGGCGTTCGCACCGGGAGCGGCTACCGGCGAGCAGGCGCAGCAAGCCGGCAGTCAGGTGGTCGCCTACGCCGAGGCGCTGCGGCAAAGTCGGTCCTGGTGGCGCCGCGTCTGGTGGAGTCTGCACCCCGGCCCACTCCGGTGGCACCGCTCCCGAGGGGCTGGAACCGCGACCCGCCACGAAAGCGGGACCTGACGATCAGCCCAGCGGCACGACCACCGGTCGGGCCAGCCGGTAACCGAAGAGTCGGCGCTGGCGTACCGCGGCGCTGACCACGATCTCCGTCTCGACCTGGCGACCGTGCGGGGCGCGGACCACCATCGCGAACCGGTAGAGGCCACGGACCGGGACCTGACCGCCCCGGCGGATCAGCCAGGCCGGGTCGGCACGCAGCGGCCGCAGCGCCTCGACCAGCACCTCGGCCGACTCGCGGCTGCGCGAACCTTCGATTCCGCCGAGTGAGGCGTCGACACCGGCAATGCTGAGCTGCGGGCCGAGCTTGTAGGAGCGGGTGAGGTGGGCGGTGTCGACGATCCGCTCGGGGGCCATCGACCAGGCCACGACCGGGCCGCCGCCGGAGGAGAGGGTGACCGCCAACGTGATCGTCTCGAACGGGGCCTCCGCCGCGTCCGTCACGGTCAGCGAGAGGTGCATGAGCCGATAGTCGTAGGCGCCGGCCTCCGCCTTCAGGAACACCTTGCCGTCTGCGTCACCGATGCCGTCCTCGGTGAGCAGGACGGAGAGCGGGCCGCCGAGGCTGATCCGGCCGGCGAGGAGCTCCGGGTCCGCTTCCTGCTCCGACCCTCGGCTCGCCGGCTCCTCGGGAATCAAGGTCAGTGGCTGGCCGTCGAGCTCCGGCACGGTCAGTGCAGTCATCCATCTGATCCCTTCAGGACCGCCAGGCGGCGCCGTTCCCGTGCACCCTCGGAGGCGCCAGGATAGCCGCGCATGACGTCGGGGAAACTGTCCGAAAGTCGTCAGACCCATCCGGGTGCGATCGCGGCGGATCATCGAGCGTCTGACAGGGATAGCAGTGCGCTGACCGGGTAGGAGACAACAATGAAACCCGGCCGCCGACCGACCCGCGCCGTGGCGTGGGCGATCGGCGTGCTGCTGTCCTTCGGCGCGCTCGGCCTGCTGGTCGGCACCAGGTGGGCACCACTGCACGAGTCGGACACCACGATCACCACAGCGGTGCATCGGTGGGCGCTGACCCATCCGAGCTGGGTCGAGGTGACGGTGTGGTGGACGAACGTTTTCGCCCCGTTCCCGCTGCGGTTCGCCGTGCTGCTGCTGGTCGGCTGGCTGTTGCGGCGGCAGGATCGGCGGACCGCGCTCTGGGCGGCACTCACCATGGTGGCGGGCGGCCTGCTCGGGGCAGGGCTGAAACTGCTCTTCGGGCGGGACCGCCCCGAACTGCTGGACCCGGTCGCCCGCGCGACCGGCCTCTCCTTCCCGTCCGGTCACGCGCTGAATGCCACCCTCGCCGCCGGTATCTTCCTGCTGGTCCTCCTCCCGGTGGTCCGGCGCCGCTGGTTGCTCTGGACGGTGGCCGTCGTGGTCGCCGTCGGGACCGGTGTCAGCCGCGTCATCCTCGGCGTGCACTTCACCAGCGACGTCATCGCCGGCTGGCTGCTCGGCATCGCCATCCTGGCCGCGGTGACGCCCGCATTCCCCCGCCGCCAGCCGACGACCACACCCGACCACGAACCCATGATCCGGACACCGAAACCATGGCGTGAGCCGCGCGCCGGCAGAAGGTAGGCTGTCCTAACTTCGAGAGCGGGGTGGGACGTGGCGGAACCGGAGTCGCTGGCCGAGTTGCTGGGCGGGCGCCGGGCCGCGCTCGATGCGACCGTGCCACCCGCGGTGTTCGTGGCCGGCTGGCTGGCGTTCGGCCACTCGATCTGGGCGGGTGCGGCAGCCGCGCTGGTGGCGGCACTGATCGTCGCGGGCGTGCGCCTGCGCAACGGTGACCGGCCGCGGGCCGTGTTGGTCGGGCTGCTCGGGGTGTGCGTGGCCGCGCTGGTGGCGTTGCGCACCGGCCGTGCCGAAGACTTCTTTCTGCTGCAGATCGTCACCAACGCCGCGTCCGCGTTGCTGTGGGCGGTCAGCATCGTGATCCGGTGGCCGCTGCTCGGCCTCATCGTGGGAGCGGTGCTGGGGCAGAAGACGCGGTGGCGGCGCGATCCTGCGCTGCTGCGGGCGTACGGACGAGGCAGTTGGATCTGGGTTTTGCAGTATGTCGTGCGGTTGGCGGTTTTTGTGCCGCTGTGGGCCGCGCACGCCGTGGTCGCGCTCGGGGTGGCGCGAGTGGCGTTGACCTGGCCGCTGGTCGCCGCCTGCCTGGCCGTCAGCTGGTGGGTGATCCGGCGCAGCCTGCCCGACGACCATCCGGGACTGCGCCACCCGCAGACCGGCAGCCCGGAGCAAGAGAAGTCAACCCCGGCCGGCGCCGACCATCTCCGCTGATTCGGCGTCGGCGCCACTGAAGCCTTCGCGCTGCATGGTGCCCCATTGGGCCTTGCCGCCGCGCCACGCGCCGACCGCACCGCGGACCTGCCAGACGGCGAGCAGTTGGCGGTAGCCGAAGTTTTCCAGGATCGCGGCCATGACGCCCCGGGCGACGTCCGACCAGCGCGGATAGCGGTGGAAGGAAATCTCCTCGATGAACAGCGAGGTGAGGCTGACCAGCAGGCCGTAGCCGTAGGCGACCAACACGAACCGCCACGCGAAGGCGACGTCGACGGCGCCGACCCACAGGCCGAGCGGCAGCAACACCACGGCGGCCAGCTCGATGAACGGCGCCAGCAGCTCGAAGAAGACGTAGTACGGCAGGGCGACGAGTCCGATCCGCCCGTAACGCGGGTTGCCGATCATGCCCTTGTGCTTGGTGAGGATCTCGGCGATGCCGCGGTGCCAGCGCCGCCGCTGCCGACCCAGCACCTTGAGGCTGGACGGGGCTTCGCTCCAGGAAACCGGCTCGGCGACGAAGATGACCCGGTAGTCGGCTTTGGCTTTACGCAGGTGACGGTGCAGGCGGACGACCAGTTCGGCGTCCTCGCCGATGGTCTCCGCGTCCATGCCGCCGATCTGGACCACCAGGTCGCGGCGGAACAGGCCGAACGCGCCGGAGATGACCACCAGGCCACCGAGCCGGGACCAGCCGCTGCGGCCCATGAGGAAGGCCCGCAGGTATTCGACGACCTGGATCCGCAGCAGCCAGGAGCTGGGCATCCGGACGTCGACGACGCGGCCGCCGACTACCTTGCAGCCGTTGGCGATCCGGATGACGCCGCCACAGGCCGCCACGCGCAGTGGGTCGTCACCGAACGGCTTGGCTACGGACAGCAGGGCGTCCGGGTCGAGGACCGAGTCGGCGTCGACCATGCAGACCAACGGGTGCCGGGCCAGGTTGATGCCGACGTTGAGCGCGTCCGCCTTACCGCCGTTGGTTTTGCGGATCACGGTCAGTGTCTCCGGGTTGTCCCGGGCCACGTGCACGGACAACACCTGCGACTTGTATGGCACCTCGGCCGGCACCACCCGCGGCACAGCGACCAGGTCGAACCGTTTTCGGAGCAGCTCGAACGTCTCATCGGAGGAGCCGTCGTCCACGACCACCACTTCATAGCGGGGGTAGCGCAGCGCGGTCATCGCCTGGACCGCGGCGACGATGCCCGGGCCTTCGTTGTGTGCGGGAACGATCACCGACACGGGCAGGGTGAGCGGGCTGCGGAACATGTCGTCGGCACCGGAGAACGGCAGCCGCCGCAGGTGCTCGCCGAACTCCATGCCGGCCAGGACGATGAGGACGAGGTAGCTGCTGTTGAGCGCGATGAAGTACACGAAGATCGCGACATCGGTGTAGTGCAGCGCCGCGCGCACCACTTCCGTCACCGCGCGGCTCCGACCCGTTGGTCTTCGCCGCGCAGCACGCCGGCCAGCGCGAGCGCTTCCTCGGCGTGGCACGCTGCCGGGGAACGTTGGGCGTGTGCGCCCGCGCCCATCGCGATGGCTTTGGCCCGCTCGTCCTCAATGACCTCACGCAACGCGTCCAGTCCTTTACTGCCGAGGCGGCGCATCGCGTGGGCGGCCTCGTGCGCGACCTGGTAGGCGTCGTCACCGAGCAGGGTTGCCAATGTCGGCACCGCGGACGGCGAGCCGAGGTCCCCGAGCGCTTTGGCGGCGGCGGAGCGCAGGGCGGTGGGCCGAGAATCGCGCAGCGCGTGGGTCAGCGGTTCGAGGGCGGTGCGCGTGCCAAGTTTGCCCAGGTTGGTGGCGGCGGCGACCCGGACGTCGAGGTGCGAGTCCTCGTTGACGATGCGAGCGATGCGGTGCACCGAACCGGTGGCGCCGAGCAGACCGAGGGCGTCGAGGCACACCGCGCGGACCCGGGCCTGTGGGTGGTCCAGCGCGGCGGAGAGCGTCACCTCAGCCTCCGGGCCGAGTTGGGCGAGGGTGTGGCTGGCTAGCAGCGACGGGATCGGATCAGGCTGGTCCAGGCTGGAGATGATGCGCCAGGCCGCGGCCGGGTCGCCGATCCGACCGAGCGCGCGTACGGCGACCACGCGCACCTCGGGGTAGCGGTCGGTGAGCAGCCGGCACAGCTCGGGGACGGCCCGGCGCACCTCGAGGTCACCGAGCACCTGGGCGGCCCGGGACCGCTTGACCGGGCTCCGCGAGCGCAGTCCGTGCAGGGCGCTGCGGGCGGCGCCCCGGCGCAGGAACACGGACACCAGTCCGAGGTGTGCCTCGCCGCGGAGTTTGCCGAGCAGGGCGAGGGCGTGGGGCTCGGCGGCGCGCCAGGCATCGTCGGGGATGGCGACGAGGTCGTCGCTGCCTTCCTCGCCGTTGTCGGCGACGAAGGCGAGCAGGGCTTTGCGCGGCTGTTCGGCGAGCCGGGCGCGTTCGTTGTCCTTGATCCGGCGGGTCACCCGGACCGCGACGATGGCGAGCAACGACGCGGCCACGATGGCAGCGAGGACCGCGATGACGATGGTGAAGACCTGCAGCATCAGCCGGCCACCCGCGCCAGTGCGACCTCCACGCGCTCCAGCAGATCCCGCGGACTGAACGGCTTGACGATGTAGTCGGTGGCGCCGGCGGCGTACCCCTGTTCGAGGTCCTGCGGCCGGGACCGGGCGGTCAACATGATGATCGGCACGTCGGGGAGCGGCCCGGATCGCAGTTCGCGGCACACCTCGATGCCGGACATGCGCGGCATCCGGACGTCGAGCAGCACCAGATCGGGCGGGTTGGCCCGGACCTCGCGCAGCGCAGCGACCCCGTCCGGAACGGCAACCACGGTCAGACCGCTCTTGCCGAGCTTGTAGCTGACCAGGTGCCGGATGTCCGGATCGTCCTCCACGAGGAGAATCGTGCTCATCGTCCCCCCGGATGGTCGGCCCGGCCCGTCACTCGCCTAACATATCCGTTTTGTGAGCTTCGCTCGCGCGGAACGGTGAGCTTCGTCGCTGCGGTCCGGTCAGCTTCGTCGCTGCGGTCCGGTCAGCTTCGTCGCTGCAGTTCCACCCCGCTGAGGAGCAAAGCTGCAACCCGGGCCCAGCCGCTCAATCTGCCCGACGCGGCGTCGAACAAGGCTGCGTGGAGTTGACCAGGTGGATGCGTGCAGCAGGCCCGCGCGGGACGGCCCTTGCCGCCGCGGCGCTCGCCCTCGGGCTGGGCGGCGGCGTCGCCGCGACCGCCGGCATCGCCAGCGCCGAACGAGACACCACGACCGCGGCACTCACCCTGCGCAGCGCCGGCGTGCGCACCGCCCTCAACACGACCTTCCAACGGTACGCCGACACGATGCACGACATCGCCGCGGCAGCCGCCACCCGACCGGCCACCCTCTCCCCCACGGTCGCCAGCATCACCGGATCCCGGCTCGCCGGCGCCCACCAGGTGGTCGTGACCGACGCCGACGGCAAGGTCCTCGCCCAGCACACCGTCGACGGCAGCACGCCGCCGCCGCGGACCACCCTCGACCCCGAGCCCCAGCTCGCCGAAACCATGCGCCACGCCCGGGAGAACGGCCGCCTGGTCGCCGGCCCGGTGCACGTCCTGCCCGCCGACCGCGAGCTGCCCGCAGGCGGCCGACCGGCCGCGTTCGACCTGGTGGCCCCCGTCTACGGACCCGAGTTCCGCGGCTGGGTCATCGTCGCCGTACGCGCCGATGACCTGCTCCGCCAGTCCCTGCGGACGGCGGACGTCACCGACGTGACCGCTGTCGTGACCGAAACCGGCACCGGCCAGGAGATCGCCCGCTGGACCGAGGACGGCGACGCCGCCGGCTCCCAGCTGCAGTCGGTCGACGTCGTCGTTGCCGGGCACGGCTGGCACATCGCGGTCCGGCCGACCACCACCCTGACCGCTGCTGCGCACAGCGCCGCCGCACCGCTGACCATGCTCGGCGCGATCCTGCTCAGCCTGCTGACCGCCGCGGCCCTGCTCGCCGCAGAGGTGGGCCGCAACCGCGCCGCCGCCCGGGCCGCCCGCGCCGCCGCCGACGCCCGTACGGCGCAGGACCGGGCCCGGGCCGCCGACGACCGGGCGGCGGCCGCCTGCGATGAAGTCCGCGCCGTCCACGAGCAGGCCCTGGTCACCCACGAGCAGGTACGCACCGCCGAGGAAGCGCTGCGCAAACGCGAAGCGGAGCTGGCCGGATTCGCCACGACGGCCGGCGAGCACCTGCACGCCCCGCTCAACACCATTGCCAGCGTCACCGAGATGCTCGTCGAGGACGCCGCCCCGCACCTCGACCAGGCGTCGCGCGGCTTCCTCGAGCGCATCGGCACGAGCACTCGGCGCATGCTGGCGACCGTCGACAAGCTGGTCGCGTACACGTCGGCGACTGATGCCGCCCTCAAGCCGGAAGCGATCGACGCTACCGGGCTCACCCTCGGCGTTGTGGCCGCAAGCCTGGACCAGGCCATCGACCAGCGCCCCAGCATCGAGGTCGGCGACCTGCCCGTCGTCATGGCGGACGCCCACCTGCTCGGCGAGGTCGTCGGCCAGCTCGTCGACAACGCCGTCCGCTTCGTTCGGCACGGCACCCCAGCCCGGATCACCATCGGCGCCCGCGAGCACACCCCCGGCTGGTGGCGCATCGAGGTCGCGGACCGCGGCATCGGCATCCCCGAGGAGCAGCGCGACCAGATCTTCGCGCCGTTCCACCGCGCCCCGGCCGCCGAAGGCTTCCCGGGCACCGGCCTCGGCCTCGCGGTCTGCCGCCGCATCATCGCCCTACACGGCGGCGAGATCGGCGTCGACCCGCACCCGGGCGGCGGCAGCATCTTCTGGTTCACGGTCGCCGCCTCAGCGACCGCGCCCGCCCCCGAAGCCGAGATCTTCGCCGCCGACCTCGCCTGACTCACGCCAGCAGCGCGACCAGTTTCTCCACCGTGTTCCAGTTCCGGACGGTGGCGGAAGGCCCGCCTTTCAGCTTGCCGAGCGCACCCATCAGCGGGCTCTTCTGCAGACCGTCCGGGCACCAGGCATACAGCTCGGTGCCGACCATCTCGTAGCGGTCCGCCCCGAGGTCCACGTCTCCGAGCAGCTGTGCCAATGGCCGGCTCGGCGGCTCGGCCAGAAACGCCACGACGTACTTCGACCCGTCCGTCGCCACCGTCGCGAACGGGTTGCGCGCCACCACCGTCGCCAGATCGTCGCGGCTGCGCACGAGCGCGTCCACGCCAAAGCCGAACCGGTCGGCCAGCACCCGCTCCACGGATTGTCGCAACGTCCCGGCGTCCTCGTCGGCGTCTAGCACCACGTTGCCGCTCTGCAACAAGGTCCGGACGTCGCCGTACCCGCTCTCGGTCAGCACGGCTCGCAAGTCGGCCATCCCGACCCGCCGCGCCTTTCCGAGGTTGATGCCGCGCAGCAGCACCGCGTACCGAGTCATGATCAGACCCTACGGCGGCCGGCACGCCGACCTGCTCAGCAACGTCACGACGGCGGGTCGAGAGCCTTCAACACGCCCGCGCTGAGCGCCTCGACCGCCCGCACCTGGTCTGGGTCGAGCTGGTCGAAGAACAACTTCCGGACGGCGGCGACGTGGGCGGGTGCGGCGGCGGCGAGCGTGTCCCGACCCTCGTCGGTGATCGCGACGTAGGCGCCGCGCCCGTCGTCGGCGCAGGCCTGGCGCAGGACCAGGCCCCGGCGCTGCATCCGCGCCAGGTGGTGCGACAGCCGGCTCTGCTCCCAGTCCAGGGCCTGCTGCAACGCGTACGGGCGCAGTCGCCCCGAGGACGCCTCACTGAGCTGGACGAGCACCTCGTAGTCGGACAGCGACAGGCCGGAATCCGCCTGGAGCTGCCGGTGCAGTTCGGCGGTGAGCCGCGCTTGCATACGCAGGTACGCCCGCCAGGCGCGCTGCTGATCGTCCGTGAGCCAAACGGTGCCCATGGGTCCACCGTAGCAGTAGTTCATGACACATCATCTTGCGAGCGGGTAGATGATGCGTCATGCTTCTTCCATGACGACTTCGCTGCGTACCCCGACGGTCGACGTCCGCCCCGCGAACAAGCGCTTCGAGACCCGCATCGACTGGCTGGACTCGAAGCACTCGTTCTCCTTCGGGCACCACCGCGACCACCGCAACACCCACCACGGACTGCTCCTGGTCAACAACGACGACGTCGTGCGGCCCGGGGCCGGGTTCGACACCCACCCCCACCAGGACATGGAGATCGTCACCTGGGTGCTGCAGGGCTCGCTGGTGCACCAGGACTCCACCGGCCACCAC
This sequence comes from Actinoplanes sp. NPDC051859, assembly GCF_044452725.1. NCBI lineage: Bacteria > Bacillati > Actinomycetota > Actinomycetes > Micromonosporales > Micromonosporaceae > Actinoplanes > Actinoplanes sp. NPDC051859. The sequence continues at coordinate 710,460 of NZ_JBITBX010000002.1, read as the reverse complement.
GGCGTCATCTATCCGGGTCTCGCCCAGCGGATGAGTGCCGGCACCGGCATCCTGCACTCGGAGAAGAACGACTCCTGGCTGCTCGCCGGCGAGCAGCACACCGACCCGGTGCACTTCGTGCAGATGTGGGTCGTGCCCGACGAAGCCGGCAGCACCCCCGGTTACGAGCAGTTGGAGATCGACGGCGAGCTGCTCTCCGGTGGCCTGGTCACCGTCGCCTCCGGCATGGCGCAACACCGCGACGCCAGCGCCATCCGGATCGGCAACAAGCACGCCGCCCTGCACGCCGCACGCCTGCAACCCGGCCAGAGCGTGCAGCTCCCCCAAGCCCCGTTCCTGCACCTCTTCGTGCCCCGCGGCGCCGTCACGCTGGAGGGCACCGGACCGCTCGACACCGGCGACGCGGTGCGCTTCACCGCCACCGGCGGCCAGCGGGTCACCGCCACCGAACCGGCCGAGATCCTCGTCTGGGAAATGCACGCCACCCTCGGCTAGCCCATCCCCGGCCAGCCGCCCACCCGCCCCGCCCTGCCGCCGTCGTCCTTACCTCGCACCCTCATTCGCCTCGCACCCTCATTCGCCTCGCTGCCTCAGGAGCACACCATGAGTGCCAACACGATCACCCCGTTGCACCCGCTACTCGCCGAGCGGTGGAGTCCCCGGGGCTTCGACGTCGACCATGCGATCGACGACGCGACCGTCACCGGGCTTCTGGAGGCGGCCCGGTGGGCACCGTCGGCGAACAACAGCCAACCGTGGCGCTTTCTGCCCACTCGCCGCGGCGAAGCCGCCTTCGACCGGCTGGCGGACGCCCTCAGCGACAACAACCGGCTATGGGCACCGACCGCGAGCCTCCTGCTCCTGCTCGCCGCCGAGACGGAGGACGAGCGGGGCCGCACCCGACCCTGGGCGCTCTACGACACCGGCCAGGCCGCGGCCGCCCTGGTGCTGCAAGCCGGCCACCTCGGCCTGCACGTCCACCAAATGGGCGGCTTCGACGCGAGCGCGGTCAGCACCACATTCGCGCTGCCCGAGACCGTCCACCCGGTCACCGTCCTGGCCGTGGGCCGTCACGACCCGGCCGCCACCCTGCCCGACCACCTCGCCGCCCGCGAAACCGCACCCCGGACCCGCCTCGCCATGGACACGCTGATCCTGCGCTGACGGCCAGGCAAGCGAGACGACGCGTCCACGCCCACGACCAGGCAAGCGAGACGACACGTCCACGCCCACGACCAGGCAAGCGAGACGACGCGTCCACGCCCACGACCAGGCAAGCGAGACGACACGTCCACGCCCACGACCAGGCAAGCGAGACGACACGTCCACGCCCACGACCAGGCAAGCGAGACGACACGTCCACGTCCACGCCCACGACCAGGCAAGCGAACCGACAGGTCCGCGCGGTCACGTGATCGCGGCGATGAACTCCTCGGCGGGTGTGCTGGCGGGGCGGTCGCTGACCTGACCGTCACCCAGTTCGACGACCCGCCACCGGCCGTCGGCGTGCCGCACCAGGTCGGCGGTCACGAACGGCAGGCCGAGCTGGGCGATCGACGGCGCCACGCTGGCGACGTCAACGTCGGCGGCGGGCGCATCCGCGGCCGTGTCCGGATGCGCGGTCACGAGCCGGCAGTTGCCGTTCACCCACCACGTCCGCGCCTCGGCGCCGGTGAACGTTTCGAAGCGGCGCAGGACGAAGCCGCCGGTGAACTCGTCGTCGCGCAGTTCGCGGAAGCGACTCGCCACCCGCCATGCCGCGCCGCCGTCAGCAACATCGGGCACGTACGCGGCCTCGTTCCAGTAATGCTTCATCGACTTGGTGAAGTCGCGAAGCACGGCAGGCCCGCCTCCGAGTACCGCGCACGCCTGCTCGAACGCGCCTCGGGTGTCGTCGAGCGTCCACGCCGTTTCCGGTGTGTGCCCGACCAGGGCCGCGTACCAGCCGGGGAGTTCGTGCCCCCGCTGATACTGCTCGGGGCTCGTCCGCAGCTCGACCTCGCGGGCGGCCAGTGCGGTGGCCATGGCGGCGTACTGCTCCGTGCGTAGCATCCAGCCTCGGTAGCTGGCCGGCCCACTGCCGGCGGGAACTCGTGCGACGGCCGCGTCGGCCGGTCCGCCGCGGGTGAGCGCGTCGTGGTCGACGAGGGCAACATCGATCCCCCGCACACGAGCGGCGGCCGCCTCGGCAGCGAAGTGCTCGTCCGGGCGGCGGGGTCGCAGCGGGTCACCGGGCACCAGAAGCAGCATGCCGTTCATGATCCCCGATCAGCGCTCTCGGCCGGAAGCGAGCGATCAGCGCTCTCGGCCGGAAACGAGGGCGTCCAGGCGGTCGCTGGCGTGGTTGACCCGGGTGGTGAGGTCGGCGACAACGGCCTCCTGCTCGGTGGTCAACTCCTGAGCGGCTGATGTGGTGTGGTCGATGGCAGCGATCGTGTCGCTCATCGCCGTCATGATCTCGACGACCGCGGAGACGTGCTGGTTGAGCTCGCCCAGGGTGGTACTGATGGTCTGGGTGGATTCTGCGGTCGTACCCGCGAGGTTCTTGACCTCGTTGGCGACCACGACGAACCCTTGGCCCGCCTCGCCGGCCCGGACAGCCTCGATGGTGGCGTTGAGCGACAGCAGGTTGGTTTGCCGCGCAATGCCGCCGATGAACTTGGCGACCTCGTCCACCTTGCGCAGGCTTTCGTGCAGGGTGCCCACCGCCTGGCTGGCCTCGGTGTTGTTGTCCAACAGGCGGCTGGCCGCAGTCCGGGCGTCGCGGACCCGCTCGTCGATGCGACCGGCCGCCGCGCCGACCGTCGCGGCGCGTTCGGAAACGTCGGAGAGTTGCCGGGCCACGAAGGCCGAGGTTTCGTCCACGAGGGCGCGGGCATGCTCCTGGGCTTCCCGCTCGGCGGCGCTCTGCCGCTCGTGGGTTTGCTGCAGCTCGGCCCGGCGCTGCTGCTGTTCGGTGGCTAGCAGGCGGTCCCGGCTGGCGATGGTGTCGAGCATGTCGTCGATGGTGCGGCCCAGCGCGGCGATGTCGTCGTCACCGGTGGCGCCGACCCGCAGCGCGTAGTCGCCCGACGTGACGATCTGCTCGGTGGTGCGGCGCAGCGGCCGGACCCGGCGGCTCACCGCCCGCTTCCCGGACCAGGCCACCAGGACCACGATGAGCAGGGCCGCGAGCACGATGAAGCCGAACAGTTTGAGTGCGGTGCTGCTGGCGGCGGCATGGATGGGACGGCCCTGCACCGATTCGAGGATGAGCTTCTTGCCGTCGACGGTGGGAATACTCGCGACCAGCGCGATGCTGTCCGAGCCCAGCACGGTGGTGCCGACGTCGAGGTTGCCGACCTGGCTGGTGAGGGTCTGGGTGGTCGCCGTCCCGCGGTCCCGGTCGGTGACCACGGTGGGCAGGTTGATGTCGGCGCTGAACTGGGTCATGCGGTCGGTGCTGAGTCGTTGCAGCAGCACGAATCCGCCGGAGGATGTGCCCTCGCCGCTGCTGGCGTAGACGGGTAGGCCACAGAACAGGTACATGGTGTCGGCGGCGACCACGCCGCACGTGGCGCTGCCGGGCTCGCCTTCGGGGTCGAAGAGGCGGCTGAGGACCGCGGGGTCGGTGAACTGTGCGGCGGGCTTTTCGAACGCGGTCGGGCCGTTGTTGCCGCCGGCCACCAGCCGGCCGTCACGACTCACACCGAGCAGGGCGTCGTAGTTGCCCGCGCCCTCATCGGCGTCCGGCGGGAAGTCTTCGGCAAACGTTTCAGCGTCCTCGCGGGCGAGGTCCTGGTACGTGTTGTCCCACACCGCGTTCGTCGCGCCGAAAGCGGTGAGCAGGCGCGCCTGGGTGTCCAGACCGATCCGGATGCGGTCGGCGTCCTGCGCGACCTGGCGGGCCTCGAGGCCGTCGAACGGGCTGGTGGCGACGTACCGAAGCAGCAGGAAGCCGGCACCGCAGCCCAGCAGGGCGGCGACGACCGGGATGAGGCTTCTGAACTTTCCGCGCACGGATGGCCTGTCGGCGTCGAGTGGTGAGTGGGTGCCTAAGCTCGATCGTATGGTTTCCCAGGCGAGCAGGTTGAAGAACGTCCGGTACGACATCCGCGGCCCGGTGCTGCGCCGCGCGCAGGAGCTGGAAAATGCGGGCCACCGCATCCTCAAGCTGAATCTGGGCAACCCGGCGCCCTGGGGACTGAACACGCCGGAGGCGATCGTCGCCGACATGGTGCACAACCTGCCGTCCGCCGAGGGCTACAGCGATGCACGAGGCATTTACTCGGCCCGGGTCGCGGTGGCGCAGTATTACCAGACTCTCGGCGTCGAGAACGTGCAGCCCGACGACGTGTTCCTCGGCAACGGGGTGTCCGAGCTCATCGTCATGTCGTTGCAGGCGTTGCTGAACACTGGCGACGAAGTGCTCGTGCCGAGCCCCGACTACCCGTTGTGGACGGGCGCGGTGACGCTCTGCGGCGGCACACCGGTGCACTATCGCTGCGATGAAACCGAGGGCTGGCAACCGGATGTGGACGATGTGGCGGCCCGGGTCACGCCGAACACGCGCGCACTGGTGCTCATCAATCCAAATAACCCGACCGGTGCGGTCTACTCCCGCGAGACGCTGCTCGGGTTGTTGGAGATCGCCCGGCGACACCAGCTGCTGGTGTTGGCGGACGAGATCTACGACAAGATCATCTTCGATGAGGCGCAGCACGTGTGCGCGGCATCGCTCGCCCCGGATCTGCTCGTGCTCACCATGGGCGGACTGTCGAAGACGTACCGGGCGGCGGGCTTCCGGTCGGGGTGGCTGGCCGTCAGCGGACCGACGAGCCACGCGACCGAATACCTCGAAGGCCTGCAACTGCTCGCGAACATGCGGCTGTGCCCCAACGTCCCGGCCCAACACGCCGTGCAGACCGCACTGGGTGGGTTCCAAAGCATTACGACGCTGATCAAACCCGGTGGCCGACTGTACGAGCAGCGCGACCACGCCTGGCGCAAGATGACCGCGATCCCGGGCGTCGACTGCGTCAAGCCGGAGGGGGCGCTCTACCTGTTCGCCCGGCTCGACCCCGAGGTCCACAAGATCCGCGACGATCAGAAGCTGATCATCGACCTGTTGGAGCAGCAACTCATGCTGCTGTCGCACGGCACCGGGTTCAACCTGCCCACCCCGGACCACCTCCGGATGGTGTTTCTTGCACCGGTCGATGTGCTCGACGACGCCACCGACCGGCTCCGGCGCTTCCTGGAGACCTATGAACAGTGAGAACAGCGTCGGATGATCGGCTAATCGCATTGTCCGCCGTCCGACGCGACCTTGTGCGTACGGCTTCCCGAGCGTCTGCTGGAAGCAGGACGACACGAGGGAGTGGTGAGCATGGCTGTCCCGCTGCAGGAGTTTCACTACCACGTCGCCGAGGACACGGACACCGACTGGGACGCGGGTGCCCGCACCCCCGCCTCGTTCGGCATCGCGGCCGGCGACTCCGAAGCCGCCGCGCCGGCGGCCGAAATGTTCCAGAGCAATGAAGCGGCCGCCCGGTTCTATCTGGATGAGCTGCTGCGCCGCGACGAGCGGCCGGCCATGCAGTCCGTGGTCGAGCCCGCGCGCCCCGAGAAGGTTCCTGGCCTGATCGTGAAGCGGGACGAGGACCTGCCGGCGGTCGGCACCCGTCAGGTCCGGTTCACCCAGACGCACCGCGACATCCCGGTCTTCGGTGGGGGCGCGGTCGTCGAGCTGACCGGCGAGCGCGACCTGGTGAGCGTGACCGCCCAACTGGACGAGGTCACCGGGGTGGACCCGGTGGAGACGCTCAGCCGGGCGGACGCGTTGGCGCGGGTCGCCGAGTACACCGGGGCGAGGATCCCGGCCGAGGCGGGCGTCGGCGCCCGGCTCATGTACTACAAGGAGGACGAGACCGAAGCGTGGCACCTGGTGTGGTTCTTTGCCGCGCTGCCCGTCGCACCGCCCGCACCCGACGACCCCGACCCGGTCGCCTACCGCGGACACGGACTGGGTCCCCGCCCGGTACGCGAAAGCGTCAACTACCTCGTCGACGCGCACGACGGCCGCATCGTGTTCTGCTACAGCGCGGTAGCCACGGGTGCGCCGATCCCCCCGCCCACCAAGTGCACCGGTGTGGACGAGGACGACGTGAAGCAGACGTTCTTCGGCCGGCTGGAGGCGGACGGCGCCAGTTGCCAACTCGACGATCCGCTGCGCAGCGTCCGCACGTACGACATCGAGTTCGCCGACATCTTCGATGACCCGCCGATCCCGCAGCGGGCGGTGCTCGCCACGTCCAGCGACTACGGCAGCACCAACCGGGCCGCCGTGTCGGCTCACCTCAACGCCTCCCGGGTGCAGGATTTCTACAAGTCGGTCCTGCAACGCGAGGGCATCGACGGGCAGGGCATGGTGCTGATCTCGATGGTCAACACCACCGCCTCCGGGTTCGGCACCCCGCCCGAGCTGAAGAACGCCTTCTGGTCCCAGGGCCGGATGTGGTACGGCCAGGTCCGCGACGAGACCGGCCGGCTGGTGAGCCTGTCCAAGTATCTGGACGTGATCGGCCACGAGCTGACCCACGGCGTCATCGAGACGACCTCGAACCTGGTGTACGCCACCCAGTCGGGCGCGCTCAACGAGTCGTTCGCCGACATCGCGGGCATCATCATCAGCAACTGGTACACGGCCCCGGACCGCGAGGATGTCCGCACCTGGAAGTGGGAGATCGGGGCCGGGCTCGGCGGCGATGGCCTGCCGCTGCGCGACTTCGCCGATCCCACCCGGCTGGGCGACCCGGCGCACATGCGCGACTTCAAGAAGCTGCGCCCGGGCGAGCTGCCCAATCCGCAGCGCAACGACTCGGGCTGGGTGCACGTCAACAGCAACATCCACAACAAGGCGGTGCACCACCTGCTGACCATGGAGGAGGACGGCGCCCGGGTGTTCACCGTGCAGGACGTGGCGGTGCTGACCTATCTCGGCATGGCCCGGCTGGTGCCGTTGGCGACGTTCCCGCAAGCATTGCGGTCGCTCGTGGACGTGGCAGCCACGTACTTCGGTGGCAGCCCGCACCGCGACGCCAAGATGGCGGCGATCCGCAAAGCCTATGACCTGGTCGGCATCAGCTGACCCGCCGCGCCACCGTCACCGTCACCGTCACCGTCACCGTCACCGGCTAGCTGACCGGCAGCCGGACGGTGACGGTGGTGCCGGTGCCCTCGACGGATTCCACAGTGATGTCACCGCCGTGGTTCTGCACGATGGTGTGCGTAATGACGAGGCCCAGGCCGGTGCCGGGGATCGCCTGATGCACGGCGTTGCTGGCCCGGAAGAAGCGGGAGAAGAGCCCCTCCTGCTCGCTGGACGGGATGCCCATGCCGGTGTCCGACACGGTCACGCACACCTGGTCCTGTTCGCGCCGGGCCGCCAGGGTGACCGTGCCGTGCGCCGGCGTGAACTTGACGGCGTTGGAGAGCAGGTTGGTCAGGACGCGGTCCAGTTGCTCCGGGTCGGCGGTCAGTTCGAGCGGGCGGTCCACTTCCGTACGCAGCTCGACCTCGCCCTTCGCTGCGGCCGGCGCGATCTCGGCGACCGCCTGCTCGGCGTGCTCGACCAGGTCCAGCGGGCGCGGCGAAGGGCGGAAAGCACCCGACTCGATGCGGGACAGCAGCAGGATCTCCTCGATCAGCTCGCGCAGCCGGCGTGTGTTGCGTCCGATCACTTCGAGCATCTTGCGCTGCTGCGGGACCAGCTCTCCCACCTCGGCGTCGAGCAGCAGTTCCAGATAGCCGGCGATGCTGGTCAGCGGGGTCCGCAGCTCGTGCGAAATGGTCGACATGAAATCCGTCTTGGCGGTGTCCAGCTCCTGGAGCCGGGCCACGAGGTGCTGTTCCCGCTCGAACAGCCGGGCGTGGTGGACGCCGCGGCCCAGGTCCGCCGCCACCGTCTCCACCAACCGCACTTCGACCGGCGTCCAGCCGGGCCCGGCGTCACGGATCAGGGTGAGCGCGCCCAGTCGCTCGGCACCGACACTGACCGCCACGGTCAGAATCGGGCCGTCGCCCACCTTCGCGCAGGCCCGCCGTTCGGCCTCCGGCGGTTCAGCGTGCCCGGTGGCGACCTGAGCGCCCGGAGCCCACACGCCGACGCTGCCCAGCCATTCGGCGTCGCAGCCGGCCAGATCCGCCAGCGGGCCGCCGTCGTGCTCGTCGTGCAGGCTGACCAGCGCCGGCACACCGGTCTGTCCGGGCGCCATCCGAATCAGCACGTGATCGGCCCCGAACGTTTCGGCGAGGCCCCGAACGCTTTCGCCGAGGGCGTCCTCGACCTTGAGGTGCGTGCGGATGCGGTAGCCGAGCCGTCGGACGTCGGCGCGCAGCCGGGCGACGTCGGCCTCGGTGGCACGCATCCGGTCGCCCTGTTCCGCCATCTCGTTGATGGCTTGCGCGACCGCCCGGATCTCGGCCGGGCCGGCGGTGGCGTCGGCCCGGATGTCCAGTTCGCCGGAGCGCCGCCGGCCGATGATGGAGATCACCCGGGCCAGCGGGTGGGTGATGCGCCGGGCGGTCAGGGCTGCCAGGACGACGGCGGTGATTGCGGCGAGCACGGTGAGGACCACCACGACCACGGTCGTGACGATGCCGAGGAGGCGGCTGCGGTCGCGCAGCTCGGTCGCCTGCTCGGCGAGAACCGCATCGAAAGCCCGGTTCTCGTCGGTGAAGGCCTGGAAGAGGCTCTTGCCACGGGTTACGTACTCGGCGGCCGCGGGGCTGCGAGGCGCGGCGCGCTGCTGCTGCTCGGCGAGAGTCCACCAGTCGGCGGCCCGGCCGATCTGGCGGTTCACGGCGGCTCGGTCGTCGTCACGCGCCAGCTCCCGCAGCGACCGGGCCACCCGGTCGAAGTCGGTCTGTGCGGCGGTGAAGGAGTCGAGCAGCTGGCTGTCGCCGGTGAGCAGATAGCCGCGCAGGTTGCGTTGGCCGTCGGCGAGGGCGTTGCGCAGATCGTCGTTAGCCAGTTGCAACGGCTGCACGCGGGTGGACAGTTCGTCCACTACCTGGTGCTGGCTGACCAGGGCGGTGGTCTCGGCCACGCCGGAGCAGACGATCAGCGCGACCAGGACGCCGAACGCCCGCGTCAGCAGACTCCCGACGGTCCGCTCCCGGGGCATCGGGTGTGGCCCCCGTCAGGCCCGGGTCCGGCTCAGCAATGCCTGAATCCGCGACACCAGCTCGCGCGGGCTGAACGGCTTGGTGACGTAGTCGTCGGCGCCGGCGCTGAACCCGCCCTCGACGTCCTGTTCCTGGACCCGGGCGGTCAGCATGATGATCAGCATCCCGGCGGTGGCGGGATCGGCCCGCAGCATCCGGCACACGTCGATGCCGGACAGGCCCGGCATGGACACGTCCAGCACGGCGAGCGTGGGCAGGTGGGCTCGCGCCTGTTCGACGGCCGCCTGACCGTCCTCGACCGCGATCACCTCGAGTCCCGCCTGTTCGAGTTTGAACGCGACGAGGTCACGGATGTCGGCGTCGTCGTCGGCGACCAGAACGACCGTCACGGTGCCCCCTCTGCGCTTCGCTCGTTATCAGCACGATATCCGTTTGGTCCGCTCTGCGACGCTGCTCTCCGCAACCGCATGGCAACTCTGGTGCGCCGCAGCTGCAGCCCCACCCGGGTGTCCTAGACGCAGACGCTTGTTAGCGAACGCTTGGCAGGAGGACCCGATGACCGCTCTGGACACCGAAGAAGTCCGTTCCGAGGCGCTGTTCGTCTCGCACCTGCAGAGCTCGCAGCACCCGACGCCGGAGGTCATCCGGGCCGCCGTGGACGCCACGGTCGACCGCCTCGGCGAGCAGGGCTGCGCTGCGCTGGTGGCGCAGGAGTTCGGCGAGCACCCCGACTGCGCCCTGGACCGGATGCGCTGGGCGCGCCACGCGATCCAGAGCGCTTACGCCGCCTGAGTCAGACGACCGGCGGGGCCTGGTAGACGGGGGCGGGAGCAGCCGCCGGAACCCGCCGCACGGACGCCTCGTACTGCATGGTGTCCCGGACGTTCTTCTGCACCGCGACCGCGGCGAACAGCGTCATCGCGAACGCCAGGCCGTAGAAGCCCTTCTCGTTCAGCTGCATGCCGCTGTTCCACAGGCCCACCACCAGCATCACGATACCCAGCCCGACCACGCCCCAGGACAGCCCGAGGTAGAGCGCCGACACCGGCAGACCCTCCGCCTTGTCCCGGACCGACTTCTGCAGCGACACCGCCGCGAACACGCCCAACACGAGAACCGCGGCGTAGAAGCCCTTCTCGCTCTTGGTCATCGACGCGTTCCACAAGCCCACGGCGTAGGTCACGACACCGAGGAACAGGGCGGCCCAGGATGCGCCGATGAAGGCGGCGGTGGGCTTGGCCGAGGTGGAAGGCTGACTGGTCACGGCATTTCTCCGATTCGAGGGGTACGGGCTGACCTGATGCAAGAAGTCTCTACGGCCGCCGAGCTGTGACCGTGAGTAGCCATACTCAACCTTGCGTCCGTACCGTACGGATGGCGTCCCTGGGTACCTGAACGGCCGACCAAACCGGCCCCGCCGCGCACATACGGTGGGTCACGATCTTGGCGGAGGTGCGGGAAGGGACGGTGTGCCGTGACGCAGCGGCGCAAAAGCCGACACCGCGCCCCTTATCAGGCGCTCTGGCCGTGGTTTGTGGTCGCCGTGGCCCTGCTGACGCTGGGCGCGACGGTTCCCCTCCTCCTCCGCACCTCCGGTACGCCGCAGGCCGCCGTACCGTTGCCGGTGGTGTCGATCCCCCAACCCGCCACCGCGACCGCGAAGCCCACGACCTCCCGACGACCGGTGCCGGCCGTCGCCCAGGTTCGCAAAGCCAGCCCGGTGCCGCCGGTGCTCCTCGGCCCAGCCGACGCCGCCGCCGTGCCGCAACTGGTGACCGACTACTGCCGCAACACCGTCGACGAACTCACCCTCGCCGTCTACGCCGGCACCGGCTGGGGATGCGGCCGGGCCCCCATCGACCTGGACGCGACCTGCGCCTGGAAATACGGCGACGACGCGTACGCGGAAACCGAGGACGCCACAGACCCGACAGGCTGGCGCTGCTACCGCGACGGACCGTAAGCTCACTCACCATGCACGCGCGCTTGAGTATGTGGTGGCCCGCCAACCCGGCGGCCACACCTCCCCGCGCGTAACCCACCCACCGCGGCCGCCTCAGACGAGGCGGCCGTCGTCAGGTGACCCGGTCTCCTCGCCCGGCACGGCCCACCAGCCGAACGAGGAACCCATGGAACCCTTCGCCCTGCTACACCGCGACGGCGCCACCCACGTCGAGATCTTCCACGGCGATGTCGTCACTGTCGCGTCGCTCGCGGACATCCCACTGGCCCCCGGGCCCGGCCCGAGCACCCTCGCGCTGGTCCCCTTCCGCCAGATCGCCGAGCGCGGCTTCGCCTGCATCGACGACGGCACCCCGCTGGAATGTCTGCGCATCCGCACGGCGCGGACCGTACCCGTGCAGGAAATGATCGATGCACTGCCCGCGACGCCGCCGCGCCTCACCGGGCAGGGTTTCGACCGCACCGACGCCGAATACGGCGCGACCGTGACGGACATCCTGCGCGACGAGATCGGCCCCGGGGAGGGCGCCAACTTCGTCATCCACCGGGTCTTCGAAGCAACCGTCGACTCCGATCCGCTCGACGCCGCCCGAGCCGCCTTCCGGCGCCTGCTCACCGGCGAACAGGGCGCCTACTGGACGTTCCTGGTGCACACCGGCACCCGCACGCTCGTCGGCGCCACCCCCGAACGGCACGTCAGCGTCGACAGCGGCCTGACCATGATGAACCCGATCAGCGGCACCTACCGCCACGACGGCAAACGCGAGCTCCTGGACTTCCTCGCCGACCCCAAGGAGATCGACGAGCTGTCCATGGTCCTCGACGAGGAACTCAAGATGATGGCTGCCGCCTGCGAGCACGGCGGGCAGGTCGTCGGCCCGTACCTGAAGCAGATGGCCCACCTCACCCACACCGAATATCTGCTCGCCGGTCACGGCTCGCTCGACGTCCGCGAGGTGCTCCGCGCCACCATGTTCGCGCCCACGGTGACCGGCAGCCCGATCGCCAACGCCTGCCGGGTGATCGCCCGCCACGAACACCGCGGTCGCGGCTACTACGCCGGGGTGCTCGCCCTGCTCGGCCACGACACCGAAGGCCGCCAAACCCTGGACGCTCCGATCCTCATCCGCACCGCCGAGATCTCCCCCGCCGGCAAGGTCCGCGTCCCGGTCGGCGCCACCCTGGTCCGGCATTCCACCCCAGCCGGCGAAATCGCCGAAACCCACGCGAAGGCGGCTGGCGTCCTGGCCGCCCTGGGTGCCACACCCACCCTTCCTTCTTCCGTACGCCCCCAGCCCACCGATCCCCGCATCCAGGCAGCCCTCACCGCCCGCAACGACGGCCTGGCCCGCTTCTGGCTCGACCGCCGCCAGCCGGGCACACTGACCCACCCGGCCCTCACCGGCCGCACCGCGGTGATCGTCGACGCCGAAGACGCCTTCACCGCGATGCTCGCCCACCAGCTCCGGGCGCTCGGCCTGACCGTCACCGTCCTGCCCTGGACAGCGCTGGACCAAGCCGGCACCGCCTTGCCCCGGTCAGCGCTGGGCGCGGCCACCGAACTGCCCCGCTCGCTAGCGTTGCCGGCTGCCGATCTGCTGATCGCCGGGCCCGGACCGGGTGATCCGACCGGCGACGATGCGCGGATGCGCACGATGCGCGAACTGGTGGCGACCGCTTTGGCGCAACGACGGCCCCTGCTCGGCGTGTGCCTCGGCCATCAGATTCTGGCGGCGACGCTCGGCCTCACGGTGCACCGCCGGCAGTCGCCGTACCAGGGCATCGCCCGAGACATCGACCTGTTCGGCAGCCGCCGCCGGGTCGGCTTCTACTCCAGCTACACCGCCCGAGCCGCCCCACTGCCCGGCGTCGACCTCGCCGCCGACCCCGACGGCACGGTCCACGCCCTGCGCGGCAACGGCTTCGCCGGGGTGCAGTTCCACCCGGAATCCGTCCTCAGCCGGACGGCCTCACGATCCTCACCGAGCTCCTTCCACCACTTTTCGCACCGGTGATTAGCCCGGCCACGAGCGGGTAGCGCTAAGGATGTCGGTGGTTCAAGCGGGTCGAGAGCCCCCTCTTGGACCACCGACCCCGACCTCCCGCACCGCCGCTCGAAACTCTTCGGCGGCGGCCTCTCCGGGAAACCGCCGGTGCAACTCGACGTCCAGCTCGCCCGCCACCATCAGCAGCGACGGCAGCGACTTCCGGCCGGCGCCCAGCGCACCGATCCCCGTCGCCACGGCCTGTTCCAGGTCTCCCGCCCGGGCCGCCACGGCCGCCAATGTCAGGCGCGCCTCGGCCATTCGCATCGGCGCCTTCTCCACGTCCGGGCCGGCCCCGAGTCGCAGCACCGTCCGCGCATGCGTCGCAGCCCGACCGTCCTCCCCCGCCAGCCGGTAGGCATCCATCGCATAGAAGTCCCACTTGTCGGGGTCCACCACGAAGTGATGATCGGGTCGTTCCGGCACCGGCAGCCGATCCAGTAGCTTCCGACCCCGCAGCAACGCGTCCTGCACACCGGCCCGGTCCCCCAGCCGCGCACACGCCTTGGCCTCCTGCCCCGCCAACTGCACGGCCGCCGACCCACCGGGCGCTACGGCACTGCCTGTCCGCGCCGCAGCCGCCACGTCGCGGTAGCGGGACTGCGTCAACGCAAACCAGGCGCCCAACTCCCACGACCACGCGACGATCTCTGGATGGCCTGCCTCCTCGCCCAGCTGCCGGGCGGCGGTCCGGGTCGCCTCGGCGCCGGCCCGCATGCCCAGGTCGTATTCGACACACCCCACCACCAGCGCCAGCCACCCCGCCGCCACCAGCAACTCCCGATGCGCGGCCAGCCCGGTCGGCCGGTGCAGCAGCCGAGCGACCTCCCGCATCCAGCCGTGCGCCTCCGCCCGCAGCTCCACCGCCGGCCGGGTGGCGTACTGGCAGCACAACTCGAACACCGTCGCATGCAGAGCTTCCACTGTCGCGGGAGCGGCATCATTTGCCTGCACCCGCCGCAACAGTTCCGCCGACTCCCACGGCCGAGGATCAGCCGCGGCCGCCACTTCAAGGTGAGCCGCGGCCACGATGTCCCCACGTGCGCCCAGCACCGTGTCCAACCGCTGGGCCAACTCCACGGTGACTCGTCGCCCGCCGTTCTCGACCCGCGACAGGTGCCCCTTGTCGCACGGCACGGCCTCTGCAAGCGCGGCCAGCGACATGCCACGCTGGGTCCGCAGCTCCCGCACCCGTTGCCCGAACGCCGCCACAGTGACCTCCCCGACCACCTGTTGCGGAGGTTGCCGGCGCCGTCCCGGCAACGCGCAACTCATTCCACCGACCACGCTACCGGCGGATGGTGAATTCCTGACACACAGGACGACCACACACCAACTTCGTGGGAGGTCAACATGCGTTACTTGCGGTGGCTCTACCGGCGTGTGCGGCCCGATCGCAGCAGGGACACGCTCGCCGCGGAAGCCGCCGAGTGTGCGGCGGCCCGCGAGCGCCTCCTCGATTACGCCCGTCAGGAGAACGTGGACCGATGGAACGCCCCGACCGCCGCCTATCGGGCGTTGATGACGCGCGGCCAGGAGTATCGAGGTCGCGGGCGGACGTCGTGACCTCAATGCCGTTCGACGTGATCGTCAGCTTCCGCGACGCCGATGAGCCGCGCCCGCTGGCAGGCCGACTCCTTGCCGTCGCGCACCGACACCCGGATGGCTGGTCGCTGCACTGTCCGGACGCCGATCTCCGGAGCGGGCATGCGACGGTCGACGACGCGGTAGAGGAACTCTTTCGGTCCACCGGCATCCGGCGGGTTCTCATGGTCTGGTCCTACCCGGGGAGCTGCCGCCCTGAAGGCGGATAAAGCGGGAATTCGGTTCGTCGAAAGGAATGGGAAACGCGCGAGAAACGGTGTGGATATTCCCGGGGGAGATTTAGGCAACAGTGGCGGGTGGGACGGGAGGTTACGGGTGGGGCGCCCGAAAGGTGCGGATGGGCAGGATAAACGGCTGAAAGTCCGGGCGGCGGAAGGCCTGTTCATCCGTCCGATAAAAGGATTTGCGGTATGGGACCGGACGCTGCAGGGTGGCCGCGGGGGTGGCGGCTGTCACGCGTTCTCGTGACCCGCGCCACGGACGATCCGCGAACCCTGACAATGACAGGGACCCCGAACGGCCACATCAGGAGATTTCCGCTGTGAGTAGTCAACCAGGGGCAGCACCCGCGAAGCTCGATGCTGCCGTACTCAAGATCGCCGGGGTGGTCGTCCTCGGGGCGATCATGTCGATCCTCGACGTGACCGTGGTCAGCGTGGCGCTGCCCACCTTCCAGACCGAGTTCCAGGCCTCGTACGCCGACGTCGCCTGGACCATGACCGGCTACACCTTGGCTCTTGCCACGGTGATTCCGCTGACCGGCTGGGCTGCCGACCGGTTCGGCACGAAGCGGCTCTATATGGCCGCGTTGCTGCTGTTCACGCTCGGGTCCGGGCTGTGCGCGACGGCGACGTCGATTGAGCAGTTGATCGGCTACCGGGTGCTGCAGGGCCTTGGCGGCGGCATGCTGATGCCGCTGGGCATGACGATCATGACGCGGGCGGCGGGTCCGGACCGGATCGGCCGACTGATGGCGGTGCTGGGCATTCCGATGCTGCTGGGTCCGATCGGCGGCCCGATCCTGGGCGGCTACCTGATCGACACGCTGAGCTGGGAGTGGATCTTCCTGATCAACCTGCCGATCGGTGCGATCGCGCTGGCCTACTCGGCGTGGGCGCTGCCGAAGGACGCGCCGGAGCCGTCCGAGTCGTTCGACTTCATCGGCATGCTGATGCTCTCCCCGGGTCTCGCCAGCTTCCTGTACGGCGTCTCGTCGCTGCCCGAGACGGGCACGGCGTCCGACCCGAAGGTGTGGATCCCGATGCTGATCGGCGCTCTGCTGGTCATCGGCTTCATCTTCTACTCGTTCAAGCCGCAGCACCCGCTGCTGGACCTGCGCCTGCTGCGCAACCGGAACCTGAGCGTCGCCTCGATCACGATGGCCGTGTTCATGGTCGCGTTCATGGGCGCCGGCCTGCTGTTCCCCAGCTACTTCCTGCAGGTGCGCGGCGAGTCGACGCTGGACGCCGGCCTGCTGATGGCGCCGCAGGGGATCGGCGCGATGGTCACCATGCCGATTGCGGGCATGCTGGCGGACAAGATCCCGGTCGGGCGTACGGTGCCGTTCGCGTTGATCTTGATCGCGGTGGGCTTCTTCGGCTTCACCCAGGTGGGCACGGACACGTCGTACGTGCTGTTGTGCGGTTCGCTGTTCGTGATGGGCCTGGGCATGGGCGGCACGATGATGCCGATCATGACGTCGGCGTTGAAGACGCTGACCAACCACGAGGTGGCGCGTGGCTCCACGATCCTGAACATCCTGCAGCAGATTGCGGGTTCGGTCGGTTCGGCGCTGATGTCGGTGATCCTGACCAGCCACCTGAACGACTCGGCGAAGGTCCCGGGCATGGTCGACCCGCAGGGGAACCCGGTCACCGAGGCTGGGCTGGCGATCGGCTCGCATGCGAATCCCGCCATCGCGCAGAGCGCACCGCCCGGGCTGATCGAGCGGGGCTTCGAGTTCGTCGCCGACTCGTTCGCCGCCACCTTCTGGGTGGGCTTCGCTCTGGTGCTCGCGACGTTCATCCCGGCGTTCTTCCTGCCGCGCAAGCGCGAGGTGTCGCACCTGGACGACGCCGAGTCGGGCGAGCGCGCCGCACCGGTGATGCTGCACTGACGACTTGGGGCGGCGCGGACCTCCACGGGCCCGCGCCGCCCTAAGCTTTCTCCGTATGGAGGTCACCTACTTCTTCGACCCGGCCTGTCCCTTCACCTGGCGTACGTCGCGATGGCTGGTTGCCGTCGCCCCGGAGCGCGATCTCACGGTGCAGTGGCGGGCCTTCAGTCTGTCCATCCTCAACAGCGGCAGCGAGATCCCGGAGCAGTTCCGGGCGCCGATGGCCGCGTCCAACAAGGCCCTGCGGCTGGTGGAGGCGCTGCGCGCCGATCACCGGCACGACGACATCGCCGCCTTCTACACCGAGTTGGGTACGCGGACGCACGAAGGCGGCGCGGCACTGAGCGACGAGGTTGTGGTGCAGGCGGCCGAGGCGGCGGGCATCGTCGATCCGGCGTCGGTGCTGGAGGACGCGTCCTGGGACGAGGCCGTCCGGGAGTCCCACGAGTTCGCGTTCGGCTCGGCCGGCCCGGACATCGGCACGCCGGTGCTGCTGGTCGAGGGTGCCGCCCGCGCCCTGCACGGCCCGGTGATCGGCGACGTGCCCGGCCGCGACGAGGCGCTCGCGATCTGGGACGCGGTGGTGCCGCTGGCGCGTAGCGACACCTTTTTCACCCTGAAGCGTGGCCGGTCCTGACTGATCCGTTTGAGCGTCCCTTTCCGATGGGTATGGCCCCGGCCATGGTCGAGCCGCACGTCACCCTGGATCCCAGCACTTTGAACCCGGTCGAGGAGAAACTCCGCGCACCGCTGGAAGATCAGCTCACCTCGGCGCTGAAGGCGGCCGCGGACCGGGTCGGCGACGACTACGCCGGCGAGCCGGTCGAGGAGGTCGCCTCGGAGTTGCTGGACGAGACGAGGGCCGGGCTGCACCCGGACATCGCCGAGGGCTTCGTGCCGGATCAGCGCGAGCTGCGCCGCGTCGCGGAAGCGATCGTCCGCGAGAACTGAGCCAGAAGTCGTCGACAAAGGCGCCGCCAATTCCTGGCGGCGCCTCACGTTCGGTTTTCAGCCCATCCGGGTCAGGGCGGCCCGGAAGCGGGCCAGGTCCCGGCGGCGTCGCTCCAGGGTCATCGCCAGACCCACCAGCAGCAGCCCTGCGGCGGCCAGGGGAATCCAGCGCGGCACCAGGTCCCACACCCGCGCCGCCTCGTGCAGGGCCACCAGCACCAGGACCGCCCCGCCGGTGACGACGGGCGCCTGGAGCCGGAACTGAGCACCAGCCACCACCACCGCCAGCGCGGCCACGCCCAGCAGCAGGCGACGCAGCGGCTCCCCTTCCCCCGTCAGCACCGTCGCCAGCGTCGGCAGCAGCGCGGCGGCCAGCGCCGGGCCGTAGGCGAGCCAGCTCGACACCGGGGTCCTGCGGCGGGTCAGCCAGCCGGCCAGCAACGCCACCACGGCAAGCGGAATGGTGTACGCCTCCACGACCGCAACCTCCGCCGAGGCGAGCAGCAGCCACCAGGCGCCCAGCTCGGCCCCGGCAGCGGCGACCACGTGCGCCCGCCGCCCGCCCGCGCCCCGAACCAGCGCACGCAGCCCCAGCACCAGACCCCACAGGGTGCAGACCGCCGCCGCGTACCGGATGGCGTCGCTGGTGAGCAGCAGGGCCACCACGGCTCCGGCATGGGCCGCGGCCTGGACCAGGCGGCTCTCGTCCGGGCGCCGCACCAGGAACACACCCGCGGCCAGGACGGCGGCCGCGGTGGCGAGCACGATGAACCCGGTCCGCTCGACAGGCAGGCTTGCGGCGTTCCCGGCGGTGTACGCCAGGACCAACGCCGACCCGGCGGCACCCAGCCAGCCAGCGATCCGCGGCCCGGCCGCCCGGCCACCGCTGCCGACGACCGCACCGGCTACCAGGGTGGCGCCGAAGGCGGCCAGCGTCGCTGCATGGGTGGCTAGCGCGCCGGCAAGGGCCGCCGCTAGCAGGCCAGCGGCGACGGGGACGAGACCCGCAGATCGCCGGACGGTGCCGTGCAGTGCGGCGACAACGAGTCCGACGAGAGCGGTCAGCAGTGCGGCAGCGGGCACACCGGGCCACGGCACCCGCAGGGCCGCCACGGCCAGCACCACCGCCACCGAGGCAACCGGGGCCGCCAGCCACAGGGCTGCGCGCGGTCCGCGAAGCAGGAGCGCCGCGAGCGCCACCGCAGTCGCGACGAGAGCCGTGGCCGCCATGTCCGCCCAGGCCACCGGGCCGCTCCAGCGTGTGCCGATGTGCAGCACCGGCCCGAGGAAGAGTGTCACCAGGCTGTGTGTGACGCCCGCGAGGTAGGCGAAGCTGAGGATCGCGCCCGCGGCGGCGGTCATCCACTGTCGTGCGCCGTCGAGCACCCGGAGGGTGGCTGCGGCACCGATCAGGGCGAGCGCGGCGTAGGCAGCCGGCGAGTCGCCCGAGGCCAGCGCCCAGACCGGCGTCGTCGCCAGGACGATCAACAGCGCCGCTGCCGACCAGACGCGGTGCCGGGCGATCAGCAGGACGGCAGCCACCAGTGCCGCGGTGGCCGCGAGGGCAACCCGGCTCTGCACCGCCGGCGACCCACCGAGCTCCGTGACGGCCTGCCACAGCGCGGGCGGGACCGCCGGTACGGCCACGGCGAGGGCCACACCCCCGATGTCCTGCGGCCCTCGCCATACCGTCGCCATCGCGATCCCGGCCACGGCGGCGAGCGTCAGCGCTGCCACGCCCGGCCGGTCCCACGAGACGATCACCGCGTGCCCCGTCAGCAGGGCGGTAAACCCGACAGTCCAGCGGTCGCTGCGGGCCGCGATGATCAGCGCGGCCACCGCCACCAGCAGGTCCAGCGGTACGGCGGACCACCACGGCAGCCCGAACCCGGCGGGCGCCGCCAGGGCGAGGAGCGCCGCACCGGTCAGCGTGACCGGCAGCAGCGGCAGCAGGGCCGCGGCTCCCACGGTCAGCACCGCAATCACCACCGGCAGGCGCCAGTCGGCGTCGCGGGTGAACGCAGCGCTCACGGTCGCCAGCAGGACAGCGAGGGCGACCGGGGTGAGCAGCACGTAGACGCCGATACGCGGCCCCAGCCGTACGGTGGCGGGCAGCAGCCGGACGACGACGGCGGTGACCGTCATGATGAGCGCAGCCCACACCGGTGCTGTCCGGGCGCCGCCGGCGACCGCCGCGAACTGCGCGCCGGCAACGACGGTTGCCACGGCGACCAGGGCGCCGGCCACGACCCGGGGCGCCTGCCACGGCGACCCCCACGCTCCCGCCAGCACCACCAGCGCCGCGGTCACCAGTGCGGGGGCTGCCAGCGCGGCCTCGCCGGTGGTGTCCGCGACGACGAGCGCGGTCAGCGCAATGAGCCCGCCCAGGGCGGCGGCCACCGCACCCAGGGCGTACGCGGTGATGCCGACGACGGTGAGCCGACCCGGGCGCAAGTGCACCACGGCCAGGTCGACGAGGGCGACGGCGCTGAAGGTGAAGGCCCAGCCGGCGGGGTCCGGGTGGAACGGCGCGACCAGCAGCGGCAGCACCGGCTGGGCAACCAGCAGGGCGGCGAACCGGGGACCGGTGAGGCCGGTGACGTGCTCGTATCCGGCGGCGATCGCGGCGGTCACCGCGCAGACCGCGCCCGCATAGCCGAGCGCCGAGTAGTCCGCGACGCCGAACAGGTTGACGTACCAGGCGGCGTACCCGTCGAGGAGGACCAGCAGCAGGCCCACCGCCGCGAAGGTCTCCGCGGTGGCGGTCAGCTTGCGGCGCAGCGCGACCAGCGGCGCGGTCAGCGCCACGACGGTGACGACGGCGAGCAGACTCGCGCGGCCCTTCATGCCGAACTGCGACCAGGCGACCGCGGTGAACACGATCGCGGCGACGGCCAGCAGCAGGCCGCCGAGCGAGAACAGCGTGTTCTGCACCAGCTTGGTGGACGCCTCGGTGACCAGGCGGCTGGTGGCCTCCGCGGTGGCGGTGGTCACCGGCGCGGTCATCGCGGGCGCCGCGGCCGGGCGCGGCGCGGTCTTCGCGGCGGTCCGGACCGACTCCCGCACCCGCGCGGCGGCGGTCTCCCGGGAGTTCCAGGCCCGGCGCAGCGCGAGGTCGGCGACCGACACGGCCTCCCGTGCGGCGGTCAGCCGGCTGGCCAGCACCGGGATCTCGACGTCCAGGCGGACGACCTCGGCGGCGTCGGGGTCCGGGCCGCGGCCACAGCCGGGGCAGCCGGCGGCCAACGAGGCTTCGGTACGGCAGAACGGGCACGGATAAGCGGTCACAGATGCGATCTTCGCGGGCGCGCCCTGCTATCTCCTGAGCTGCCGTACTCAGAGGTACTAGGCGGTGGGCCTATGCAGGGTGAGGATCAGGTCGACGACCAGCGCGGTCCAGCCGGTCTGATGCCACGCGCCGAGCCCCGCGCCGTTGTCGCCGTGGAAGTACTCGGGGAAGACGATCAGGTCTTTCCAGTCCGGGTGGTTCTGGAAGAGGTCACTGGCGCCGTACATGGGGCGGCGGCCCCAGGAGTCGGGCACGAACAGCGACACCAGGCGGCGGGAGATGTCGTCGGCGACCTGGCTGAGCGGCATCTTGACCTGCGACCCGGTCGGGTATTCCACCTGCAGGTCGTCGCCGAAGAAGGCGGCGTACTCGCGCAGGGCCTCCACCAGCAGGTAGTTGACCGGCATCCAGATCGGGCCGCGCCAATTGGAGTTGCCGCCGAACAGGCCGCTGGTGCTCTCCGCCGGCTCGTAGCCGACGGTGAAGTCGGAGCCGCCCAGCGACACCGTGAACGGCTTCTCCAGGTGGGCGCGGGACAGGGTCCGCAGCCCGTACGGTGACAGGAATTCCTCCGGGTCGAGCATCCGCGCGAGAATCCGCAGCAGCTGGTCTTGCCCCACCATCGACAGCAGGCGCTGCTGGCGGCCGTCCGCCGACAGCCGCCGGGCACTGATCACGTCGGCGTAGTCCGGGGCGTTGGACAACAGCCAGCGGATCCGGGCGCTCAGGTCGGGCAGCCGGTTGAGGGTGCCCGCGCTGAGCCGGGTGGTGGCGGCGAGTGGCAGCAGGCCGACGATCGAGCGGGCCTTCAGCGGCATCTTGTGCCCGTCCGGCATGCGCAGCACGTCGTAGAAGAAGCAGTCCTCGTCGTCCCACAGCCCCTGCATGTACGCCGCCTCGGCGATGTACGCGAAGTGCTCGAAGAACTTCGTCGCCATGTCCTCGTACGTGCGGTCGTGCAGGGCGAGGCGGATGGAGATGTCGAGCAGGTTGAGGGCGTACATCGCCATCCAGCCGGTGCCGTCGGACTGCTCGAGCACACCGGCGACCGGCAGGGCGGCCGAGCGGTCGAACGGGCCGACGTTGTCCAGGCCGAGAAAACCGCCCTCGAAGACATTTTTCCCGCCGACGTCCTTGCGGTTGACCCACCAGGTGAAATTCAGCAGCAGCTTGTGCATGACCCGGGCGAGGAAGTCGTGGTCACGCCCGCCGTCGATCTCGAACACCCGCAGCGCCGCCCACGCGTGCACCGGCGGGTTCACGTCACCGAACGCCCACTCGTACGCGGGGATCTGGCCGTTGGGGTGCATGTACCACTCGCGGAGCAGCAGCAGGAGCTGGGCCTTCGCGAAGCCGGGGTCGACGCGGGCGATGGTGACGCAGTGGAAGGCCAGGTCCCAGGCGGCGTACCAGGGGTATTCCCAGGGGTCCGGCATCGAGATGATGTCGAAGCTGTTCATGTGCCACCAGGCGTTGTTGCGCCCGTAGCGCCGGCCCGGTGGCGGCGGCGACGAGCCCGGGTCGCCTTGCAGCCACTGTTTGACGTCGAAGTGGTAGAACTGCTTGCCCCACATCAGCCCGGCGATGCCCTGCCGGGCGACCGCAGCCTCCTCGGCGGACGCCGCCGCGGGCACGAGGTCGGCGAAGAAGTCGTCCGCCTCCGCGCGGCGGGCAGCGACCACCTCGGTGAAGGTGTCCCCGAGGTCGGGCTCGACCGGCTCGTCCGACTCGGTGAGCCGCAGCCGGATCTCCCGGCTCTCCCCCGGCCCGAGGGTGATCTCGTAATGCAGCGACCCCTTGGTGCCGGTGCCGGTCGGATTGACCGTGGGAGCACCGCTGATCAGGAAGTCGTTGATGCCGTCCTTGGGGAACATGCTGGTGCCGGGCAGCCCCCACAGCCGCTGCGAGTTGGTCTCGTTGTCGCAGACCAGTGCGGGTGGGGTGCCCTCGCCTCGCAATACCAGGTTGCCGAGGCTGCGGTGCCGCCCGGCCAGGCGACCGGGGCGGCCGGTCAGCACCGGGATGCGGCGGTTGGCCTGCCCCCAGGACCAGGTGTTGCGGAACCACAGCGTGGGCAGGACGTGCAGGCTGGCCTCGTCCGGGCCGCGGTTGGCGATCGTGATCACGATGCACATGTCGCGCGGCGACGCCTTGGCGTAGTCGACGGTGACCGCCCAGAACCGGTCATCGTCGAAGACCCCGGTGTCGACCAGCTCGTATTCCGGCTCGTCCCGGGACCGCCGGCCGTTGACGGTGACCAGCTCGTTGTAGGGGAATGCGGTCTGCGGATAGTGGTAGCGCCAGGTCATCCACGAGTGGGTGGGCGTGGAGTCCTGATACCACCAGTACTCCTTGACGTCCTCGCCGTGGTTGCCGCCGTCGCCGCCGAGCCCGAACATCCGCTCCTTGATGATCGGGTCTTTGCCGTTCCACAGGGCGAGGGCGAAGTTGAAGGTCTGCCGGTCGTCGCAGAACCCGGCCATGCCGTCGTCGTTCCACCGGTAGGCCCGGGAACGCGCATGGTCGTGCGGGAAGTAGTCCCAGGCGGTGCCGTGCTCGCTGTAGTCCTCGCGGACCGTGCCCCAGGCGCGTTCGGCCAGGTAGGGACCCCAGGCTCGCCACGGCTGCTCGCCGGAGTCCGCCTGCGCCAGGCGCTCGCGCTCCGCCACGCCGTCGCTCACCCCCACCTCGCCCACCCTAACGGACGACATCACCACATTGATCGACTCGGGGGATTAGCGGTCAGCCACCCGCCCATTTCTCCACATCCAGCCGAGACAGCACATGCGGGGCGAACATGCCCAGCACCGCGAGCACCGCCACCACGGTGAAGATCGAGCGCAGCACCACCGTCTCGACTTTGCCGCCCACCTTGACCGCCATGCCGTTCGGGATGCCCACCATCCGCCACATCCGGCGCCCGATGGGTATCGGCCACAGGATCGGGATGCCGTTCTTGGTGATCATGTCGCCGAAGAGGTGGACCACACAGCCCACTCCGACCGCCACCCCCAGCATCGGATAGCCGCGGTCGCCCGGCAGGTGCGCCGCGGTGAACCAGGCGATCACCCCGGCGCTCAATGTCACGATCAGCCAGCCCGCCCGCTCGGCCCACTCGTCGAACAGCCCACGCAGCGCCAGGCCGGCCATCAGGAAAACGATCGCGACAACCGCCCATTTTCCGTACGAGGCGCAGAGCGTGGTCGTGCCCCAGCCGACCAGCCCAGCGAACGGCAGCGTGTGGGTGAACGTGCGGTGCCCGTTGGACCGGCGCGGGTCCTTGCTGAGCTTCGTCGCCGTGTAGACGCCCAACGACACCTTCTCCACGACCTCGGCGACGAACAGCGAGAACACGCCGAACGTACGGGCCACGGTCGCGCCGCCCTGGTTGCGGGTGACCTTGCCGGACAGGTCAAGGTCGGGCAGCAGGGCGCCGCCGGCACACACCGTGGCGCCGACGGCCACGGCGAGTGGGCTTTGGCCGTACCCGGCGAAGTGGTCGAGAGCCCAGCTCCCGGCCAGCCAGACCGACGCGCCGGAGAGCGCGTGCGACGGACCCATCAATGTTCTGCCCCTCCCGATGTGGGCGCTCACTCTCGCATCGAGGGGTGGGGCAGGCAACGACCGCCACGTCTACTATGGAGTGGTCAAGATCACCGATGGCTGACCGCGTGCCACGGCGCATGGCGGCGACCCCGATAGCCCGGGCCGTGCTGAATGTGCCGGATCAGGCCCATGACCAGGAACGCGAGCGGGAACACCGGCCAAAAGAACTCCGCATCGGACAGTGCCCACAGGCCGGTCAGCAGCACCGCCAGCAACGCCACGAAACCGGCGTGCTGCCGCAGCGCCCGGCGTGTCGACTTGCGAGCCTGTGGGGTAGCGGCCAGCGCCTGCCGGCCGCCCTCGGGCAGGTCGGCGGTCAGCGGGGCAAGCTCGTCGCGGTAGGTGGCGGCGTAGCCGGCACCGAGTCGCTGCTCGCCCTCGTCCAGGCTGAGCCGGCCCTCGGCCATCGCGGCGCGCAGGATCTCGGCGACCTGCTCACGCTCGGCGTCCGAGGTCCGGAGCCGCTGCGGGCCGGGAATGTCACTGGGATGCACGTTGACCTCCTGGGACGCTTGAATGCTGCCTCCAGCGTGGCTCTTTCCGCGCCGGGCCGCGTCGTCTCCACGGCGCATCGCGTACGCAGCCCGCGGCGCACCCCACCGCACCGGCCTACTCCCCCGGGAGTACCAGCCCGGCACCGCATACTCCCGGCGGAGCAGCGACCCGCCCACCCGCACGCCGACGCCGGACCGGCCCGGGGTGCCGTAGCGTCGGCGACGTGCGATTCCACCGCCCGGACCGGCCACCCCCGGCCGCCTGGTCCCGGCCCCACCGCGCCCCCTGGGCCCGGTCGGCGCACGGCACCAGGTCACCCCGGGCGGGTTGGGACGGCGGCGGCCCAGGTGCGGTCATCGGGGCGCTGTGCTTCCACGTCTTCGGCAACCGGGCCGAGGTAGCCGCACTCGACCGCCCGGCCGACCTCATCGCGGGCGCACTGCTGCTGGTCGGCCCGCTGGCCCTGATCCACCGCCGGAAGGCCCCCGCCGCCGTCCTGGCCGTGGCGGGCGCCGCCAGCATCGGGCTCGCCACGCTCCTGCCACCAACCTGGACCTACGCCGTCGCCCCGGTCATCGCCCTGTTCGGCGCCGTCAAGGCGGGCCGGGACCGGGCGGCCGCGACGGTCGCCGCCGCTCTCTACGCCGCATACCTGGCAGTGACTGTCTTCTTCGCGGAACCGCTCGGAGTGAGCGAGTCCGTCCGGCCCGGCCCGCGCATCGCCATCCTGGTCGGCATCGCCCTCGGCCTCGTCATGTTCCTCGGCGGATCCGCCCGATCCCGGGCCGCCTACCGCGCCGAACAGGCCAAGGTCCACGCCGAACGCGAAGCCGCCCGCAAGGAGCAGGCCCGCCGTCAAGCCGCCGACGAGCGACTCCGGATCGCCCGCGAACTGCACGACGTGCTCGGCCACCACTTGTCACTCATCAACGTGCAGGCCGGGGTGGGGCTGCACCTCATGGACGAACGCCCCGAACAGGCCCGTGCGGCCCTCAGCGCGATCAAAACCGCCAGCTCCGAAGCCCTCCGCGAGGTCCGGGCCGTGCTCGGTGCGCTGCGACCCGAGGAAGAGGCCGCGCCCCGGCAGCCGGCGCTCGGCCTAGACCGGCTCGACGACCTCACCGCCGACGCCGGGCTCCCCGTCACCACCCGCACGACCGGCGTCCCCCGGCCGCTGCCGCCCGAGGTCGACCGGGCCGCCTACCGCATCGTCCAGGAAGCCCTCACCAACGTCCGCCGGCACGCCACCTCCGGATCCGCCGAGATCACCATCGAGTTCGCCCCCACCGCGCTGCACCTGCGGATCCGCAACGACGGCGCCGCCGCGAGCGAACCGGACGACACCGGCTCGGGGATCGCCGGGATGCGCGCCCGGGCAGCCAGCCTGGGCGGCACACTCGAAGCCGGCCCGGTCCCGCCCGGCGGCTACCTGGTGACGGCGGCCCTGCCCACCACCACCGAGGGAGACACGTGATCACGGTGCTGCTCGCCGACGACCAGGCCCTGGTCCGGGCCGGCTTCCGGGCCCTGCTCGACGCCGAACCCGGCATCGAAGTCGTCGGCGAAGCCAGCGACGGCCTCTCCGCGGTCCAGCTCGCTGCCGAGACCCACCCCGACGTGGTCCTCATGGACATCCGCATGCCCGGCGTCGACGGCCTCGAAGCCACCCGCCGGATCGCCGCCGACCCCACCCTGTCCAGCACCCGGGTGGTCATCCTCACCACCTTCGAACTCGACGAGTACGTCTTCGAGGCCCTGCGCACCGGCGCGTCCGGCTTCCTCGTCAAAGACACCGAACCGGTCGACCTCCTCCGCGGCATCCGAGCGGTCGCCGCCGGCGACGCCCTCCTCTCCCCCAGCGTCACCCGGCGCGTCATCGGCGAGTTCACCACCGGGCGCGGCGCGGCCGGCACGCCACCACCGGAAGCCGAACGGCAGCTCGACCAGCTCACCGAACGGGAACGCGAAGTGCTCGCGCTGGTCGGCGAGGGCCTGTCCAACGACGAGATCGGCGCCCGCCTGATGATCAGCCCGGCAACAGCGAAAACCCACGTGAGCCGGACGATGGTCAAGCTGGGTGCGCGCGACCGGGCTCAGCTGGTGGTGTTCGCGTACGAGGCCGGGCTGATCCGACCGGGGTGGCTCTGACCACTGCTGCCCCGGCCGACGCGTCAGCGGAAACGACTGTCGGTAGCCAGTGCGGCCAGGCCGGCCTTGCTCAACGGCAGCTCCGCGAGCGGCTTGAAACCGGCCAGGTTGTTGACGGGATTATCCTTGAACTGCATGACGACGACGACGGTGCCGTCAGTGTGCCGGTACACCGCCATCATGCCAGCGGTATCGGTGATCACACCGACCTCGGCACCGCCCACAGTCTGCTTGGTGCACGGGCGATCCGAGAAAAACAGCGGGTACAACCGCTCCGTCGCCTCGCACACGTCTTCCGGCGCGGAGTTGCCAGGCTCGTGCACATCCAGCCGTAGTTGGCCGGTGCCATTCCCCTTACGCAGCGGAATGTCCGTGATGTAAGCCCAGGCCCGGCGATCGGAGTGGCCCGACTGGCTGCGCAGTTTGACGTTGTTGCCCACGGTGCCGTCCAGCACTGTGTAGCCGGCCGGCGCCACCTTCACCAACTCATCGAGCAGCTTGTCGGCCTTGTCCTCGTCCCGGGGGCGGGTCGGCAATTCGAGACTCGGTCCCGGCGACGGCATGGAGAAGGGATCCGGTGCGACGGACGCCGCCGGATTGCCGGCCGCCTGGATCCCCGTACCCCCCTGGTCGAAGGAGCTTTGGCCCGAGATGACGGCGAGGGTGACAGCCAGGACAGCGGCGGCGGTGCCGCCGCCGGCCAGCAGGTTGCGACGCCGGGCGGCGCGGCGGCCGGCGTCGATCGCTGTCCGCGACTGCATCGGCGGGGGCTCCGGGTGCTGGGTGATGGTGGTCCGCAGCGCGGCACGCAGCTCATTCTCGTCCATGATCTTTGATTCCTCTCAGCCGGCAGCGACGGGGGGAGCAACGAGAGCGCGCAGGGTGTCGAGACCGCGCGCCGCCTGACTCTTGACGGTTCCTGGTGAGCAGCCGAGTGCCGCCGCGGTGTCCTCCACCGAAAGGTCCTGCCAGTAGCGCAGCACCAGCACAGCCCGTTGCCGCGGTGGCACCTGGGCGAGGGCCCGCAACAATGTCACCCGGTCCTCGGACGGCTCAGGTGCGGCCGGCAGCTCGATCCGCTGCTCTTGCGGCCGCTCCCGCCGCCACCAGCCCCCGCGGCTGTCGTCGATGAACGTCGTGACGAGGACTCTGCGGACGTACGGGTCGAGCGCCTCATGCTTCTGCACCCGGTTCCACCGCAGATAGAGCTTGGTGAAAGCCGTCTGCACCAGGTCCTCGGCGCGGTGCCAGTCGCCGCACATCAGAAACGCCGTCGTCCGCATAGCCGACGACCGTGTCGCGAAATACTCGGCAAACGCGATGTCGCGCTCGCTCATGCTGGGCCCCATCCTGTCGATCTCCCCCTCATCACGAGGCGACGACCCTGACAGGTTGCATCGGCACCGCAAGAAATCTGCCGACGGCCTCCTGCCCCGACTGCTCGAGCGGTGGCTTGCCGGGCCTCAGCCCTGGTCGTCAGTCGTGCGGTGACTCGCCGGGCTGGGCGAACCAGGCCGGGGCACCGTCGTCCAACGCGGTCCGAATGCGGCGGTGCGCGAACGGGCTCAGCTCCGGCAGCCCGGCCAGGGCAAACCAACCCACCGCCAGGGACTCCGCGTCGTTGACCCGGGCCTCCCCGTCGACCGCCCGGCACCGGAACCACGTGTTGACCATGTGGCAGTGGTCGCCGTTCGGATAGATGACCTCGTGCAACGCGACGCCGGCGAGGCGCTCCACCCGTACCTGAACGGCGGTTTCCTCCCGGACCTCGCGGACGATCGCCTCGGCGGGCTGCTCGCCCGGATCCATCATCCCGGCGATCAGCGACCACCGGCCGGTGTCGGCGCGCTGCCCGAGCAGCACCTCTCCCCGATCGTTGAGCACGACGGCGCTCACCGTGGGGAACATGAGCAGGTCGTGGCCGACGTGGGCACGCAGGTTCAGCACATAGTCCGAGGCAGGCACGCCGGCAACCCTACGGGCCGGGCAGCTGGCGGGCGCGCAGCGACTCCGCGACCGACCAGGCCTGGAAGGGGCAGCCGGTCGCGCCGTGGGGAGCATCGCCGTCCGCGGTTTCGGAGACTGAGCCGAGTCCGTACTCGCCGAGGTGGCCGTCGGCGTCGGACAGAGTCTGCTCCGCCGACACGCCGAGCCGGTGCCAGGCCGCCACGTACGGGCCGGTCAGCCACGGCCACACCGTACCCGTGTGGTAGGCCGAGTCCCGCTCGGCGGGTGTGCCCCGGTGATTGCCGAGGTAGCCGGGTGTCCCGGGGGCCTGGCTGCGCGGGCCGAGCGGGGTCATCAGGGCCGTGCCGATCAACTGCAGGGCCGCCGGTTCCGGGCGCAGCGGCGCGTACGGCAGCGACCACGCCAGCAGCTGGTTCGGCCGCAGCGTGGCGTCGTCACCGGCCGGCCCGTCGACCACGTCGTAGAGCAGGCCGTTGCCCATCGGGAACCGCCGCGCGAACGAGGCGAGCGCCGCCGGGTGGGCGCGGACCGCGGCGCCGGCGTCGGCCCGGGCCTGCCAGGCCAACTTGATCACCATGGCCAGCCCGTTCACCCAGAGGGCGTTGACTTCGACCGGCTTACCCACGCGCGGCGTCACCGGAACGCCGTCCACCCGGGCGTCCATCCAGGTCAGTGCCTCCCCGGCGGCGCCTTGCCGGAGCAGTCCGTCGGCCGGGTCGGCGCCGATGCCGTACCGCGTGCCGGCCAGGTGGGCATCCACCACCGACCGCAGCGCGGGCAGCAGCTCGACGGCCAGGTCGGTGTCGCCGGTCAGCGCCACGTGCCGGCCCACCGCGTGCAGGAACCACAGCGTGCCGTCCGCCGTGTTGTATTCGACGCTGCCCGTGTCGGCGGTGTTCGCGAGCATGCCCTCCGACAGCGTGGTGGCGTAGCTGCGCAGCAACGAACCACCCAGCGCCGCCCGCCCGGTCGCCAGGAACAACCCCTCGTAGCTGATCATGGTGTCCCGCGACCAGGCCCCGAACCACGGATAGCCGGCGACGACGTCCGGCCCGGCGGCGGTCTGCACGACGAAGGCATCAGCGGCCAGCGCCAGCGTCGCCTGGGCATCGTCGGCCGGTGCGGCCGCTGCCACGACAGCCCGATTTCGGGTACGCGCGGCAGCCACGACCTCCTCCGCCGGCGGCGGCACGGTGTCCAGGTCGTCCGCCCACGCCGAGATCGAGGCGGTGGCTCCGGCCGGGCGTAGTTCGGCGTGGAAGCTGCCCGCGTACCAGAGGTCCTCGGTGGGGGTGAGCCCGCGCGCCGCCTCCTCCCGGTGCCGCACCCCGCGATACCACTGCGCGGCCCCCAGGAAGTCCGGCCCCCGCAGCCGGTACGCGCCCTCGACGACGCACCCGCCGGACACCTCCTCGACCATGGGCGCCGGGCTCCCGGCGGTCCGCTCGCCGTGGATGTCCCGCCACGTGCACAGCGCCTCCAGGTGCAGGCTGATCGGGCCGCCGGTGAGCAGCCGGTGCACGACGGCGACGCTGCTGCGGCCGGGTTCCATGGCGATCTCCCGTTCGAGCACCAAGTCCCCGATCCGCCACCACCACCGGGGCACCCCGTCGATCAGCTCGAACCCGGACAGATACTCGTACCCCTTCGGCACGACGACCCCGCCGTCCCACTCGTGCGTGGCGAGCCGGACGACGGTGCCGGAGGCCAGCGTGACGACCGGATCGAGGGAGGCGAGCCCGAGGTGCCGCCGGGCGGGTGTCGGCCCCGCCACCACCAGCAACCCGTGGTAGCGCCGGGTCCGCAGCCCGCTGACGGTGCCCATGGCGTACCCGCCGCGGCCGTCGACGACCAGCCACTCCCGCAGGGCACCCTCGTCGAGGCGCCCGCACACGTGCGGTCCGAACGCGATGCGGCGCATGCTCCCCCGATCAGGTTGGCCTTCCTGCCGGGCACGTTAGCCCCTCCCCGCCGCGCCACCCGCCCGAAACGGCGCTCCCGCCCCACTTCTCAGCGGGACGGGTGAGAATCCGCGTTCACCACGAGGCGATGACGGCCGCCATCTGGTCCGAGCGGTGCATCTGGGACCAGCGGTCGTACTCGGCTCGGATCCCTTGCCAGGCGCCGGACGAAGTGCCATCGCGGTATCGGATCACCCGGGCAGAACGCCCGGGTGATCCGATCCACACCTCGACCCGTCAGGCCGTGAAGGAGGCCTTACGGCGGCGCCCCACGAAGAACGCCGCGAGACCGCCGGCGACCAGCACGCCGCCGATCATTGCGACGACAGCCGTCTTCGCACCGGTGATCGCGAGAGCGCCACCGGTCCCGGCGCCCGAACCGGCGCTACCGGCGACGGCACCGCCGGTGGGTGCCGCCGAGGCCGTACGGGCCGGTGCCGCCGAGGCCGAGGGTGCCGCCGGGGCCGATGCCGAGGGTGACGAGGACCCCGAGGCTGACGGTGACGGCGAAACCGCGCTCGCGCCGATCACGACGGTTCCGCGCGACGTGTTGTTCGCGTCGTTGGAGTCGAACACCTTGGCGTGCTCACCGGACACGACAGGCGCTGCCGGCTCGAGAGCGAGCACGCGACCGTTACGCGGCAGGTTGTACCTCGGCATCGACGTCTGCCTCGTCAGCCAGCCGAGCTCCTCCATCCGGTCGGCGGTGTACCAGTGATGCTCGTAGGCGTAAGTGGCGTTCGTCTCCGCTGGACCACGAAACACGCCCAGCGGCGGCTCGGCCAGCTTGTACGTGGTGCCGGGAGCCAGCTCCACATCGAACTCGCAGATCATTTCCGCGGGCAAATAGTCGATCGGCCGGTCGTACCAGCAGTTGCTGAACACGTTGTTGAGCAACGGCCGGTCCATGGTCAGGTGCATCACCACGCCGGGTACCGCCTTCGTGCCGGCGTTGCGGATCTCGATCGGCACCGCCGGATTCACACCGGGGCGAGCTTCGGTCTTCGCGTCGGCCGGGCCGGAAACGAGGTCGACGTCCTCCACGACGGGCGCGGAAGGCGCGGTCTCGGCCGCGTACGCGGGTGCGGACAGACCGACGACCGCCGCGACGACCACCGATGCCCGGGCAGCCACCCGGACGGCATGGCACATTGACATTTCCCAACCCCCATGATCAATACGAGGTCGGCAGGGTATCAGCGTGCGCCACTACCTCCGAGGCAGGGCTGGCAGCCTGCGGCCGGCGACACCGACCGCGTGACGCCACGGCGGCGGCGACCTGTTTAGGCAGCCCGGAGCAGGGTTGTCGGACACATCCAGTTCGGGGTCGCCTCGTCCAGAATGAGCAGCCGGCGGGCGTGGCCCTTGGCGATCTCGCCGGTCTCATCCGGCGCGCAAGTCTTGTCCCGGGACTCGGGGACGAACGGACCGCCCGCCCTGCAGAGCGGCGCTGGTCGGCGGTCGGAAAGCCGGATTCTGCGCAGAGCATCGGGGGTGCCGCTGGCAACATCCACGGAGCCCTCGACCAGCTTTTCGAAGACGACCTCGCTTTCGAAGAGTCGCTGCGCAGCGAGCGCGAGGCAGACGCCGCGAGCACGAGGAGGACGCCGCGCCGCCGGTGAGCCAGCGGCGATCGGCTCCATCGACTGCGAGGTGCCGCATCCGCAGACGACGGAAGGGCGCGACGGTCGCCGCGTCGCCGTAGCCGCCTAACCCCAGGTCAGCTCGGTGTTGCCTGCTTAGCCAGCGGGCTATGTCAGAAAGGGTGTGCGCGACCGCGTTAGAGGCAAATCCTCGTTTGGTGCCTGTCGACTCTTCCGGCCACATCAGCCTCTCTCCTTCGGGAGGTCCGCGAACGGAGTCCATTGAGCCTGCTGATCGTGGGTGCGGACGCTGTGCAGGCGGGTGCGAAACTCGCGGGCTACGCCGGGGGTGCTCGCAAGAAGAGGTACGGCTGCACAGACCATCTTGAGTTCTCGTGCTTCGCGCAGGGTGGGCCAGTCGGGATCTTGAGTCACGTCGTAGCCATAGGCGCGGGCTAGGCGGGAGTGGGCACCGTGGCGGCCGAAGCGGGTTTCACCGACGGGCACGGCGACGAGGTCGACCTGCCAGGGGCCTGCGCAAGTGGGGTCGAAGTCGCCAATGACAACGTCCCCGTCCGGGATGCGGAGCAGGTTGCCCACGTGCGCATCGCCGTGGACAAGGTTGCCTTTCGACCGCTCGTTGAGCGCCGCGATGCGTGGGGCAAGTTGGTCGCACCAGGTCAAGAGGTAGTCAGCCTCGTCGTCACGCAGTGCTTCAGCGTCGGCGAGCCGGCTCCGCGCGTCGGCTACGGGATCCCAACTCGGCAGGGGGAACGGCGGCGTGCCGAGGTTGTGGAAGCGGCTCAGGAGGTGGCCGAGATCCTCGACGGTCGGCGTTGGGTCAGTGGGCGGGACGTACTCCCAAATGGTGGCAAGAAGGTCATCGACGGGGACGGGCTGATCAACGTGCCTGGTGAGCCGGATGGTCGGGGCGTCGCGCTGGGCGAACCACGTTGCAAGGCGGGCGACCTTGTGGACGCGGTCGTGCAGAACGGTGGAGCGGGTGATGCGAACGACGATCGCAGCGGTGGGCAGCGCGAAGACCGCATTGTTGGTGAGACGGAGCAACCTCGCATCGTGACAGGGAACGTCGAGCTGGTCGGCGATGTGGCGCATGGCCTCGGTCATGGCCGCTTCGGTGTACCGGCCCTTGGCGTCGGTGGTGGTCATGCGGCCGAGCCGATCGTGGACAGGGCGCGGCTGAACTCGGCTACATCCGGGTTGCAGGCGTACGGATCCAGGTCGCGACGGAGGTTGCGGATGCGGTCGTGTACCCGCTGGGAGGTCAACTGGGCGGCGTGCTGGATGACCCGGTTGCCGACAGAGACGGCCTCATGTGGTTCCCCGGCGAGGAACAGGCCGCTGCACAGCCCGACCTCGTTGAGCACCGTGCTGCGTACGTTCTGGGGTCCGAAGGCGGAGATGGCCTCGGTGACCCACCGTACGGCGGCGTTGCCGTGTCGTCCGTCGACTCGGGCGAGGTCGCGGTAGACACGCCCGTACTGTGCTAGCAGCTCGCCGCGGTCGTAGAAGCGCATCCACTCCGGTTCGCGGTCCGGATCGATGCGGTCAAAGGCATCGGTGGCGTCACCAAGCGCGGCCAGCGCCTCCTGCCGATCGCCCCGGGCCGCCAGAGAGGCGGCCTCCGCGCCGTGCAGCATGGCGCTGATAGCCGGCGTGGCGAGGCCGGCAAGGTGTTCGCGAGCCAGCCGCAGCGTGTCCAGGGCGTCGCCGTTGTGGCGCAGGTGCTGGAACTGCCGTGCCTGGCAGTAGCGGACCCGGGCGGCCAGTCGCAGGTCCCCGGCGGTAACGGCGGCACGTTCGGCCGAGAGCCAGTGGCGTTGGGCGTCGGAGTGGTGACCGGTGTCGAACGCGGCCCATCCGGCGAGCTGGCGGGCGTTGGCAATGGCGGCCAGCAGGGCGGGCTTGACCGTGTCGCTGCAGGGCCGGTCGGACAGCGACGACGCCGCCTCGGCGAACCGACCCGCCTGCACGCGCAGCACGCCGCCGCCTGATTCGTAGTCCACCGAGCGGTACAGCGCCACCACGGCGTTCAGGCGGGCCACATCGGAGCCGCCGACGCGCTTGCTCTTGTCGCCATGTGGTCCGCGACTGAACAGCCCGAGGGCTGCGACCAAGCCGGCGATGCCGCCGAGCAGCGAACGCCTACTCCCATCAGCCGTCTCCAACGGCCCCACCTCAACCGGCGCGTGCGGTTCGACCTCGGCAGGGTCGCCACGGACGACGTAGAAGCCCAGGGCGGCGTCGCTGGCCGCACCCAGTACGGCACGGAAAGCCTCGCGTCGGGTATCGCGGGGCCAGCGGTGCTCGCCGCGTTCGAGCTTGCCGATGTAGTTGGCGTCAATGTCGGCCTCGTTGTACCCCTTGCGGGCGAGGTAGCGGTTGACCGCGTCGGCGACCTCTTGGCGGGACATCGGCCTTCCTGATCCGGACGGCGACGCGCGGCGGCGGCGAGCGCTACGGAGCAGCTCGTTGGGCGGAACGTTGTGGCGCCGCGTCATCCCCAACCGTCCTCACCTCGGTTCGCTGTGCCATCGATCCGCGAGCCGACATGTCCGGTCAGCCCCGACATGTCGGCCAGCGTCAGCATCCCACCGTGACCAACGGCGTTCAAGGCGTTGCGGTCATGACAGACGGCGACCGAGAAAGCGTTCGTCACCTCAATTAGAGATCGAATTCGCCGTCCCGGACGCCCCCGGCGAACGCCGCCCATTCCGCCGGGGTGAACTCGAGGACCGGCCCGGTCGGGTTCTTCGAGTCGCGTACGCCAACCACGCCGTCTTCAGCGACGGCGATCTCGACGCAGTTGTCTGCACTGCCACTGCGGGTGGACTTGCGCCAGTTGGTGAAGCGGTGGGGCATTAGTTGGCTCCTTGGTGTTCGGGTAGCTCCTCGGCCACGGCGGCGAGGAAGTCGAGGGTCTGCTCCGGCGTCAGGGCCGCCGCCCGGAGGCGGTCGTACAGAGTCAGGTAATGGCCTACCTCGACGGCCTCGGTCAGGACAAGGTCCGAGGTGATGGTGTCGACGGAAACCACGATCGGGTCTGCGGAGTCCGGGTAGCGGTAGATGGAGAACGCCGAGCGTGGCACGACATGACCGGCGATCGAAGCGGCGATCGGTAGCACCCGAATGGTGACTCGGTCGTGTGTGCGCCCAAGGTCGGCCAGATGCCGAAGCTGCCCTCTAATAACGCGCGCGGGCGCGGCAAACCTCCGGATCGCCAGCTCGTCAATAACGACCTCGTAGGTGGGGCCGCCGGGCCGTTCCAGGAGCCGTTGCCGCGTGAGGCGCGCCTCCAGGGCGCGGGCGGGGTCAACTCCTTGCGTGTGGGCGGAGGGGTCGGCGTGGACCCGAGACTGGCTGAACGCCGGGGTTTGCAGCAGCCCCGGCAGCAAGGTCATCTGGTACTCGCAGATCCGATGGGCGCCCGCCTCTAGGCTCGCCGAGAGCGCCTGCCGAGGACCCATCTGTTCGGCATGCCGTTCCCACCAGCCGCGCTCCTGGGCTTCGCGAGCGATCGTCATGATCTGCGCCCACCGCTTCTCGCCGACGTTGAACACCGCGAGGATCCGCATGATCAGGTCAGGGTCGGGCCGTACGTGGCCGTTCTCGATCCGACTGATGGTCTGCCGCTTCACCCCGACCGCACTGGCAAGGCGGTCAGCAGAGAAGCCGTACTCGTCGCGTAGCCGCAGGATCTCCATCGCGAGCCGACGCCGTCGCACATATGGGCTGACCATCATCAAGTCCTCCAGCCACACCGGCCATGTCAGCTCACGGACCGTCTCCGTGGACCGTCAGCGTGCGAAGAGCGTAACCCCGAAATCGTCCATATTGATCACTAGTTGATCAGGGATGATCCACAAAACCGCAGGTCAGCGGCTGGTCGCCCCGCAAATCTCCCCCTAAGTCTCCCCATAGAACGGGGTTCCGGCCCGGCGGACAGTCCGTGATCGTGGACTACCGACACGCAATACATCGATGACTATGGCAGTACCCCCGGGGGCTGCGTCCTCATCGATGAAGGCGTCCCGATCAGCGACGGCACGAGTGGCCAGGCAGGGGAGGCGACCGATGCAGGCACCGCACCCGTTGGTGGCGCAGGCGGCGCCCGGACCTGCGCAGCCCCACGTTCTGCGCGGTGATGCCGGCGTGCCGTATCAGGATTCCCGGCCCGCCGCTGCTGCCACATGGCCGGCGGCGGGCCGGGCGCCAGCACCACGAACGCCCCGGGCCACAGTCCCGGTTCTGGCCCGGCACGCGGCCCCTAGACCGGACGGACGCCCGGTAACGCAGGTCCCCGGGGGACCGGCCCGCCCGAACCCGCCGGTGCCGTCAGCGACGCTGCCTCGTACTCGATGGCCGCTCCTGGCTGATGACGTGTTTCGGCTGGCGCACCATGACACAACGGGCCGTCCGCTGTTGCACGCCTCGGTGGCGGGACTCGGGTTGGCCGCGGCGCTGCTGGCCGAGTTGGCCCTCACCGACGCCATTGTGATCGAGCGCGATCAGGTGTTCGTTGCCAGCCGGACGCCGCCGAGCGACGCGCTCGCGCACACCATGCTCGATCAGCTCGCCGGCGAGGCGACCGCGCACACCGTCCGTACCTGGCTGGCATTCCTGTCGCAGAACTCCTACGACCGGGTGGCCGCAAGGCTGCTGCGCTCGGGCCACGTCCGCGCCGAGGTAACCCGGCGGCTGCTGACCAAGGTCACGACATACGTCCCTACCGACGCCAACGTTGCGGCGTGGCCGTGGGCGCGGCTGTCCACCCGCCTGCGCAACGGCCAGCCGCTGGACGGCTACGACACCGTCCTGGTCGGGCTAGTGCTCGCCATTGACCTGCACCGACACGTCCTCGACGGCGCCCCGGGACACGTCATCGCCGGTGTTCGCCAACTCGTCGCCACCACCTCGCCGTCCATGCGCCTTCTGCTGCACCACACCGAGGCCGCCGTCGGCGACGCGGTCCTCACCAGCCACTGACCCCCTCTCGCGAACGAGGAGCCCCACCATGTCCATACCCGGCCCCCGGACGCCAGCGAGCAACGTCTCGCTCGCGCTGGCCCGCGCCCGTCTCGGCGTGTGGCCGGTGGTGTTCATTGTGATGGCCGCCGCCGCTCCGCTGACGGTGGTGGCCGGTGGCGCCACCACCGGCTACGCCGTCACCGGCGTGACCGGTATCCCGATCGCTTACCTCGCCGTGGCGGTGGCCCTTGGCCTGTTCTCCATCGGCTATGTCGCCATGTCGCGCCGGGTAGTCAACGCCGGGGCCTTCTACACCTATGTGTCGCGTGGGCTGGGCAAGGTGTCCGGCGTCGGCGCCTCGTTCGTCGCAGTCGCGGCCTACAACACCATGCAGATCGGGCTCTACGGCGGGTTCGGCGCCGTCCTCGCCGGCCTGCTGGAGGACTGGCTCGGCTGGTCGGTGCCGTGGGCGGTGTGTGCGTTCGCCGGATGGCTTGTGGTCGCGGTTCTCGGGGTGCGGCGCATCGATCTCAACGGCCGGGTCCTCGCGGTAATCCTGCTGGTCGAGATCGCCGTCGCGGTGGGGTTCGCCGTGGTGCAGCTCGCTCACCCGGCCGGTGGGAAAGTCACCTTCGACACCCTCGCGCCGGCGAACCTGCTCGGAGCCGGAATCGGTGCGGCGCTGGTGACGGCGGTGGCCGGGTTCGTCGGGTTCGAGGGCACCGCCGTGTTTTCCGAGGAGTCCAAGGACCCGCAGCGTACGGTCGCCAAGGCCACCTACCGTGCGTTGGCGATCATTGGGCTGCTCTATGCCTTCTGCGCCTGGTCGATGTCGGTCGCCACGGGACCGGAGCGCATCGTGGAGGCGGCAAAGACCGACGGCACCGAGCTGATCTTCAACCTAGTCGCCCCGTACGTCGGCTCGTTCGTGGTCGGCGTCGGGCACCTGCTGTTCGTCACGAGCCTGTTCGCCGCGCTGCTGTCGTTTCACAACACCGTGGCCCGGTATTTGTTCGCCCTCGGCCGCGAGCGGGTGCTGCCCCCGATCCTGGGTCGGACCAGCACCCGGACCCGCGCGCCGAAGGTCGGCTCGCTCGTGCAGTCAGGGCTGGCCGCGATCGTCCTCGGCGTCTACGCGGCGATGGGTTGGGATCCGATCGTCCACCTGTTCTTCTGGCTCACCGTCGTGGGTGGGCTCGGCGTGCTGATCCTTATGACCGGTACGTCGGTCGCGGTCATCGCGTTCTTCGCCCGGCCGCCGAACCGCGACGGTGTCAGCGGGTGGCGGTGGCTGATCGCCCCGACCTTCGCGGCGGCGGCGCTGCTGTGGATCCTGTGGGCCACGATCGATCAGTTCCACATCCTGCTCGGTGTGGACTCCACCAACCCGCTGCGGTGGATCTTCCCCGGGGCGTTCGCGGTCGCGGCCGTCCTCGGCGTGGCGTGGGCGCTGGTGCTGCGGGTCGCCAAGCCGGGCGTGTACGCGGGCATCGGGCGCGGTGCGAACAGCGTCACCATCGAGCCGGCCGCCCCGCTCGGGCAGCCGAAACCCGCGCCGACCGCGAGCGGGTGGTGACGACCGTGGGCGCGCTCGCTCCGACCATCCGCCGTGCCACTGCGGCGGAGACCGACACCGTGGCCGCCGTGCTCGCCGAGGCGTTCCTGTATGGCGACCTCGGCCCCTGGCTGGTCCTCAACGTCGACACCCGCTTCAAGGTCTATGGCCCGTATTTCCGGCTCCTCACCGAGGGGGCGCAGGCCGCCGGCTGGATCGACGTCACCGACGACCTCGCCGCCGTCGCCCTCTGGTACCCGGTCGGCGACCGTCTCGACCTCGACATCGCCAACTACGACACCCGCCTCGCCCAGGCGTGTGGCCAGCACCTACACCGGTTCGTCGCCCTCGACCGGGTCATGCACGCCTATCACCCGACGGGGAGCCCGCACCACTACCTCGCCCACCTCGGCGTCCACCCGGACCGGCAACGGCAGGGGCTCGGCAGCGCCCTGCTGGAGCACCACCACAGCCGCCTCGACGCCGAGGGCGTCCCCGCCTACCTGGAGGCGACCGGGAACCGCAACG
Organism: Actinoplanes sp. NPDC051859; assembly: GCF_044452725.1. Taxonomy (NCBI): domain Bacteria; kingdom Bacillati; phylum Actinomycetota; class Actinomycetes; order Micromonosporales; family Micromonosporaceae; genus Actinoplanes; species Actinoplanes sp. NPDC051859. The sequence continues at coordinate 670,491 of NZ_JBITBX010000002.1, read as the reverse complement.
GCGCGCTGTACCGCCGCCACGGCTACCTGCCCCGCGAGGCATACCGGGTGCCGAAGGGGCCAGCGCTGTACCCGATGTGGCGCCGACCGCACCCGGCGCCGACAGCGTGACGCCATGAGAGCCGACCGATCCGTCTTCCGAGGAGCCGCCTTGTGACCAGCACTGACACGGTTTCGCTGCCCACGCCGCAGTTCGTTGATGATCACGCTGCACCCGTCGAGCTGACTGTGGACCGGGCACACGAGCTGATGCGCGAGCACCTGAGGTGCACCGCTGAGACGTGCGGCGCGCGCCGGTCCGCCCTCGCCCTGCTCGTCCGGGTTGGCCGCTACGTCCTCGACGGCAACTCTCGCCGCTGAGGAGACCCGGTTGATCACCCACTTCGCAAGATCTGTGAGGGCGCGAGCGCCGCCGTCCGGCGCGGACCGTCCGTCGAGCTTCTCCCGTCCAGACCCCCACAACAGAAAGGTCCGTCATGGCCACCATCACCACCCTGGCGTCGAGCCCGGCGCCCACCGACACCGAGTCCGAGTTCGACCTGGACGTCCAGATCACCACCGACGCGGCCGTCGGCTACACCGTGCGGCGCTGCGACTCCAGCGACACCTGCGGCTCGACCTGCGGCTCGGCGTGCGCCAGTAGCTGACCCGGTGACGCGACGGGGCCGGACGACTCGTCCGGCCCCGTAACCCCATGCCAAGCCGGGACGACGACAGGAGGTGCCATGGATTCGATCAACACGCCGCTGTACCGGCACGCGGGCGGGGCGATGCTGCGAGCTGCGGCGCTGCCGCTGGGCTCACCGCCCGACGAGTGGCCGAGCTTGTCCGATGCCGGCTCGTGCCAGAGCTGGCTGCGCACAGCGTGGGAGCTTCCCGGCTTCGCTGCCGCCGTCCGCTTCACCAGCACGTCTTTCGCCGATGCCGTGGAGGAGGTCATCGCCGAAAGGATCACGGACGGCAAGCAGGTCCGCCGGGTGACGCTGGCGACGATGCGGTATCTCCTGCGGGCTGTCGGGCGCCCGACGCCGTTCGGGCTGTTCGCCGGGGTCGCCCCCGTCCAGGTAGGCGGGACACCGGCAGCCACCTGGGGTGCCGCCCACCGCGCGATGATCCGGGTGGACACACTCTGGCTCGACGGACTGGTCGAGCGGTTGGAGACGCTGCCTGAACTGGTGGCACAGCTCGATGTCGTGGTCTCAGACCTGGTGGTCGAGCGCGGTAATCGGATCGAGCTTCCACGCGGCGCTGGCCGGGTGTCGGTGCGCAACACCTCCGTCGTGCGCCTGATCCGCGACGCGGCGGCGAGCCCCGTGCCCTACCAGTCGCTCGCCGACAAGATCGCGGAGGCTTTCCCCGGCGTCCCGCCTGCCACCATCGGCGCCACGCTGCGGAACCTGGTCGGTCAAGGCGTACTGATCACGAACCTCCGAGCACCGATGACCGCGACGAATCCGCTCGACTATCTGATCGACGTCCTCACCCACGTCACAGCACCCCCCGAGGCGCGTTCTGTCGTCGCGGACCTATGCCGTATCGACGGCGTTATCGCGTATCACAACGTCCATCCCGATCCCGCGATTCAACGTCGCTTCCGGGCCATGCTCACCGAGCGGATGCGACAGGTGGCACCGGTCGGCCGTACCGCCGTGGCCGGCGACCTGCACCTGGACTGCCGGGTCACCGTGCCCGAGGGACTCGCCGGTGAGATGGCGTGCGCGGTGAGCGCCCTGCTGCGGCTGACCCGCCAGCCGCGCCCGGACCAGCGGTGGAACGACTGGTGCCGGGAGTTCTGGGACCGCTACGGCACCGGCGCCGTCGTCCCGGTCACCGAGGCCACGCACCCGGACGCCGGGATCGGGCTGCCCGCCGGCTACCCGGCCAGCACGTTGCCGATGCCCGACGACATACCCAGCCGCCGCGACGAGGAACTGCTGCGGCTGGCGTGGGAAGCGGTCGCCCACGGCCAACCCGAAATCGTGCTGGACGACGACCTCATCACGGCGATCACCACCGACATTCCGATCGAACCGCGGCGCATCCCGCCGCACGTCGAGCTGGGCGCCCGCGTGCACGCCAACAGCGTGGAGGCGCTGCACGCGGGTGACTACACCTTCACCGTTCACCCCGCGCAGGCGTTCGGCACGCTCACCAGCCGGTTCGGACCGACCGCGACGAGCGCCGGCCTGGACGCCGTCTACGCCACCGCCCCGCCGGCCGTCGAGGGCGCGTTGAGCGTGCAGATGTCGTTCCCGCCGCTGTTCCCGCACTCGGAGAACGTCGCCCGGATACCCGCCCACCTGCCGCACGTGGTGCCGCTCGGCGAGCACCGTACCGGCAACGAGGCGAACCTGATCCGTCTTGATGACCTCGGCATCGTCGCCGTCGCCGACGGGCTGCACTTGGTCAGCATCTCCCGTCGGCGGGTCATCGAGCCGCAGGTGTTCCACGCTCTCGCCCTGAACAAGCAGGCACCGCCGCTGGCCCGGTTCCTCGCCACGCTGACGCGCGGGTTCCTGGCCCGGTACACCGAGTTCGACTGGGGACCACAGGCCACCCGGTTGCCGTACCTGCCCCGAGTGCGGTACCGGCGGGCGATCCTGGCACCCGCCACGTGGCGACTCACCGCCGCCGAACCATCCTCCTGGGACGACGGCTTGACCCGGTGGCGGCAGCGATGGCACTGCCCGGACACGGTCGAACTACACGACGACCATCGATCGCTGCGGCTGACCCTCACCGCCGCCGCACATCGCACGATCCTGCGCGAACACCTGGACAAACACGGCCACGCGACCCTCACCGAGACCGACTCGCCCGCCGACACGGCGTGGATCGGCGGGCACGTCCACGAAGTCGTCATGCCCTTCGCGCGGTCCACGTCGCCCGCACCGAACCTGGTCACCGGCGCCCTGCCGCTGGTCACCAACTCCAGCGCCGCGCACCGCCCGGCCTCGCCCGACACCTCGTGGCTTTACGCCCAGGTCTATACGCATCCGGAACGCCTCGACGACCTCCTCCGTACCCACCTGCCCACGCTGTTCGCCGACCTCGATGGCGAGCGGCCGTGGTGGTTCGCCCGTTACCGCAGCGCCCGTGAGACCGACCACCTGCGCTTGCGCATCCGCACCACCGGCGCCGATGACTACGCGGCCGTGGCGGCGGCCGTCGGCCAGTGGGGACAGCAGCACTGCGACCTCGGCGCGGCGTCGCGGCTGACCCTGGCGACCTACTTCCCCGAGGTCGGCCGCTACGGCAGCGGCCCGGCCATGGAGGCCGCCGAGGCGGTCTTCGCCGCCGACTCGCACGCGGTCGCTCTCGCCGCGCGGCTGCTGCCTCCGCAGGTTATCCATGCGCAGGCGCTGACCGCGATCGGCATGGTGGACATCGTTGACGGGTTCCACCACGACCCCGAACCCGCTACGGCTTGGCTGCTGGAGCAACTCGCGGCCAAGGTCGCCGCCTCGGCCGACCGTATGGTGGCCGACCAGGTCGCCGCCTGGGCAGCCACCGGCACCCTGCCCAACGGCGCGCCGCTGCCGGAAGCGCTCGCCGAGGCGTGGCAGGCCCGGCAGGCTGCTCTCGGCCGGTACCGCAACGCACTGGAAAACGATGCGAGCCCGGACCGGGTGCTGTCGGCGTTGCTGCACATGCACCACAACCGGGCTCGGCTCATCGACCGCACCGACGAGGCCGAATGCCTGCGCCTGGCCCGGCAGATCGCCCTCGCCCGCCGGGCACGCGCCACCAGGAGGCGAACATGAGCACGACCACCGCCGCGAGCCCTGCCGGACCGGCCGCCATGTCGGCGGGTTGGGGGCAGTCGCTCGCCGACGGGGCACCCGGGATCGCGCTTCTGCACATCGCCCGCGCGCACGCCGGTCTCGCCGGTTGGGAGCCGGTCCACCGCCTCGCCCAGGCGATGACCCGCGAGCCCATCCAGGCCCACCCCGAGATCACCAACCTGTTCCAAGGCGCGCCCGCCGTCGCCTACGCCCTGCACACCGCCGGGCACCCCGGCTACCACGCCGCGCTCGCCAAACTCGATCACAGCATCACCGACCTCATCCATGCCCGTCTCGACGCCGCGCACCGCCGGATAGATCGCGGGCAACTCGCCCACGCCCGTGAGTACGACCTCATCAACGGACTGACCGGCCTCGGCACCTACCTCCTACACCGCGAGGATCGCGATTTGCTCCGCGATGTCCTGGCCTACCTGGTGCGACTCATCCAGCCGATCCGCGTCGAAACCGAGACACTGCCCGGCTGGTGGGCAGCGGGTAGCCCGGACCGGCGCCAGTCACCCCGATGGGATGACGGGCACGCCGGGTTCGGCATGGCACACGGCATTGCCGGGCCGCTGGCACTACTGTCGGCCGCGATGCGACGCGGGGTCACCGTCGCCGGACACGGCGAGGCCATCAGGATCATCTGCATCTGGCTCGACCAGTGGCGCACCGGCCAGAGCCGGCAGACCTGCTGGCCCGAGGTCATCAGCCGCGACGAACTCCACGCCGGCACCCGTACCGACCTCGGCTCACACCGGCCCTCCTGGTGCTACGGCACCCCCGGTATCGCGCGCGCCCTCCAACTCGCCGGCCTCGCCATCGGCGACCCGTACCGGGCGTGGATCGCCGAACAGGCCCTGCTCGGCTGCCTCACCGACGACCGGCAACTAGCCCACCTCACCGACGCCGGGCTGTGTCACGGCTGGGCCGGACTGATCCACACTGCCCGTCGGGCCGCCGCCGATGCCACCAGCGACCTCTCCGTCGCTGTTGCCGCCGCCGTCCGGCTGATGGACCTGCATGTGCGCGATCACGGCCTTCCCGCCGATGACGGCTTCCTCGAGGGCGCGACCGGGATTGAGCTGGTCACCATGGCCGACGACAGCGCCGACACGCCCGCAGGCCCAAACTGGAACACCTGCCTTCTCACCGGTTAACCCGCCGCCGGTCCACAGAGATCTCCAGCAGCAGCCTCCGCCCAGACCCGATCACCGACACGGAAGGGAACCCATGTCCACCACCACCGACACGCCTCCCGAGATCCTCCGCGCCCGCATGGTCGAGCGCATCCTCGCCGGCCAGCGCCTCGCCCCCGCGGTCGAGGCCGTCCTGCGGCACGTGGAACGCCACCGCTACGTGCCCGATGCCCCGATCGGCGACGCCTACAACGAGCAGGCCGTCATCACCCACACCGCGCCCGACGGCACCCACCTCAGCTGCGCCTCCGGGCCGATGATCGTCGCCGCGATGCTCGACGCCCTGCAGGTGCAGCCCGGCCAAAACGTCCTGGAGGTCGGCGCCGGCACCGGCTACAACGCCGCCCTGCTCGCCTCCCTGACCGGCGTCGCCGGGCAGGTCACCACCCTCGACATCAACGCCGACGTCACCGCCGCCGCCCGCCGCAACCTCGACGACACCGGCTACCACCACGTCCGGGTAATCACCCGCGACGGCGCCGAAGGCGCCGCCGAGCACGGCCCGTACGACCGGATCATCGTCACCGTCGGCGCCTGGGACATCCCCCGGACCTGGTGGGACCAGCTCGTCCCCGGCGGTCGGCTCGTCCTGCCGCTGCGCTGGCGCGGCACCACCCGCGCCGTTGCCTTCACCAAACGCGACGACTACTGGGAATCCGACTGGGTGTTCCTCTGCGGATTCGTGCCCATGATCGGCCAGCCCGGCGAGCACAGCAACACCATCGACCCCGAGCGGCTGGTCACCCTGCACTACGACACCGACCAGCCCACCGACGTCGACGCCCTCCAGGGCGTCCTCGACCGGGAGAGGATCGAGGTCTGGTCGGACGCCACCGTCGGCGGCGAGGAACCCTTCGACCGCATCTGGCTGCGCCTCACCGCCACCGACGACCGCACCATCCGCATCCAAGCCGAGCAGCAGGCCGTCACCTCCAGTCTGTGCACCCCGGCCATCCCCGTCCGCAGCCCCGCCCTGGTCGAGGGCGGCTCGCTGGCCTACCTCACCATCCGCCGCTCCGACGGCCAGCCGGGACGCTGGCAGCTCGGCGCCACCGGCCACGGCCCCGACGGCGAACAGCTCGCCACCCGCATCGCGGACGAGATCACCGCCTGGGATACCGACCGCACGGCCGACCCTCGCATGGTCGCCTACCCGACCGGCACCACCCCGCCCGCTGACCTGCTCGGCAAGGTCATCGTCAAGCCCGAGATCCGCCTCTACCTCACCTACAAGCAGCCCTGACTATCCCGCCATCGTGCCGACGTGACGACCCCGGGGCCAGCCGGGTCTCCCGGGGCGCCGTCGCACCCAAATCAGCCGAGGTCGGCGGGGCTCAGCGCCCATGGCGGCGCGGTTGCCGCCGAACCGGTCGCCAGTCGCCCGCACCCAGCAGCGGATCAGGTTGGCGTGGCAGCTCGCCACAGCCGGGACCGTACGGGGGCAGGACAACCGGCGGGCAGGCCCGTCCTAGGTGTTCCCAACGACGGTGTCCTCCACAGGTGCAGTCCTGCTCGTACACCTCTACCGGCACCCACCGGGTCCCGCAGGTTGGACACGACGACGGATCGTCCGCGTCGTCCCACTCCCGGATCGACCAGTACCGGTAGCTGTCGATCAAGACAATCTGCCGCGCAGCCATGACGGCCGCGCGCAGGGCAGCCACACTCGTCGCCCTGATGACGGTCTCCGAGGCGCCCGATGGCGAGCCGCCCGGAGCCCACCGAGCGGCGACGCGCCAGGTCAGCCGCCATCCCGCCACGATGAAGATCGTACGCACATCATCGAACGCGTGTTCGATCGTGTGCTTGGGCATTTCAACACACCGTAGGTGACGGGACCAGTCGGTCCCCGGAGCGCCGCAGATGCTGTAGACCAGAGCGATGGAGATCGACGCAACCGTCCTGCAGAACATCGATCTCGCCGGCGCCCTAGACCGGGAGATCGACAAGCCTCCTCGCATGCTGCCCCGGAACAGCGTCTTGCAGGCGCTGTCTCCACGTCGCCCCAAGGCGGCGGAGTGGATAGAAAAGGTCGTGGGCGGCCGGTTCCTACCCTCTGCAGAGGAGACGGTCGCCGTAAGCAAGGTCAACCATGGGGTCCGGCCGGTAGCCATGTGGGACCTACCGACCCGGGTTCTCTACGGCGCGCTCGCCATGCACCTCGAACCGTCGCTGCCATCGGTTGACCGCGGGCGGGCACAATGGGCGGCCTTCAAGCGGTCGCCGCTGGACTACGACGGCTCGTACATCGTCGCCACCGACATCGCCTCCTGCTACCAGTACGTCGACCACAACCTCCTCATGGACGAGTTGCAGATGCAGGTGGGCGAGCACGCCGTAGTGAGTGCGCTTGGAGACCTCCTGTCGACTACCCAGGGCCGGACGTATGGGATCCCGCAGCAATCGGCGGCAAGCGACCTGCTCGCCGAGGCCCTGCTGGACCGCCTAGAGCGAGTGCTGGTACGCCGGGGAATCCAGGCGGGCCGCTACAATGACGACTTTCGGTTCACCTGCGGATCCTGGTCGGACACGGTCCGCGCGATCGAGATCTTCGCCGAGGAGACGCGGCGGCTCGGCCTCACGATGAATGACCTCAAGACGATCACCTGGAAACGTTCCACATACGAGAAGTCCCTCGATGAGGCCGAAGACCTCCGCAAGCAGATTGCGGCCGACGCACAGTACGACCTGACGCTGGTCGAGGACGACCCGTACGGCGACGAGGCCGTCTTTCAGCCGAACCCGACCGATGTCGACCGAGAAGCCGCCGCACGGATCGTCGAGCGGTGGGCCAAGGTCGGTGGTCGCAGCCAGGTCCCGACGCAGCGGGTGAAGGAACACCGAGCCTTGCTCGACCTGCTGTCCTCGGCCTTGGCGACGCTGGAGACGGAGCCCGCGACGGATCCGGAGCTGCTGAAACACCTCATGAAGATGCTGCGTTTCGCCCGTCAGATGACGCCGGCCGTCTGCCGGTACCTTGCTACGCGCACGGATCCCGCTCCGGTTATCGCCGCCTTCGACAAACTGCTGACCTCCAGGGCCTACCTAAACCACTGGCAGTCTTGGTGGCTGCAATCGGCGATCGCCTCCCATTCGGCCTTCGGGACCGGTGATGGCGCCGCGCGGCGGATCAAGTGGGTTCGCGCCGCTCTCGACGCGCCCGGACAAGCCGCAACGCCGCGCGCGTACGCCGCACTTACGCTCGCCCGCCACGGCCAGATTGACGCTGAAGGACTGCTTCGTCTATACGACCGGACAGGTGCTACAGCCCGCCCGTTGTTGGTCGCTGCCATCGCGTTGACAAGCCCCACCTACCGCATCAGCAAGGCGGTCACCCACGACAACCGGCTGCACCGGTGGGTGTACGAATGGGCGCCCGCCGGTGCCTAGCACCGCCGGCATGACCGCCCTGGGGGAGGCGGCACTCGGCCAGCTCCTCGTCCGCGTCACCGACTACCGCACGCTGCTGCGATTGTCAGAGGAGCAGCCCCGCGGCGACCGGGGCCGACACCTTCGAGACGCGGCTGTCGTACGGCACGGCAACGCGCTCACCGACCTTGTCGCTGTCCTGGAGTCCTTCACGGTTGCTCGCCTGCTCAACCTGCGGCCGGCGGTTTCCCACTACCAGGTCATGAAGTGGACCGACCGCATCAAGATATGGAGAAACCAGGGCGGAGTGGACCTGACTACCTCCCCCGCATGCAGGCCGTTCACGGCTTCGTCGAGGTCCGGAACGCCCTGGAGCACGGCCTTGGTCGGCTCACCGAGCGTCAACTTGACCCAAAGTACCGGGACGAAGTGCTGGCGCAGATCGCTGCGGCCGGAGTGCGGCTCGACGGCGACCGGGTACTGATAACACCTGAGGACGTAGGCGGATGTAGCGAGGTGGGTGAAGACTTCGTACGATTCTTGGATCTCAGTGCGCCCAGGACGTAGCGCCGCCTCGGCGCCGGAAGGCCGCCGTCCGTAGAGGCGCGGATGCAGAGCTGCTCAGCGTGTGACGGCCCGGAGCCCGGGACGGGCATCACGCACTGATCCCACCACGACTGGCCGTCCTGGCGTGGACTGTCGGTGGCCTGCTGCGCACGACGCCCCGCCGCCCGAAGGCGCGGCCGGCGCCATTTGGAGTGACCTCGCCGACAGTGCACCACCTGTGCGCCCGGTCTCCCAAGTCTGCAAGACCCGGCGCACAGCCTGTGGATAACTTTCGCGAGCTTCGCCTCATATCTAGCATCGGATCAAGTCAAGCCCCAGCCAACGTGTGCCCGTGGACGTGATCGGCCTGGGAGTCAGCCCATCACTGAGCCGCGAAGACGCAGGCTCAGTCCCTCGCGGCCCCCCGGTAACCAGCCGGTACGGGGTGCCGCCCCACAGCGAGTCGGCCACGCCAACCCGTACCGCAGGCAGCACAGAGCGATGTTGACCCTGGGACACGCCCCAGGGTCAACATCGTGAAGGTCAGGCCGTCCGCATTACGGCTGAGAAGCACCCCAATTGCGTCGTCGGGGTTGCGGTAGGGGAAGGGTCGCGGCCACCACCAGCACGCGGCCGGACGTGTCGCAGTTGTTCATGGTGCCCCCGGGCTGGAGATACACCTGCGCTTCACGAGGAGATCAACGACCCTGCTGAGCTGGGGCTTTGCAACTCCGCCCAGTGTGTTCCGGCCGCCGACCTGGCGCAGGTCGGTGCCTCTGTCGGTCCTCGTGCGCACGTCGGCGACCTTCACATGACGGAAGCTGCGGGCCGGCGGCCAGCCGTCCACTCGGCACGTTGGCCTCCGACGGCATAGGAACCGCCTCCCTTGCACCGCCACACCGAATGCTCAGCGGTTAGTGGGTACCGTTACGAGGCATGGAAGACGACGATCAGCAGATCGGCGAGGAGCCCGGCGTTCGTCCAGCGCCGAAGAACATCTCGTTCGACAACCTCGACCCAACGGACTTCGAGGAGTTTTGTCACGACCTCCTGATCGAGCTGGGCTTCGTGAACGTCGACTGGCGGAAGGGCACTCCGAAGAGGGCCAGCCCGTCCGACCGAGGTAGAGACCTGGTCGCGCAGCGGAGGCTCACCGACGTCGACGGGCACACCCGGCTCGAAACCTGGTTCGTCGACTGCAAGCACTACAAGACCGGCATCTCGCTCGAGCCCTTGCAAAACCTGTTGGCATGGGCGGAAGCGGAACGTCCTGACGTCGCGCTGGTGATCGCCTCCGGCTACCTGTCCAACGGCGCCAAGGATGGGTTGGCCGATTATGAACGCAACCGACGTCCACCGTTTCGGATCCGATACTGGGAGCGGCCGACGCTTGCGCGAATGCTCGGTGACCACCCTGGACTGCTCGACAGTCACGAGATCTTCATCCAAGGCATGCGTACGTCAGCACAGATCCTTGCGGCAGAGCAGGAGTTCTTCGACAAGGTCTGGTACGTCCGAAGCTTGATCCGTGACGAGAAGGTTGAAGCTGGCGAACGCGACGACGTGTCACCGGAGCTACGCAAGACGATCATGACCGCGAGAGCGCGAATTGAGGAGAAGTACGGCAGGGAGAATGTGGGACCGTGGGACGACTGGCACTGGGGCTACGTCCACGGTCACCTCTCTGCCCTTCGCTGGGTCCTGGGCGACGAGTTCGACTTCCTTGATACATAGCGATGCCTAGGGTGAGAAGCTGCTCCTCACGCGGAGTAACCTTCACCCCTCGCCCGACCCTGTAGTCCCGCCTTGGGCCGTTACGGGTCCTCGGGGGTCACGACCCGCCTCAGCCCGCTTCCAGGCGGCGCGCCGGACGACCCGGATCCGTAGGTTGTTACGCGGTGGGGTGAGCCCACTGCGGATCGCGGCCACTGAGCGCCAGTGCCCGGTCGAGGGCCGGTGCGGCATCGGGAACGGCGACCGGGGTGGCATAGATGCCCATCTGGCGGCCCTGCTCGGCCATGTCGGTGATGAACCGACAGGTCGCCTCGGCGACGTCGTCGTCGCAGTGGTAGTCCTGCCCGGTGGCGCGTGCCAGGTCCCACCCGTGGATCGCGAGGTCGCTGGCGAACATGGTGGCGATCATTGGAGCCGGCATCTCGGCCCCGCCCATGCTGACCATGCCCTCCCACGCGCTCGGTTGCGCCCACGCAGCCGCGGCGGCGCGGCCCTCGTCATCGAAGCGGTCGGCCCATCCCTCGTCCATGAAGTCGCGACCCCACAACTCGTCGGGCACGGTCTGCCGGCGGCCGGCGAGGTGTAGCGCGGACGCGACCTGCAGGAGGTGGTTGGTCAGGGCGCGGACGTCCCAATCAGTGCACGGGGTCGGCGCGCTGAGCTGGTCGGGCTTGACGCCACGAACCACGGCCGCCGCCTCGGTGATCGACTTGTTCAAGAGTGCGTTGAGCTGCATGAACGCAGGCTAGGCCAGTGGGGGGAGCTGGTCTTGAACAAACGCGACGTGCCGGTGAGATCCGTTAGCCTTCACTCGTGCCGGCAATCCTGAACCCGAGCGCAGGCCAGGAAAAGTTCCGGTTCAGCGCACCCGGCGCTGCACCGGTGCTGCGACCGTTCGTGGCCCACTACTGGATCGTCACCTGGGACCTTCGCGGCCAGGACCCGTACGAGCAGCAGGTCCTGCCGTACCCGGCGGTCAACATGACCTTCAAGCCCGGCCGGTGCCGGATCGCCGGCGTGCCGCGCGGCCGTTTCACGGAGGTTCTGCACGACGCGGGACGAGTCTTCGGGGTGCGCTTCCACCCCGGCGGTTTCCATCCTTTCCTCGGCGCACCGGTCGCCTCGATCACCGATCGGTTCCTCGCGATCGACGACGTCTTCGGCCCAGCGGGACAAGCGCTCGCCGAGGCGGTACTCGCTGCCGACGACGAGGCCGCCGTGGCGGTGATGGACGAGTTCCTCACCACCCGAGCACCCGAACAGCCCGAACCGTCCGCGCAGTTGGCCGCTGCCATCGTCGCCCGCACCGTGGCCGAGCCCGGCATTACCCGCGTCGACGACCTGGCCCGCGAGTTCGACCTCACCATGCGCCAACTCCAACGGCTCTTCGCCGACTACGTCGGTGTCAGCCCGAAATGGGTCATCCGCCGCCACCGCCTGCACGAAGCCGCCGCCCGCGCCGCCGCCGGCACCCACCCCGACCTCGGCGCCCTCGCCGCCGAACTCGGCTATAGCGACCAGGCACACCTCACCCGCGACTTCGCCAGCATGGTCGGCGTACCTCCCTCCCAATACGCCCGAGCGCAGTAGCCCCCTTCCAGGCAGGAGCCTCTGGACGGCGAGTCTGCCCTGCAACCGCCCGGGATCAGTCGTGCCTGCTCTCACCAAGAGCCATGCCGCACAGACGCTGATGGCCCCGCCGCTCGGCGGGGCCATCAGCAGACGACTTCGGTCCTCGAGCTACCGGCCAGGGCACCCCAGTTATGCCGTCGGGGCTGCGGCAGGGGCAGGGTCGCGGCGACCACCAGCACCCGGCCGGACGTGTCGCAGTTGTTTGTGGTGCCCCCGGCAGGGCACGAACCTGCGCTATGCGACACGTCCGCCAGCCCAGCCATGCAGCCTGAAAGAACCACATCCCGAGGTCGACCATCGGAACAGCGATGATCACCTGGTCGGACGTTGACCACTAATGCCCAATCCTGAAGTTCGTGACCAGCTCAAGGGCACGGTATTTGAGGAGCCCAGAGCGACGATTCGATTGTGGTAACGACCCGCCTCGTGGTTCGACTGCGAGGTGCGGCATCCGCCGGCGACGCAACGGCGCGACGGTCAGGCCGCGTCGGCGTAGCACTCCACCACGGACACGTCGAGGGGAAAGCGGACCGCGGTGCTGCCGAAGAGGAGCTCGCCCGCCTGGGCGGCCGCGGCACGGACAGCCGTCACGACCTGGTCGGCTTCCTCCGCCGGGCAGTGGACGCCCACCTCGTCATGGACGAAGAGGACGATCTCGGCGCGCAACGGAGCCAAAGCCGTGCGCAAGGTGGCAAGCAGGACGAGAGCCCACTCGGCGGCGGTGGCCTGGACGACGAAGTTGCGGGTGAAACGACCCCGGGCGCGGCCGGTGGAGCCGCCCTGCGACGCTTCGGCGGAGCCGGCCTCCTCGGGTGGTTCGAGGCCCGTATCCCGCCAGGCGGTGGAGGCCGGCGGGCAGGTACGGCCCAGCCAGGAGCGGACCAGGCCACCCGCTTCTCCGGTCCGGGCCGCGGCTTCCACATATTCGAAGGCCGTCGGGTAGCTCTGGCGCAGGACTGCCAGGGCCGGGATGGCGGCGCCGCCGGTCTGGCCGTACATGGCGCCGAGGAGGGCGATCTTGGCTCTGGGGCGGTCGCCGGCGAAGGCGTCCGCGGCCAGGGCGGCGTAGAGGTCGTCGGCGATGCCGGCGGCGGCGAGGCGGGCGTCGCCGGAGACGGCGGCCAGGACGCGGGGTTCGAGTTGGCCGGCGTCGGCGACGACGAACCGCCAGCCGGGGTCGGCGACGACGGCCCGCCGCACCACCTTGGGCACCTGGAGCGCACCGCCGCCGCGGGTGGCCCAGCGGCCGGACACGACGCCGCCCGGGACGTACTCGGGGCGGAGCCGGCCGTCGTGCACCCAGGCGTCGCGCCAGGCCCAGCCGTGCGCCGTCCAGATCCGGTAGAGCTCCTTGTATTCGAGCAGTGGGCGTACCGCTGGATGGTCGACCTTGCGCAGGACCCAGGCCCGGGTGTTCGGGATGTCGATGCCGGCCCGGGCGAAGGCGCGGAGCACCTCGGCCGGGGAGTCGGGATGCAGCCCGCGCATGCCGAACGCGGCGTTGATGTCGGCGGCGAGCTCGGTCAGTCTGCGCGGTGGCCCGACCGGCTGCGGCGGGCCGAGCAGCTCCCGCAACAGCTCGTCGTGGATGTCACCCCGCCACGGAATGCCGGCATGCCCCATTTCGGCACCGACCAGCGCCCCGGCCGACTCCGCCGCCACCAGCAACCCGAACCGCCCGGCCGCCACGGACCGCCCAGCCGCCACGGACCGCCCAGCCGCCACGGACCGCCCGGCCGCCGCAGACCGCCCGGCGGGGACGGAAGCGGCGCCGACAGAGGAAGCGGCCCCGGCAGAAGAAGCGGCGCCGGCAGAAGAACCAGCCCCAACAGTAGAAACAGCGCCAGCCGAGGAACCGGCGCCAACGGAAGAAGCAGCGCCGATAGAAGAGGCGTTGCCAACCGGAGAGGCAGCACCACGAGAAGAGGGAGCGCCAGCAGCGGAAACGGCAGCAGCTCGGGAAGCGGCGGCAGCGGCGGAGCTGACCGCGAGGGACGAACTGGCAGTCGATGAGGGCTGGCCGACGGCGGCGATGCGGCGGAGCTGGTCGGCGTACACCTCGATCAGGATGGTGAGGAGCGCGGGGCCGGCGGCGGACGGCGGGGCGGGGGCGGCATCGAAGAGGGCGGCCTGGGCGAAGCCCGGGGGTTCGGCCGGGCGCGGCGGCGGGTCGGCGGGGACCGGGGCGCCGGTGAGGCGGGCGTAGGCAGCGGCGAGGGAGCGGGGTTCCCCCCAGCGACCGGCGTGGCCGAGCAGGAGGGCTTCGGTGAGCTCGATGTCGTGGCAGCGGGCGACCCGCACGCCGGCGCGCAGCAGGGTCGGGTAGCAGTCGGCGGTGGCCGCCCACACCCAGCGCGGCCGGTCGGCGGCCTCCCGGGCATCGATGGCCGCCGGCAGGTCGGGGACCGACTGCGGCGGGGATGCCGGCGTGCCATCGGGGTGCAGGATCTGCAGGCGCCCGGCAGCTCGCCAGGTCCCGTCGTCGGACACCACCGCCACCAGCACGTGGTCATTCTGCGGCAGGGGTACGACAGAAACGGGCTACTTCGTCGCGCCCGCGGTCAGGCCGGACTGGATCTGGCGCTGGAAGAAGGCGTACACCAGGATCATCGGGAGGATGGAGAGGGTGAGGGCAGCGAAGAGGGCGGCCCAGTTGGCCTGGTAGCCGGCCGAGACGGAGATGTTGGCGATGCCCTGCGTGAGCACCCACTTTTCGTCCGCGCCCTGTCCCTGCATGATCGCGACCGGCAGCAGGTACTGGTTCCACTGACCGACGATGTTGAAGATGGTGATGCTGACCAGGCCGGAGCGGGCCATCGGCAGCATGACCTGGAAGAACAGCCGGGTGTGTGAGGCGCCGTCGACGACCGCGGCTTCGGCGACCTGGTTGGGCAGCGTCTTGAAGAACGCCGTCATGAAGAACACCGTGAACGGCAGCGAATAGGCGATATAGACCAGGATCAGGCCGGTGTACGTGTTCAGCAGGTTGAGGTTCTGCAGGATCAGGAACAGCGGCACGATCGCCATGAACACCGGAAATGCCAGGCCGGAGACGAACAGGTAGTAGATGAACCGGTTACCGATGAACTTGTAGCGCGCGAGCACATAGGCGGCCATCGAGCCGAAGATCATGGTGCCGGTGGTGCTGAGCGCGACGACGAAGACGCTGTTGAGGAAGTAGCGGCCGATGTGCGCTTCGGTCCAGGCTGTCTTGTAGGTCTCGAAGGAAAGCTGGCTGGGCAGGCTGAACGGCGCGTGCGTGAAGATCTCGGTGTTGCTCTTGAACGAGGCGAGGACCACCCAGATCAGGGGGGCGATCACCAGCAGGCCCCAGATCGCCAGGGCGATGTGGGCGAAGCCGCTGAAGAGTTTGAGTTCGCGCTTGTCGCGGCCCGCGGCGGCGGCGTGGCGTTTCCCGGGGTACTTCACCGTGCCGGGCGGCGGGGCGGAAGCTTCGGTACGCAGGTTGGTCATCTCAGGCTCCCGGTCCGGCTCAGAGCTCGACAGCGTCGCGCCGGGTGACCCGTAGGGTCAGCGCCGCGAAGGTGAGGGTCAGGAAGAACAGCACGACGCCCATCGCGGAGGCGTAGCCGTACTGCGCGTAGTCCTGCATGTTGCGGAAAATCTCGAGGCCGAGCACCGTGGTCGCGCCGTCCGGGCCGCCACGGTCCACGGACATCAGGTTGACCAGGGCGAAGGCGTCGAAGGCCGCGATGCCGAGGTAGACCCAGGCGACCTGGAGGGTGTTCCACAGCAACGGCAGCGTCACCTTGAAGAAGAGGGTGCCGCGGGTGGCACCGTCCAGCGCCGCCGCCTCGTAGATCTCGGTGGGGATGGAGCCCATGCCGGCCGAGAAGAGCACCACGTAGAAGCCGACCGCCTGCCACACGAGCACCGCCAGGATGGACCACATGGCGAGGTTCTTGTCGGCGAGGAACAGGATCGGTCCTGAGCCGAGCTGACTGAGCAGGCCGTTGACGAGGCCGCTTTCGTCGGGGGCGTAGACCCGGGCGAAGATCACCGCGACCAGGGCCAGCGCGAGCAGCTGGGGGAAGAAGAACACCACCCGATAGAACTTCGACCCCCAGACCCCTCGGGTACGCCCGCCGCGCGAACCACCGCCCACGTTGAGCAGGAAGGCGAAGAACAGCGCCAGGATGATGGTGAACAACGGCAGGAAGACGAGCAACAGGGCGTGGTGCTGGATCGCTTTCCAGAACGTGGTGTCGTCGAACAGTTTGGTGAAGTTCTCAAAGCCGATGTAGTTCACCTCGGGTGAGAAGCCCCGCCAGTTGGTTAACGACAGCTGGAACGCCTGTACGTAGGCCGCGACCACGAACGTGCAGTAGATGGCTACCGGCACGACCAGGAAGCCGATGATGAACGGGTACCTGCCGTGCTTCATGGTCCTGCTCCGTCCGTGATCGCGGGTTACGTGGTGGGGCTGGCGAGGGTCAGCGCTTGAACTTCTCGATAGAGGAGTCCTTCTTGATCGCGTCGGCGACCTTCTGCACCCGCTCACAGAACTTGTCCGCGGTGCCGCCGTCGTACATCAGCTCGTTGGTGGCGGCGCGGACCTCGTCGTCCAGCTTCTTGTACCAGGTGTCGAAGCGGAAGCTGAAGGTGTCGGCGCCGGCCGCGCCCAGGGCCTTGTTGCCGGAGGTGAGGCCGGGGCTGATCTCCATGCCGTCGGTGGCGCCGGCGACGACGGTCAGCGTCTTGGTGAGCTGGGTGAAGCCCACGGCGCCGGCCTTGGAGAGCATGTGGCGCAGGAATTCCATGCCGCCGCGCGGGTTCTTGCCCTTGCTGGCGACGAAGTACTGCTCGCCCGCCGCGGCGTAGAGCGCGGTGACCGGGAGCTTGTCCGAGGTGGTCACGCTGGGCAGCGGCATGAGCTGGTAGTCGAAGCCGGCCGGGGTGTCCTTGGCCTGCTCGTTCTCCAGCCATGACCCGGACGGGTAGAGACCGACCTTGTACTGGTTCTGCTTGAGCTGGACCTCGGTGTGCTTCTGGCCGAGGAACGCCTTGTCCGCGTACTTGGCGCCGACCTCGGCCCAGGCGGCCGCGGCCTGCTTGACGGCGTCGTTGGTCCAGGCGCCGTCTTCGAGGTTGTCGATGTTCTTGAGGATGTCGGCGCCGCCGATCTTGGCGGCGCTGGTGAGGATCACCGTGTACTGGTAGTACGGCGCGTTCGCTCCCGCGTACCCGTAGGGGGTGATGCCCTTGGCCTTCATCTTGTCGAGCAGGGCGGTGAAGTCGGCCCAGGTGCTCGGCACGGTCCAGCCGTTGTCCTTGAAGAGCTTGCCGGAGTACCAGAGGCCGAAGACGGTGAAGGCGTAGTTGAGGACGTACGGCTTGCCGTTGAAGGTGCCCTGCTCGACGGTGCCGGGGATCAGCGTGTCGCGGACCGTCTTGCCGGGGATGTCGACGGACGGCGCGGCGTACAGGTCGGTGAGGTCCTGCACCTGGCCGGCCTGGACGAGGGCGCCCTGGTCCATCAGCTTCGAGCCGGAGTTGTTGATCATGTCCGGCGGGTTGTTCGAGGTGAACCGCGGCTGCACCACGGTGGCGATCTCTTCGGTCTCGTTGAAGGTGACCTTGGAGTTCGGGAAGAGCTTGTTGTAGGACGGGATGTCGATGTCGGTCGCGTACTTGGTGCCGAGGCCGCCCTTGAAGATGACGATCTCCAGCGGCTCGTCCTCCTTGATGCCCAGCGGGTTGGTCGCCGAGACGGTGCCCTTCGGCTTGTCCGCGTTGTCGTCGCTCTTGCCGCCGCCGACGCAGGCGCCCAGCATGCTCACGGCGGGGGTGGCCATCAGGCCCACGGCGGCCGCGCGGCGCAGCAGCGTCCGGCGGTCGACCTGGGGCTTAAGGATGTCGGTCATGCGCTCTCTCCTTGAGGGGTGCGGCAGGTGTGCGGTGCGGCGGGATTTCACGGGGCGGAGCTGCCGTCCTTGGCGGCCTTGTGGCCGTGCACGGCTTGGGCGGTGCGCTGGAAGGCGGCGTGCGAGCGTTCGTGGGTCCGCTGCGCGACCGCGACGTAGAGCAGATCGAGGACGACCAGCTGGGGGTGCCGCGCGGAGAGCGCGTCCGGCCGGAAGGTCGTCGCCTGGGTGGCGGTGAGCAGGACGATGTCGGCCAGCTCGGCGAGCGGCGAGCGCGGGAAGCTGGTCAGGGCGATGGTGGTGGCGCCTCGGCTGCTGGCCTCGGCGAGCAGCTCGATGGTTTCGCCGGTCTCGCCGGAATGCGAGATGCCCAGCGCAACGTCGCCGGACCGGGACAGGGCCGCACTGGCGAGGCCGTTGTGGACGTCGGTCCAGGCCCAGGCGGCGACGCCGATCCGGTGCAGGCTGAACTGCATTTCCTCGCCGACCAGCGCGCTGCCGCTGGCGCCGAAGATGTTGACCCGCGGTGCGGCGGCGATCGCCACGGCGGCCCGTTCCACCTCCGCGAGGTCGAGCAGGGCGGCGGTGTCGTGCATGGCCCGGGTGTCGGCGGCCATGATCTGGGCGAGGACCCGCTGCAACGGGTCGCTGGGCTGGATCTCCCGGCCGATGTCGACGGTCCAGCCGGCCGAGCGGGCCCGGCCGGTCTCGGCGGCGATGCCCAGCCGCAGATCGGCGTACCCGTCGAAGCCCATGGCCCGGCAGAACCGGGTGACCGTGGCAGGCGAGGTGCCACTGCGCTCGGCGAGCTCGACGATGGTGGCGCGGGAGGCGGCGGCCGGGTCGGTCAGGACCTGCTCGGCGACGCGCTGCAACGCGCCGGTGAATTCCGGGAGCATGGACCGGATGCGCACCAGCACGCCGTCGCTCGGCTGAGGCGGGTCGGCCACCGCGATCGGGGCGCTGCCGTCCACCTCTGGCTCTGCCATGGGCCCGCCCTCTCGGAAGAGTGTTTACTGTCGCGGTAAAAGTTCTTACTGCGACCCCCATCCTGTCAAGACCGTGGGCGAAGTTTTCACAGGAATACCAAGAGCGCAGGCAGCAGCGGCCGTCGTTACACGGCTATCGATGTCTATTGCGGAATTTAGGACGTGACCGCTATCACATGCGGGGTTTTGTCACCCTTTGCCGGCCCGCGCAACGGGCGATGAAAATAATGCTCAGGCGCTGTCGCGGACCGCCTGAGCGAACACTTCCGAACGGTGCTCGAAGTTGCGGAACCGGCCGTAGCTGGGCGCGGCCGGCGACAACAGCACGACCCCGCCGGCCGGCGTGACCTGGCGGGCAAGGCGAACCGCCGCGGGCAGATCCTCGGCCGGCTCGGTCCGCACTCCGGGCAGCCCGGCCAACTCCTCGAGGATCCGCGGGCCACTGTCCGGCAGCCCGATCACGGTGATCTCCCGACCTCGCAGATGCTCCCGCAACGGCGCATAGTCCAACCCACGATCGGTGCCACCGACGAGCACGGTCAACGGCCGCCCCTCGTACGCGTCGATCGCGTGCATCGCCGAATACGGACTCGTCGACAACGTGTCATCGACGAAGGTCAGCCCGGACGGATCCTCGATCTCGGCCAGCCGATGCGGCAGCCCCTCGAACGACGCGACCGCCGCCCGCAGCCGCTCCGCCTCGCCCACCACATCCACGCCCATGCCGTCCAGCACAGCCAGCGCGACACAGAGGTTGCGCCCGTTGTGCGCGCCGCGCAGCCGCAGCTCATCCCGGCGGAACAGGGACTCGTCGCTGCAGTACACGATGCCGTCGTCTTCGATCCGGAAGCGCGAGTCACCGGAGCCGGCCGGAATCGCCGGGAAACCGTTGGCGTCGCGCAGCTCGATCGTCTCGCGGACCAACCGCTGGTCGGCGCCGTTCACCACGATCATTTCCGGACCGTGCGCGAGCAGGTTGAGCTTGTCCCGGTAGTACTCCCGCTCCCCGCCGTGCGCGTCCAGGTGCTCCGGGAAGAGTGAGGTGACGACGGCGACCCGCGGCGAATCGGTGAGGTCGCTGCACTGATAGCTGGACAGCTCCAGCACGTACTGCTCGGCGGGTGGCAGGTCCAGCAGCGGCACGCCGATGTTGCCGCCGAACACGTTCGGGCACCCCACCGCAGCCAGCAGGTGGCTGATCAGGGCCGAGGTCGTGCTCTTGCCCTTGCTGCCGGTGACACCCACGGTGGCCCGAGCATGGTCAGCCAGCCACAGCGCGCTGCCACCGGTCACCGTCACGCCACGTTTGCGCAGCTCCGCCATCCACGGGTGGGTCTGCGGCACCCCCGGCGACCGCACCACCACATCAGCCGCGACGAGCGCAGGAAACGCATGGTCACCGCCGGCGAGGGGCGCAACGGCAGCCAACTCGCCCTCCCACGGCACCGACAGGAAGTTGGCGCTGTCGTCGACCGCCAGCAGGCGCGCCGGCCCATGGGCGGCGACGGCGGTAACGGCGGCCCGGCCCTCACGGCCGGTCCCCCAGACGGCTACGGAACGTCCGCGCAGGTCCGCAAGGCGCACAGCGATACTCCCTCGGTCAGAGGGAACTAGTATTGCCCGTCGGTCCAGTGACAGGAGTTCGCGGGTGCAGTTCGACGTCATGCGCTTCCCTTCGCACGCCTACGACCCCGCCACCGGGGTCGCGACGTTCGACTACCTGCTCGACGGCCCCGCGCCCGAAGCGTTCACCGAGACGATCACCTTCCCCATCGCCGCCGGCCGGGACGTGCCGGACGCCTTCTATCGGGTGCTGGAGCTGCTGCATGTCGTCGCCGGCGTGAGCTATTACAAGGTCGGGGCGCCCGAGCGGATCGAGGCGCCCACGGCCGTGCCGGCCGAGGCCGCAGCCCTGTTCAGCGCCGTCTACAGCCAAGGCCTCGGCGAGTACGCGTACGTGAACCAGCTCCCGTACGTGCTCGACCTGACCGTCCAGGTGCCCGCGACAGCCCCGACCGCTGCGCCGGTCGACAACTCAGCCGGTCGTCCCCTGTCAGCAGTCGGCGGCGGCAAGGACTCCATCGTCACGTTGGAAATCCTGCGTGCCGCCGGGCTCGACCCGGTGCCCTTCTCGGTGAACCCCAACCCGGTCATCGTCGCCGTCAACGCCGCGTCGGGGCTGCCCGCGTTGGCTGCCCGGCGCCAGCTCGACCCGCGCCTGTTCGAGCTGAACAAGGCGGGCGCCCGCAACGGCCACATCCCCGTCACGGCGATCAACTCACTGATTGCCATCGCCACCGCCACCCTGCACGGACTCGGCCCGGTGGTGATGTCCAACGAGCGGTCCGCGTCCGACCCAAACCTGATCTGGAACGGTCACCCGATCAACCACCAATGGTCCAAGGGGGTAGCCGCGGAAGGGTTGCTGCGCGCCGCCGTCACCGCGCACACCGGGCTGACCGAGCCGTACTTCTCGCTGCTGCGGTCGCTGTCCGAGCTGCACATCGCGCAGCTCTTCGCCCGGTTCACCGCGTACGACGACGTGGTGACGAGCTGCAACAAGGCGTTCAAGCTGCACGACCCGACAGCCCGTTGGTGCGGCGACTGCCCGAAGTGCCGGTTCGTGGCCCTGGCCATGGCGCCTTCGATGCCGCGCGAACGACTGACCCACATCTTCGGGCGCGACCTCTTCGCCGACCCCGCCCAGGTGCCCGGCTACCTGGAACTGCTCGGCATCGACGCGCACAAGCCGTTCGAGTGCGTCGGCGAGGTCGAAGAGTCGCTGGTGGCGTTGACCATGCTCGCCGACGACCCGCAGTGGGCCGACGCGCCCGTCATCACGGCGCTGCGGGCCGCGGTGCCGCCAGCCGCGTGGGCGGAGGCGTCCCGCGAGGCGGTGCTCACGCCAGGCGGGCCGTACTTCGTGCCATCGACGTACGCGAAAGCCCTCGACCAGGTGCTGTAAGCCGGACGCCGGGTGGCACGGCAGGTCAGGACGCCGGGTCAGCCGGGCTGGTCGTGGTGGATGCGCTCGGGGGCGACGCCGAGCTCGTGCAGGGCGAGGGCGGTCGCGGCCAGCATGAGCGGCGGCCCGGCCAGGTACACCTCGTGGCTGGACCACTCGCCGTAGGCAGCCACCGCGTCGGTGACCAGCCCCGCGGCGTACGGCCCGGACGGCCCCTCGGAGATCACCGGCACGATCGTGGCCCGCCGGGCGATCCGGGCGACGGCGGTCAGGTCCGCGATGTCGTACAGCTCGTCGAGGGTGCGGACGCCCCAGAACAGCACCGCCGACCGGGGATCGTTGGTCTCCGCCAGGTCGGTGAGCAACGCCTTCAGCGGCGCGACGCCGGTGTCCCCGGCGATCATCAGCAGGTCCGGGCCGGAGGCGGGCAGGATCATCCGGCCCTCAGCGCGGGCGATCTTCACCTTGGCGCCCGCCTCGATCCGGTGCACCAGAGCGCCGCTGACCCCGTCCAGCGACTTCGCGCGGACGTGCAGCTCGACGATGTTGTCCCGGCGGGGCACCCCGGCCAGCGAGTACGGCCGCCACAGTCCGGGCAGCTCCGGCACTTCGATGCGGGCGTACTGCCCCGGCAGGTACGGCATCGGCAGGTACGGGCGCAGCCGCAGCACGGCGAGGTCGTCCCGGCGCCGCTCGTGCGAGACGACCACCGCGGTCCAGGTCGTCGGCTGGTACTGCGCGGCCGCCATGCCGTGCGCGATCCACTCGTACGCGTGCTGCCAGGTCGTCCGCCACGCCTGGTCGAAGTCCTGCCGCCAGCCGTTGGCGGCCATCCCGGCCCGCATCGCTTCGGCGAGGGCCGCGCCGGCGAGCTGGAGCTGCTGGGGCACTACCCCGCATTCGGCGAGGGCCGCGCCCAGTCGCCCGAATCCGGCCACCAGCGCCGGCGGCTGGTCGGTGCGCTGCACCAGCCAGGTGAGGCCCTCGGCGAGCTGCTCGATCTGCACTGCCGGGCTGCCGGGAAGCCGGGCGAAGAGTGTCGGCTCCGCCTGGACCAGCGCGGCCCGCAGCCGGGCGGCGACTTCGGCCGTTCCGCCGGCCTGGGTCAGGCTGCTGAGGAGAAGCCGTTGCGCGGTGTGCAACTCGGCGTCGTCGGCAGGGTTCATCCCGTCGACCGGCGCGGAGGGGTGGGCGGCAACGGGCGGGCGCACCGGCGGCGCCTGGCCGACCGGGCCGACCTGGGGGAACTGATCGCCCTGCCACGTCGGACCGGTGACCCGGGGCCCACCGATGGCCGGGATGGCGCCGATCGGATCGGTCGAACCGCCGGGGAAAGGCGTGGCCCACGGACCGGCACCGGGCGGGTACGGAATCGTCGGGCGCCGCGGAGGCGCGGCGGGCGCAGTGCCCGGGGCTGCCACCGGCGTCCCCGAGGCGGGCGGCATTGCGGGTGGCTGCGCACCCGGTGCGGGCGCCGGAAGGCCAGGAATCGGCGGAAGCGCAGGCAGCGGCACACCTCGGCTGGCCTGGGGCGGAGTTGGCACGGGCAGGGGCAGCCCGCCCGGGATGGGCGACACCGCCGAACCAGGTGCCGGCGGCGGGGCACCGGGCGGATGCGGTGGTGCGCCAGGCACGGGCGGCAGCGCGGCACCAGGCGGGCGCGGCGATGCGCCGGGCACAGGCGGCAGCGCGGCACCAGGCGGGCGCGGTGCTGCGCCGGGCACAGGCACGTGCGGTGCTGCGCCGGGCACAGGCACGTGCGGTGATCCGCCGGGCGTGGCCGGCAGCGCGGCACCCGGCGGCGTCGGCGGGTACGACCGCGAGGTCAGCGGCGTGGCAAGGCCGAGGTTCTTGGGCAGCAAGTCCATCAGGTGACCGGGGTCGACGTCGGCCGTGGGTGGGCGCATGCCACCCTGCTGAACCGCGGGCGGCATGATGGTGGCCGGGTGGACGAGCGGCGGTGTCGCGCCCGGGGCCGGGCGGGCCGCACCGGGCATCATGCCGGACGGCACGGTGCCGGACGGGTTGGCTCCCGGTCGGGCAGTCTCCGGTGGTGTGACTCCCGGCCGCACCAGCCCCGGGCCTGCGGACCGGGGGGTGTTCGACACAGCGGAATCCAGGGTGTCCGGGTTGATGAGGTCCGACAGGAGGGGGTCGAGCGAGCCGACCTCCGGCAGGATCACTCCCGGTGTCGTGCCACCCGGTGTCGTGCCACCTGGCGTGGTGCCACTAGGTGTGGTGCCACCTGGCGTTGAGTCGCCTGGCGTGGTGCCATCGGACCCCGGGGTGTTCCCTGTGGCCGGGGTCGGAGTGGTCGGCGGGACGGATCCTCGCGGGGTGGAATTCCAGCGGGAACCGGAGGGGACGGGTCCGATGCTCGCCCGGAAGCCGCCGCGCTCCTGACCCGTCTGCTGGTGCTCGACCTCCTCGGGCTGGGGAACGCCCGGCACCGAGAAGTCCCGGAAGGGATGCGCTGCGGGCAGCTCACCGGACGGCTCGGCCGGAAGCTGCGCCGTCGGCCAGTCCGGGTGCAGCAACTCCTCCGGATGCAGGTCCTCGTGGTCCGGATTGTCCTGCTCGGCGCGGTATCGACCCTGCAGGGCGGCTTCGGCATCCGCGGCACCGGCCGCCGCCGCATCCGGTGCGGCAGCGCGCAGGCGCATGGCCCGCAGCAGCGCGAGCATGTGCGGGTCGGAACCGGAACCCGATGACACCTGCACACCTCCCACCGCAGAACGATCGACCGCAGAACGACGCGAACAGTACAACCGTACTGCCGCTGGGCGAGATCCGCCGCCCCACCCGGATCCGCTCGGGCAAAAGACCGAGTGGCATGCTCGCTGCAGGAAGCGCCGCGGCACAGGGGGTATCGCTGATGGGCAAGGTGGTCGCCGACATCACGGTGTCGATCGACGGGTACGTGACCGGGCCGGACCCCGATCTCGCGCACGGCCTCGGCACCGGCGGCGAGCCGCTGCACGTCTGGGCGCTAGACGGCGACGCGGTCGACCGGGAGGTGCTGACCGCGGCCACCGACGCCACCGGGGCAGTGATCATGGGTCGCCGCCTGTTCGACATCGTCGACGGGCCGCACGGCTGGACCGACGAGATGGCGTACGGCGCCGGACTCGCCGCGGTGCCACCCGTGCTGGTCGTGACCCGCAAGCCGCCGGCCCGCGCCCGGCTCGGCGACCGCTTCTCCTTCGTACCCGATGGCCTCGCCAGTGCCGTGACCAAGGGCCGCGCTCTGGCGCCGAGGACCGCGACGTGGTGCTCATGGGCGGCGGCGAACTGATCCGTGGCGCTGTCGAAGCGGGCCTGGTCGACGAGCTGCGCCTGCACCTCGCCCCCATCCTGCTCGGCGCCGGCACGCCCCTGTTCACCGGCGCGGCCGCACCGCGACACCTACGCCAGACCCACGTACGGGTGTCCGCAAACGCCACCCACCTGACCTACCGGCTGGACTGACCGTGCCCGACGTGCACCTGATCGACGACCCGGCCGACGAACGGCTCGGCGACTACCGCTCACTCACCGACCTCGAGCTGCGGACCAAATGGGAGCCGCCGCACGGCCTCTTCATCGCCGAGGGTGAGTTGGTGCTGCGCCGGGCCCGCCGCGCGGGATACCAGGCCCGGTCCTATCTGGTCGATGCCAAGCGGGTCGACCAACTCGAAGACCTCGACGACGCCCCGGTCTATGCGGCCGCCCCGGCGGTCCTGGAACAAGTGACCGGCTTCCACGTGCACCGCGGCGTCCTCGCGTCCTTCCACCGCCTGCCGCTGCTGGACGCGGGCGATGTCCTCGCCGCTGCCCGACGCGTCGCGATCCTGGAAGACGTCAACAACCACACCAACATCGGCGCGGTCTTCCGCGGGGCTGCGGCGCTCGGCATCGACGCCGTCCTGCTGTCACCCACCTGCGCGGACCCGCTCTACCGCCGGAGCGTACGGGTCAGCATGGGCGAAGTTTTCGCCGTGCCGTACGCGCGTTTGGAGCCTTGGCCGGACGGCCTGGACCGGGTGCGCGAGGCCGGTTTCTCGGTGCTGGCGCTGACCCCGGCGCCGGATGCCGTACCCATGCAGCGATTGGACGCTGCGCAGCGGGCCCGACCCGCCCTACTCCTCGGGGCCGAAGGCCCGGGCCTGTCCCGGCACGCCCTGGCCGCGTGCGACGTCCCGGTACGGTTGCCCATGCGCCGCGGGGTGGACTCGCTCAATGTGGCCGCGGCAGCGGCGGTGGCTTTCTGGGAGTTGGGACGCGATGACGATCTCTGAGCTGAAAACGGCACGGCTGCTGCTGCGCCAGTGGCGCGATGAGGACACCCTGCCGTGGGCAGCGATGAACGCCGATCCGGCCGTCCGCGAACACTTCCCGTCGATCCTGACCTACGGGCAGAGCGCCGCGTCGCTGGTGTCCTTCCGCGACGATCTGGACCGGCGCGGCTGGGGCTGGTGGGCGCTGGAGGTCGCGGCGACCGGCGAATTCGTCGGCATGGCGGGTCTCGACCCGGTGGATTCCGGCCTGCCGTTCGCCGGCGTCGAGGTGGGCTGGCGGCTGGCTCGCTCGGCGTGGGGCGAGGGCTATGCGACCGAGGCCGGGCACGCCTGCCTCGACTTCGGCTTCGACGTGCTGGGGTTGCCGGAGATTCTGGCGATCACCGCCGCCGGCAACGAACGGTCCCGGGCGGTCATGCACCGGCTGGGCATGAGCCACGACCAGACCGCCGACTTCGACGACCCGTCCGTGCCGCCGGGTCCCTTGCGTCGTTCGGTCGTCTACCGCATCAAGCGATAGGGAGGCCAAGCCCTCCTGGCCCTTGCTTCGCCGCGGTGCAGTCGGTCTTGGTTTCAGGACGGCGGGATCAGCCGCGAACCGGTCCACGCGAGGCCCATGCCCGCGGCCACCAGGATCAGTGCCCCGACCGTCGGCAGTGGCTTGACGGCGTAGGACCCGGCGCCGATCGACACCGCGGCCAGGATGAGCAGGACACCGTCGGCGGGATTGACCAGTTTGGAGCGCAGCACCGCCCAGCCCAGCAGGAGCCAGCCGGTGCCCATGACCCCGGCCGCCACCATGGACGCCGTCCGGATCTGGTCGGAGGTCAGTCCGGGCTCCGCCGTGCCGCCCGCCGGAAGCGCCAGCAGCGGCAGCCACAGCAGCGCCCCGGCCATGCCGATCACCAAGCCTGCGACCGCCGGCCGGCGCGTACGCGTCCCCGCGAGCAACCCGGCCAGCGCGATCATGGCGAGGGTGCACAGCCAGCCCGCGGCGACCTCGACCGCCAGTTGTCCGGCCGGGCTGGGCACGCCGAGGGTGGACCAGCCGTAGAGGGCCGCGCCGACCGGGAGAGCCCACAGGGTGACCCGCGCGTACCGGCGTACCGACCAGATCCAGACCGCTTCCCGGACCGGCAGCAGATGGTCGTCGGTGGCCGTCGCGGTGCTCGGGGCGCCGACCCAGGCCGGGGACACACGCAACGGGCGGCCGCTAGCGGTCTGGAACTGACTGGTGCTCATAGCTCCGCCTTGTGGGCTCAAGCCGAGCGGCCGGGGGCGCCGGTCGGGAATCCTGCGACCACCATGACAAAACCCCGCGCTGCGGCGCGGGGTTTTGCGATATTCGCTACGATCTCGCACCCGCCCGGGTCCGGCGGACCGGATCGGGCGGGTGGCAGCGGTGGATCAGGCGCGCTCGGGCTCGCCCGCGCCGTTGTAATCCGCGGCGCCCAGTGCGGCAGACGGCGGGATCGCCTCCGGCGCCGGCAGGCCCTGCGCGGAGTGCGGAATCGACTCGGCCGTGCTGGGTAGTCCCTTCGCGGGCTCCTGCATGGGCAGCCCCTTCGCGTTCGGGTCACCGGAGACCTGCGCCTCCGCCTCACGGACCTGAGCGCCGACCGCCGCCGCCTCGGCGGCTGCCGCCTGCGCGGCCTCCGCGGCTTCGCGCTCGACCGCGCCCGAGTCGACCGACTCGGACGGCTTGTCGCCGGCCATGTTGGCGAGGCCGCCGAGCGCGCCGCCGAGACCGTCCAGGGCCTTGGTCAGCTCGGTCGGCACGATCCAGACCTTGTTGGCGGTGCCGTTGGCGATCTGCGGCAGGGCCTGCAGGTACTGGTAGGCCAGCACCTTCTGGGACGGGTTGGCGGTGTGGATCGCGTCGAACACCGTACGGATGGCCTTCGCCTGGCCTTCCGCCTGCAGGATGCGGGCCTGCCGGTCACCGTCGGCGCGCAACACCTGGGACTGCTTCTCGCCCTCGGCGGTGAGGATCGCCGCCTGCTTGTGGCCCTCGGCGTTGAGGATCGTGGCGCGGCGTTCCCGCTCGGCACGCATCTGCTTCTCCATCGAGTCGCGGATGCTCGGCGGCGGCTCGATCGCCTTGATCTCCACCCGGGTGACCTTGATGCCCCAGCGGCCGGTGGTTTCGTCGAGCACGCTCGACAGGTGCCGGTTGATCTCCTCGCGGCTGGTCAGGGCGCGCTCCAGGTCGAGCGAGCCGATGACGTTGCGCAGGGTGGTCACCGTCAGCTGCTCGATGGCCTGCAGGAAGTTCGAGATTTCGTACGTGGCCCGAACCGGGTCGACCACCTTGAAGTAGAGCACCGTGTCGATGCTGACCACGAGGTTGTCCGAGGTGATCACCGGCTGCGGCGGGAAGCTGACCACCTGCTCGCGCATGTCGACCTTGGTGCGGACCGCGTCCACGAACGGCACCAGCAGGTTCAGGCCCGGGGCCAGCGTGCGCTTGTATTTGCCGAGCCGTTCCACGACATCCATCCGCTGCTGCGGCACGATGCGGACGGAACGGACCAGCGTGATCACCGCGAACAGGGCGATCACGAAGATGAGTACACCGATCACGACTTCCATGGGTGCCTCTCTATATATGGGGCGTGTCGTCGCGCCACACGATCGCCGTGGCGCCCTTCACCTTGATGACCCGGACATGCTCGCCCGGCAGGTAGCGCTCGGTGCCGTCGAAGGATCGCGCGGTCCAGAGCTCGCCGTCGATCTTGATCAAACCATGGTCGGCGTCGACTTCTTCGAGGACGGTCGCCTTCGAACCCTCGATCGCCTCGATGCCGAACGCCGTCTCGCCAGCCTCAGCCGCCGACCGCTGATGCCGCATGATGATCGGGCGGATGGCGCCCACGGAGAGACCGGAGACGATGGCGAAAACGATGGCCTGCACCAGCAGCGGGGCCCCGAGAGCCGCCGCGCCGGCCGCCGCGAGGGCCCCGACCGCGAAGAACATGATCAGGAAGGTCGCCGCGAAGGCCTCGCCGATCGCGAGCGCGATGGCGAGGACCACCCAGAGGACTGCTTCCATACCTCTGATCGTGACACGTACGTGCACGCGGAGCGACACCGCGTCAGCACTCTTGCCGGCGTAGCCGAATTCCGCTCCCCGCAGTTAGACCCTTGACTCCCAACCCGGAAGGCTCACCGTGTCCCTGTTGCCGGAAACCGGCCGACGTGTCACCGAGATCGCCGCCCGCGCGCAGTCCGCGGGCCGAGCGCCGTCACTGGCGCTGGCAGTGGTCCGCGACCGCTCGCTGCTGCATTTCACCGGCGCCGGCGAGACGCCACCACCGGACCCGAAGACGCAGTACCGGCTGGGCTCGATCACCAAGACGCTGACCGCCACGATGGTCATGCAGCTGCGCGACGAAGGCTTCTTCGCCCTGGACGACCTGCTCTACCGGCACCTGCCGGGCACCCCGGTCGGCGGGATCACCCTGCGCCAACTGCTGGCCCACGTCTCCGGGCTGCAGCGGGAACCGGACGGCCCCTGGTGGGAGCGACGCGACGTCGGCAACGTCGAAGAGCTGCTGCGCGAGCTGGCCTTCGACAAGATCGCCGGGCCGCCGTTTCGCACCTACCACTACTCCAACCTCGCGTACGGGCTGATCGGGGCCGTGCTGGAACGGGTCACCGGGGACAGCTGGACCGACCTCGTGGGCAAGCGCGTGCTGGACCCGCTCGGCATGAAGCGCACCACCTACTCCCCCGTCGAGCCGTACGCCCGCGGCTACGTCGTCCACGCCCTCGACGGCACTCTGCACGAGGAGCCGCGGCCGGACTCAGGAGCGATGGCCCCGGCCGGGCAGCTCTGGTCGACGGTCACCGACATGGCGAAGTGGGCCGCGTTCCTCGCCGACCCGGCGCCCACGGTGCTGAGCCGCGAAACCGTCGACGAGATGTGCACCCCGGTGGTGATGCAGGACGAGACGTGGACCGCCGGACATGGACTGGGGCCAGAACTCCACCGCGTCGGCGAGCGGATCTACGTGGGTCACGGCGGCTCGATGCCCGGCTACGTCTCCCAACTGCTGGTGCACCGGGCCAGCCGCACCGGCGTGATCGCCTTCGCCAACTCGTACGGCCTGCGTGGCACCTCGATCCGCGCGGTGGCCCTCGAAACCCTGACCGCCGTCCTGGACGCCGAGCCGGAGCCGCCGCTGCCGTGGCGTCCCGCGCCCGCCCCTGCCGGAGAGGCCGCCGAGCTGTGCGGACGCTGGTGGTGGATGGGCGGCGAATACGAGGTCACCGCCACCGGCGCGGAGCTGGTGATGGCCCCGGTCGGCTACTCGGCCCGCGGACCGTGGCGCTTCACCCGCGAAGCCCCGGACCGCTGGCGTGGCACGGCAGGTGTGAACGTCGGCGAGATCCTGGCCGTCCTGCGGTCCGCCGACGGCGAGGTCGACAAGCTGGACATCGCCACCTTCGTCTTCAGCCGCGACCCCCGCCACCTGGCCTAGTCGACCGGTTCCGTCACGAAGTCGATGAGCCGTTCCATGGCGTTGATCAGGGGCGTTTCGACGTCCTTGTAGCTGCTCACGCTGCCGAGGATCCGGCGCCACAGCTCGTACGGCTCGGCGACGCCCACCACCCGGCAGACACCTTCCTTCCACGGCTGCCCGGGCGGAATCACCGGCCACTCCCGCAGGCCGACCCGCTGCGGCTTGACCGCCTGCCACACGTCCACGTACGGGTGCCCGGTGACCAGAACGTCGGGGTGCTGCACCGCGGCGACTATCCGGCTCTCCTTGGAGCCGGGCACGAGGTGGTCGACCAGGACACCGACGCGGCGGTTCCGGGCCGGGCGGAAGTCGCGGACCGCCCCGGCGAGGTCGTCGATGCCGTCGAGGGGCTCCACCACGATGCCTTCGATGCGCAGGTCATCGCCCCAGATCCGTTCCACCAGGGCGGCGTCGTGGATGCCCTCGACCCAGATCCGGCTGGCCTTCGCGACCTGGGCGCGGACGTTGGCGACGGCCACCGAACCGGAGGCGGTCCGCTGCTTCGCCGGGGCGGCGGGCGCGGCCGCGGGCCTGCGCAGCGTGACGACCTTGCCGTCGAGGAGGAACGCGGCCGGTTCCAGTGGGAAGTTACGCCGGCGTCCGTGCCGGTCCTCCAACACCACCGCGCCGAGTTCGAAGCCGACCACGGCACCGCAGAAGCCGGCGTCCGCGTCTTCGACCACCAGGCCCGGCTCGGCGTCGACTTCAGGAATCACCGTACGGCGCCGCCAATTACCCGCTAATACGTCGTCGGCATACATTCACAGCACGGTAACTCCTCCGCCCGGACACGCCGGTTCCGACGCTCCGGCCGAGACAACGCCGTCACGGGGCACGTACCCTTGCTCGCATGTCCCCCGCAGCAGATGCGGCGACCCTGACGGCGCGCCGATCGACCCGGTTCGTCGCCTGGGTGCGCGCCTGGCGTGCCGGACTCGTCCCGTTCGACGAGCTGGCCGACGAGATCTCCAGCGACGAGGAGCACTCGGTCGCCGACGCCCCCGGCACGTGGAGCGACGTGCCGCTGGGCCAGGCGTTGCCCTGCTTCGCGAAGCTGCATCCCGATGAGATCCGCCTGGTGCTGCCGGTTCCCGGTGACCCGCGCGGGTTGCCCGGACCGGGCGAGCTCACCGGCGCCGCCCTGCTCGCCGGCGAGGCTGTCATGACGCCCTCGTTCGGCGTCGTCCCGGAGGTTCGCCGGCACACCTCCGGCTCGGGGGTCACCTTCGAGACGGTCCGCTGGCGCTTCTTCCCGGTCGCCGAGTACCGGCCGGTGTTCCAGCTGGGATCCGCCGAAGCCGAGGCGGAGCTGGCCCGCGCCCTGACCGAGGCGACCACCCAACTGACCCGCCTGGACGTCGCCCAGTGGCGTCCCGAGCTGGCCGGCGCCTTGCAGGCGCTGCGCCGCCCGGAGAGCACCGCGACCCTGCCGCCCGGGTTCGACCCCCGGTCCCGGCGGCTGTTCGCCCGAGCCAGCGTCCTCGACCAGGTGCTCGTGCTCGCCGAACACAACGCCCCCGGCGGCGCCGTCAACGGCTATGAAGCCCAGCAGCGCGACGCGGCGCTGCGCCCGTTGACCACGGCCTGCCGCCAAGCGTTGGTCGCGGCGTGCAATTCTCCTCTGCATGCCTGACCGTTACGCACACTGCACCTTCTGTGGTGCCCGCTTCGTCCCCGACCAGCCCTGGCCCCGGCGCTGCGCGGCCTGCGGCGAGACGAGCTACCTCAACCCCACGCCGGTCGCCGTCGCGGTACAGCCGGTAGGCAACGGCCTCCTGTCCATCCGCCGGGCCATCCCGCCCGCCCAGGACCGCATCGCCCTGCCGGGCGGCTTCATCGACATCGGCGAAACCTGGCAACAAGCCGCGGCGCGCGAGCTGCGCGAAGAAACCGGCCTGACCGCAAACCCCGATTCCGTACGCCTCTACGACGCCCTCAGCGCACCCGACGGCACCCTCTTGATCTTCGGCCTCTTCCCGGCGCTCGCATCCGCCGCAGACCTTCCCCCGGCCCCGCCCAACACCGAGACCCACGAACGCCTGATCGTGGACGGTCCGCAACCCCTCGGTTTCGAGCTGCACACCCGGGTGTCCGACCGCTGGTTTGCCGGCGCGGCCCCGGTTTCCTGATCCTGGTCCTCGGTCAAGAGCGACCGACGCTTCGGGTCACGAACGACAGCGGACGCTTCGGGTCAGGAACGACGGCGGACGCGTCAGGTCAGGAGTGGAAGACCGAGGCGAGACTCTGCAGGCGAGCGGCTGTGCCGGTGAGCTCGCCGACGGCGCGGTGGGTGTCTTCGGCGGCGCCGCGTACTTCGTTGGCGGCGGTGCTGACGGCGGAGATCGCCATGCTGATCTGCTCGGTGCCGGTGCTGACCGTGCCGGCGCCCTGGACCATGGTGCCGGTCGTGGCGGTCTGTTCCTCGATGGCGGCGGCGATGGTGACCTGGTGTTGGGCGATGGCGCCGATGATGGTGGCGAAGCCGCTGACCGCTTCGACCGCTTCGCCGGTGTCGTGTTGGATGCCCTCGATGCGGCGGGCGATCTCCTCGGTGGCCTGGGCGGTGGCCTGGGCCAGTTCTTTGACCTCGCCGGCCACGATGGCAAAGCCTCGGCCGGCCTCGCCGGCCCGGGCGGCTTCGATGGTGGCGTTGAGGGCGAGCAGGTTGGTCTGCGAGGCGATGGCGTTGATGGAGCGCAGGACCTCGTTGATCTCCTGGCTGGAGTCACGGAGTCGGGAGACGTTGCCGGTGGCGACCGAAACGCCGGTCACCGCCTCCTCGGTCATGCGGCTGACGTCGGTGGTGTTGGTGCTGATCTCCTCGATGGCGGACCGCATCTGATGGGTGCCGTCAGCGATGGCGCCGACCTCTTCGCTGGTGCGGCGCGCCGAGTGCGCCACCGTTTCCAGTTCGCCCGCGGCGGCGTCGGCGGCCTGGGTCATGGTGGTGCTGACTTGGCGCAGCGAGCCCGTGGAGCTGTTGAGCTCGGCGACCGCCTGGCGGATGCCGTCGACGGTGCCCTGGAAGTCGTCCATCATCGCGTTGTAGGCGGTAGCCATCTGGCCCAGCTCGTCCTTGCCGACGACCGGCATCCGCGGGCTGAGGTTGCCGCCCGCTGCGCCTTGGATCGTCGCGGCGCAGATCTTCAGCAGCCGGACCAGACTGAACACGACTGATCCTTGTAGCACGAAGCCGAGCGGCGCGAGGACGATCGGCACCCAGAGTGCCAGGGTGGCGAGCGACTCGAGGTCGGCCCGGCCGGTGGAGCCCGCGGGCAGCGTCTCCGCGACCGAGCCGGCCACCGAGTGGGTGAACACTCCGAGCCCGATGAAGCCGCCCATGAAGCAGATCAGGGCGATCAGGGTACGGATCTTGGGCGACACTCGGTCCAGCAGCGGGATCACACCCCGCCTATCGGCAGCAATCCCCCCAAAATGAGGCGAGCGTCACGCCCACCCGAGGACCGCGGGGCCGGCGGAAATGCATCGGGAGCGGTCAGAGGAACTCCTCCAGGATCGTCACGAGCCGGACCGGCGTCTCGTACATTGCGTAGTGGCCGGCTTCGGCGATGACCTCGAGGCGCGCGTTCGGGTAGGTGGTCATCCAGGTGGCTTCCATCGTGGGGGCGCCCAGGGCCGGGTCGTGGGCGCCCGCGATGGCGAGTGCCGGGACCGGGTTGCCTTTCACCAGATCGGTGATGTCGGTCTTCGCCCAGGCGGGCAGGTACGCGCCGAAGGCGGCCTCGGTCGATGACGCGTGGCTGTCCTGGACCATCCGGTCGAGCCAGTGCGCCGACAGCCGGTTGCCGGTGGTCAGGTCGATGATCGCCGTGCGGTTCGTCGAGCTCGCCGCCGCGCCGTCGAAGAGCGCCCAACCCTGCTCGTCGAACGGGACACCGCCCGCCGGGACCGGGCTGATGCCGACGAGGTGGGTGACCCGGTCCGGGGCGTCGGCGAGCACGTGTTGCGCCGCGATGCCGCCCATCGAGTGGCCGACCAGGGCGAAAGAGTCCCAGCCCAGCTCGTCAGCGGCCGCGAGGGCGTCCCGACTGATCTCGGCGATGCTGTAGTCGCCGGGCGTGTCCATGCGGTCGCCGTAGCCGCGGTAGTCCAGGAACGCCCAGGTGAAACGGTCGCCGTCGATCAGGTCCGGCAGATATCCCCAGCCCCGGGCCGAGCCGAACCAGCCGTGCAGGGCCAGTACATGGACGGGTCCACTACCCACAGTCGTCACCATGGGACGCATTATGGTCCGCGGTGGGGCACGGTGGACAGTCGCCGCTTCGGTGGATCAGGTGCGGCTTCCCGGCGCGCCGGTGGCATGATGTGGTCCGGTCCCACTGCCAAGCGAAGGGTGCTCGACCACGATGGCGCGCTTCGAGGCGAAGGTTTCTCCAGGTCCCGGTCGGATCGTGGTGACGCTGACCGGGGAATGCGATCTGGAAGGCCGCGACCGGTTCAGCGCGCTGCTGCTGGACGCGGTCAGCCGCGCCGAGGTGGTGGAGGTCGACCTGGCCGCGGTCGAGTTCATCGACTCCAGCGGCATCCATGCGCTCGTCACCGCACACCACGCCGCTCGGGAGACAGGTCGCCGGCTGCACGTCGTGCACGCCACTGGCGCCGTGGCGACCGTCCTGGACATCACCGGCGTGGGGCAGCTACTCGCGCCGTGCCCGCAGCCCGGCGCGGAGACTGATCATGACTGAACCGGCCGACGACACCCTTGCCTATCACAAGCCTGGCGACCTCAGCGCCGTCCGCGCCTTCGTGACGGACCGGGCGGCCGCCCTCGGTCTCGGCGAGCACCGCGCCGAACTGCTGGTGCTGGCGGTCAGCGAGCTAGCCACCAACACGCTGCAACACACCACCGGTGGCGGTCGGGTGCGGGTGTTTGCCCGGTCCGGCACCGTCGTCTGCGACGTCGTCGATCAGGGGCCACTCCCCGACCTGAACCGGCACATGCCGGCCGCCGACGCGGTGGGCGGTCGGGGGCTCGCCATCGTGGCTCAGGTCTGCGACGACGTGGAGACCACCGCGGTCGCGGACGGCACGCGGGTGCGGCTGACTTTCAAGCTTTGACGCGTACGGCGAGTAGGCACGTGTCGTCGTCCGGGTTCCCCTCGTGCAGCAGCCCCCGCAGCGTGACCAGCGGGTCCTGGCCTGGGTTCGCGGAGACCGCCGCCACGTGCTTGCGCACCTCCGCCAGGCGGGCACCGGAGTCGGCCGCCCGGCGTTCCACGAGGCCGTCGGTGTAGAACAGCACCAGATCGTCGGGGTTGAGCAGCGCGCCGGCCACCGGATAGGCGGTGTCGGCCTCGGCGCCCAGCAGCAGGCCCGGCGGTCGAGGCAGCTCGGCCACGGCACCCGCGCGCGCCGACAGCGGCGGTGGATGCCCGGCCCGGGCCCAGCCCAGCCGGCCGGCGGTCGGATCGTGCCGGGCCACCACCGCCGTGCCGGTGATGCCGAGCTGCACGCACAGCTGGTTCAGGTGTCCGAGCAGCGCGCCCGGGTCGTGGATGCCGATCGACAACCACGCCACCAGGGCGAACCGCAGGTGCGCCATCCCGTTGGCGGCCTCCAGCCCGTGACCCGCGACGTCGCCGACAGCGAGCAGGACGGTCCCGTCGGGCAGGGTCTGCGCATGCCACCAGTCGCCGCCGACCCGGACGGCTTTCTCGGCCGGAAAGTAGCCGACCACCGCCTGCAAACCGGGCAGCGCGATCGGCTCCACCGGCACGGGCTGGATCAGGTGTTGCAACTGGGCGGCCAGCCGATGCTCGGCCAGCGCGGTGGTCTCGCGGGTCCGCAACCTCTCGGCCAGGGTTTCCAGCGCCGACCGCGAGTCCACCCGCGCGGTCACGTCCTGCACCACGGCGTAGATCTTCACCGGCGCCCCGTCTGCGTCGCGGGCCGCGTCCGAGAGGATGCGCAGATGCTTGGTGGCCGTGCCGATGCGGAACCGGACCGTGACGTCGGAGGTCGCGCCGCTGTCCAAGGTTTGCCAGGCGGTCTCCGACAGGCCCCGGTCCTCGGGGTGCATCGCCGCCTGCTGCTGGGTCCGATTCAGCGGCCCGTCGGCGGGATCGCGGCCGAAGATCCGATACATGCCCGCAGACCAGTCGCTGCGGCCGGTGATCAGGTCGTATTCGGTCCAGCCCAGGCTGCCGAGCAGTTCGGTGCGTTCCATCCGGAGCTGGGCCTCGTCCGAGCGCTGCCACCACACCAGCAGCCCGCCCAGCACCCGGTGCACGGTGATGCGAAAGTGCGACTCCGCAACGACGCCGGACCCCTTGTCCGCATAGACGAAGTCACTCAACTCGCCCGGTACGCCATCGGCAAGCACCTGGAGGTAGAGCTTCCACAACGGACCGTCCACCATC
Source organism: Actinoplanes sp. NPDC051859 (assembly GCF_044452725.1). Lineage (NCBI taxonomy): Bacteria > Bacillati > Actinomycetota > Actinomycetes > Micromonosporales > Micromonosporaceae > Actinoplanes > Actinoplanes sp. NPDC051859. The sequence goes on along the minus strand of NZ_JBITBX010000002.1, from coordinate 633,202 downwards.
GTCGGATACAGCTCGGCGAGGCGGCCCTGACGGCGGCTCGCACCCCGGCCGTAGATGTCCGCGACCCGGTCGCTGGTCGCCGCGACCGTGAAGTCCACGACCGCGCCGTCCGCGCCGGGCACCGGCAGCAGCCACGTGCACCCGGCCGGGATGGCCGAGAGCACTTCCTGCACGAGCGCGGCGACGTCGTCAGCCATGCGGGCAGCCTAGACTCCTCGACCGGCCAGTCAGGACTTCCGCCGCAGGATGTCCAGCAGGAACCAGTCGTCCTCGTGATGCACGACGGGTTCCAGGCCCGGCCGGGCGGCCAAGGCGGCGTGCACGTTGAAGCCGTCGTAGCCGCCCTGCTCCCGGTCGCGGAAATGCACCGCGGCGATGTCTCCGCCCGGCTCCAGCCGCTGCACGAGCCCGTCGAGCAGTGCTTCCAGGTCGTCGGCGGACAGGTAGTAGAGCAGGTCACCGACGACGATCAGGTCATAGGTCGCGTCCGGCAGCTCGGCGGGCAGCAGGGCGCGCTTGACGCGTACGTGCGGAAGGTGGTGGGTCAGTGCACGGGCCTGGTCCACCGCGGCGTCGACGCAGTCGACGGCCAGGATCTCGTCGCAGCGCGGCGCGAGCTGCCGAGTCAGCATGCCGACCGCACAGCCGGGCTCGTAAGCGCTGCGGTAGCGCTCGCGGGGCAGGCTGGCGAGGGTGACCGCGTATTTACGCTGGTCGCTCCACTTAGTGGCGTTGTCCCACGGGTCGTCCTTGGCGAGGTACATCCCCAGGAAATGCTCGGCGGAGACGCTGGCCGGTGGCGCCTCGGCGTCACCCGGTCGTCGGGTCACGGCTCAGATCTCCCCGATCAGGTCGACGACACTGTCCACAATCCGCGACGGCCGGTACGGGTAGCGCTCGCTCTCCGCCCGCGTACTGATGCCGGTGAGGACCAGGATCGTCTCCAGCCCCGCCTCCAGGCCGCACAACACGTCGGTGTCCATCCGGTCGCCGATCATCGCCGTAGTCTCGCTGTGTCCGCCGATGACGTTCAGCGCCGAGCGCATCATCATCGGGTTGGGCTTGCCCACGAAGTAGGGCTCCACTCCGGTCGCCTTCGAGATCATCGCCGCCACCGACCCGGCGGCCGGCAGCGCGCCCTCGGTGGACGGGCCGGTCGCGTCCGGGTTGGTGCAGATGAACCGGGCGCCACCGTTGATCAGCCGGACTGCCTTGGTGATCTGCTCGAAGCTGTAGGTGCGGGTCTCGCCCAGCACCACGTAGTCCGGGGAAAACTCGGTCAAAACGTAACCCGCCGCGTGCATCGCGGTGGTCAGACCGGCCTCACCGATGACGTACGCCGTGCCGCCCGGCCGCTGGTCAGCGAGGAACTGGGCGGTCGCCAGCGCCGCCGTCCAGATCGACCGCTCGTCCACGTCGAAACCCATCCGGACAAGCCGGGCCTGCAGGTCCCGCGGGGTGTAGATCGAGTTGTTGGTGAGGATGAGGAACGGCTTGCCGGACGCCTTCATCCGATTGACGAACTCGGGCGCCCCGGGCACCGGCTCGCCCTCGTGGACCAGCACGCCGTCCATGTCGGTGAGCCAGCTCTCGACGGGCTTGCGCTCGGTCATGGGGTTCCTCGTCTCTGCGGTGCCGGGCAGCAGTTCTCCGGGCACACGTCCCAGACCGGGAGCGTACCCAGCCGGCCAGGGTCGGCTGCGGCGGTCCGCTCCAGCACCAACTCGCGGATCATCGCCACGAACCGGGCATCAGTACCGGGCGTGCCCGCGCGGGCGTAGCCGAGGCCGAGCTCGGCGGCGGTGTCCTTCGCCTCGTTGTCCAGGTCCCAGATCACCTCGAGGTGGTCGGAAACGAATCCGATCGGGCTCACCACGACGTCGGTGACGCCCTTCTCGGCAAGCGCGGCGAGATGGTCGTTGATATCCGGCTCCAACCACGGCACCTGCGGCGGGCCGGACCGGCTCTGCCACACCAGATCCCAGGGCAGGTCCGGGGCGGCCGCGGCGTGCACCAGCGTGGCGGTCTCCTGCAGCTGGGCTTCGTACCGGCCGCCGTCTGGGCCCGCGTTGGCGGCCATCGTCACCGGGATGGAGTGCGCGGTGAACACCAGGCGGGTGGTGGCGCGGCGGGCCGGGTCCAGCGTCGCGAGGGCCGTGGTGACGGCGTCGGCGTGCGGGCGTACGAAACCGGGGTGGTCATGGAACTGCCGCAGTTTGGTGATCACGGGCGCGCCGGGACCCACCTTCGCCCGCGCCTGCGCAATGTCCTCCCAATATTGCCGGCAGGACGAATAGCCGCCGTACGCGCTGGTCGCGAACCCGAGCGCCGACGTGATGCCGTCGTCCCGCATCTGCGCCACGGTGTCGGCGAGCATCGGCTCCCAGTTCCGATTGCCCCAGTACGCCGGCAGCCCCACCCCGTTCGCGGCAAAGTCAGCCTGCACGGCAGCGAGCAGCTCCCGACACTGCTGATTGATCGGCGAAACGCCCCCGAAGTGGTAGTAGTGTTCGGCCACTTCAGCAAGCCGTTCCTCCGGGATGCCCCGCCCCCGCGTCACGTTCCGCAAGAACGGCATCACATGATCGGGATGCTCAGGCCCCCCGAAGGACATCAACAGAAAAGCGTCGTAAGCCACCGGACGCAATCTACTAGCCCCTCATCTCCTGTCTGACGCCACCGCAACCAAAGTCGCACTGCGCCCGCCGACGTCGAGGGCGCCGAAACGAACTAGGCGTTCTTTGCCGTGGTTCGTTTCGGTGTCCTCGACGTCGGCTCCCAGGGGCGCAGTGCCCGCCGAGCGAAGCGAGGCCATGTCACAGCTCAAGCACCTAGGGCGTGGTAGCCACCATCGACGTGGATGATTTCGCCGGTGGTGGCCGGGAACCAGTCGCTCAGGAGGGCGCAGACCGCGCGGGCGGTGGGCTCGGTGTCGGTGAGGTCCCAGCCCAGCGGGGCGCGGTCGGCCCAGGCGTCCTCGAACTGCTCGAAGCCGGGGATCGACTTGGCGGCCATGGTGCGCAGCGGGCCGGCCGAGACGAGGTTGCTGCGGATGCCCTGCTTGCCCAGGTGCAGGGCGAGGTAACGGGAGGCGGATTCGAGGCCGGCCTTGGCGACGCCCATCCAGTCGTACACCGGCCAGGCCTTGGTGGCGTCGAAGGTGAGGCCGACGACGCTGCCGCCGGAACCCATCAACGGCAGGCAGGCCGTGGCCAGGGACTTGTAGGAGAAGGTCGACACCTGTACCGCCGTAGCCACGTCCTCCCACGGCGCGTCGAGGAAGCCGCCGCCGAGGCAGCTCTGCGGCGCGAAGCCGATCGAGTGCACCACGCCGTCGAGGCCGTCGACGTGTTCGCGGACCTTGTCGGACAGCCCAGCCAACTGCTCCGGGTTCGTCACGTCCAGCTCGATGACCGGCGCAGGGGTGGGCAGCCGCTTGGCGATCCGCTCGACCAGGGACATGCGGCCGTACCCGGTCAGCACGACGCTGGCGCCCTGCTCCTGGGCGATCTTCGCCACCGAGAACGCGATCGACGCGTCGGTGATGATGCCGGTGATGAGCAGCCGCTTACCGGCCAGCAGTACAGACACGCTCTCTCCTGAATTCGTCATCAAGGGGTCAGTGGGCAGTGCTGTCAGTGGGCAGTGCTGTCAGTGACCCATGCCGAGGCCGCCGTCGACCGGCACGACCGCACCCGAGATGTATCCGGCGCCGTCACCGGCGAGGAACGTGACGGCCTGGGCCACCTCGTCCGGAGCCGCGAGCCGACCGGCCGGGATCGCCTTGAGGATCTCCTCGCGGCGGGCGTCGGTCAGCACGTCGGTCATCTCGGTGTCGATGAAACCGGGCGCGACGACGTTCGCCGTGATGTTACGGCTGCCCAGCTCACGGGTGATCGAGCGGGCCATGCCAACCAGGCCGGCCTTGCTCGCCGCGTAGTTCACCTGGCCGGGGCCGCCGTAGAGGCTGACGACCGAGGAGATGAAGATGATCCGGCCCCACTTGGCGCGCAGCATCTTGGTGCTGGCCCGCTTCGCACAGCGGAAGGCGCCGGTGAGGTTGGTGTCCAGCACCCGAGTGAACTGGTCCTCGGACATCCGCATGATCAGCGTGTCGTCCGTGATGCCGGCGTTGGCGACGAGCACCTCCACCGGGCCCAGCTCCTTCTCGACCGTGGTGAAGGCCGCATCGACAGCGGCACCGTCGGTGATGTCGCACTGGACACCGAACAGCCCGTCGGGAGCGCCGCTGCCGCGGTGCGTGACGGCCACCCGGTCGCCCTGCTTCTCGAACGCACGGGCGATTGACAGGCCGATGCCGCGATTACCTCCGGTCACCAACACGGTGCGGGCCAACGCGCTGCTCCTTCACTCGCTGATCTGCAAGACATGAACTGCCTGAGACTAGGTGTTACCACCGGGTAGGACGACACGGCCCGGGGTTGCGCGCTCCCCGTGCCCCCGGGCGGTACGCTCACCGACGGTTCTGATGCCCGCACGACCGACGGAGGTGATCGCTGTGCGAGATAGCGATCCTCCCAGTCGTGGCCGGGCCGTCCGTCAGCCTGCCTGAGCCCGCTGACGCGTAGACCCATCCCGCTCCCCCGCCAGCTCATCCGGAGTTTGGCGTCGTCGTGCCGCGCCGCGCGACCGGGGCAGGGTGCCGGCCGCGACGCTCCCTGTGCGCACCTTTCCCTGTCGCTTCCTGCCGGAAAGTTACTGCCATGCGCCGTTTTGTCGCTCCGCTCAGCTTCACCATCGCCGCCGCCTGGATCGTCGTGGTGTTCGTCTTGGTCCACAACGCACCTTGAGAGAGTGAACTGCCGGGATTCGGGGCAGTAAGGGTCGCCCGGTCAGGTGTGCTGCCGGGAACGACCCGGAGGTGCGCCCCACATGTCCTGGACCCAGTCACTCAGGGAACGGACCCGTCAGCAGTTCGCGACGGCGGCCTCCCGCAACGCACCGCCGCCGTTCACCGCGGATCCGGAGCTGCAGGAGGCCGCGCCGGTCGTCGTGGTGGAACGGCAGTCCCACAGCGATCAGGTCCTGCCCCGCGGGGTGCGGACGGCCGGCGCCTGGGCCTGGCGATTCATTCTGATCGTCGCGGCCGCGTACGTATTCCTCCAGGTTGTTGCCCTGCTCCGAGTCGTCGTCATCCCGGTGGTGGTGGCGATCCTGCTCGCCGCCCTGTTCCAGCCGGCCGCGGCGGCACTGGTGCGCTGGGGCATGAAGCGCTCCCTGGCCGCCGGGCTGGTGCTGATCGCCGCACTGCTGGTGGTGTTCGGCGGTCTGGGCCTGATCGTCCGCACCTTCATCGCCGAGATCGACACCCTGTCGGCGCAGGTCAGCGACGGCATCGAGGAGGTGCAGACGTGGCTCGCCCAGGGGCCGCTGCACGTCACCGACGACCAGCTCAGCAAGTATGTGGAACGGATTCAGCAGGCGATCACCGAGAACCAGGGCGCCCTGACCTCCGGCGCGCTGAGCACCGCCACCACGGTCGGCGAGGTCGTCACCGGCTTCTTCCTGGTGCTTTTCACCCTGTTCTTCTTCCTGCGCGACGGCGGCCAGATCTGGTCGTTCCTGTGTCGGCTGCTGCCCCGCGAGGCCCGGGTCCCCACCGCTCGCGCCGGCCACTACTCCTGGCACACGCTCGTGTCCTATGTGCACGCCACGGTGCTGGTGGCCTTCGTCGACGCGGTCGGCATCGGCATCGGCCTGTTCGTCCTCGACGTCCCGCTGGCTCTGCCGCTAGCCGCGCTGGTGTTCCTGGGCGCGTTCATCCCGGTGGTCGGCGCCGCGATCACCGGCGCAGTCGCCGTCCTGGTCGCGCTCGTCGCTGACGGGCCGGTCACCGCGCTCATCGTGCTGGCGGTCGTCATCGCCGTGCAGCAGCTCGAAGGCCATGTGCTGCAACCGCTCATCATGGGCCGGGCGGTGGCACTGCACCCGCTCGCCGTCATCCTTGCCATCGCGACCGGCATCGTGGTCGCCGGCATCGTCGGCGGTCTCATCGCGGTGCCGCTGCTGGCCGTGCTCAACACCGCCATCCGCTACCTGGTCGAGCACCCGTCCGGCGAGCCCACCCCGGACCGCGAACCGCCGGGCACCGAGCCGACCGACGACGAGGAGGCCGAGGCGGAGGACGCCCTGGAGACGGCCGAGCGCCGGGCGGACCCGTCGGAGCCGCCGGCCGCGGCGACTTCGGTCGGCGAGCCGGCGCCGGGTCCGGCCGGGCGCACGCCCTGACCGGACAGTGCGGGGCCGGGTCGGCCGGTCGGTGCCAGACCGGGCCGGCCGGCCCGGTCAGCGAACGACGGTCACCGGGCATTTCGCGTACGCCGCAACGTGTTGACTGACCGAACCGAGCACCAGCCCGGCAAAACCACCATGCCCCCGCTCGCCGACCACGAGCAGCTGGGCATTGGCCGACTCGTCGATCAGCACCTTCGCCGCACGACCCTGCTTGACCTGTGGCTTGACCAGCACCGCCGGCTGCCTGCCCAGCTCCTCGGTGATGACCTGGAGGAGGTCGTCGGCGGTGCGCTGGCTCGGGTCGGGCACGTACCGCTCGGACACGCTGACGTTGCCGGCCGGGGGCAGCAGGGTGTGTTCCCACACGTTGACGACGATCAGGTCGGTCCCGTGAACCGCGGCTTCGGCGGCGGCCCAGCGCAGTGCCTTGCGGCTGCCGGGCGAGCCGTCGACACCGACCACGATGGTCTTCGGTTCGCTCACGGTGGTTCCCCTCTCGATGAGTCGCCGCACGGTGGTCCTCATGGTGACCGCAACCCGGCACTCCCGCCATTCGAGCCGCCGCACTGTCCACGATGTGCGGCGTCGGCCCCGTACGCATAGACAGCTGTTGCGGCTCTGGCAGGGCGGGCTTAGCGTCGAATCGCAGGTGATGTGGATCACACCTAGGCGAGGGGGTCGCCATGACCGCTACGGCATCGGAGTCCATCCCGGCGGGTAGCACCCCAGCCGAACGTCGGCCGCTGATGAGCGGCACCGCCCTGCTGATGATGAACCTTGGCTTCTTCGGGGTGCAGTTCAGCTTCGGCCTCACCCAGTCGGCGGTGAACCCACTCTTCCTGCTGATCGGTGCCGATCCCGACCAACTGCCCATCCTCAACCTCGCCGGACCGGTCACCGGCCTGATCATCCAGCCGCTGATCGGCGCGATCAGCGACCGCACCTGGCATCCCCGCTGGGGCCGCCGACGCCCGTTCATCACGGCCGGAGCGCTGCTCTGCGCGGTGATCCTGTTCCTGTTCCCCTTCGTCGGCATCCTCTGGCTGGCCGTGATCTGCTTCTGGCTGCTCGACGCCGGCAACAACACGTCGATGGAGCCGTACCGGGCGTTCATCTCCGACCGGCTGCCGAAATCCCAGCTGGCCCGCGGCTTCCTCACCCAGAGCATGTTCACCGGCGCGGGCGCGGTGCTTGCCAACCTGTCGCTGTTCATCCTGCAGAAGGTCTCGGCCCTGCAGCAGGAAGCCGGCAACGGCGTGCCCTACTGGATGTACGTCTGCTTCATGATCGGCACGGTGTGCATCCTGCTCACCGTCCTCACCGCCATGGCCCGCACCAAAGAGCTGACTCCGTCCGACGAGGACCTGGCGGAGATGCGGAACGCGCCGAAGGGCCTGCATCACGCGGTCGCCGAGATCGCCGACGCGGTCCGGACGATGCCGGTCGCCATGCACAAGATCGGCGTCGTGTTCCTCTTCCAGTGGTACGCGATGTTCATCTACTGGCAGTTCCTCGCCGTCAGCCTCGGCGAGACGGTGTTCGGCGCCAACCCGGAGGACGGCGGGCCGGCCTGGGACGCCGCGATCGGGTGGAGCGGCCTGCAGAACGCCGCGTACAACTTCGTCACCATGGTCTCCGCACTGTTCCTGGTCGGCTTCGCCCGCCGGATCGGGGCCAAGCGGGTGCATGCGGTCGCGCTGGGTCTGGCCGCGTTGTCGCTGGTGTGGCTCGCCCGGATCGACAATCAGTACGCCGCTCTCGTACCGATGATCGGCGTGGGCATCTTCTGGGCCAGCGCGGTCGGCGTGCCGTACCTGATGGTCGCCAGCATGGTGCCGGCCAAGCGCACCGGTGTCTACATGGGCATCCTGAACATGATGATCGTGGTGCCCATGCTGATCCAGACGGTCACCTTCGGCTGGATCTACGAGCATTGGCTGGACGCCAAGGGCAGCAACGCGATCCTGCTGGCCGGCGTCCTGCTCGGCATCGGCGCCATCGCCATGCTGTGGGTGAACCCGCCCGACGAGGCCGACGAGTCGCCGATCGTGCCGCTCGGCGGCAAGCGCAGCATCACCGTCTACGACCGCGTCGTCGTCGGCTCGGACGGCACCCCGACCAGCCTGTACGCGGTGGACCGGGCCGCCGAGGTGGCCCAGGCCGCGCAAGCAAGGCTGGTCGTCGTCACCGCGTACCGCGACGGTGAACCCACCGACACTGCGGAAAGCGCGCACCGCGATGTGTACGGCGTCGACGCCGCACGCGCAGCCTTGGCCAGGTCGGTCACCGGCCTCACCCAGGAGCGGGTCCGCTACATCGAGCAACGGCTGGTCGCCGGCGACCCCGCCCAGGCCCTGCTCGACACGGTCGGCGCCAACCCGGCGAACCTGATCGTCGTCGGCAACCGTGGCCTGGGCGCCAGCGAGGGACAACTCCTCGGCTCAGTGCCGGCCGGCGTGGTCCGCCACGCGGTCTGCGACGTCCTGGTGGTGCAGACCTCGGCGCTGGACGAGGACCGGCTCTTCCACCAGCCCGCTAACGGATCGTCAGACGGAGAAGCGTTGCACGATCCGCCGCAGGTCCACTGACATTTCGGCGAGCTGCCCGGCAGCCCGGTTCGCCTCGCCGACGCCGACGGTGGTGAGCTGCACCGAGGACGCGACGTCGGTGATCGTCGAGGCGACCTCGCCGCCGGCGGTCGCCGCCTCGGCAACGCTGCGGCTCATCTCGCTGGTCGTCACGCTCTGCTCCTCCACCGCGGAAGCGATGGTTGTCTGGAACTCGCTGATCCGCGCGATGATCTCGCTGATCTCCTCGATCGCGGTGACCGCGCCTGTGGTGTCGGACTGGATCGCGGCGACCCGGCGGCCGATGTCCTCGGTGGCCTTGGCGGTCTCCTGGGCCAGATCCTTGACCTCGGAGGCCACCACGGCGAAGCCCTTGCCGGCTTCCCCGGCCCGGGCCGCCTCGATCGTCGCGTTCAGCGCCAGCAGGTTGGTCTGCTCGGCGATCGCAGTGATGACCTTGACGACGTTGCCGATCTCCATCGAGGACTCACCGAGCTTCGCCATCACGCCGGTGGTAGCCGCGGTGACATCCACCGCCCGGGATGCCACCCCAGCGGCCTGCGTGGCGCTCTCGCCGATCTCGCGGATCGAGGCACCCATCTCCTCGGCGCCGGCGGCCACTGTCTGAATATTCGTCGACATGAGGGCCGCGGAAGCCGCCACCGACCCGGCCTGACGCGCACCGGCTTCCGCTCCCGCCGAGCTCTCCCGGCTGGTCCGGGCCAGCGAGTCCGCGGCCGTACCCAGCTCGGTCGAATGCCGGGCCAGATCACCGACCGCCGAACGCAGGGTGGTCATCGCCCGGCGCAGGCTGTTCGCCATCTGCCCGAGCTCGTCACGCTGGTCGACCTTCGCGTCCCGGGTCAGGTCACCGTCGGCCATCGCGTCCAGCACACCGGACACCTCCCGCAGCGGCACGAGGATCATCCGGGCCACCACCAGCGCCAGGACGACCGCGAGTGCGACGGCGACCACCAACGAGCCCGCGACCACCGTACGGATGGTGTTCACCGTGGAATCGAAGTCGCGCCCGGCCACCAGGGCATCGCTAGACCGCTTGATCTCCTCGCCCAGCACCGTCTCGTACGTTTTCCGCAGGTCCCGGTTGGGGCCCATCGCCGCGGTGACAGCAGCCTTCGGATCGTTCTCGTAGGTGGCGAACTCGGCCTGCACCGCGGTGAACCAGGCATCCGTCGCCTTCTGGATCTTGTCCACGGTGGCCTGCTCGCTGCTGCTACCCAGTCCGCGCGCGGTTGCGAGACCCGCGTCGACCGCCTTCTTGCGGCCCAACGCCTCGTCGCGGAACTTCACGTCCCCGGCAATGAAGTAGCCCCGCTCGTCGTTGGCGGCAGCCTTGGCGGCCAGCGCGGCGGCGTTCAGACTCGTGATGTACGGCACGGCCCGCTGCAACTCGTGCTCGCGGGTGCTCTGCAAGCCGCCGATGCCGACCAGGCTGATCACTCCGGTGAGCACCGTTCCCGCGACGGCGACGCTCGCCACGGCCAGGATCTTCGCCGACACGCGGCGGTCTCGCATCCAGCTTCCAGCCCGCACGGCTGCCCCGCTCTCGTATTGAGGCCGGATCCGAGCGCCCGGCAAAGACTGAGATCGGCGGCACGGAGCGGGCTCGTTACCAAGTTCACCGAATGTTAAACCCGCCTCTTTCACCGCCGCGGGTGATTGGCGCAACTGCCGCCGGCCTCAGTTGACGGTCGGACAGGCCGATCTGAGAGACGCACACTGTTTGTCTTTTGAGGGGAAACACCGCACATGCGTCGGCGCCTGAGGAACCTGTCCGTCGGCTCTCGGCTGGGCGTCGCGTTCCTCGCCGTCTGTGTCCTCATGCTCGGCGTGGCCGGCGCCGGCCTCTGGGGCGCCCAGCGCCAGTCGTCGCTGCAGGCCGAGATGGTCCGCCTCAATGACCTGGTCAAGCAGGTTACGCAGCTGCGGTTGCTGGACAACGACATCAATGGCTGGCAGGCGTACGTCTACGCCGAGTACATCGAGTGGGGCGTCGACTACCTGGACGCCGACAACCCCGACACCAGCCGCGCGGGACTGCTGCGGAGCAAGCAGGAGGTGGTGGACCTGCTCGGGGCGATTCCCCCGGGAGACCTCACCGCTGCGGAGCGCGCCGAGGTGGCGAACCTGCGCAAGCTGTTCGACAACTATTTCGCCGAGGACACCAAGTTCGTCGCGGAGATGGCCAAGAACACCGAGGCGGGTCGGGCGAAAGCCTGGGACATGCTCTACGCGGAGCTCACCGATTCCTGGCAGCTGCTCCTCGACTCCACCGAGAAGGTCATCTCCTCGGTCACCGCCCGAGCTGAGGAGATCACCAAACAGGTCCAGGCGGTCACCAAGCTGGTCTACATCGTCATCGGAGTCGTGGCGGCCCTGGCCGTGCTCGCCGCGCTGCTGCTCAGCCGGTTGGTGACCCGCTCGGTGGTCCGGCCGCTGCGCCGATGCATCCGCGTGTTGGAGCAGATCGGACTGGGCAACCTCACCGCCCGGACCGGCCTGGACGCCCTCGACGAGACGGGACAGCTCGGCAAGTCCGTTGACGAGACCGGCGAGGCCCTGCACCGCACCGTACGGGCGCTCGGCGACAGTGCCACCGCGCTGGCCGACGCGTCCGCACGACTCACCGCCACCAGTGACCGGCTTTCCGCTGACGCCACCGACGCGGCCGCCCAGGCCGGGACCGCTTCCGCCGCCGCCGACGAGGTCTCCGGCAACGTGCAGGCAGTCGCCGCCGGCGCCGAGGAAATGGGCGCCGCCATCGCCGAAATCGCCCGCAGCGCCACCGCCGCGGCCGGCGCCGCGGCTTCGGCCGTGGACGTCGTCTCCGTCACCGACAGCACGATGCGCCGGCTCGGCGAGTCGTCCGCCCGGATCGGGGCGGTGGTGGAGCTGATCACCAGCATCGCCGAGCAGACGAACCTGCTGGCCCTCAACGCCACCATCGAGTCGGCCCGTGCCGGCGAGGCCGGCAAAGGCTTCGCCGTCGTCGCCGGCGAGGTCAAGGAGCTGGCCCAGGAGACCGCCCGAGCCACCGCCGACATCATCGCCCAGGTCAACGCCATCCAGACCGACACCGGCGCCGCGGTGGAAGGCATCGAGCGGATCGGCGCTGTCGTGGGTGAGATCAACACCCAGCAGGTGACCATCGCCGCCGCCGTCGAGGAACAGACCGTCACCAGCGCCGAAATGAGCCGCGGCATCACCGAGGCCGCCCGGGGCAGCAACGAGATCGCCGCCGCAGCCGACGCCGTCGCCGGCGTCACCGGCCGGACCAGGTCCGAGGTCGAAGAGGCCCGTGGCGCGGCCGACGAACTGGCCCGCATGTCCGCCGACCTGCACCAGCTGGTCAGCCACTTCCGCTACTGAACGATCAGCCGTGGGCCAGCAGTTCCAAGCCGACCACGGCGGCGGCCAGGGCGACTTCTGCCAGCAGCACGATGCCTTTCTGCCAGAGCGGCAGCCGGACCCGACGCACGGCCAGGTAGCCGATGACGCCCAGGGAGACTACGAGGGCCGTGGTGGAGGCGCGTAGCGCCCGGTCCGCGGGCCAGGTCTCCGCAAGCGCCAGGCCGAGGAACAGCAGCGGTAGCCCGAGGACGGTCGCGGCACCGAAACTGACCCGGACCATGCGCTGAACTTCCGGTCGGGCCGGCAATGCAGCATGCACCGCGATATGCGACACGACGTCCGCGACGAACACTGCAAGCAGCGTGCCAGTCACGGCGATCAGCAGCGTCTTCACCGCCTCCTCAGCGGTGGCTTCGTGCGACCGCAACGCGAGCACCACCGCGAGGGCGGTGAACGTGATGTAGACCCGTTCCTTCAGCCGTTCGGCCCGCTCCGCCGTCGCGCCATGCTCATTGGTCACCGTCCGAGACTAGAGGGATCGACGGCAGGGTGACGACCATGACGGCACCCGGGTCGCCCGACTCGTAATGCGCTTCACCCCCGTGCGCCTGGGCAAGCTGGCGGACGATCCACAGCCCCAGACCAACGCCTTCCTTGTCGCCCGCACCGAAACGGGTGAACAGCCGAGCCTGCAACTCCACCGACACGCCCGGACCATGGTCGCGGACCGCAATCCGATCGGTGCTGCCGTCGCTGGTGACAGTCACGATCACCGGCGGCTTGCCGTAACGCAGTGCGTTTCCCACCAGGTTGACAACGATCTGTTCGAACCGCTCCGGATCCACGCACATCATCAGCTCGTGCGGGACGTCGATCCGGACATCAGCCGAACTGAGGTACGTCATAGCCGCACAGACCGCCTCCCGCGCCGGCGTGGGCTGCCGCTCCAGCTGCAGATGACCGGTGGTGTCGATGCGATTCAGGTCGAGCAGCCCGGTGGCGAGCCGGTCGATCCGAGCGGTCTGCCGCAGAGCCGCATCGAGCATCCGCGCGGTCTGTCCGGTCGCCTCCTCCCGCACCTCCTCGAGCGTCATCTGTACGGTCGTCAGCGGCGACCGTACGTCGTGCGCCAGCGTGCCGATCATCGCGGCCCGCCAGCGTTCGATCCGAGCCAACCGCTCGCGGTCATCGCGCAGATGCCGCGCCTGCGACTCGATGAGCAGCGCGACGGCCAGCGCGACGGGAAGCAGGATCACGGCACTGCCGAGAATCTCCGGCGGCTGGTGGGTGACGACCAGCGGCACGACGTACGCCGCCGCCGCGGGAGCGAGCAGTGCCAGCAGGATCTTCCGCGAGAAGTGCAGCGCCGCCCAGGCGTAGAGCAGCACCAGGAACGGACCCGTGCCGGTGGCGACACCGCCGAACGCCCACGTGGAGAACCCGAGCACCACAAAGCCGGGCAGCGCGAGAAGCGCCACCCGCTGCCGAGGCCACCGGCGCCACGGCAGGAACCACGTCGAGATCGCCAGCACGAAGTCGGCGGCGGATACGAGCAGCAGATCCCTCGCACGCATCGGGTCGTTGAGGATGCCCAGCAGAGCGAGCCCACCGGCTAGTGCGAAGAGCGCAGCAGACTGCCGGGCGGCGGCGCGGGGCCGCACCCGGAACAGGCGTTGCATCGGTAAACGACTGATAGCTGCAGGATATATGCGGTATTTCCCCCGTAACCAGCCTCACTGGGTTAAACCACGAGTCTCCCGGTGATCCACTACCTCAACCGTTCAGCTCGAATGCGTCAGGCGCCCCCGCCGAATGCATCGAAGTCGTTATATGGTCACCGTCGCTTCCGCATCCGCCTCCGGTTAAGGACGGACCCGTGTCAAATCCCCGCCGCGGCTGGCTGGCCGCAGGCCTCATCACCGCCGTCGCTGTCTCCTCAGCTGCCGGCTGGAACGCGTCCGCGCACGCCGATGAAATTCCCAGGCTTCCGGCAGCCGCCGAGGCCGAACCGACACCGCCGGCTCTGCCGTCGGGCGAGCGGCCCACCACGTTGAAACTCGCTCCGGCCGGGTCGACCAGCGCCGAGATCGCGGCACTCGACGCGGACGCCGCGCCGGCCGATGCTGACACATCTCCCGAGCCCAAGCCGGTATACGCACCCAAGGGCCGTGCACCGCTGGCCGACCTCCAATCGTCGCCGTTTCCGTCCCCACCGCGGGCGTTGTCCGCCGCACCCTTGGACGGGCGTTACCACTATGCGGGCGGCCGGAGGATTCGCTTCAAGGACAACAATCCCGACACTCCCGACGAGCCGAACTTCATAAGTTCCTATGCATATCTACCCATCTCCAAGCCGGAGCTGGCTGCTGCGGACGAGCACACCTTGACCGAGATCTCGATGCAGACCGCCGACGGGAAACAAATCGTTGAGGTCGGCTGGACCGTCGACCGCAGGGTGAACGGCGACGACGACCCGCATCTGTTCGTTTTCCACTGGGTGGACGGCAAACCGACCTGTTACAACGGCTGCGGGTTCGTGCCCGAAAGCAACGCGTCGATCAAGCCTGGAGCCACCCTGCCAATCGGCACGAGCATGCGCTTCGGCATCATGTATTCCGCGGGAAACTGGTGGATTTTCTATGGCGGAGAATGGATCGGCCGCTTCCCAGACACGTTGTGGGGGGCGACACAATTCAACCAGGCGGAGGCCGTGCAGTGGTTCGGCGAGGTAGTCACTGCCACCGAGCAAAGCTGCACCGACATGGGCAACGGCAAGCTCGCGGAGGACAGCGCGGCGTCGGAGATCAACAGAATCCAAGCCACCTTTGTGGGGCCGGCGAATCCGCCGCAGCCCACAAGACCGAACCCGCAGATCTTCCCTCAGCCCGAGGAGGGCGAGCCGAAGCCCGCATACACCGCCGTGCGGCTGAACAGTTCGTCGTTCCGCTACGGCGGCGGGGGCACCGGCCCCTGCACGTCCTAGCTCACAGACGCGCGTCCCCGGCCGCCCGAGCCTCCCTGGCGGCCGCGGATCGTCGCGACTCGGCGCGACGATCTTTCCTGGCGCTGCGGTGCTCACCAGCCGCGCTGCCGGTCCGCAGAGCGGTTGCGGTGTGGTCGCCGGTGATGCCGCCGCGGATGCGGTTGTTGGTGGCGACCCGGGCCACCGGGTCGTTGGCGGTCAAAGTCAGGCGACCGTCGATGATGGTGTCGTCGACCCAGACGCCGCCGGCGGTGTTCGTGATGTCGATGTCGCGGCCCCAGTAGCCACCCGAGGCGCAACTGTCGAGCAGACCACCAGGGCCGATCTGCACGCCTTGGAGATTGCCGGCGAAGGTGGCGCGCCCGCGGACTGCGCTGCCGCACACGACACTGCCGGTGGCGCTGTTCAGCACCGACAGCGTGCCGTCCACGAAGGAGTCGTGTACGTCCGTGTAGTACGTCCCGGAGCTGCTCAGATTGCCGGTGACCTGGGTGGTCTTGTCGAGGCGCACCTCGCCGGCACTGGCGGTGACGTTGCCTTCGATGGTGGCACCTTCGGTGAACAGGAAGCTGTCGATCGTGGTGGATCCTTTGGCGCGTACGGTGACCGCCCCGCTTCGGGCGTCGCGGAGGAAGGCGCCGTACGCGCCGGAGGCTAGCTCGATCCCGCCGGCGACAGTGGTGTCGGAGGCATCAAGGTAACCATCAGCGGCGACGTGGATGTCACCGCTGAACCGGCCGCCGGTCACCACGAGGTTGGCGCCCGCGGCGACGCTGATGTTGCCCGTCACCGTCGTGCCGGTCAGGGCGCAGGACTCCCCCGCCGGAACCAGCAGATCGTTGGGTACGGTCACCGCCCCACCGGTCCCCACGCAATGGGTGACGAGCCCCGCCCGGGCCGGCTGCACGTTCACCAGCGCTGTAAGGACGACAACGGTCAGCGTGGCGGCGGTACGTCTCATCGCGCTACTCCTCGGTGGGTTGCCGGGTCCGGGCGGGGCGCCGCCCGAACGTTTCCGATGTCCGAGCGGGCCGCTGTTCGGACGATGACGCCCTGTTGCCGTGGGGTGAGCAGCCCGGCGGCGACGAGTGGTCCGGTGACTGCCTCGACGTGCCGGACAAAGGTGCCGTGGTCGGGGTAGCCGGCCTGTTCCGCGATCAGGTCGTTGATCGTGCACCCGTTGCCGGTGTCTTTGTTGGCGACGCCGGTGTCCTCGGTCCCGATGATGACCGTGGCTCGGGTGTCCGAGCCGGGGCAGGTGTCCGAGCCGGATGGCACGACCGTGAAGGAGACCGTGGCCGCTGCGGCGGTGTTGCCCGCCGTGTCGGTGGCCCGATAGCGGACGGTATGGGCACCCGCTATGGCGACGATCACCGGCGCGCTGTAGGTCGCCCAGGCGCCGTCGTCGACGGCGTACTGGATGGTCGCGACTCCTGATCCGGAATCGGTGGCGGTGACCGTGACGGTGGCCCGGCCGACGTAGGCACCGCTGGCATCTTGCTCCCCCGTCACCGCTGCGGAGGTTTGTGGGGGTGTGGTGTCTTCGATGGGTGGCGTGACGATGGTGAAGGAGACCATGCGCTCGGCCGACGTGTTGCCGGCGGCGTCGGTGGCGCGGAAGTGCACCATGTGCGTTCCCACAATGTCGACCACCACCGGGGTCGTGTAGATCCGGAACGGCCCGCCGTCGAGGTTGTACTCCACGCTGGAGACGCCGGAGTCTTCGTCCGATGCGGCGATGATGACGGTTGCTGTGCCCAGGAATTGCCCGGCTGGATTGCGGGTGCCGGAGACCTCGGCCGTGGCTAGCGGGGGCGTGGTGTCCTGGTGCGGGGGCGCGACGATGCGGAAGGTCGCCGAGCCGGTGTCGCTGATGTTGCCCGCCCGGTCCTTGGCGCGGTAGCGGAGCACGTGGTCGCCGGTGGCGCTGACCTCGACCGGGCCCGGATACGGCATGAAACCCCCGGAGTCGAGCTGGTAATCCACAGTGTCCACTCCGGACGCGGCATCCGTGGCCGTTACCGTCACGGTGGCCTTGCCGAGGTATTCGCCGGCGGGGTTGCGTTCCCCCGCTATCGAGGCTGAGACGGTTGGCGCGGTGGTGTCTGGCTCGGTGCTGCCGGTGACGATCAGTTCGCCGGTCATTTCCGCGTGGCCGGGTAGCGCGCAGAAGTAGCGGTAGCGGCCGGGGGTGAGGGTGATCGTCGCCTGGTGCCGACCGTTGTTGGCGTCGAACGGGCTGGCCAGGATGTTCAGCGTGACGTCGTGGTTGTAGCCGGGTGTGGTGGTGTCGAAGGTGAGGGTGTGTGGCATACCGGTGACGTTCCCGGTCGCCGCACTGTTCTCGAAGACGATGGTGGTGGTGCCGGCTGCGGTGGTGGTGGGCGCCGACTTGTAGCGGGTGATGTCGTCGTCTGCGGTCCAGGTGAGGGTCGCGGCTGCGAGCGCGGGCTCGGGCGCGACCAGGCTTCCCGCCAGCAGCAGGAGCAGGCTGAGGAATACCCGACGGAGCATCAGAGCTCCCGCACCCGGATGTCGCGGAACTCCATCAGGTCGGCGGCTCCGTGATTCTGCAAGCCTAGATAGCCCTCGGTGAACTGCCGAAGATCGGTCGGCGGATCGCCGGCCCGGGACGACGCTTTGCCGGGCAGATTGTCGAACTCGTTGAGCACCACGCCGTCGCGCAGGATGGTGTAGTGCTGGCCGACGACCCGGACTTCGTAGTCGCTCCACTGGTTCTTCGGCACCGTTCCGGCGGTCGGCACGAGATCGAAGTTGTAGATCGAGCCGGTCTTCTGCGGTTCACCGATCGCACCGTCGAAGAGCTGGATCTCGTGGCCGCAATAGATTGCCACCCAGGCGGCGGAGGTGCGGGCCGATCCCACGGTGCCGCAGCTTCCTGGTGGGCGCTGGTCGAGGGGGATGCGTGGATCGGGGAAGCGGACGAAAACGCCGCTGTTGGACCGGGTCGCTCCCGGTGCCACGTCACGGAAGCGCAGCTTCAGGGAGAAGTCGGCGAACGGGCGCCGGGCGTAGAAGAGCATGCCGAGGCCGCCGCCGGTGCGCAGCGAGCCGTCCGGCTGAATGGTGAAAGCGCCGGGACCTGCCTGTTGCCAGGCGAGCAACGATTCCGCGGTGCCGTCGAAGAGCGACTCGTAGCCGGTATGGCCGGGCCGCCCGATCGGCGAGCCTGCCGCCGAGCGGGTCAGCGAACCGGACTCGCGACCGCTGAGCAGACCGCCGGCGTGCAGCCGGTCGGCGGTGGCGGAGACGTGCCGGACGAAGCTGTCATGGTCCGGCCAGGCGCCCTCGTCGTCGATCAGGTCGTTCACCGTGCAACCGCCGCCGGCTGCTTTGTTGGGCACACCGGTGTCCGACTCCCCCATCCACACGGTCCCGCGACTGTCGGAGGTCGCGCACCCGACGGCTACCGCGAGTGCGGTCGTCGCCGTCTCGCCGTCCGCGTAGGTGGTCGTCAGCTTCGCCTGGAAGGTGCCCGTCGTCGCGTACACATGCCGTGGGTTGGTGTCGGTCGACGTGGTGCCGTCGCCGAATTCCCAGCGGTGAGTCACCCCACCGGACCGCGCGCCGCTGAAAGCGACGGTCAAAGGCTTGTTGTGTACGGCCACCGACGACGCCGCGGGCACAGGGGTGGCGGGTCCGCCGCGGTAGGTGATGCGGAGCAGTTTCTGGTTGGGGTGCAACGTGAAGAAGCCGCCGCCGTAGTCGAGCAGGTAGAGCGCGCCGTCCGGGCCGAACTTGGCGTCCATCCAGCTCTGCAGCTTCGTGTCGCCGTTGCCGCCCGGGATGATCGCCCGCAGTGATTCGCCGAACAGTGGCGGTTTCTGCTGCGGCACCCCGGCCGGGTCGACGGTGACCGCGACCCGGTTCTGCGGGTTCGACTGGTCGCCGATCAACCACTTGTCGTTCCAGTACGCCGGCCACGCCACGCCGCTCGCGGTGTTCACCAGCTCCCGGTGGTAGGTCGGCCCGGACATGATGGCCTGCCCACCGCCGCGCAGGTACGGCTGGGTGTATGTCGCCTCGGCGTTGACGTAGCTGGGCAGGCCGCTGCCGTCCGTCCGGGTGGGGAAGACCGGCCCGCCGCCGCCCGGCGAGTACCAGATCATGTTGTCGCGGGCGGGCGGGATGCCGACCCGGCCGGTGTTGCGGGGCGAGGTGTTGGTCAGGTCGTCGCAGTCGTACCAGCCGGTGAGCACGGACGCGTCGGTGTTGCTGCGGTCGCGGTACGGCTGCCGGTTACCCATGCAGTACGGCCAGCCCTGGTTGCCCGCCGAAGTGATGATCGTGGCGGTCTCGTATTTGGCCGGGCCGAGCGCGGGGCTGGGTAGTGCCGCATCCGGTCCGACCCACCCGGAGGTGAGCCACTTGTGCACCGGGTCGACGGCGAGCCGGGCGATGTTGCGTACGCCCATGACGTAAATTTCCGGCCGGGTTTTCGCGGTGCCCGGCGGGAACAGGTTGCCGGCCGGGATCGTGTACGTGCCGTCCGGCTCGGGGTGAATGCGGATGATCTTCCCGGCCAGATCGTTGGTGTTGCCCGAGGTGCGCCGAGCGTCCTGGAAGGACACACCCTTGTACTCGGCGGTCCAGTTGTTTCCCGAGTAGCCGCCCGAGCCCTCGGACGAGTTGTTGTCGCCCGAGCCGACGTAGAGGTTGCCCGCGTCGTCGAAGGCCATGCCGCCACCGGCGTGGCAGCAGCTGTGGATCTGCACTCCGAACGTCAGCAGGTCCTTACGGGTGGCCTGGTCGATGGTCGCGGTCTGCCGGTCGTAGGTGAACCGGGAGATGGTCCGCTGCCCGATCCGGTTCTCCCGGTCGATCGATTCGTGCGGCATCCAGTAGACGTAGAGCCAGCCGTTGGTGGCGAAGGCGGGGTCGGGGACGATGCCGAGCAGACCCTCCTCGTTCTTCACCAGTTCCGAGCCGCTGCCGCGGTTGCCCATCACCCGCAGGGTGGTGAGCAGCTTGACCCGCTTGCTCCCCGGGTCGTACGCGTGGATCGTGCCGCAGCCCAGGCCCACGTTCGGATCCGACCAGTCGACGACCGGCCCGGTGGGGCAGGCGCCCTTGCCGACGTAGAACACCGTGCCGTCCGGCGCGATGGTGAGCCCGTGCGGTTCGCCGATCTGGTCGAGCTGGCCGGGCTGGTTGGCGGCGGTGAGCCGCTCGACCTGGTAGTTGGCGGCGATGGTGGCCTGGCAGTCGCCGCGTTGCAGGCCGCTGGTCCAGCGCAGCGCTCCGGTGAGGTGGCTGCGGAAGGCGGGCTCGGCGTACCCGGCTTCGGTGTGGCCCATGCCGGTGTAGAAGGAGCGGCCGCCGTCGTAGTCGCGGCACCACGAGACCGGGTGGAACGGGCCGTTGGCGCCAGGACCCGGGTCGTAGAAGCGCTCCTCGACCTGGGCGAGGGTGTGCACCGTACCGATCGGGTTGGGGTCCCAGTTGACCCAGCGGTCGGCGCGGCGCAGCGTCGGTGGCAGTGCCCCGGTCGCGGGATGCTGCCGGTCGAGGACGTCCACGACGGCCTCGCGAACTGCCGGGGGCGGCGGCGTGGTCACGGATCCGGTGGACAACCGCAGGTCGGCGAGCTGAGTGAACGGTTCCCCGGCATTCGCGGTGATCGACAGCCGGTAGTGCGCGAAGGCGCGCGGCTCGGCGACTTCGAACCGGCGGGTCTGGAACCGGTCCGGGAACGTCTGCCCGGTACGCCGATCGACGTCTGTCCACGTTGCACCGTCTGCGGAGACCTGCAACGTCCAGTCCGCGGGGTCCCGGCCGGGAGCGTCGTTTGCCGAGGTGAGGGCGTAGCCGCTGATCGCCTTCGGGGTGCTGAGCTCGTACGTGATCCAGGCGGTCGGGGTGCGTGCGAGCCATTTGGTGTTCGCGTCGCCGTCGGTCAGCTTCTCTTTGGTCTCGTTCGGCGGGTTCTCGGCGTTGGCGCCGACCCGTGCGACCGGTTCCGCCGTGGGGATGCTGCCAGCGGGTCGGGTGCCGATCAGGCCGGTGAACCACGCGGAGTCGAGCTGGGCCTGGGCCGCGTCCCCGATGCCGAGGAACCCCCCGCCGGCGTTGATGTAGCCCGCCAGCACCGCCTCCTGCTCGCGGGTCAGGGCAGCGTTGGTGGCCGAGAGAAACACCACCGCCCGGTACGCCGCGAGGCCGGCCGCGGTGAATACCGCCGGGTCGCTCGACCGGGTTACTGCCACGTCGTCCGCTGCCGCCAGGTCCGCAATGGTCTGCGCGGCGCGTTCGACGGGGTCTTGCTGGTCCGCCGCCGGCCCGTGGAAGACGAGCACCCGCAGCGGTTCCGGCGCTGGGGCTGCTTGCGCGGCGACGACCGGGGCCGAACTCACCAGCAGCGCGGCGATGGCGGCCGCAACGAGGCCGATCCGATGTCTCATCCCAGCACCCTTCAGTGATGCGTTCTGTGGGCGTGTCCGTGGAAGCGATGGATGGCGTCCTGTGCGCCGGGCGGCATGCTGCCGTCCGCCTCGCGAACCAGGAACAGGCCCGCCATGCCGCCGTCGGAGTGGAACTGGACGTGGCAGTGGTACATCCAGACGCCTGGGCCGACACCCAGCCCGGCCACCACCTGGAAGCCGAACGAGCCGCCCGGGTTGAGGTCCTTCGTGTCGATGACTGCACTGGGGTCGGCGGGACCTTCGAGCAAACCGGTCCGGTTGTCGGCCCACCGGTGGGCGTGCAGGTGGAAGGTGTGGAACGTGCCGCCGTGGCCGATGGCGATCCACTCGACCCGTTGGCCGAGGTTCGCCTCGAACATCGGTGTCGCGGGCGCGGTCCGATTGTTGATCATCATGTCGTTGAACACGACGGTGAACTGCTTCTCGGGCAGGAGGTCGCCGCGCCGGCGGACGATCAGCGCGCCGTACAGGCCTTTGGCGAGGCCGCCGGTGCCGTGGTCCGTACCCATCGCATGGTCGTGGTAGTGCCAGTAGCCGGCGCTGCCGGGCAGGAAGCGACGGCCCTCGGCGGCGGTCATCTCGCGGGAGCGCCACACGTAGGTGCGAGTCTCGCCCGGGGCGTTGAACGACGCGTTGAGCGGGCTGCCGTCGGAGTCGGTGCTGTAGTCGACGCCGTGCGGGTGGATGGACAGGCGTTTGTCGGTGCGGTTCACCAGGGTCACCTCGAGGGTGTCGCCCTCCCACATCTCCAACACCGGCCCGGGTATGGTCGCCTGCCCTGGCGCCAGCCCGTAGCCGTACAGCCCGCCGGGCAGCGCCTCGGCGTAGACGGTGATCTGGCGGGTCACGCCCGCGGCGGCATCGGCGGGCTGCCCGGCGAGAGCGACGCCCGCGGCGACGGCGGGCACGGACAGGCTCACTGCCCCGGCGGTCAGGACGGACCGACGCGACAACCCGGTGACAACGTTGTCGGGCATACGGTCTCCCCGGATCGGCACCTACAGCTATAGATGGCAATCTATGCGTGCCGCTGGCCGAAGTAAAGCACTTCAGCGCTGGTACACGTCCGGCACTCCGTCACCGTCCGCGTCCACCTGCTCCTGCTCGTGCAGCCGCCGGTAGGTCCGGTTCCGGAAACGCAGCAGCGCGGTCGCCAGCACCGCCGCGGCGAGCGATCCCGCCAGCACCGCCACCTTCACGTGCCCATCCCGGTCCGAACCGGCTCCGAAGGCCAGCTCGCCGATCAGCAGGGACACCGTGAAACCGATCCCGCCCAGGACGGACAGGCCGAGGACATCCACCCAGGCGAGCCCAGCGTCGATCTTCGCCCGGGTGAACCGGGCCGTCAGCCACGTCGCCAACGTGATGCCGATCGGCTTACCCACGACCAGGCCCAGCACGACGCCGATCGCGACCGGGTCACTCAGTGCCGCGCCGAGACCATCGAGCCCGCCGATCGTCACCCCGGCCGACATCAGGGCGAAGACCGGCACCGCAAACCCGGCGGACAACGGCCGGAACCGGTGCTCGAAATGCTCGGCCAAGCCCGGCCCGGCGTCACCGTCCCGGCGCAGCACCGGCACCGCGAACCCCAGCAGCACACCGGCAACCGTGGCATGCACCCCGGACGCGTGCACCAGCGCCCACGCGGCGAAGGCCAGTGGCAACAGCAGCCACCACGACCGGACGCGTCGCTGCACCAGCAGCGTGAAGAGTCCCAGCGGCACCAACGCGCCGAGCAGCGGCAGCACCGACAGACCCGCGGTGTAGAAGACGGCGATGATCACGATCGCGAACAGGTCGTCGACCACCGCGAGCGTGAGCAGAAACGTGCGCAGTGCCGTGGGCAGGTAACGGCCGATGACCGCCAGCACGGCCAACGCGAAGGCGATGTCGGTCGCGGTCGGAATCGCCCAGCCGCGCAACGCCCCGCCGAGATTCACCACGGTGTAGCAGAGCGCAGGCACGATGACGCCGCCGGCCGCGGCCACCACCGGCACCGCCGCTCGACGCGGGTCACGCAGGTCGCCGGCGACGAACTCCCGCTTGAGCTCCAGACCGGCGACGAAGAAGAAGATCGCCAGCAGGCCGTCCGCCGCCCAGGTCGCCAACGGAAGGTCGAGATGCAGAGCGGCCGGGCCGATCCGGTAGCCGAGCAGCGCGTGATAGCCGTCCGACCACGGCGAATTCGCCCAAACGAGGGCAATCAGCGCCCCGGCGAGTAGCAGCGCCCCGCCGATCGTCTCCTTGCGCAGCACGTCCGCGATCCGGCGCGCCTCCGGCCAGGTACCACGGCCGAACAGGACAGAATTCATGCGGCGCTCCGTTTTCCGGGGTCGGTCGAGTCATTGCCGACCAGACTTCCCGGCGCACCGCCCGCCAGCCTACCTGGCGATCACGGCAGGCGAGACGTCCACAGCAAGCTCAGCAGGGCCGCCGCGAGACCGAGCAGCAGTGCGACACCGGCGTACCACTGGGTGACTTCCTCCGGCTGCACCCGGTGCCCGATCGAGCTGCCCATGTCCTCGTAGACCTGCTTCAGCTCACTGACCGACGCGGCCTCGTAGAAATAGCCCTTCGTCTTCTCCGCCAGCTGCTGCAACGACAACCGATCCACGGGTACGCGCTGGAGCACGCCCCGAATGTCGACGATGCCGGTGTCGGTGCCGAACGCAATCGTCGACACCGGTACGTTCGCCGCCGACGCCGCGGTCGCCGCATCCTCCACCGACCGACCCGACGTGCGGTACCCGTCGGAGAGCAGCACGATCCGCGCCGGCGGCACCCCGTCCGCCCCGTCCGCCGGCACCGACCGGATCGCCTCCAGCGAGGTGAACACCGCCTCACCCGTCGCCGTCGCCTCCGCCAACGTCAGCCCGTCGATGCCCGCGATCACCGCCGCCCGGTCTTTCGTCGGCGACACCAGCACATTCGCGGCCTTGGCAAACGACACCAGACCCAGGTTGTACGTCGGCGGCAGCTCCTGCACGAACGCCTTCGCCGCCTCCTGCGCCGCCTCGATCCGGTTCGGCGCGACGTCGTCAGCCTCCATCGACAGCGACACGTCGATCGCCAGCATGACCGTGGCCCGTTCCAGCGGCTCCTCCCGGTCCACCGAAGGCCGGGCCATCGCCAGGGCCAGCAGGAACAGGCTCAGCAACGACGCCCCGGCGGCCACATGCCGGCGCCAGCCCAGGCCCTTCGGCGCCAGCGTCCGCAACAGGTCCACGTTGGTGAACTTCATCGCGTAGTGGCGCTTGCGGAACTGCCGCCACACGTAGACACCGACCACCGCGAGGACGGGCAGCACGGCCAGCAGCCACCACGGCTGCAAGAAACGGATCATCGGGTGGTCCCCCGGGTACGAGCGTGTCGTTGGGCCGCCACGAAGCGAACCATGTCCAGCAACCAGTCGGAATCGGTACGCAGTCTCAAGTGGGCCGCCCCCGCCGCCCGCAACGCCCGGGCGATGTCGCCGCGCTGCTGCCCGGCCGCCTCGGCGTACCGGGCGCGCAATGCGGGGTCGCCGGTCTGCACCTCGTGCAGCGCGCCGGTCTCCGGGTCGGCGAGCGTCAGCACACCGACGTCCGGCAGCTCCAGCTCGCGCGGGTCGACCACCTCGATCGCCAGCACGTCGTGGCGGACGGCGAGCTTACGCACCGGCCGCGACCAGCCATCCACCGGCGCCAGGAAGTCGGACACCACCACGGCCACACCCCGCCGGCGCGGCGGCCGGTTCAGCAGGTCGATCAGCTCACCCAGATCGGTGCGTCCCGGCTTGATTTCCGTACGCGCGATCGCCCGCAACAGCCCCTGCGCCTCCTTGCGCCCCGGGCGAGCCGGCATCCGCACGATCGGAGCCGCCGCCGGCACCACCGGCTCGGATTTCTTGCGCCGCCACGGGAACCCACCCCGGCGTTCCTCGGCCACCTGCCCGGCGCCGGTGCCCACGACCGCTCCGATCCGGTTACCGCCCCGCACGGTCAGGTGCGCCATCGCGGTCGCCGCCGCCAGCACCAGGTCACGTTTGAGGCAGCGGGCGGTGCCGAAGTCCAGACTCGCCGACAGGTCCAGCGCCATCCACGTCTCCAGCTCGCGGTCGGCGACCGTACGCCGGACGTGCGGCAGCGTGGTCCGGGCAGTGACCGGCCAGTCCATCCGGCGCACATCGTCGCCGGGACGGTATTCGCGGCTCTCCCCGGCCTCGCTGCCGGGACCGGGCAGCAGGCCCGCGTAGTCGCCCTGCAGAAGTCCATCGAGCTTGCGGGTGACCAGCAGCTGCAGCCGAGACAGAACGGCCTCGGCCCGGGCCGTGCCGGAGCCGGCGACCGGCGGCGGAAGGTCGGCAGTCGTCACCAGCGGACCGTCACTGCTGGCCCGGCCACGACTGCGTCGGGTGGTGCGGATCCTTCGGATCCCTCGAGCCCTTCGGGTCCTGCACCTGCTCCTGCGACGCTGCTGGTGGGGCACTCTGCGGCGCGTTCTGCGACGCTGTTGGTGAAGCGCTCTGCGGCCCGTTCTGCGGCGCTGCTGACGGAGCGCTCTGCGGCTGCTGCGCGCCAAAGGCTGGCCCGCCGAACGCGGCGGTACCCGGCGCCGGCGCGCCGCCGAAGGCACCGCCCGGGGTGCCGCCGGCTGCACCGCCGAAGGCCGCGCCACCTGGCACCGCGCCGAGAGCTGGGTTGCCGCTGGGCACGCCGCCGTAGGCCGGGCCGCCCGGCACTGCGCCGAATGCGGGGTTGCCACCGGGCGCACCGCCGTAGGCCGGGCCGCCGCCATACGCCTGGCCGCCGCTGCCGTAAGCCGGGCCGCCGCCATAGGCTGGGCCGCCACTCGCCGGGACCGGGATGCCGGAGGCGGGATGGTGGCTGGTCCCGCCCGCATCCTGGCGGGATGCAACCGATGGCGCCGGCACGCACGACATGATCCGGGCGACGATGTGGTCCGCCGGGATGTCGTCAGCCAACGCGTCGTAGCTCAGCACCAGCCGGTGCCGCAGAATGTCCGGCGCGATGTCCTGCACGTCCTGCGGCAGGGCGTAGTCACGGCCGCGCAACAGTGCCAACGCCCGGGTGGCGCGCACGATGCCCAGCGAAGCGCGCGGGCTGGCACCGTACTGAATCAGCTGGGCGACGTCGGGCATCCCGTGCTGCGCCGGCGCCCGGGTGGCTAACACCAGCCGTACGGTGTAGTCGACCAGCGCGTTGTGCACGAAGACCTGGTCGGCGCGGCGCTGCAGTCCGAGCAGGTCGTCGGCGCTGAAGATCTGTTTGGGTTCGGGTGCGCTAACGCCCATCCGGTAGACGATCTCGCGTTCTTCGGCGTCCGTCGGGTAGCCCACGACGATCTTCATGAGGAAGCGGTCCCGCTGGGCTTCCGGCAGCGGGTAGACGCCCTCCTGCTCGATGGGGTTCTGCGTAGCCATCACCAGGAACGGGTCGGGCACCCGGTGGCTCTCGCCGCCGATCGACACCTGATGCTCGGCCATGACCTCGAGCAGCGCCGACTGCACCTTGGCCGGGGCCCGGTTGATCTCGTCGGCGAGCAGGAAGTTGACGAACACCGGGCCGAGCTCGACGTCGAACTTCTCGCTGGACTGCCGGTAGATCCGGGTGCCGACGATGTCGGCGGGCACCAGGTCGGGGGTGAACTGCACCCGGGAGAAGGAGCCGCCGACCACCCGGGCCAGCGTCTCCACCGCGAGGGTCTTGGCCACGCCGGGCACGCCTTCGAGCAGGCAATGTCCCCGGGCGAGCAGCGCGACGAACATCCGTTCGACCATCCGGTCCTGCCCGACGATGACCCGTTTGACCTCGAACATGGCGCGTTCGAGCTGGGTGGCGTCCTGCGCGGGTGGCACCGGGTTCGCCGCCTGGGCCGCGCTGGTCGTGCCCTCGGGCGTGGTCGGGTCGGCCACCGGTCCTCCAACAACGTTTCGCACTTCGCGGACGGCGTCGGCACGGACGCCGACGTTCAAGACTTACACGACCAGCGGCGAACCGGTCCGCCGGAGCCGCATTACGCGCCGACCGCAAGGGTACGGACCTGTCGATCTTTCTGCGCGATACGCACGGACGGGCACGCCCAGCGGGTAGACGGCAGCCGGGATGACCGGTGTAACATTCACCGCGTCGCCGGGCGACTTCCCCCGTGGTCGCCCGGCGCTCTAACTCCCCTCCCGAACTCCCCTCCCGAACTCCCCTCCCGCAGTCGCTAGGCTTCGGGTGTGGTTGAGGAGCTAGCCCCCCAATGTTCCGCTAAGGGTTGCCGCGCGGGCGCCGAGTGGGAGCTGCGCTGGAACAACCCCAAGTTGCATACCCCGGAATACCGCAAGACCTGGCTCGCCTGCGCCGAGCACCGGCAGACCCTCGGCGATTTTCTGGATGCCCGGCGCTTTCTGCGCGAGGTGACCGAGTTCCGCCCCACCGCCTAGGCTTTCAGACGTGACCGAGCCGAGCGCACCCCGTACGGACCCTGTTGGCACCGCGCCCGGCCAGGTTGACGCGCTGGAGCCCTGGCCGGACACGGTCGAGTGGCGTCCGGTCTCGCCGAAGCTGGTCACAGTGGAACTCATCGGCCTCTACTCCTGGATCGTCGTCCTGCTGGCCGGGTTCGGCATCGCCTGGGTGCTCACCGGACATTGGACGTGGCCCACGGCCATGGCAGCGGTCCTGGTGCTGGCGGTCTGGCGCTCGTTCGTCGCCGTCCGCGCCGTCCGCGCCTGGGGTTATGCCGAGCGCGACAACGACCTGCTGGTCCGGCACGGCCTGGTGGTCCGCCGGCTCTCCATCGTTCCGTACGCCCGCATGCAGTTCGTCGACGTCACGGCCGGGCCGCTCGAAGGGGCGTTCGGCCTGTCCACGGTCCAGTTGCACACCGCCTCGGCGGCGAGCGACGCCAAGGTTCCGGGACTGCCCCCGGAGGAGGCAGCCCGGCTGCGCGACCGGCTGACCGCGCTCGGCGAAGACCGGGCCGAGGGCTTGTGACCACCCCCGACGCCCCGCGCCCACACTCGGCCCCGCAACCAGCCCCCGCGGAAGTCACACCCCCAGGAGGCGGAGAGGTCGCGCAGGGAGGCGGGGATGAGCCGCGCAGGCGCCTGCACCCGCTCAGTCCGCTGCTGCACGGGGCGAAGTCCCTCGCGGTCATCGTGGCCGCGCTGAGCTGGCAGACCTTGTCGCAGGTGGGTCTGGAGACGTTTGCCCTGGTCGTGGCCGTGCTCGCCGTCGGGGCTGTGGTGTTCTCGGTGATCGGCTGGCTGAACACCGGCTACCACGTCGTTGCCCGCGAGTTGCGCATCCAGGATGGCCTGCTGTGGCGCCGCAACCGGGCCATCCCGCTGGACCGGTTGCAGGCCGTCGAGGTGCGCCGCCCGCTCCTGGCCCAGCTCACCGGCCTGGCCGAACTGCGCCTCGAAGTGGTCGGCGGCGGCAAGACGGAGGCTCCGCTGGCCTACCTGACGGTTCGGGAGGCGACCGCGCTCCGTGAACGCCTGCTCGCCCTTGCCGGCCCCGCGCCGGGAGCGGTGGCCGGGCCGGCAACCGAGGCACCCGCCGAACGGCCGCTCTTCCGCGTCGCCAATAAGGATCTCCTGCTCAGTCAGCTCCTGACGCCGCAGGCGTTCTTCCTGCCGGTCGGCGTCGCTTTCGTGATCATGCAGTTCGTGCTCGAGGGCACGTGGACCTTCATCGGCATCGCGAGCACGATGACCGCGATGGCCGGTGTGGTCCTCCAGCCGATCCGCCGGGTGCTCCAGGACTGGAATTTCCGGTTGTCACGCGATCCGGCCGACCGACTTTCGGTCCAGTTCGGCTTGGTGGAGACCCGCAACCAGATCGTGCCCTTGCACCGGGTCCAGACCATCGGCGTGACCTGGCCGCTGCTGTGGCGGGCGAAGCGCTGGTTGCATCTGCGGCTCGACATCGCCGGGTACGCCGGCCCGCAAGCCGGCGACGCGAAGAGCTCCGACCGCCTGCTGCCGGTCGGCGACTTCGAAACCGGCCGGTGGCTGGTCTTCCAGGCGCTGCCCGGCGTCGACCTCGCCACCCTGTCCACCCTGCCGCCCCCGCCGCGGGCGCGCTGGCTGCACCCGTTCGGGCTGCGCTACCTCGGCATTGGCCTGACGTCCGAGGTCTTCGTGGCCCGCTCAGGCCTGCTCACCCGCGAGATGACCCTGGTGCCGTACGCCCGCCTGCAGAGCGTCCGGGTCGTCCAGGGTCCGGTGCAGCGGCGGCTCGGGCTGGCGACCGTCTACGCGGATACCGCGGGCGGTCGGTCCGGCGTCGCCGAGGACCGCGACCTGGCCGAAGCCTGGTGGCTCGCCGAGCAACTGACCCTCCGGGCGCGGGCAGCCCGCGGTCCGGCACCGCTCGCCGCCGGCGACTCCATCGCCGCAGCCGCCGCCGTCACGGCCACGACGACGGACACGGGCCTGGAACGGTCGGCGACCGACAGCTGAGGATGCGTCGTCCGCCGCGGCGCTCGGCAGGTTCTAAGCTGAAGGGCATGGAGCTTCCGGAGTTCACCCCCGGTCTCAGCGCCCGGGTCGAGTTGACCGTCACCGACGCCGACACCGCCCAGTCCCTCGGCTCCGGCGACGTGCCGGTGCTCGCCACCCCCCGGGTCCTCGCGCTCGCCGAGGCTGCCACGGTGGCGGCGACCGCCCGACAGCTGCCGGGCGGGGTCACGACGGTGGGCACCCGGGCCGAGGTGGAGCACCGGGCGCCGACTCCGGTCGGACACCAGGTCACCGCCCTGGCCACCCTGTCGAAAGTGGACGGGCGCACGCTGTACTTCGACGTGGTGGTCCGCGACGGCGAAGATCTGGTCGCCGACGTACGGGTCGAACGTGTCCTGTTGGACCGGCAGCGATTCATCGCCAAGGCGTTGGGCGAGGCCTGACCGCGCTCAGATCAGCGCACCCCAGCGGGCGGTGAGCTCCTCCTGGGTGGGCATGGCTACCGCGCCGCCGCGTCGTTCGCAGACCAGGCCGGCGACGGCGAGCGCGAAGGTCACGTACTGCTGCCAGCCGGCCAGGTCGGCGGGGCGGCCGGCGGCGAGTAGGCGGCGGACGAGTGCGCCCATGACGGAGTCGCCGGCGCCGGTTGCGTCGACCGCGGCAACCTTCGGGGCGGGCAGCATGACCGCGCCGTCCGCCGTCGCCACGTGCGCGCCCTCCGCGCCGCAGGTGACGACGACCGCGCGGGCGCCGAGGCCGAGGATCCGGTCGGCGGCCGCGGCCGGGGTCGCGCCGTCCCAGAGGACGCCGGCGTCGGCGGAGCTGAGTTTGACCAGGTCAGCGGTCGAGAAGAAGTCCTCGACCAACGCGCGCAGGGTGGCGACCGCTGCGGCGTCGGGCAGCAGCTTCGGGCGTACGTTGGGATCGAAGACCTTCAGCGGCCCGGCCACCGACCAGGCCTTGCGCGCCGCGGTCTGGAAGGGTTCGCGCATCAGCGCGATCGACCCGGCGTAGAGCACGTCGGCGCCCGCCACCGTGGCCTCGTCGACGTCGTCGGGCCGCACGAGCGCGTAGGACGGGGGCTCGCCGTAGAACTGGAAGGTCGGTTCGGCGCCCTCGAACGTGGTGACGGCCAGCGTGGTGGGCACGGGCACGCGGGTGGTCGTCGCCGTGCCGACCCCGCTCTGTCGCAGGAAGGCCGCAATCCGGTCGCCGAGGGTGTCGTTGCCGAGCGAGCCGATGTAGCGCACGTCGCCGCCGAGCCGGGTGGCGCCGACAGCAACGTTGAGGGGTGCGCCGCCGATCGCCTGCCGGTAGATCAGCTCGCCGTCGCGCTCGGTCTCCAGGAGATCCACGAGTGCCTCCCCGAGCACCACCGCGTAACCCATTCCGGTCCCTCCCGTCGCTGCGCCGCTCGTTGCCGCACAGCCGTCTGCCTTGTCAGCCTTCCGCCCGCCTCGCCAGAAAGCTAGCACCTCCGGATACTCGCCCGATTTGCTGCGTTTTGGCATACTTCGCAGCATGCGTCGCACTCTGCCGTTCCTGACCGTCGCCCTGGCCGCGCTCGCCGGATGTTCGGCACCAGGCAGCAGCAGCTTCCCCACCACGCCCGTGTCCCCGCCGCCGGCCGGCACCCCCTGGATCGTCTCCAGCGGCATCCCCGACCCGGACGCCCCCCACTCCGGCCAGCCCATGCAGGCCCAATCGGAACAGGCGCCCCTCACCGTCGGCACGGCCTCGGGCATCTTCCAGCCCCAGGGCACCCAGGCGATCACCTACGACACCGCGGTGGTCCCGGCCGGCGCAACCGCCCAGGTCAGCGTCTCGACAACCGCCCAGGGGGTACGCGTACGGCTGGCAGTCACCGGGCTGGCGAGCCGCCGGGCGTACGGGGCACACCTGCACACCAAGACCTGCACCTCGGTGCCCGACGACGCCGGCCCGCACTACCAGCACCAGGTCGCCCCCTCGCAGCCGTCGACCGACCCCGCGTACGCCAACCCGCGCAACGAGGTGTGGCTCGACTTCACCACCGATCCCCGGGGGGCCGCTACGGTCGCGTCGCAGCAGCCGTGGTCGTTCGATCCGATCCGCCCGCCGCGGTCGTTGATCCTGCATGCGCAGCTCACCCGTACCGATGCCGGGCAGGCCGGCACCGCAGGTGCGCGAGTGGCCTGCCTGACCCTGCGCAGCTGACGCGTCCGGCGGTTGTCCACAGCGGGAGTCCGGCCGTAAATCCGGTCGCGGTGAGGCGGTAACGTCAGAGGCACCGCGCGGGAGAAGGGGAGCCAACCATGGCCGGACAAGGCGAGAACACGACGGCGAAGACCGAGTCACACGACCCTGACTTCCCCGAAGCATTCCTCGAGTTCATGCGCAGCGGCTGGCGCGAGGACTCGCTCGACGTCACGCCTCGGGCCGAAACGCCCCACTACGCCAAGCGGCGCGCCGCCCTCTCCGACGCCTTCCCCGGCGAGACTCTGATCATCCCGACCGGCAACGAGAAGGTGCGCGCCAACGACACCGACTACCCGTTCCGCCCCGGCAGCGACTTCGTCTACCTCACCGGCGACAGCGACCCGGACGGCGTGCTGGTCCTGCGCCCGTCCGGCTCCGGCCACGACGCGGTGCTCTACACCCACGACCGAAACTCGAAGGCCACCGACGCCTTCTTCCGCAGCCGCAACGGCGAGCTGTGGGTCGGCCGCCGGCACACCCTCAGCGAGAAGTCGACCGAGCTGGGCATCGAGACCAAGTCCTACACCGAGCTGGGCCGGGCGCTCGCCGACAGCGCCCCGGCCCGCACCCGCGTCCTGCGCGGGCTCGACGCAGCGGTCGACCGGGCCGTCCTGGCATACGACCCGGATCCGTCCGTGCGGCGTGACCGCGCGCTGGCGAGCGTCATCTCCGAGCTCAAGCTGGTCAAGGACGAGTGGGAGATCGCCCAGCTCCAGGAGGCGATCGACGCCACCGTCCGCGGCTTCGAGGACGTCGCCCGCATCCTGCCCGCCGACCGCGCCGTCAAGGAACGCCTGCTGGAGGGCGTCTTCGCGCTCCGGGCCCGCACCGAAGGCAACGACGTCGGCTACAGCAGCATCGTCGGCGCCGGCGCGCACGCAACGATCCTGCACTGGATCCGCAACACCGGCGTCACCACGCCCGGCGACCTGCTGCTCATGGACATGGGCGTCGAAGCCCGCTCGTTCTACACCGCCGACGTGACCCGCACGGTCCCGGTATCCGGCAGCTTCACCCCGCTGCAGCGGCAGGTCTACGACATCGTGCACGCCTCCCAGCAGGCCGGCATGGACGCCATCCGCCCCGGCGTGAAGTTCCACGACGTCCACCTGACCTGCATGCGCGTCCTCGCCGAAGGCCTCGCCGACCTGGGCCTCCTCCCGGTCAGCGTCGACGAGGCCATGTCCGAGCGCTCCACCGTCTACCGCCGCTGGACCCTGCACGGCTTCGGCCACATGCTCGGCATCGACGTCCACGACTGCCAGGCTGCCCGCAAAGAGACCTACCGCGACGGCCCGCTGCAGGAGGGCTACGTCCTCACCGTCGAGCCGGGCCTCTACTTCCAGCCCGAGGACGACCTGGTCCCCGAGGAGCTCCGCGGCGTCGGCGTCCGCATCGAGGACGACGTCCTCGTCACCGCCGATGGCTGCCGCAACATGTCCGCGGGCCTGCCCCGCTCGTCCGCCGACGTCGAGGCCTGGCTGGTCGCCCAGCGTGAAGCCGGACCCCGCCTACCCGAGTAAAGCGAGACCGCTTCTTCCGTCACCGGGTGCACTCCGCCAGGTGACGGAAGAAGCTCGCGCAGCGACCATCTACCTTGTGCCGGTATGCCTCGACTTGTCTGGCGGGGGTGCGGCCGGAGGCTGTTGCCCCTGACGGGAGTCGAGGTCGGAACGCCGGCCGGGGACCCCCTCGAGCGTTTCCGCATCGGTGGGATCGTGGCCGAGTAGGGACCGGGCGGCGGCTAGCGCGGCGACGGTGATACCGCCGACCGCGGTGACGCCGGCCGCCGCAGCGCCGGTGGTGCCGGTGACCGCGACCGCCACGGTGGCGGGCAGACCGGCGGCGGCGATCAGCGCGCACAGCCAGGTCAACCGCTCCCGGGTCCGGGTCATCGTGTCCACCGGCCGTCGTTGGCAGGCAGGATGAGCCCGCCGCGCCGCCGCTCTTCGTTGCGCAGATTCTTGAGGCGGCGGCGTACGGCCTCGCCGCTATGGGGCGGGTAGCCGGCGGCGACGGCAGCTTGTTCCCACGTGCCGGCGTTCTGGGCGTACGCGGTGGTGATGGCCACGCCCGCCGGGTCGAGTTTGCCGAACAGGCGGTTCAACCGGTCGTCATTCCAGCAGCCGAGGCGCAGCAACACCTCGTCCTCCACCGTGCCCGGGTCCGCGACGACCTGCTCGTAGGTCGTGTCGGCCGTGCCGGTAGGCGTGGACAGCGACACGACTTTCTGCTTGTTGAGTTGCCGGTCGGTAAGAGGTCGCAGCACCTCGTGGTGGTTGCGCGCCCGCTGGCGCAGGTGCCGGCGCAGCTCGTCGTCGGACAGTGCGATCTCGTGCCAGTCGTCCTCGAGTAGTGCCTCGACGACCGCCTCCAGGACGTGCCTCGTCGCTGCGCGGACACCGAGCCACACCCGGGTGAAGTGCGCTACCTGCGGACGGCTGTCCGGTTCACTGAGGATGGTCTGCCGGGTCTGCAGCGCCACGGCATACAGCTCGCGCTCGAAAGTGTCGGCGTTCGCGGCCGCCACCCGATCGCGGACGTGGCGCAGGATGTCGGCGACTCTGCGAGAGAAGCCGGCTGGCAGGACGTCGGTGGCGAACAGCGGCCGCCACGACGCATTCATGAGGTTGATACCGGAACCGAGCCGCTGCGCACGGCCGGCGCCGGAAGCGTACTGCAACAGCTGCGACGCCACCGGGGCGCTCTGCTGAAGGGCGAACCGCCGCAACGTGACAGGAGGCCCGGCGAGGTTCCTGATGACGCGGTCCGGCTGGGCAATCGGCACCGGATACTCGCTTCTCGGCGCAGGCGGCCGGGACGCGGCGGCCAGCAGCATCTGCTGAACGGTCGGAGCCGGCGCGAGCGACTCGACGATGATCTTCTGAATCCGGTGCATACCGGAGAACTCCACGGCCCATCGGGCCGTCAGCGCGCGGACCGGGTCGGGCACCTGAAGCTCACCACCGACCCGCTGCGCGGTGACGATTTCCAACGACGAGAGCGCCGGCGACGACACCTGCACGACAAGCGCTGCGCTCTCGGAACTGACGACGGTGGGACCAGTGGTGTCACACGAGACCGCCTCAGTGCGTGGCGGCAAAGCGGCGCCGACCACGTCGTGGCAGTCCGGCGCCGTCATCGCGTCGTCCTTGTCCATCGTGTGCTGCCCTCCTCGGGAATGGCGAGGCGGTGATGCCTCTACTCCCTAGGTGCGAGATCCGGGCCCAGCGACAAAAAATCTTGAAGAGATTTCCCTGGACCAACCGTATGCCCAGAGTCGGACATCAGTAATGGAGGCGTCGCCGGGCAGGAGTACTACCTGCACGCCGCCTGCACCTCGGCGACCTCAGGAAAAAAGTCGTCCGTCAAGGTGAGCAGCGGCAGCTCAGCGGAAGACGCGATCGCCACTGCCGTGATCTCCTGCGACGGCGCCAAGACGATCGACGGCCTCGGCCACCTGCCCGCCCGGCCCCATCGCCGTCCACCTGGAAGGGGGTCATTCTGACCTGCTCTCCGCCTTCGCCTTCGTCGCGCCGGACTCGTCGCTGTCGGACAACAAATAATCCTGGCCCGCACTGTCGAATCTGGGATGGGTCGTTCGTGTAGCTGCTGAGGGGCTGGCGCTGGGCCGGCCCACACGCAAGGAGAAACGCGATGGGCCAGCTCGTGGTGGTGGAAAACGTCACGCTCGACGGGGTCATGCAGGCACCCGGCGGCGCCGACGAGGACGTGCGGGACGGTTTCCGGCACGGCGGTTGGGCTCGCCCGTACTCGGATCGGGTCATGGCCGAGACGATGGGCAAGGGCATGAGTAAGGACGGTGCGATGCTCTTCGGCCGCCGCACGTACGAGCAGTTCTACGGCTTCTGGTCGCACCAGACGGACGGCAACCCGTACACCGAGGTCCTCAACCGCAGCCACAAGTATGTCGCCTCGCGAACGCTGACCGCACCCCTGCCCTGGGCGAACTCGTCCCTGCTCGACGGCGACGTGACCACCGCGGTAGCCGAGCTCAAGCGCGACACCGACCTGGTTGTGCTGGGCAGCGGCGAGCTGGTGCGGACGTTGGCCGGTGCCGGCCTGGTCGACTTCTACACACTGTCGATCCATCCGCTCACGCTCGGCACGGGAATCAAGCTGTTCGACGACACGTACGCCCGCCTGGAACTGGTCGAATGCATCCCGACGACCACCGGCGTGCTCATCGCGACCTACCGCCCGGCCGCCTGACAGAATCCCGTGACATGAGGCAGTACCTGCTAAGCATCTATCAGCCCGAAGGTAAGGCGCCGCCCGAGGTTCTCGCCCCGATCATCGCCGACCTCAACGCCCTGAACGAGGAGATGCGGGCCGCCGGCGCCTGGGTTTTCTCCGTCGGTCTGCATCCGGCCAGCACTGCGACGGTCGTCCGCGACCGTGACGGCGAGGCGCTGTTCACCGATGGTCCGTTCACCGAGGGCAAGGAGCACCTCGGCGGTTTCACGATCATCAACGCGCCCGACCTTGACGCCGCCTTGGCCTGGGGCGCAAAGCTGGCTCGGGCCGTCACCCTTCCGGTCGAGGTGCGCCCGGTCGCATGAGCGGCGACCTCGAGCGGATCTTCCGTACGGAGTACGGCCGCGCAGTCGCAGTCCTGGTCCGCGTCTTCGGCGACATCGACATCGCCGAAGAGGCGGTCCAGGACGCGTTCGCCACGGCCGCGCAGCGCTGGCCCGTCGACGCCCTGCCGCCCAGCCCGGCCGGCTGGATCATCACGACCGCCCGTAACCGAGCCATCGACCGGTTGCGCCGCGAGTCGACGCGGGCCGACCGACATGCAGAAGCGCTGGTGTTGCAGGCGTCCCCGGACGCGCCCGACCCTGGTCAGGAGGGACCCGTGCGTGACGACCGGCTCCGCCTGATCTTCACGTGCTGCCACCCCGCGCTTGCGCCCGCGGCCCGTGTCGCATTGACACTGCGCTTACTCGGCGGGTTGACCACCGCCGAGATCGCCCGCGCGTTCCTCGTACCCGAGCCGACCATGGCCCAGCGCCTCGTCCGCGCGAAGGGGAAGATCCGCGACGCCGGCATCCCGTACCGGGTGCCCCGCGACTCCGACCTTCCCGGGCGCCTACGCGGAGTCCTCGCCGTCGTCTACCTGATCTTCAACGAGGGGTACACGGCGAGTTCCGGCGGCGACCTCGCCCGCGACGACCTCAGCGCGGAGGCTCTGCGGCTCGGCCGCCTGCTCGCGGAATTGCTGCCCGACGAGCCGGAAGTGCTCGGGCTGCTCGCGCTGATGCTGCTGATCGAGTCCCGGCGACCGGCGCGCACGGACCCCGCCGGCGACCTGGTCCGCCTCGCCGACCAGGACCGTACGCTCTGGAACCGCACGCTCATCGACGAGGGCCAAGAATTGCTCCGGCAGTGTCTGCGCCGCAACCAGCCCGGCCCCTACCAGCTGCAGGCCGCCATCAACGCCGTGCACAGCGACGCCGGGACAGCAGCCAGCACCGACTGGCCGCAAATCCTCTCGCTGTACCACCATCTTGCGGCGCTGCTGCCCAGCCCGATCGTCGCGCTGCATCGCGCGGTCGCGCTCGCCGAGGTCGACGGCCCGGCCGCCGCCCTACCGATGGTCAACGCCATCGAGGGCCTCGACCGCCACCACATGTTCCACGCGGTGCGCGCCGACCTGCTTCGCCGCCTCGGCCGCACCGAGGAGGCCACGGCGGCCTACGAACGCGCCGCCACCCTCACCGACAACGCCGCCGAACACCGCTTCCTCCGAGCCCGCGCCACCGAGCGTCACTGAGAGTTACTGAGCGGTTCCACCCACGATCACGGGACGTCAGTCGGTGTCAGTCGCCGCCACCACGGCCAGGCGTCGACGGCTCGGTGTGACGCGCCGTACGAGCTTCAGACCCGGCAGCTCCGTCACGATCTTCGGTATCCGATCAACCACGGGCTTGAGCCTACGCATCCGATGTGCCCCGCCCAGCGTTACTGTGCCGCACCTTCGATCACCCGTTTGAGGGCGTTGACCTGCCCGCCGTCCGCCCGGCGAATCGCGGCCCGCAGCAGCCCACCGAAGGGACGCCAGATGCCGCCCGCGCGGCAGTCAGCGGTGAGCGTGACGGTGGTCCGTGCACCATCGGGCGTACAGGTGTAGGTGTAGGCAGCCGTCACACCGCCCTGACTCGAATGCACGATGACCGTACGGCCGGGTTCGACGGTCTCGACCCGGCCAGCGCGGTCCCGGCCCCGGCTGCGGAAGATGAGGCGCTGGCCGTCCACCCGGATGCTCTGCACGCCGGGCATCCAGGCGGTCGCGGCCGGCCAGTCGGTCAGCCGCGCCCACACGTCGGTGGCCGGGCGGTCGATGCTGGCGGAGGCGATGAAAGCGGTGGTCACGCGGCTCAGGGTTCCCGGGTGGACCGCCCCGCGTCTTGGACAGATTTCACATCGACCGCCACCTCCGGCACGAAGCCGGGCGCCGCTTGCTCACGCTTGAATGCGGCCCGCTGCGCCTGCACATACGCGGAGGGCGACACCCCCGTGTGCCGCCGGAAGTCCCGAATGAAATGGCTCTGGTCGAACCAGCCGTAGGCAGCCGCCAGCCCCGTCCAGTCCACCGGCGCGTACACGTCGATCTCCGCGAGCAGCGCCCGCAGCCGCACAATCCGCGACACCAGCCGCGGGCTGAGGCCGACGGTCGCGGTGAACTCCCGATCCAGGTGCCCGTGCGAGACACCCAGCTCAGCCGCAAGCCCGGCGATCGGCCGCAGCGGGTCAGCTTCGAGCGCCCGCACGGCCGCCTCGCACCGGGCCAGCGTCGGGCCGGCCGCATCGGGCGCCAGCGCCCGCTCGACGACCTCGAGCGAACCATTCGCCAGCAGGCAGCGCCGCAATGCCGCCGCTGCCGGCCAGGCCTGCAGCAGATCAACGACCTTTCCGCGTACGGAAGCAGGCCGAAGGCCCAAAACGGCCCGGCAGCCGACCGTCGTGGTGACAATCCCGTAGCAATGGGTTTCGCCGAGCGGCTCGTTGAGCACGGGGCGGTCATGCGGTCCGAGCAGAAAACCCTCGCGGGCCACGAACGCCGGGCCATCGCCGGCCACCAACCGAATCGGGTCCCCTAAGACGACGACCGCGACGGTGGAGCCGGTGGGCGCGATCCGCTCCCGGCGATAGCTGATCTGGCCGCGGGCGTACCAGATCGACTCGACGAACCGAGCGAGCGCCGGTGGCTGCCGGGCCTCGTAGACGAACTCCACACCCCATCCCAGCACGGGAGACCAGCGAGTTCAGCGAGCCGCACCGGCTTCGGCATCCCGAGCCTGACAAACCCGAGCCGATCATGAAAGCTAGCCGGGTGATCAAGCGTTCGCTCGCCGTGCTGCTGCTCTCCACCTCACTACTGACCCCACAACCCGCGTCGGCGGTCCGCCCCGCCGGTGACCTCGTCACCATCGAGAAGATCAAAGTCAAGGGCAGCGGCTGCCGCGACAACACCGTGGCGGTCGCCCTGTCGCCGGACAAGACGGCATTCACCGTGCTCTACAGCGCCTACCTCGCCCAAGCCGGCGCCGGCGCCCGCAACAAAGAGCAGCGCCGCGCCTGCAACCTCACCATCCGCCTCAACGTCCCCGCCACCATGCAGTACGCCGTCACCGCCGTCGACTACCGCGGCTTCGCCCACCTCGAACCAGGCGCCACGGCGGCGCTCTCCGCCCGCTACCAGTTCCAGGATTCAGGTGCCCCGACCAGCACCGTGCACTCCTTCGCCAGCGGACTCGACGATTCGTGGCAGGTCACCGACCTCGCCGGAAGCGGCGCAGCATTCAGCGGCTGCGGCAGGGGCCGCAAGGTCGACATCGACACCGAGCTCCGCGTCACCACCGACCGAGCCGACGCCCCCACCAGCTTCATCACCATGGACTCCACCGACAGCGCCTTCGCCAGCACCTACCGCCTGACCTACCGCACCTGTTGACGAACCGGCCCGACCCTCAGCCGGTACCGCGCCTGCCGCCCTCTGTCGACGAACCCGATCCGACGATAGAGGGCCGCCGCGCCGGGATTGTCGACGGCGACCGAGAGCTCAACGTGAGGCGTGCCCGCCGCCGCCATCCGGGTGAGCGTTTCCCGCACCAACAGCTCGGCAATACCGCGTCGGCGGGCCGTTGGCACGACTCCGACCTCCCCGATCCAGTCCGCGGTGACCGCGATGAACCCGGCGTCCCCAAACCCCGCCAACGACAGGAGAAGCGACCACTGCGGCCGGAAGTCCGAGCGGCCGCCATAGTCCTCGATCCATTCCTGCGCCGATTCGTCGGCGAAGTCGGGCCGCTCCCGAAAGGCCGCGCGGTAGACCGCATAGAACCGCTCAGCGGTCTCGTTACTCCACTCGACCAGTTCCATACCGTCTGCCAGTTCCGGCCGTTCGGCGACGGTGGTGTCACAGCGCAAGGTGTCCTCGGCAAAGGTCCGCCGAAGCCCACGTGACACGAAAAGCCCATCCGCGGCGTCCGACAGCGCCTCGGACTCGACCACCAGTGCGAGCCCGACACCAGATGCTGCGTCCGCAGCGAGGCTCGCATCAGCGGCGTCGAATTGATCGGCGGCTGCGTCCCGCGCCGCGGCCAGGGCAAGATCGAGCAGTGCGCCGCCGATCCCCCGGCCGCGGGCAGCAGGGTCGACCATGCCGATGAAGCGCAGCTCGTCGTCGCTCTTCCTGCGCAGAACCCCCGCCGCCAGCAGCTCGCCGTCTGACCCGCGCTGGGCGAACGCGGCCACCACAGCCGCATTGACCCATCGGTCCCGCAGCTGAGAAAGGATGGTCGACGGCGGGTGTGCGCCGTCAGCTCGCAGGCACCGCTCCACCAGAACAGCCAGCCCCGATGGCGCCTCGCCCGGTGCAGTCGGTTGCAGCTCCGGCAGCGGCTCCTGGAGGGGAGGCAGCATCGCCGCAGCGAGCTGCTGACCTGGAGAAGACGACTGCAGGGCGGGAGACGGCTGAGAAGACGCGGATGGCGACACCCGTTGAGGCTATGGCGGTCACCGACACGGCGGCCACCTATTTGGGGTGGCAGCCAGCGCGGCAGCAGTATTTAGCCGCTAAGCCACTGAGAATCGCCCCTGTCAGAACCCGAGGTCCGCGTGGCGATCATCGCCGGGCGTCCCGTCATCGATCGCGCCAGGCCAGGGGTGAGACGCTGGTCGCCACCTCGGCGATGCGCTGACCGGTCCGAGTTTTCAGGTCCCGTCGTGCCGAATCGATCCATGCCTCGACACGATGAACACCAAGGTCGCGGTACTCCACAGCCTGGAGCAGCATCTCCAGCTTGTCCGCATCCTTGGCACAGAGCGCTTCCAGCGTCTGCCGCGCCTCGTATTCATCGACGGCGCCGCGAATGCTCTCCCGGCTCCGGTCCGGCAGTTTCCCCGTCTGATCCATGGTGATCTGTCGCGGATCGGGTTTCACCAAGTACGCGCCAGCAGTGTGCGGCAAATCGCCGGTCCGCGTCTCTTGGCTGTCATGCCACAGCGCGAGGAACGCCGCCCGCGCGGGATCGGCACCCTCCTCGGCCGCGATGATGGCTGCCAACTGGGCAGCTCGCATGGTGTGCTCAGCCACCGATTCCGGGTCGCGCACGCCCACATGCCACCAGCCGGAACGCCTGATCCGCTTCAACAACCCAAGCTCGTATCCGAACGCGGCGACAGCTTCAGCGTCTTGAGTCATGGTTTAACCCTTCTAACGTTCTGCCATACGCACGGCGTAGCGAATTCCGGCGATTTGATCGAGGCTAGTACGACTCATCTCCGCGACAGATGTGAGCTCGTCCAGGATTTTCGTCAACGTTGTACGCACCTCCGGTGGTCCGCTCAGTAGAGCCGGTCGAGAGGCGATCAAAGAGTGAAGTGTGGATATGTTCAACGGCAACTGAAGCGATTCGGGTTGCAGGCGCTTGACGAGGTGGCGCAGAAGCCGAACGCCGACCCATGAGCGAGTGTCGGCGTCCAGCATGAAATCGTCGTTGATCTGGGGCTCGCCCAGCTCACCGATCCAATAGGCCCAGTAGTTCAAATTTGCCACGTCGGCGCGGTCGCCAGTTGCACGGTCCACGAAATCTTGGAGGTGCGCGCAGTCCCCCGCGATCGCCAGCGCCACAGACGCCGACCTCGCCTCAAGCAATCCAGTGAGATTGCCTGGATCGACGGGTCGACGAATGGCGCGACTCCATTCCGATCGAAGCCAGTCAGCGATCTCGGGTCGCCGGTCGAAGCCCAAAAGATAAACTGCCTGCCGGCGCAATAGTGCTTCTCGGCGGTTGTCCGCGCGCGCAACCACGACTTGCAGATGATCAAAAAAGCGGGTCCGTTCCTCCGCTCCCAGACACGGCTGCGCCGGCACGGGTCCGCGCCGAGCGGTCCTTCGCACGAAAACAGCGAGATGCTGAGGCATGACCCCAGCGACCGGCCAGGTAATGAGATTAGTGATCGCCCAGCGATGAACACTGTTCGCCAACGGATGGCTCACTGAGTCCACCCAGCGAGCGCCTGCAGCGACACCGGTGGACAGAACTTGGTCGGCTTCGATCGCTTCGAGGAGATGCCGACCGGTCGATGCGGGAGCACCGAGTCTGGCAAGCCG
Source organism: Actinoplanes sp. NPDC051859 (assembly GCF_044452725.1). Lineage (NCBI taxonomy): Bacteria > Bacillati > Actinomycetota > Actinomycetes > Micromonosporales > Micromonosporaceae > Actinoplanes > Actinoplanes sp. NPDC051859. Next base: position 590,244 of record NZ_JBITBX010000002.1, on the reverse strand, counting down.
TGCGCAAAGAGTCAGGAACTGACCGGCATTGATCGCCGAAAGTGGGCGGCGGCCGGATTCCCATCCCTGTAGCGCGTCAACGCCGACGCCCAACTCCTCAGCAAGGTTCTCCTGGGTCAAGGCTGCGGACTCCCGCGCGAGCTTGAGGACAAATCCAGACACAAAACCCGTCGACCGAGAACCCTGACCTCCGGTCAGGGTTGCCAGTCCAGGTGCCACCAGTCCTCCTTGAGTCGCGGCGCGCGGGCCAACTGCAACCCGTATCGGCAGTCAGTTCATGGATCCGCCCTCAGATCGTAGCGTCATGTCATTCATTTGCAACACGCCAAAGGGGGACGGGAGGTGGACGACCATCCATCACGTAATTTCGCGCGGACGGCGGCAGCGCTCTTTACAGGGGCGACTAATACCGTCCTAGATAGTGGCGAGACGAAGCTGAAACCGCCTATCGTCGCCAGAACTCCTGAAATTCCTCGATGAAATCGAGTGTCGCCTTTAGAAATCAAGGAGATCAATATGCACTATCCATTTCGGCGCCAATGGTGGCATTGGCGGGCGAGTAGGTGCACGTGTGGCCTATCCTGGCCCTGCCCAGACGAAGCACTTCTCAGGGTCCGGAACCGCTACGCAGGAACGGATACCACTGCGGCATGGGCCGCGCAGACGATGGCCTATCCGCAGGTCGGTCGCGCGGGATTGCTGACGCCCGGTCAGGCGAGCCGAGCAAACGGCGGCCAGTCATGATCGAGGCCAGTCCGCACGCCGACCATCTACCCTCACGACCAAGCTGGGACTGCACCACCTGCGGCGAGCCCTGGCCGTGCGCACCCGCAAAAATCGCCCTGACCGAAGAGTTTCGCGAGGATCCGCTCAGCCTGGCGCTCTACCTGTGGGCGCAACTCGAAGCCGCCATCGACGACTTCATGGGAAACCGGCTGCCGATCCCGCAGGATCTCTACCACCGCCTCGTCGGCTGGCGCAGGGGCGGCATGCCAAGCTGACGCGATGACTATGGGTTTCAGCCTGGTGGTGCGCTTCGAGCTCCGCGACGACGAAGCAGCCGCAGCCTTCGATCAGCTGGTCGCCCAGACGACCCCGGAGATCGAGCGCCGAGAGCCGGACACCCTTGCGTACCTGGTCCACTCGGTGCCGGGCGAGCCGTTGGTCCGCGTCTTTTACGAGCTCTACCGAAACCGCGCCGCCTTCGACTTCCACGAGAATCAGCCGCACACCAAGAATTTCCTGACCGAGCGCGAACAGCATCTCAGCGGCGTCCATGTTACGTTTCTGCAGGCCAGGACCGGCAAGCTGGCCTAGTCGAGCGCGGCGACGAAGACGGCGACCGAGCGCGCCGGGACTGTCAGCCGGCCTTTGTCGGCGGATGCCGTTCGGAGCACCGGATCCGCCGAGCCCACCAGCTCTGGGTGCAACGTCAGCGATACGTCCGCCAAGGAAGGAACCACAGACTCGACCGAGGACTCGGTGGCGTTGAAGACCGTGACGATTGTCGACCAGCGCGGGTCGAGCCCGGTCCCGTCCAGGCACATCACGATCACACCGGGTGTCTCGTCGGGTCCGCCCAACGGGAAGGTCAGCCGGCGCTGCACCTCCTCGGCGGTGGGCAGCCCGAACGCCGGCGACGAGCGGTGAATCCGCAGCAGCTCGGCGAAGCGCGCCGCGCAGCGGTCCATCTCGGCCGGGGACGGCACCAGCGATGACTCACCCAACAACGGCCGCGACCAGTCCCACTTGTCCTCGTTGTCTGCGGCTGGCGGGAGGCCCAGGCCGAATCCGTTGCCTGCAGCCCCGTCCCAGCGGATCTGGTTGAACCAGTCCCCCGAGTTGTACGAGTTGCGGTCCAGCGACTTCGACCGCAACCGTTCCGTCCCCAGCGCCACGAAGCTGACGCCTTGGCCGAGGATCACGAGGGACAGCGCCAGAACCTGCATGCGGACGCGGTCGGCCATCGGCAGATCGACCGGCAGTTTGAAGGCCATGGCGTCATAAAAAATTTCGTTGTCGTGCGCGTCGACGTAGGTCACGCACTCGCCCGGGGCGGCCGTGTAACCGCTGGGTGAGCCGTTGTAGTCGATCTGTGCTCCGCTCAGCTCGACGCCAGTGTGCGTTGTGAAGCGATAGGTAGCCAACGCTCCGGACAGGCCGACCTTGAGCCGATCGTGCAGCCACAGCGGGGTGGCTGCCCCGAGGCCGGTCGCGAAGCCGCGCACCGAGGGGTCGTCGCCGAAGGAGCCGCCGCCGCGGACGGCGTCGCGCAGCCGGTCGTCGAAGGTACCGATGCCGGTGCCGGCCATGTTGACCTGGGTGGCCTGGGCGAACCGGGAGTCGTACGCGATCTCGCCGAAGTTCCAGCCCTCGCCGTACAGATAAATGTCCGGGCCGAGGGCGTCGCGGGCCGCGAGGATGTTGGCCCGCGGGTGGTGTCCCATCAGGTCGAACCGGAAGCCGTCGATCCGGTAGTGCTGCGCCCAGGTACGCAGCGAGTCGATCACCAGCTTGCCCATCATCAGGTGTTCGGGCGCGGTGTTGGAGCAGCAGGTGGATTCGGCGACCGTGCCGTCGTCGAGTTGGCGGTGGTAGTAGCCGGGAACGACGCGGTCGAGGACGCTGAACGGGGCGAGGCCGTCGGCCATCGTGTGGTTGTAGACGACGTCCATGACGACGCGCAGGCCGGTGGCGTGCAGGGCGGCGACCATGCGGCGGAATTCGATGATCCGGTCGGTGCCGCACGGGTCGGTGGCGTAACTGCCTTCCGGTGTCGTGTAGTGCAGCGGGTCGTAGCCCCAGTTGAAGCCGTCGCGGTCGGCCACCGCCATGACGGCATGCTGCTGCTCGGGCGAGTCCGGCGGGAACGAGGCGAGGTCGCAGGCGGGCACGGCCTGATCGCTGCGCCGGTCGGGGACGGTGGCGAAGTCGAAGGCGGGCAGCAGGTGCACGTGGGTGAGCCCGGCGTCGGCGAGCATGCGGAGGTGCCGCATGCCGGCGGTCTGCTCGTCGGTGAAGGCCAGGTAGGTGCCGCGGTGCGCGGCGGGCACGGTCGCGTCGGCTATGGAGAAGTCGCGGACGTGCAGTTCGGTGATGTGCATTCGGGCGGGCGCGACCACCGGCGGCCGTTCCTGCGTGTCCCAGCCGGGTGGGTGCAGCGCCGGGTCGGCGAGGTCGACGATCTGGCTGTGGGTGGAGTCGGCGGACAGCGACACCGCGTAGGGGTCGGTGACGCTGGTCGTGACGATCCGCTGGGCGGCCGGGTGCCACACCTCGACGCGGTAGCGGTAGTAGCGTCCGGTCCACTTGGGTTTACCAGTGACGCTCCACACGCCGGTCGCCGGATCACGGTCCATCGGGTGCAGGTGCGGCTCTTCGTCGGTCGTGCGGGAGAGCTCGAGGGCGACGCTGCGCGCGGTGGGCGCCCAGACGGCCAGGGTGGGGTGACCGTCCTGGTAGGTCACTCCCAGCTCAGCGGCTTGCGCGTCCGCATAGAGGTCGTCCAACACGCCGGGCGCCTGCACGGCGGTGGTCACGGCGATGTGCCCGGCGCGATCGCGACCGACGACCAGGAGTTGCCCGCGCAGCAGGTGACCGAGCGCCGCATCGCCCAGCTCCGGCACGGCGTAGGCACGATAGGCCCGCAGGTGCGGGAACTGTCGGCTCTGCGCCTGAAAAAGCCCCCCGGGCCGCGGCGTCAGCGGCAGCACGATCCGCTCGCCACCCGCGTGCAACTCGCCGTCAGATCCCGCGACCAGGGCGAATTGTTCGGCCCGTTCGGCGAGCCGCGCCGGCAGCGCGACGGTGGTCCGGTCCACAAAGACCGCTAGCGCCCGTGCCGGGTCCAGCTCCGGACCCAAAGACCGCAGATCCGGATGTACGGGCGCAGCCTCCCCCGACAGCAACCACACCTCCCGCCCCACGGAAAAGTCGAGGCGCTGGTCGTCGGGCAGGTCCTTGTGGTCGTCGCGGTGGATCACGAACCGCAGCCCCACCGCGTCCGGCCGGGTCGCCACCCGGAACACGGCTCCGAAGACGTCGAACCGCACGGGCGCGAGTGGGCGGTGCCATACCGGTTTTTCCGGCGTGCCTTCCCACGCGTGGATGCCCCAGCCGCGGTAGTCGCCGTCGGCCCGGCGATAGTGGACGATCGCGTGGTCCTCGGGCGGGAACGGTGGGGTGAAGCCGGCCGCTTCGGCGCTCGCGTACACCCGGGGGTCGCCGGCGATCAGCCAGATTTCCGGGGTGACGGCGGGGTCGACGTGCCGGTCTTCGGCGACGTCCTTCGTGCCGGTGGCGTCGATGACCAGGAAGCCGACGTCGCGGGCGCCCTCGGCGAGCCGCACCCAGGCGAAGCGCCCGTAGGCGTCCTCGCCCGCGAAGAGCTGCCCGCCCGGGAAGCCGGTCTGCGCGCCCTCTTCGAGGTCACCCCAGGCGTAGAGCGCGCGGTCGTCGTAGGCCGCGTCGGGGCGCCGGTAGTGCACGACCAGCCACTGCGGCCGGTGCGGCGCGGTGCGGGCGTCGTCCGGTGCGATCTCGATCGTGGTCACCTGGTCATGATGGCATCGGGCACCGACGTTTTTCAGCGCGTGGCGATCACCGTGGTGATCCGCGGCCCGTCGACGTCGGCGCGGATCAGGTAGCGGTAGCTCTCACCAGGCACGGCGTTGCCGAGGCTGTCCAGGTATTCCCATTCGACGGCGACCATCGCCAGCACGTCGGTCAGCCATTGCACGTCGTGGAGTTGCGCGTGGGCGGCGACGATTTGCTGCTCCTGGTACGCCGGGGAGGCGCCGAGGAAGGACAGGGCGACCGCCGCGGGCGAGGCGAACGTGAAGCTGTAGGAATCGGAGACGACCATGCCGGGTAGCGCGTAGCAGCCGGCCACCGCGGCGACATCGCCCCTGGTCAAAGCCGAGCCGTACCGGTCGAAAAAATCGGTGAGACCGTCGAGGTCGGTGGAAGACTGCACGGAACGCCGTGTTCCCCATGATCACTGCCGGTAAACCTCCGGGCCGGGTTGCACGGAATAACAAGACGGACGTACGGTTTACCGAAGACGTGAACCCTGTGTTAGGTAGCCCTAACTGAAGGGCGGCCGTCACCGGTGGGACAGACTGGCGAGGACTACTCACAGTCGCTGGGTGTGAAGGAGATGACGTGGCCAGCCTCGACACCTTTGGTGCGAAGAGCGAGCTGCGCGTCGATGACGCGAGCTACGAGATTTTCACGATCGACAAGGTGGAGGGCCACGAGCGGCTGCCCTACTCCCTGAAGATCCTGCTGGAGAACCTGCTCCGCACGGAGGACGGCGCCAACATCACCGCCGACCACATCCGGGCGCTCGGCGGGTGGGACCCCACCGCCGACCCGAGCGTGGAGATCCAGTTCACCCCCGCCCGGGTGCTGATGCAGGACTTCACCGGTGTCCCCTGCGTCGTCGACCTCGCCACCATGCGCGAGGCCGTCAAGGAGCTGGGCGGCGACCCGACCAAGGTCAACCCCCTCGCCCCCGCCGAGCTGGTCATCGACCACTCGGTCATCGCCGACCTGTTCGGCCGCGAGGACGCCTTCGCCAAGAACGTCGAGCTGGAGTACCAGCGCAACCGCGAGCGCTACCAGTTCCTGCGCTGGGGTCAGACCGCGTTCAACGAGTTCAAGGTCGTCCCGCCGGGCACCGGCATCGTGCACCAGGTCAACATCGAGTACCTGGCCCGCACGATCATGGAGCGCAACGGTCAGGCGTACCCGGACACGGTCGTCGGCACCGACTCGCACACCACCATGGTCAACGGCCTGGGCGTGCTGGGCTGGGGCGTCGGCGGCATCGAGGCCGAGGCCGCCATGCTGGGCCAGCCGGTCAGCATGCTGATCCCGCGGGTCGTCGGCTTCAAGCTCGTCGGCGAGATGCCGGCCGGCACCACCGCCACCGACCTGGTGCTGACGATCACCGAGATGCTCCGTGAGCACGGCGTGGTCAGCAAGTTCGTCGAGTTCTACGGCTCCGGCGTCAGCGCCGTGCCGCTGGCAAACCGCGCGACCATCGGCAACATGTCGCCCGAGTACGGCTCGACCGCCGCGATCTTCCCGATCGACGACGAGACCATCAAGTACCTCAAGCTCACCGGCCGCACCGACGCGCAGGTCAAGCTCGTCGAGGCGTACGCGAAGCGCCAGGGCATGTGGCTCGACCCGAACGCCGAGCCGGACTACTCCGAGCGCCTGGAGCTGGACCTCTCGACGATCGTCCCGTCGCTAGCCGGCCCGAAGCGCCCGCAGGACCGCGTCCCGCTGCACTCGGCCAAGCCGATGTTCCGCGACGCGCTCACCAACTACGTCTCCAACGGCGTCGAGGGCCACGCCGACGAGGCCAGCGCCGAGTCGTTCCCGGCCAGCGACGCCCCGGCCAACGGCGTGACCGACGAGGCCGACAAGCCGCACGTGTTCAGCGCGGCCGCCGGCAGCACGGGCCGGCCGTCGAAGCCCACCCGCGTGGTCGGCGAGGACGGCACCGAGTTCGAGCTGGACCACGGATTCGTCGGCATCGCCGCGATCACGTCCTGCACCAACACCTCGAACCCGCAGGTCATGATCGGCGCGGCGCTGCTCGCCAAGAACGCCGTCGAGCGTGGGCTGACCCGCAAGCCGTGGGTCAAGACCACCCTCGCACCGGGTTCCAAGGTCGTCATGGACTACTACGACCGCGCCGGCCTCACGCCGTACCTGGACAAGATCGGCTTCAACCTCGTCGGGTACGGCTGCACCACCTGCATCGGCAACTCCGGCCCGCTGCCCGAGGCGATCTCCGCCGCGGTCAACGAGGCCGACCTCACCGCCGTCTCGGTGCTGTCCGGCAACCGTAACTTCGAGGGCCGGATCAACCCCGACATCAAGATGAACTACCTGGCGTCCCCGCCGCTGGTCGTCGCGTACGCGCTGGCCGGCTCGATGGACATCGACATCACCACCGAGCCGCTGGGCATCGGCTCGGACGGCAAGCCGGTCCTGCTGGCCGACATCTGGCCGAGCGCCAAGGAGATCGACGACGTCATCGCGCAGGCGATCGGCGCCGAGGGCTTCTCCGCGGCGTACCAGGACGTGTTCGCCGGTGACGAGCAGTGGCAGTCGCTGCCCACGCCGGAGGGCAAGACCTTCGAGTGGGCCAACGAGTCGACCTACGTGCGCAAGCCCCCGTACTTCGAGGGCATGGCCGCCGACCCGAGCCCGGTGAACGACATCGCCGGCGGCCGCGTGCTGGCGAAGCTCGGCGACTCGGTCACCACCGACCACATCTCGCCGGCCAGCTCGATCAAGGCCGACTCCCCCGCCGGCAAGTACCTGGCGGACAACGGGGTGCCGAAGCACGAGTTCAACTCGTACGGCTCGCGCCGCGGTAACCACGAGGTCATGATCCGCGGCACGTTCGCCAACATCCGGCTGCGCAACCAGCTGGTGCCGGGCGTCGAGGGCGGCTTCACGGTCAACCACCTGACCGGCGACCAGACCACCATTTACGACGCCTCGGTGGCCTACAAGGAAGCCGGCGTCCCGCTGGTCATCCTGGCCGGCAAGGAGTACGGCTCCGGCTCGTCGCGTGACTGGGCAGCCAAGGGCACGATGCTGCTCGGCGTCCGCGCGGTCATCGCCGAAAGCTACGAGCGCATCCACCGCTCCAACCTGATCGGTATGGGCGTGCTGCCGCTGCAGTTCCCCCCACGCCAGAACGCCGAGTCGCTCGGCCTCACCGGCACGGAGACCTTCTCCTTCACCGGCGTCACCGAGCTCAACGAGGGCCGTACCCCGCGCACGGTAAAGGTCACCACCGACACCGGCGTGGAGTTCGACGCGGTCGTCCGCATCGACACGCCGGGCGAGGCGGACTACTACCGCCACGGCGGCATCCTCCAGTACGTCCTGCGCAAGATGCTCGCCAGCTGAGCGTACGAACGCAGCAAGCGCCCCGCCGTCCGAGCCGGACGGCGGGGCGCTTCGCTTTCAGAGCAGGCCCGCCTCGTAGGAGAGACGCTCGATCACCTCGGCGGTGTCGATCGTCAGGCCGCGCGAGGTGAACCAGGCAGCCACGTTGCGCACGTCGCGGGCCAGGAACTCGCCGCCCTGCGGGTTGGCGATCACGTCGACCACCTGCGGCAGGTCGATGAGCACCAACCGGCCCTCGTGCACCAGCGTGTTGTAGGGCGACAGGTCACCGTGGGCGAGTTGCGACCGGGCCAGCACGCTGAGCGCGTCGACCATCTGCGCCCACAGATCCTCCAGCACATCGCGGTCCGCCCGCACCTGGGCCAGGCGCGGCGCCGCTTCGCCGGTCTCCCAGTTGCCGATGAACTCCAGCATCAGCTCGGTGCCCATGAGCTGGACCGGGTACGGCACGGAGATCGTGCCGCCCTCCTGGCCCACCTGCCAGAGCCGGGACAGCGCGCCGAACTCGGCAGCCGCCCACTGCCCGGCGATCAGTTCTTTGCCGAACGCCGTCCGGTTGGTCATCGCGCGCATTTCGCGGGATCGGCGGACCCGGCGGCCTTCGAGATAGCCGGCGTCGCGGTGGAACAGCCGGTGGTCGCCGTCGCGATAGCGTTTGGCCGCGATCATGCTGACCTGGCCGGTGGCGGGGACCGCTCGGCGGACCAGGAAGACGTCGGCTTCCTTACCGGTCTTGAGCATGCCCAGTTCGGTGTCCACCGCGCCGGACTCGGTGCGGACCCAGTCGGGGCGGGGCAGCGGGCCGTGCAAGGCGCCATCCCAGGTCGACCAGGCGTCGCCCACGTCGGGCAGATCGGGGTCTTCGGCGAGCCGCGGCTCGAGCCGGCCGCGCTTCAGGAAATCGGGTTCGTCGTCGTCAAACTTGCGGCGGCCTCGGCGCATGGTCGCCGGGCCGAAAGAGTCGTGCTCGCGCACTGGAGGATCTCCTCAGAGAAGGAAGAAAGAATCTGAACCTGGGCATGGCGAAGGACAACGACAGCCATGAGGTCCACCCCCTTCTCTCTCGAAGAAACCTGCGAAGCACGTACGGGAGCACTCTCCCGGGGGACGCCCGGGGCGCGCAACCTATTTAGCGGTAGCCATGATCGCCGATAGGCCCTGGATCACGTTGCCCACCACGCGGGTCGGCGCGAACCGGCTGTCGATCCACTCCCGGCCCCGGTGCAGCCACACGCTGGGTAGTCCCATCGCGGCCGCGCCCCCGATGTCGGCCTCGGGGCTGTCGCCGCAGATCCACGCGCCACTGAGCCGCATCCGGACCCGTTGGGCGGCCAACGCGAAGATGCGCGGGTTGGGCTTGCTCACCCCGGCCTGCTCGGAAATCACCCAATCGGCGATGTAGCGGTCCAGCCCGGTCCGCCTGATCCGCGACTCTTGTTGCTCGTGCGGGCCGTTGGTGACCACGACCGGCACCCAACCCGCATCCCCGGCGATCTGCAGGGCGCACGCGACGAGTGGATCAAGCCGCTCGTACGCCAGCGGACCCTCGTGCAATTCGTCACGCAGATCGAGGGACGGGACATTGAGCTGGTAGCGGTCGCGGATCAGGTCGGCGAGGTCCCACCGTGAGGTGAGCCCATCGGCATCGACGGAGAGTAACCATTCCAGATCCGCCTGTGGCGCCGAGATCTCGTCGAGAAACCCCTTGGCCCACAGTTTGAACGCACCGCTGCGGTCGAGCAGGGTGTCGTCCAGGGCGAGGAAGACGAGAGGCACCCGGGCACTGTACGTGAGTGAATACGGGACCGAACAGCCCACGCGGGCCATCTTGGGTCCGTCTGTCGGTTCTTTTCGCACCATCAGGAGGAGGACCCCCAGCACTGCCAAGCCGTACGTACGGATTGCAAGGCGTCCAGTGCCGTGACACGATCGCTCTCGTGCCCAGGGTAAGCCAGGACCAGCTAGCAGCCCGCCGCCACGAAATCCTCGCGGCGGCCCGCGGCTGCTTCGCGCGGTACGGCTACGAAGGCGCCACCGTGCGCCGGCTCGAAGAGGCCACCGGCCTGTCCCGGGGCGCCATCTTCCACCACTTTCGGGACAAGGATTCCCTCTTCCTCGCGGTGGCCGAGGACGACGCCGCCGCGATGGTCGAGACGGTCGCCCGCAACGGCCTCGTCCAGGTGATGCGCGACCTGTTGGACCGCGCGGGCGGCAGCAACGACACCGCGGGGTGGCTCGGCACTCAGCTGGAGGTGTCGCGACGGCTGCGTACCGACCCGGAGTTCGCGCAGCGCTGGACCGAACGAGCCGCCGCCGTCGCCGCCGCAACCCGGGACCGGCTCCAGCGCCAGCGCGACGCCCAGGTGCTGCGCGACGACGTGCCCGTGGATGTGCTGACCCAGTTCCTCGAGCTGGCGTACGACGGCCTGGTCCTGCACCTCGCGACCGGCCGCCCGGCCGGCGAATTAGGTCGAGTTCTCGACGTCGTGGAGGAAGCTGTCAGGCGGCCGTGACCGCTATGTTGCGCAGGCCTGCACAATGAGCCTCAGCAACCCTGCGAACACGGGAGGTCACACATGGCCCTCGCAGCACAAGGCGACACCTGGGGCATCCCCGGTCCGACCTTCCTCATCTGGTACGTCGTGGCCCTCGTCGCGGTGACGATCATCAGCATCATCCACCGCCGCATGCTGTTCTCCGGTCCCCGCGACGCCAACCTGCACGCCCTCGGGCCGCAGCAGGTCGCCTACCTGAACGGCGGCGACAAGCTTGCCGTCTACGCCTCCCTGGCCGGACTGCGCGGCGCCGGCGCCATCGCGAGCACGCCGGACAAGACCCTCCAGCAGAGCGGCCCGATGCCCAGCGGCGTCACCCCGCTCGACACCGCCGTCTACAACGCGGCAGGTCGACGCATCCGCGCCCGCCAGGTGCTGACCGATTCCTGGGTACGCTCCGCGCTCGACCAGCTCCGCACCGGCCTCGAGACGAACGGGCTGGCGGTCAGCGCGACCAGTCGTCGTGCGGCCCGGTCGTGGGCGTTCGCCGGCCTGTTCCTGCTCGTCCTGGGCCTGGCTCGGCTGGTCGCCGGCATCGCCAACGGCAAGTCGGTCGGGTTCCTCATCCTCGCCCTGATCGCCGCCGTCATCGTCACGGTCGTCCTCGGCCGCAAAGCGCCCCAGGCCACCGCCACCGCCCGCCGAGACATGTCCGGTCTGCGCCGCAACCACGAATACCTGTCCCCCATCCAATCCCCTTCCTACGCGACCTACGGCGCCACCGGTGCAGCGATGGGCGTGGCCCTGTACGGCGGCGCCGCCCTCTACACGATGGACCCGGCGTTCGCCGCGGAGGCGGAGGTGCAGCGGATCGCCGCCTCCGGAGGTTCGACCGCGGGCAGCACCAGCTCGTGCAGCAGCGGCTCGTCGTGCGGCAGCAGCTCCTCCTCGTCCTGCGGCGGCGGCAGCAGCTGCGGTGGTGGCGGAGGCGGGTGCGGCGGGTGAGCATCCCGGCCGGCATCGGCATCGGCTGGCGGCCCGAGATCGCCGGTTACGTCGCGGGGCTGCCCAGGCTGCGGTTCGTCGAGGTCGTCGCCGAATCGGTGCACACCCACGCGGACCTACCGAACGGCCTCGCCGACCTGCGCGAACGAGGAGTCTCCGTCATCCCGCACGGGGTGAAGCTGTCCCTCGGCGGTGCGGAGCCGGTCGAGCCCGCCCGGGTCGCCCACCTCGCCACGGTGGCCCGCAAGCTCGGTGCACCGCTGGTCAGTGAGCACATCGCGTTCGTCCGGGCGGGCGGGGTGGAGGCGGGGCATCTGCTGCCCGTGCCGCGCAGTCGGGAGGCCGTGGCTGCGGTTGTCGCCAACGTGCGGCGTACGCAAGCAGAGCTCGACGTCCCGATCGCCCTCGAACCGATCGCTGCGGTGTTCGACTGGCCGGACGACGACCTCGACGAGGGCGCTTTCCTGACCGAGATCCTCGACCAGACCGACGCCCTGCTCCTGCTCGACGTCGCCAACGTGTACGCGAACGCCCGCAACCGCGGCACCGACCCGGCGGCGCTGTTCGACCGCCTGCCCCTGGACCGCATCGCCTACTGCCACGTGGCCGGTGGCTCAGCCCACGACGGCGTCTACCACGACACGCACACCGACGCGGTGCCCCCGGAGGTCCTCGACCTGGTCGCCGAGCTGTGCCGCAGGCACCGGCCCCCCGCGCTGATGCTGGAACGCGACGGCGACTATCCGCCGGCCGCCGCCCTCACTGCCGAACTCGACGCGATCGCGGCTGCGTCCGGCTACCCGGCGATCACATGACCTCGCTCGCCGACCGCCAGGCGGCCCTCGTGGCGGCCTTGACCTCGGGTGCACCCGTACCCGTGGGATTCGACGTCCGGCTGGTCGAGGTCGCGCGAGTCGCCCTGCTGCGCAAGCGAGCCGGTGAGGTCGCGCGGCAGTGGCCCGACCTGGCCGCCGCATGCGGGCCACGCTGGTATGCCGAATGGGCGACCTGGGCCGCTGCCCGGCCGACCCGGGGCTCCCTGCGCGACGGCTGGGACCTAGCCCGCGATCTCGTCCGCCGCGGCGAGTTCCCCGCAGCCGCGGGCGCCGAACTGGCTACCCGCGAAGCGGCCCTGCACTACGACGGCCACGCTGCCCCACGCCCGCGCCGGCTGCCCACCGTGCGCCGTGCGGCCGGAACGATCGCCATCCAAGCTGCCGGCCACATCCGAGTCCTCGGCCGCCGCTAGGGCCGCCGCCGCACGCCGCCGCCTCGTGCTGCCGGCCTGGAATCGCTGCTGGGGACTGGTTCCTCCCGCGTCGCGATGGCGAGGAGCCGGTCGCGCTGGAGTTCGTCGGTGCTGACGAGGTCGTCGTCAGCGCTGCCGGTGCTCAGGCGAGCATCGCTGTCGGCCAGCCGGGCCGCCTCCGCCGCCGCGCCCAGCTCGTCCAGCAGGGTGATCGCCGCGGCTGTCCGACGGCCGTCTTCGATCGCCCGCACCGCGACCGGCACGAGGTCGTCGGCCGGTTCGCCGAGCCGGCGCAGCAGCCCGGCCGCCCCCACCCCGGCGAGCGGATCGCTCAGCAAGGACCGCAGCTCGGGCTTCCATCCGGCGATCTCGCCGCGCCATCCGCCTCCCGCCGGCCCGCGGGCCACGGTCCGCTCGGGCGCGCCGTACCCGTATGCGGCAAGGTCCGCCAGGACGGCGACGGCCATCGACGCGCGATGCCCACCAGCCGTCAGCACGGCACGGACGGTCGGCAGCGCCGCGGTCGTGTCGCCGGTCGCCGCGATCACCACCTGCGCTGCGAGCAGCTGGGCCGCGCACTGCGGCGCGGTCGCGGCGGCTTCCGAGGTCAGGAGCAGCTCGAACTCCGGCACCAACGAGCGAGCCAGCGGACCGAGCAGCGCGACCACGCCGGGCGGTGCCGGCGGGCGGGCGGTCAGCAAGGCCCGCAGGGCGGGCGCAGGATCCCCCGTCAGGCGGAAGAGCGCGGTGGCGGCGAGCAGGCCGCCGGGCCGGCCTGCGGCCAGCCGCAGCTCGGGCACCATCGGCGCGGCGAGGTGACCCACCGCGAGCAGCGCCCGCGTCGCCACCTCGGGCGTGTAAGGCAGGACGCCGAGCACCTGCGGGGCGGCCTCCGCAGCTGCCGCGCCCCAACGCGCCACGACCTCGCACAGCACACCGTTGCGCGGAAGAGCGCGGCGGACCGCGTCGAACACGTCCGGCGTGCACGGCACCGGCATGAGCGGATGGGGCAGCAACTCCGCGCCCTCGCGGACGACCGGATCAACCCAGCGCGGATCGCCGACCAGCATCAGCGTCTCGACCGCCTGGCGTCGCATGCCCGGATCCGGCGCAGCCGCGGCAGCCCCGGCCAAAAACGCGGCAAACCGGGCCGAGGCCCGCCCACACCGGCGCAGCGTCGCCACCGCTTCGGCGCCGGCGCGCGGATCCCGCACCAAGGGCTCCAGCATGGGTACGAGCGCAGCAGGCGCCGCCCGCGACAGCCGACACCGGGCGACCACCACCTCGACCGCCGCCCGCCGTACCTCGGGCACCGGCGAACGCAGCGGCTCGATCAGCAGCCCCGGATCGCCGTCACCACGGGCCAGCGCCGCCCAGTCCACCCCGTCGTCCAGCACCGAGGCACCCTACCCCGGCGCAAACCGCCATGATTCGCCAGACGTGTCCTAGTGCATCGGCCCGTACGGGGCGCAGGACGCCCCCGTCGTCAGCGCCCAGTAACGGTCACCGTAGGACCAGTGCCACCATTCGGTCGGGTAGTTCACCAGGCCCACCGCCGACAGCGCATCGATGAGGATCCGGCGATTCTCCGCCGCCGCCGCGGAAACGTTGCGCGCCGCCGTGAAGCAGGCGTCTTCGCATTCGACCGGCGTGGCGTCGATCGGCGTACCCAAATCCAGCTCGTCGCCGTCAGCCGTGCACAGGGTGAGGTCGACCGCACCACCGGTGCTGTGCGGTGCCACCTCGACCGGGGACACGAATTTGCTCGCCTCCACCAGCAACCGCTCGGCGGGCCAGGCCGGATGGCGTCGGCGCAGCTCCTCGGAATATCCGGTCCAGATGGCGTGCTGCGCGGCGTACGGACGGTAACCCTCGACGACCAACAGGCGCAGCCCGTCCGGCAGTTTGCGCTGCGCGTCCACCAGCCGCGACACCACGTCCGCACGCAACCGGGCATAGGCGCCTGCAGCATCGGCGGCCCGGCCGTCGACCCGCAGTTCCGGCACCTCCCGCACATCCGCCACCGGCTCGCCCTCGTCTCGGACCGGTACGGCAGCCACCCGCGAATCGGACAGCAAAATCATCGTCCCGCCGCCGCTGCCAGCGCTGCGCTGTCCCACCGCTATCCCGCCTCCTCCGTCGCGTCGCCGCGGATCTGCACACCGCTCGGTCCCCGCCCGCACGCTTCCCGTTTGCGCTCGTCGGCGGCGCTCACCACGCTGCCATCGCCCCGTGCCCCCAGCGGTCCATCCGCGACAATGCCCCGCCATCGGGCTGCCGGAACGCACTCCGGCGTCGCCGTCATCCGGGGTCCGCTGCTCATTGCGCCGCCCCGGCCGGTGTCGTCGCCACAATGCCGGGTCGGGGGCCGGTGGTGAGCAGCTCGGCAACCAGCGCGGATTCGACGTTGCCGCCGGTGAGCAGGACGCCGATCGTGTGGTGGCCGCCCGAGGCTGTCACCTGCAGAGCTCCGGCGAGCGCCGCGGCACCGGACGGCTCGGCGAGGAGACGCAGCTGGGACAGGACCAGCCGGAATGCGTCCGCGATCTCGGCATCGTCCACGCGGACACCCTTGATGCCGGAGTCACGCAGCAGGTCGAACGGGAGCGTCAAGATCGGCCTCAGCCCGCCGTCGGAACCTGCGTCACACCCGCCTGCGACTTTCGGCTGAGCGCTCCGCGCCGCCGATGGCCTGACCGGAGCGCCTTGCGGTGGGAGACCTGGCACCGCGCTGGATAGGGTCGACGCATGGATACTCCGGCAGCGCCACCCGCGCTTCCGCCGGCACGACCGCCCGCAGCTGTGCCGATGCGTCCGTCCGCGTCAGTGCCGATGCGTCAGCCTGCGACTGTGCCGATGCGTCCGTCCGCGGCGGAGGTCGCGGCCGCGGTTGGGCGAACCATTCCGGATCTCGTCGGACCGGGGCTGCGAGTGCTGTTCTCCGGTATCAACCCGAGCCTGTACTCGGCGGCGACCGGGCAACACTTCGCCCGCCCCGGCAACCGCTTCTGGCCGGCGCTGCACCGCTCAGGCTTCACGCCGAGACAGTTGCACCCCTCCGAGCAGTGGTCGCTGCTGGATGCGGGACTCGGTGTCACCAACGTCGTGTCCCGGGCGACCGCGCGCGCCGACGAGCTGTCCGCGGCCGAGCTGGTGGCGGGTGGTGAAATCTTGGCGGCGCTGGTCGGCCGGTGGCAGCCGCGGTTCGTGGCGGTGCTCGGGGTGACGGCCTACCGCACCGCGTTCGCCCGGCCGAAGGCGGTCATGGGCTTGCAGGCCGAGCAGCTCGCCGGTGTTCCGGTCTGGGTCCTGCCCAATCCGAGCGGCTTGAACGCCCACTACACCGCCGAAACCCTCGGCGTTGCCTTCGCCGAGCTGCGGGAGGCGGCAGAACGCTAAGCATTTCGCCGCCGGTCTAGTCGCTCTCCGGAGGTGGCGGGGTGAGGTAGGTCAGCGCGTGGTCGCCGAGCACGATGACGGCGTACAAAATGAGGCAGGCCACGACGGTTGCACCGGCAGCGATCGCCGTTCTGCCCCGCAGCCAGCCCATCGCCGCGACGCCCGCACCCCACGGCAGCGCGTACATCGCGATCATTCCGGCCGATACCGTGATGCGGTTGTCGTGCGCGGCGCTCCACACCACTGGCAGCAGCAATCCCACGGCCACGCCCATCGCGGCCAGGCCCGGCCGGGATGGGACGGCGCTGCTCCAGCCGCCGGGTGCGCGCCACACCACGGCCAGCGCGGCGACGGTCGCGGCTGTCGCCAGGACGGCGACCAGCGCAGCGTAGGTGACCACCGCTGCGAGCTGGTCGGGTGCGACGCCGGTCGTGCCGTGCACGTGGAACCAGCTTCGAGCCATCACCAACGCGCGCACGCTCACCTGGAAGCCGAGGATCGCCGCCACGACGGCAGCGGGTCGGGACCAGGGACCTCCGCTGGTCATGACAGTCCCGGCACCCACAAGAGCCAGGAGTAGTCCCCAGGTCATCGGCGAATAACGCCATCCGAGCTGAGTCCCGTCGACGTGGACCGTGTGGCCCGCCACCATCGCCGACCACGCTGCCGCCCCTGCGCACAGCACCACTACCGCGCCGCCCACGATCGCGGTGACCTGACGACGCACCGGCACAACCTGCGGATCTTCGGTTCTGACATCTCTCACACCTGATCAACGTCACCGCCGCGCCGAAAGACGCGACGGTCGGCACGAGTCCGCGGACCTGCGCCCGGGCCCTGGAGCAGGCACGCGCGGCTGGAGAGCGGCGACGGGCGTCAGGGCTCGATCGGGGTGGGCACCGGCACCACGATCGGCTCGATGTCCGGGGTGAGCGGGGCACTGTCGGCGAACTGGGTGCGGTAGAGCTCGGCATAGAGTCCGCCGGTTGCCACGAGGTCTGCGTGCTTGCCGCGCTCGACGATGCGACCGTCGTCGAGGACCAGGATCAGGTCGGCCTCGCGAACGGTGGAGAGCCGGTGGGCGATGACCAGGGCGGTCCGGCCGGTGAGGGCGGTGGCTAGGGCGCGCTGCACGGCGGCTTCGGATTC
This sequence comes from Actinoplanes sp. NPDC051859, assembly GCF_044452725.1. Taxonomy (NCBI): domain Bacteria; kingdom Bacillati; phylum Actinomycetota; class Actinomycetes; order Micromonosporales; family Micromonosporaceae; genus Actinoplanes; species Actinoplanes sp. NPDC051859. The sequence continues at coordinate 573,006 of NZ_JBITBX010000002.1, read as the reverse complement.
GCTGTCGAGGTGGGCGGTCGCCTCGTCGAGGATCACGATGGACGGTTGCTTGAGCAGCAGGCGGGCGATCGCGAGCCGCTGCTTCTCGCCGCCGGAGAAGCGATAGCCGCGTTCACCGACGACCGTGTCGAGACCGTCCGGCAAACCGCGGACGAGGTCGGCGACCTGGGCGCCGCGCAGTGCCGCCCACATCTGGTCCTCGGTCGCGCCGGGGCTTGCATAGCGCAGGTTCTCGGCGATGGTCTCGTGGAAGAGGTGCGAGTCCTGGGTGACCACGCCGATGGTGTCACGCAGCGAGTCGAGGGTGGCGTCGCGAACGTCGACGCCACCGACTCGGACCGCACCCTCGGTGGTGTCATAGACCCGGGACACGAGCATCGAAGTGGTCGACTTACCGGCGCCGGACGGGCCGACGAGGGCCACCATCTGGCCGGGCTCGACAGTGAAGTCGACGCCGCGCAGCACGGGGGCGTTCTCCGTACGGTCCAGGGCAACAACGTCTTCCAGCGTCGCCAGCGAAACCTCGTTGGCGCTGGGATAGCGGAAGTGCACGTCGCGAAACTCGAGTCGGCCCGCGCCTGGAGGGATGGTGACCGCGTCGGGCTTCTCCTCGATGCCGGGCTTGAGGTCCAGCACCTCGAACACCCGGTCGAAGGAGACCAGGGCACTCATCACGTCGACCCGGACGTTGCTGAGCGCGGTGAGCGGGCCGTACAAACGGGTGAGCAGCAGCGCCAGCGTGACGACAGTGCCGGCGGTGACGCTGCCGGTGACCGCCAGCCAGCCGCCGAGGCCATAGGTGAGGGCTTGGGCGAGGGAAGCGACGAGCAGCATCGCCACGAAGAAGGTCCGCGAGTACATAGCCTGTTGCACGCCGATGTCGCGGACGCGCTGGGCCCGTTCGCCGAAGCGAGTGGCCTCTGCGTCGGGCCGGCCGAAGAGCTTCACCAGGAGTGCGCCGGAAACGTTGAAGCGCTCGGTCATGGTGGCGTTCATCTTGGCGTCGAGGTTGTAGGACTCGCGGGTGATCTCGGCGAGCTTCTTGCCCACCCGGCGGGCCGGGATGATGAACAGCGGCAGCATCACGAGCGAGAGCAGGGTGATCTGCCAGGACAGGCTGAACATCACGGCGGCGGTCAGCACGAGCTGGATGACGTTGCTGACCACACCGGACAGCGTGGAGGTGAACGCGCGCTGCGCCCCGGTGACGTCGTTGTTCAGCCGGCTCACCAATGCCCCGGTTTGGGTACGGGTGAAGAACTGCAACGGCATCCGCTGCACGTGGTCATACACCCGGGTGCGCAGGTCGAGGATGATGCCCTCGCCGATCCGGGCGGAATACCAGCGCTGGGCCAGCGACAGGAACGCGTCGACCACCGCGAGGGCGGCAATGGTCAACGCGAGCCGGATGACAATCGACGCGGCGTCGGCGCCGCCGGTGGTGATCGCGTTGACGACGTGTCCCGCCAGCACCGGGGTGGCGACGCCGATGCCGGCGGCGAGCACGACGGTCAGGAGGAACACGGCGATGTCGCGCCGGTAGGGCTGGGCGAAGCGCAGGATGCGCCGGGTTGTGCCCCGGCTGAGCCGATGCTCGGTGACCCGGTCGGAATTCTGGATCGAGCGCAGCATGGCCCAGCTCGATCCACCTGGGGTGGGACCCATGCGTCACCTCCTGAAGGTGGTCGTTCCGCCGTGGCAGGGATCAGTCTGCCCGCTGGGTACGACAACCTTCGGAGGTAACCCCCTTATTCCCGATCGGTCCTTACTCGGCGCCGATCAGGTCACGCAGGCGGCGGGTCTGTGCCTCCCGCTCGGCGCGATCCTGCTGCTCGTACGTGCGCAGCGGTGCGCCAGCCAGCAGGGCCTTGATTTCGGCAACAGCACCAACGTCTGCGGTCAGGACAGCGGCGGCCAGGTCAGAAACCGCGCCGTCCAGCTCGCCGGCGGGCACGACGGCAGTGGCGAGCCCGATCCGGTCCGACTCGTCCGCCGTGATCCGGCGGCCGGTGATGCAGATCTCCAAGGCGCGGGACGGCCCGACCAGTTCGGCGAGCCGCTTGGTGCCGCCGAGGTCCGGGACGAGCCCGAGGGTGACCTCGGCCATCGAGAAACGGGCGTCGTCGGCCAGAATCCGCATGTCACAGTTGAGCGCGAGCTGGAATCCGGCGCCGATGGCATGTCCCTGGACCGCCGCGATGGTGACCAGGGACGGGCGCCGTAACCAGGTGAAAGCTTCCTGGAAGCCGGCAATGCGTTCCGCACACTCTTCCGGCGACAAGCGAGCCAGGACAGGCAGCGAAGAATCGCTCTCGCCTCTGGCTACCGACAAGTCGAGTCCGGCGGAAAAGGAACGTCCCGCACCGCGGACAATGACGACTCGGACCTCGCCCGGCATTTTCCGGGAAATGTCGACGAGCTCGGCCCACATGGCCGGCGTCTGCGCATTGAGCACATCGGGCCGGTTCAACGTCACTGTTGCGACCGGCCCGTCCTGCTCGTACCGAACACCGGCCTCGGATCCGGAGGGTTCGCTGGTCGTCACGCCTTCTTGCGACGCCGGGCGCCGCCCCGCTGACGCAACTGCACACCCGACTCGGTGAGCACGCGGTGCACGAACCCGTACGACCGTCCGGTGGATGCGGCCAGTGCACGAATGCTCTCGCCGGAGGTGTAACGCTTCACCAGGTCCTTGGCGAGGGTCTGTCGCTCACTACCGACGATTCGGCGACCCTTCTCAGTGCTGGTGGCTGTGCCCGTGGCTGCCATGTTGAATCCTCACGTCCCAGACTGTGCGGTTCGATACGGTCTCATCCATTAGACCGCCTCCAACGATCATGCGCTAGGTATCTGGGCTTAGCGAGCGTGCCCTTTTGGCGGTGTCAGGAACCCGACGATGACCACGGCCATCAATGTCAGACAGTTGCCAGCCAAGTCCGATCACGTGTGATTCAAGGGCCCGAAGAGCCTTTCACCGGAGGTACGGCAGAACACCATCCGACCCCGCGACGAACCCGATCAAGGCTTGTTGACCTGCACAAACATCATCCACTCGAGGGAACGACAACGATGTCACGCAGCGTCTAACGAGCGTTCACCCTGAGCCATCCTGGCGGGCCGAGAACGCGCCCTGCGGGCGGCCCCAGTGGATCGTCAGGCGGGCACCGGAGGACCGATGCCCGATCGACGTCGCACTGTCTGTGTGGGCACCAGTTGACAACTGACGATGCCCATGATCCCCGATCAACGGCGGGGATCAGGCGAGCTCGACCAGCTCCAGCAGGTCATCGCTCCAGGCATCCTCATCGCCGTCAGGCAGCAGAATCGCCCGGTCCGGCTTCAGTGCCTGCACTGCCCCGGCATCGTGCGTCACCAGCACGATCGCGCCCGGGTAGTTGGCGATCGCATCCAGCACCTGCTCCCGGCTGACCGGGTCCAGGTTGTTGGTGGGCTCGTCGAGCAGCAGCACATTGGCGCCCGAGCAGACCAGAGTTGCCAGTGCGAGGCGGGTCTTCTCGCCACCGGAGAGCACACCGGCCGGCTTGTCGACGTCGTCACCGGAGAAGAGGAACGCCCCGAGGATCCGCCGAAGCTCGGTGTCGGTCTGCTCCGAGGCCGCACTGCGCATGTGGTCCAGGATGCTGCGGTCCACATCCAACGTCTCGTGCTCCTGGGCGTAGTAGCCCATCCGCAGGCCGTGGCCGGGGCGCACCTCGCCGGTGTCGGAGTTCAGCAGACCGCCGAGGATCCGCAGCAGGGTGGTCTTCCCCGCGCCGTTCAGCCCGAGGATGACGACCCGGGAACCCCGGTCGACGTTGACGTCCACGTCGGCGAAGATCTCCAGCGAACCGTACGACTTGGAGAGGCCGACCGCGGTCAACGGCGTCTTGCCGCATGGGGCCGGGTTCGGGAAGCGCACCTTGGCGACCTTGTCCGAGGTGCGTACCTCCTCGAGGCCGCCGAGCAGCTTCTCCGCGCGACGGGCCATGTTCTGCGCGGCAACCGTCTTGGTCGCCTTCGCTCGCATCTTGTCAGCCTGAGCCATCAGGGCCCCGGCCTTCTTCTCCGCGTTGGCCCGCTCCCGGCGGCGGCGACGCTCGTCCGTCTCCCGCGACTCCAGGTACTTCTTCCAGCCGACGTTGTAGATGTCGACCACCGAGCGGTTGGCGTCGAGATACCAGACCTTGTTCACCGCGGCGTCGAGCAGCTCGACATCGTGACTGATCACGATGAGACCACCCTTGTGCTGCGCCATGTAGCCCCGCAGCCAGGCGATCGAGTCCTGGTCGAGGTGGTTGGTCGGCTCGTCGAGCAGCAGGATGCCCTTGCCGTTCTGGCCCGAGTTGGCGAAGAGGATCCGGGCCAGCTCGATCCGGCGCCGCTGACCACCGGACAGGGTGCCGATGGTCTGCGCCAGCGCCCGATCGGGCAGGCCCAGGTTGGAACAGATACGGGCGGCTTCGGCCTCAGCGGCATAGCCACCCAGTGCCGCGAACTGGTCCTCAAGGGTGCCGTAGCGCCGGACCAACTTGTCGTCGGCGCTCTCTTCCAGCTCCACCTCGAGCTTCTGCATCTCGGCAAGCAGCACGTCCAGCCCGCGGGCGGAGAGCACCCGGTCGCGGCCAGTGACATTCAGGTCACCCGTACGCGGGTCCTGCGGCAGGTAACCGACCTCACTGGTCCGGCTGATCTCACCGGTATAGGGCTGGCCCTCGCCGGCCAGCACCTTGAGCGTGGTGGTCTTGCCCGCGCCGTTGCGGCCGACCAGGCCGATCCGGTCGCCCGGTTGCACCCGCAGGTTGACCGGGGACAGCAGGATCCGAGCGCCGGCGCGCAGTTCGAGTCCGGTGGCGGTAATCATGAGGAGACGTCTCGCTCTCGCAGGAAGAAGGCTGGCTCAGGGCACACGGAAGCGCCGGCCGGTAAGAACGCGGTCGGCGCGGGGCAGTCAGCCTTCGCAGAGCAGCACGCGACGATTGTACCGGGCCGCCTCCACCGTCACCCACCCGATTAGCCGGCAAGATCATCGGGTACACGCCCCGGCACACGCGCCGAGCGCGCGAGCGGTACCCGGGAGGGCGAGATGGAACTCAACGAGAACGCCAGGATCGACACGAGCCAGATCGACGACCAGCGTTCCTCCTCCGGCGGTGGCGGCGGTCTCGGCGGCCTGCCCATCGGCGGCGGCAGCCTCACCGGGATCATCATCACCGTGGTGATCGCCCTGGTCGGCGGCTACTTCGGGATCAACACCCTCGGCGGCGACAGCGGCGGCACCCCGCAGCGCGGAGACAACACGTCGTTGCAGCAGAAGTGCTCGCAGGCCGACGCCCTCAAGCAGCTCGAGTGCCGCAACACCCTGTTCGTCAACTCGATCCAGGACTACTGGGTCGAGGCCTACCCGACGGAATTCGGCAAGGCCTACCAGCCGGCCACCACGGTGTTCTTCAACAACGCCGTCCGGACCAAGTGCGGTGCGGCCGACTCCGGCGTCGGCCCGTTCTACTGCCCCGCCGACGACCGCGTCTACATCGACCTGAAGTTCTACAACGTCCTCGCGGAGCAACTCGGCGCCCCGGGCGAGTTCGCCCAGCCGTACGTGCTGGCCCACGAGTACGGCCACCACATCCAAGACATCTCGGGAACCGAAGCGGCCATGCGTCGGGCCCAACAGCGTGACCCCGACCAGGCCAACCAGCTGTCCGTGAAGTTGGAGCTGCAGGCCGACTGCTACGCCGGCGTCTGGGCCAAGAACGCCACCACCACGGACGACGCGGGCGGTCAGCCACTCATCAAGAAGCTCACCGACGCCGACATCCAGCAGGGGCTGGACACCGCCGCCAAGATCGGCGACGACACCCTGCAACAGCGCGGCGGTGGCACGATCAACCCGGCCGAGTTCACCCACGGCACCAGCGCGCAACGGCAGCAATGGTTCCGCACCGGCTTCGACAGCGGCTCCGCCAAGAGCTGCGACACCTTCGCCGCCGGCGCAGTGAGCTAAGCCAGACCCGCTCGCCGCCGGCGCAGTGAGCAAAGCCAGACCCGCTCGCCGCCGGCGCAGTGAGCAAAAGCCAGACCCGCTCGCCGCCGGCGCACCAAGGCAGCCAGACCCGCTCGCCGCCGGGGCAGTGAGCTAGGACCAGGACGATGAGCTGACCGGCGGAAAACGCGTTGTCTGTTCGAGGACGGGACGCCACGCTGGTCCGGTGACCGTGACGAGCCTGCCGAAGCCCACTGCCGTTGCCGCGCCCCTCCGGGTCGCGCGACAGCAGCGAGGCTCCGGCGGCCCGGCGGTTTCCGTTCCGCCGTCATGACGGGGGCGTTCTGGGCCGGCGTCATCGCCGGCTACGGCGTCGCCGTGCCCGTGGGAGCCATCGCCGTCCTGATCGCGGGCCTCAGCGCCCGCACGTCGTGGCGGGTCGGGGCCGCCGCCGGCCTGGGCGCCGCCGTCGCCGACGGCGGGTACGCCCTGCTGGCGGTGCTCGGCGGAGCGGCCCTCGCCGCAGCGATCACGCCGATCGCGGGGCCCCTGCGCTGGGCGGCTGCCGCGGTCCTGCTGCTGCTTGCCGCGCACACCGCCCGGTCGGCTCTCGCCGCGCCGGCGGCTACCCGCGATCCGCACCAGACCACTCCAGCGTCCGCGTTCCTCGGCGTTCTCGGTCTCACCCTGCTCAACCCGGCCACGGTCGTTTACTTCGCGGCCCTGGTGCTGGGTCGCGGCGGCGAGGGCGGCGGCGCCTGGTTCGTGCTCGGCGCGTTCCTGGCTTCGGCAAGCTGGCAACTGCTGGTCGCCGCCAGCGGCGCGCTGGCGGGCCGGCTGCTCACCGGTCCCCGGGCCCGGCTGCTCACCGCGCTCGGCTCCAGCATCGTGATCGCCATCCTCGCCGTCGGCCTCGTGTGGTGAGCCGTCAGCCCCGGGCGGTGATCAGGTGTCGAGGTGGTCCACGGAGTTGTATCCCTGCAACATCAACCGCCCCGAGGACCCGTCGAATCGGGTGATCGAGGCGTTGCGCACCGGACCGACCTGCGCCACGGCTGCCACGCCGTCCCAGTCCAGGCCCTCGATGACGTACCGCATCATCAGCACCACGGAGTCGTGCGCCACCACCACCACCCGGCGGCCGGCGTGCCGACGGTGCAGGTCGTCGAGGAACGACCGGAGCCGAACTCCCACGTCCTCGAATGCCTCCCCGTTTGGCGGCCGGTAGCCGAACTCTCCCGCGGCCGCCAACCGGCCCGGTTCCGCCGGGAACCGCTGTGCGATGGCCGCCCGGGTCAGCATCTCCAGATCCCCGAGCAGCCGGTCCACCAGCCGCTCGTCGACCGCCGGCACGTCGAAGGCCAGGCCGGAGGCCTCCGCGGCGATCCGCCAGGTCTCCCGGGCCCGCACGTACGGCGACGTGATGACGACTTCCGGCACGTCGTCGGCGGGCAGCCCGGCCAGCCACCGCCCGACCGCCCGAGCCTGCGTGACGCCGAACTCGGTGAGCGGCACGTCGGCATCCCGCCCGGACAGCCCTGACTCCAGCAAACCGGCCGCGTCGGCCACCGGAAAGGCCACATTGGACGCACTCTGGCCGTGCCGGATCAGCATCAGGTCGGCGACAACTTCCACCCCCGAAACCTATCTTGCGTACGCGACCAGCACTCAGCGGCCGCAGTCGTCCACGCAGGGCGGCTCGCCGGCAGCGCACGTACCCCATCAGCGCTCAGGGGTCGCGGACCAGGATGCGGATGGCGCGGGCGGCGGCGACGGCTTCCTCGAGGACGGTTCGGCGGGGTTCGGGAACGTCGAGGAAGCGGTCGTGGCGCAGCGGCAGCAGAGCGGCCAGGGGTGCGGCGGCGAGGATCGTGTCCACGGCGGTGCGGTCGCCGCCGGTGACCAGGGTGGTCAGGGTGCCGACTGCGGGGAGCAGGATGCGGGCGGCGATCGCGGCACCGTCAGCGGCGGCGGCTTTGGCCTGGTTGTCGCGGCGACGGGCGAACCGCTGCTGGGACCAGCCGCCGGCAGCGGTCCGGCCTTGCACGTAGTGTGTGTCGACTTTCGAGGTCAGCAGTTCCACCCCGTCGGCGACGCCGGCAGCCACTGCACCTTTGCGTGCGAGGAGGAGCCCGATGCGGCGCGGTGCTGTGGCTCGAGATTGGAGGGTGGCAACGTCGGGAACGGCGGGTACGCCTGGCGGCGGAAACAACTCGGCCGTGGCGCCGTCCGTACCCGTGAGAATGAGGCCGTGTGCCGTGTGACCGCCGTGCCGGGTCGCGAAGTTCGCCAGCCACCGGTCGAGCCGTTCGGGTGGGACGTCGACCCATCGGCCCCCGCCGGCCGCCGGACGTGCACTCATGGCCTTCACCCTACGGTGGTTCCCGGGTCGGGGTTCTGCCGATCCTGGCATGATCCGGCTCATGACGCGTGCGGTGGCCGACGAGGTGTTGGACAGGCTGGTGCGGTCGTACCGCGGCGCCCGAGACCCGGAGCGGGCAGGGCAGGCCGCGGCGTACATGCGGGATCAGTTCGCGTTCCTGGGCATTGCGAGTCCGGCCCGGCGCGCGCTCGACCGCAGCGTGCGGGCTGGACTCCCCCGCCCCACCGAGGACGACTTGCGGGCGGTGGCGGTGACCTGCTGGGCGTTGGACGAGCGGGAGTTTCAGTACTTCGCGTGTGACTGGCTGCGGGCGCAGGTCAAGGTGCCGGGGCCGGAGTTTCTCGCGACGGTACGCACGCTGATCACCACCAAGTCGTGGTGGGACACCGTGGATGCGCTGGCGACCCGCGTCGTCGGCGGCCTCGTCGCCCGGCATCCTCAGCTCCGCGGCGAGATGGACGCCTGGATCGTCGACGATGACATGTGGGTAGTCCGGACCGCGATTCTGCACCAGCTGCACTACGGGACCGCGACGGACACCGCTCGACTCTTCGGGTACTGCTCGCGCCAGGCCAGCCATCCGGACTTCTTCATCCGCAAGGCCATCGGTTGGGCATTGCGCCAGTACGCCCGCACCGATCCTGACGCCATCCGCGCCTACCTCGCCACTCACGGAAGCGAGCTGTCTCCCCTGTCGGTCCGCGAGGCCGCGAAACACCTCTGAGTCAGTCGTTCTTGGTCCAGGCCAACAGCTCGTGCACGACAGCGCTGTCGCCCTTCACCGTCACCGCCGCCGGGCTGATCCGGCCGTAGAGGACCAGCAGCAGGTCACTTGCGGACGCCTGAACCGTGGCTAGCGGCTCGCCGCTCGCCGCGGGGTCGGCCTTGGCGCCGGCCGGGGTGAGGTCCAGCAGCCAGGTCGGACCTTCGACGGCGGACAGGGCGATGCGGGCCGGGCGATGCGGCCAGGCACCGAGGCTGCCGAGGCTCACCACCAGAAACTCCGAAACCGCGTCCACCGCGATCGCGGCGGGAATCGGCTCCGGAACACCTGCGGCCTCCTGGGCGTCATAGGTGTGGACAGCCACCTCCTGCACCTGATGGCGAGCGATCGCGCCCACGGTGGTGGGCGCCTCGGTGTCCGGCCACCAGGTCCAGTACTCGCGATCCGCCGGGGCGGCTTGTAGGGCTGCCAGCAGCAGGCGGGCGGATTCCGCCGACCACTCGAGCAGTTCGCCCTGCACAGTGGTGTCTCCGCGGGCCTCCGCGGACGGCGGTCCCTCCGCGGGACCGGCCGCGACCGTCGCCGCCCAGAAGCGGTGCACCTCACCGAGGTGGGCGACAAGGTCGTGCACCGTCCAGTCCGGGCAGCCCGGAACTCAAGCTTCTGGACCGGCCGCGGCGGCTGCCGCGCGGAAAGCGGCCGCCCGTTCGTCGATCTGGTCCAGCAGGTCCGGGTACGGCGGCATCGAGGTCATGCTCGTTGTCTACCACCGCCGCCCGCCGATCTCGGGGAACCGTGCGCCCACCAGCCCGGACAGTTTCGCCCAAGCGGAAGACGGGCGCACACGGCAACGGGCCGCCACATCATCGACATGGCGGCCCGGGAGCGTGTGCTGTCAGACGTTGAAGCCCAGCGCGCGCAGCTGCTCGCGGCCCTCGTCCGTGATCTTGTCCGGGCCCCACGGCGGCAGCCACACCCAGTTGATCCGGAAGTCCTTGACCAGGCCGCCACCGGGGCCGGTGGTCAGCGCCTGCCGGGTCTGGTCCTCGATGACGTCGGTCAACGGGCAGGCCGCCGACGTCAGCGTCATGTCGAGGGTCGCCACGTTGTCATCGTCGACGTGCACGTCGTAGACGAGCCCAAGGTCGACCACGTTGATGCCGAGCTCCGGGTCGACGACGTCCTTCATCGCCTCTTCGACGTCGGCGTGCGAAGCCTTCGCCCCAGCCGGGGCGGCGGCAGCCTGCGCAGCAGTGGCCTCTGGTGCACCAGCAGCCGGCGCAGCAGGGGCCTCCGGTGCACCAGCAGCGTCGTCGGCCGCAGCAGCCACGACCGGCGAGGTCGCGTCGTCCGGGCCCGCCGTCTCCGCGGCGTCCGAGGCGATCTCTTCGATGGTCTTGTCGGTCATGCTGTTACCTCCGGGTCAATGCTGACGCCCGCGCGCGCCGCCGCGTCCTTGAACGCCATCCAGGGCAGGAGGGCGCACTTCACCCGGGCCGGGAACTTCGCGACGCCGGCGAAAGCGATACCGTCGCCGAGGACTTCCTCGTCGGGTTCGACCTGGCCCCGACCTTGCATCAGGTCGAGGAACGCATCGTGGATCGCGGCGGCCTCGGCGACCGTACGGCCCTTGAGGAGCTCGTACAGGACCGAAGCGGAGGCCTGGCTGATCGAGCAGCCCACCCCGTCGTAGGAGATGTCGGACAGGTCGGTGGTGACCCGGACGGTGATCTCGTCGCCGCAGGTGGGGTTCACGTGGTGCGCTTCGCCCTGGTAATCGTCGCGGAGGCCGCGCCCGTGCGGGTTCTTGTAGTGGTCCAGGATGATGTCCTGGTAGAGCTGGTCGATCATCAGGCGAACACCTTCCGCACCTGCTCCAGACCGCGAGCGAGAGCATCGATCTCGTCGGTCGTCGTGTAGAGGTAGAACGAGGCCCGGGTCATCGCCGGCACCCCGTAGCGCGTGCACACCGGCCGCGCGCAGTGGTGGCCGACCCGCACCTCGACGCCGAGGCTGTCGAGGATCTGGCCTACGTCATGCGGGTGTACCCCGTCGACCTCGAACGACACCGTGCCGCCGCGACCTTCCGGCGTGGCGGGGCCGAAGATGCGCACGCCGGGCACGTCGGTGAGGGCCTTCAGCGCGTACGCGGTGATCTCCTGCTCGTGGTGGTGCACGTTCTCCATGCCCAGCGCCGTCAGGTAGTCGACGGCGGCGCCGAGGCCGATGGCTTCGGTGATCGGCGGGGTGCCGCCCTCGAACCGGGCAGGCGGCGCGGCGAACGTGGTGCCGCCGAGGCTGACCGTCTCGATCGTGGAGCCGCCTGCGAGGAACGGCGGCATCGTCTCGAGCAGCGCCATCCGGCCCCAGAGCACGCCGATGCCGGTCGGGCCGAGCATCTTGTGGCCGGTGAACGCGATGAAGTCGGCGCCGAGTTCACGGACGTCGACCGGGAAGTGCGGCACCGACTGGGAGCAGTCGAGCATGACCAGCGCGCCGACCTCGTGGGCCCGGGCGACGATCCGCGCCGGGTCGTTGATCGTGCCGAGAATGTTCGACATGTGGACGACCGAGACGAGCTTCGTCCGCTCGTTCACCAGCGAAGTGAGCTGGGACTCGTCGAGCCGGCCCTCGTCGGTGACGCCGAACCAACGCAGGGTGGCGCCGGTGCGCTTGCAGAGCAGCTGCCACGGCACGAGGTTGGAGTGGTGCTCCATCTCGGAGACCACGATCTCGTCGCCGGGGCCGAGCGACAGGAACTCCGCCGCCGTCCAGGCGACCAGGTTGATCGCCTCGGTGGAGTTCTTGGTGAACACCACCTCGTCCGGCGACGGCGCCCCGATGAAAGCGGCGACCTTCGCGCGTGCGTCCTCGTAGGCGGTGGTCGACTCGGTGCCCAGGGTGTGCACCGAGCGGGACACGTTGCCGTTGTGCCGTTCCTGGTGGTCGCGCATGGCGTCGATCACCTGGCGCGGTTTCTGCGAGGTGTTGGCGCTGTCCAGGTAGACCAGCGGATGTCCGTTGATCTCCCGGCCCAGGATCGGGAAGTCGGCGCGAACCCGGGCCACGTCGAAGGTCATGTGCGCTCTCCTAGCTGGGTGGATCAGGCGCGGGCGCCGGCCACGTACCGCTCGTAGCCCTCGGCTTCGAGCTGCTCGGCGAGCTCGGGGCCGCCCTCCTGGACGATCTTGCCGGCGACGAAGACGTGCACGAAGTCCGGCTTGATGTAGCGCAGGATCCGGGTGTAGTGGGTGATCAGCAGCATGCCGGTCTCGCCGGTCTCGCGGACCCGGTTGACGCCCTCGCTGACGATGCGCAGCGCGTCGATGTCGAGGCCGGAGTCGGTCTCGTCGAGGATCGCCATCTTCGGCTTGAGCAGTTCGAGCTGCATGATCTCGTGGCGCTTCTTCTCGCCGCCGGAGAAGCCCTCGTTGACGTTGCGCTGGGCGAACGCCGGGTCCATCTGCAGCTTCTCCATGGCGCCACGCAGCTCGCCGGCCCAGGTGCGCAGTTTCGGCGCCTCGCCGTCGATCGCGGTCTTGGCGGTGCGCAGGAAGTTCGCCACCGAGACGCCGGGAACCTCGACCGGGTACTGCATGGCGAGGAAAAGGCCGGCGCGGGCCCGCTCGTCGACGGTCATGTCGAGAACGTTGTCGCCGTCGAGGGTCACCGTGCCGCCGGTGATCTCGTACTTCGGGTGGCCGGCGATGGAGTAGGCCAGGGTCGACTTGCCGGAGCCGTTCGGGCCCATGATGGCGTGGGTCTCGCCCGACTTCACGGTGAGGTCGACGCCGGCCAGGATCGGCTTCAGGTCGCCCTCGGGCAGCTTGACCGAAACCTGCAGGTCGCGGATCTCCAGGGTGCTCACGGCTCTACTCCATTACTCGGTGTCGTCGAAACGTAGATGTCGCCGTCGCGGATCTCGACGGGGAAGATCGCCACCGGCTCGGTGGCGGGCGGGCCGGAGGGTTCACCGGTACGCAGGTCGAAGCGGGACCCGTGCAGCCAGCACTCGAGCGTGCAGCCCTCGACCTCGCCCTCGGAGAGCGCGACGGCGGCGTGGCTGCACTCGTCGCGGACGGCGTAGAAGCTGTCGTCGTCGGCGTGCACCACCGCGACGTCGACGCCGTCCACCTCGACGGAGATCACCGAGCCCTTCGCCACGTCAGCGGCGGGCCCGACAAGCTCGAACGCCATCGGTCAGGCCCCGGCCTTCGCGAGTCGGGCCTCGATCGCATTGCCAAGGCGCTCGCGCAGCTCCTCGACCGGGATCTTGTTGATCAGCTCGGCGAAGAAGCCGCGGACGACAAGCTTGCGGGCCTCGAACTCGGGGATGCCGCGGGCCATCAGGTAGAACAGCTGCTCGTCGTCGAAGCGGCCGGTGGCGCTGGCGTGGCCCGCCCCGGCAACCTCGCCGGTCTCGATCTCCAAGTTCGGCACCGAGTCGGCCCGTGCGCCGTCGGTCAGCACCAGGTTCCGGTTGATCTCGTAGGTCTCCGTGCCGGTCGCCGCCGCGCGGATCAGCACGTCGCCGACCCACACGGTGTGCGCACCGGCGCCCTGCAGGGCGCCGCGGTAGCCGACGTAGCTGCGGCAGTCCGGCACACTGTGGTCGACGAGCTGCCGGTGCTCCTGGTGCTGATCGGCGTCGGCGAAGTACAGGCCCCACAGCTCGGCGTCGCCGCCGCGACCGACGTAGTCGACGCTGGTGAACTGGCGGACCAGGTCGCCGCCGAGGGTCACCTGCACGTGCTCGACGCGGGCGTCCTTGCCGACCTTGAACTTGACGTGCTGGGCCTGCACCGAGCCGTTGTCCCACTCGGCGAGCGTGACGAAGGTGAGCTGGGCGCTGTCGCCGAGCACGACCTCGATGTTGTCGGCCAGGGTCGCGGTACCGGTCTGCTCCAGCACGATGGTGACCTTGGCGAAGTTGCCGACCCGGACGTAGGTCCGCGCGGCCGCGGCCTCGGCGCCCTGGCCGACCACGCGGATCACGGCGGCCGTGTCCGACACGGTCTCCGCGGCGACGTCGATCAGCGTGACCTCGGCGGCCGAGCCGTACGCGAGCGCACTGATCCGGTCGAACGGCGTCAGCACCGCGTCGACCTTGCCCGCGTCGACCTGCGTGACCGAGATGCCCGCCGGCAGGTCGCCCGGGGCGAACCCGGGCGCCGCGCCGGTGAGGGCGTCCGCCTTGATGAGAGCGCCCAGCCGCTTGACCGGGGTGAAGCGCCACTCCTCCTCCCGGCCGTTGACGGCCGGGAAGTCGGTGACGTCGAAGGAACGCAGCACCTGCGACTTGGTGCTCGGCGGGGCCATGGCCTCGGTAGTCATCTCGTCCTAGTTCTTCGCAGCGGGAAACGGCGGGGAAGGGCCGCGGTCAGCCGACCGCGCCCTCCATCTGGAGCTCGATGAGGCGGTTCAGCTCGAGGGCGTACTCCATGGGGAGCTCCTTGGCGATGGGCTCGATGAAGCCGCGCACGATCATCGCCATGGCCTCGTCCTCGGTCAGGCCCCGGCTCATCAGGTAGAAGAGCTGGTCGTCGCTGACCTTGGAGACGGTCGCCTCGTGGCCCATGTTGACGTCGTCCTCGCGGATGTCGACGTACGGGTAGGTGTCCGAGCGCGAGATCGTGTCGACCAGCAGCGCGTCGCACTTGACCGTGCTGGCGCTGTGGTGCGAGCCGTCCATGACCTGCACCAGGCCGCGGTACGAGGTGCGGCCGCCGCCCCGGGCGATCGACTTACTGATGATCGTCGAGGAGGTGTGCGGCGCGGCGTGCACCATCTTGGCGCCGGAGTCCTGGTGCTGGCCCTCGCCGGCCATGGCGATCGAGAGCACCTCGCCCTTGGCGTGCGGGCCGGTCATGTAGACCGCGGGGTACTTCATGGTCACCTTGGAGCCGATGTTGCCGTCGATCCACTCCATGGTCGCGCCCTCTTCGCAGGTGGCGCGCTTGGTGACCAGGTTGTAGACGTTGTTCGACCAGTTCTGGATGGTCGTGTACCGCACCCGGGCGTTCTTCTTGACGACGATCTCGACGACCGCGGAGTGCAGCGAGTCGGACGAGTAGATCGGCGCGGTGCAGCCCTCGACGTAGTGCACGTAGCTGCCCTCGTCGGCGATGATCAGCGTCCGCTCGAACTGGCCCATGTTCTCGGTGTTGATCCGGAAGTAGGCCTGCAACGGGATGTCGACGTGCACGCCCTTCGGCACGTAGATGAACGAGCCGCCGGACCAGGTCGCGGTGTTCAGCGCGGCGAACTTGTTGTCGCCGACCGGGATCACCGTGCCGAAGTACTCCTGGAAGATCTCCGGGTGCTCCTTGAGGGCGGTGTCGGTGTCCAGGAAGAGGACACCCTGCTCCTCGAGGTCCTCGCGGATCGCGTGGTAGACGACCTCGGACTCGTACTGCGCGGCGACACCGGCGACGAGGCGCTGCTTCTCCGCCTCGGGGATGCCCAGCTTGTCGTACGTCGCCTTGATGTCCTCCGGCAGGTCCTCCCAGCTCTGGGCCTGCTTCTCGGTGGAGCGCACGAAGTACTTGATGTTCTGGAAGTCGATGCCGGTGAGGTCGGCGCCCCAGTTCGGCATGGGCTTGCGGTCGAACAGGCGCAGGCCCTTGAGCCGCAGCTCGAGCATCCACTCCGGCTCGCTCTTCAGCGCGGAGATGTTGCGCACCACCGCTTCGGACAAGCCACGCTGCGCGGCGGCACCCGCGACGTCGGCGTCGGCCCAGCCGTACTCGTACTTGCCAAGAGCGGCCAGGTGCTCTTCCTGAGTGACGATCTGGTCAGTCATCTATCTGTCCTAACCGTGTTCGCGGTGGTTGAACCTTGTGGGGCCGGGATGTGCGTCGTGCAGACGCCATCGCCGTGGGCGATGGTGGCGAGGCGCTGCACGTGGGTGCCGATGAGCCGCGAGATGACCGCGGTCTCGGCGTCGCACAGCTGGGGAAACTCGGCGGCCACGTGGGCCACCGGGCAGTGGTGCTGGCACAGCTGCCCGCCGGTCGCGATCGTGGTCGCGTTGGCAGCGTAGCCCTCCGCGGTCAGCGCCTCGGCGAGCGCCTCCGCCCGGGCGATCGGATCGTCTCCGGCCGACAGCATCGCCGTCCGGCAGCGCTCCTCCAACGCGGAGACCTGGGTGGCGGCGAAGGCGTCGACGGCCTCGGGACCGCCGTGCTCGGCGATCCAGCGCAGCGCCGCGGTCGCGATGCCGTCATAGAAGTGCGGGAAGCTCTCCCGAGCGGCAGCGGTGAGCATGAAGGCTTTGGCCGGCCGGCCGCGCCCACGGGGACCGCGCCGAGGCACCTCGCGCACCGCGACGAGCTCGTCGGCCAGCATGGCGTCGAGGTGTTTGCGGATGGCGGCGGAACTGAGCCCGAGCACTTCACCGAGCTCGGCCGCGGTCGCGGTGCCGCGCTCCAGCAGGAGCTGCGCGACCCGGTCCCGGGTGCGCACATCGACGCCCTTACCCTCTGCGGAGGATGCGCGGGACCCGGTGGCCGCTGTGGCCACCTGGCTGCTCCGCGCCAGCACTCCGTTTTTCACTACGGCAACGTTACGTAATTCACTCCGTGCCTGCAAACCGGCACTCCGGTGATGCGGAACACCGAAGGACAGCCTTACTTAAGCTGGCCGGCTCGCCGCCGGAGGCGCCCGCAATCAAGATCGAATTCGCGCGTACGATGCCGCACGTGAGCACCAGCCTGCTGCGCCGACTGTCCCTCGCGTCCATGATCGCCAACATCGGCCTCGTCGTCACCGGCGCGGCGGTTCGGCTGACCGGTTCGGGACTCGGCTGCCCCACCTGGCCCAAGTGCACCGACGCGTCGTACACGACCACCCGCGAAATGGGTGTGCACGGCGTCATCGAGTTCGGCAACCGACTGCTCGGCATCGTCCTGGGCCTCATCGCCCTCGCCACCTTCATCGCCGCACTGATGCACAAGCCCCGGCGCCGCTCGCTGATCCTGCTGTCGCTCGCCGCCGGGCTCGGCATCCCCGGCCAGGGCGTCATCGGCGGCATCACCGTCCTGACCGACCTGAACCCGTGGGTGGTCGGGCTGCACTTCCTGCTCTCGATGGTGCTGATCACGGCCACCTGGGCCCTCTGGCAGCGGACGAAGGAAGGCGACGCACCCACCCGCCCGCTGGTGGCCCGCCCGCTGCGCCATCTGACCATCCTGACCGCCCTGGTGAGCGCCGCGGTGATCGTGGTCGGCGTGATCGTCACCGGCAGCGGCCCGCACGCGGGCGACGAGAACGCCAAGCGCAACGGCCTCGACCCCACGAACATCTCCCAGATCCACGCGGACCTGGTCTTCCTGCTCATCGGCCTGTCCGCGGCACTGTGGTTCGCCCTGCGCGCCGCCAACGCTCCGGCAGCCGCGATCCGCGCCGCGGGCGTGTTCGTCGTGGTGGAGCTGTCCCAGGGCCTGATCGGCTTCGTCCAGTACTTCACCCACCTGCCGGTGGTCTTGGTCGCCGCCCACATGCTCGGCGCCTGCCTCGTCTGGGTAGCCACCCTCAACACCCTCTGGCGCCTCCGCGACCGCCCGGCCCTCACCCAGCCCGAGCCCGCGCCAGCCACCACCGCCGAGCAAGCCGCTCCCACTCCAGTGGCTTGACCCGGCCGCACCGATGCCTGCCCCCTGCGGCGCGCCCGATCCGACCGCGCGCCCGACGCGACCGCGCGCCTGACGCGACCGCGCGCCTGACGCTGCCGCCGGGGTCGCGCCGCGCGGCGCCGTCGCCGCTCCTGATCAGGAAAGAGGCGGCCAGGGCTCCAGGGCCACCAGTTCTCGCATCCGCTCCTTGATCTCCGCGGCCAACCGCTCCAGCTCTCCCGAGCCACCCTCGGCGTCGCTCCGCCCGGAGTCATCCCCTGCCGACACCGCAGCGGCCTCGATCTGCGCCGGCTCGGCGTCGTCGTCCACCGCGGCGTCGTCGTTGGCCGCGAGCTGGTCGGCCAGGTCCTCGTAAGCCCCCACGGCCGCGACGACCGGGGCCAGCACGGCCGGCTGGTCCAGCTCGGAGTAGGCCTTCCAGAAGATGAGGTCGGCGGCCACCGCCGGGTCCAGGGTGCCGTCCAGCGCGAGACTGGCCCACCAGCGCACCAGGGCCCACCGGCGCGGGGCACCGTCGGCGGGGAGGTCTACCGCGAGGCCCAGTTCTTTGACGACCCGGTCGAACAGTGCACCGGCCTCGGACTCCTCCCCGCGAGTCAACCCGGCCAGCAGGGCGACTGACGGCGAATCGTTACCGGCCAGCAGGGCGTCGTGGCCGAGCTGGATGAGCTGCTCCGATCCGGTGTCGATGTCGGCACTCCGGTAGACCAGGACGCGCAGCATCCTGGTCTTGATCTCGTCAGCTTCCATCCGCGCATTATTCGTCAGCGAGGTGGGCGGGGGTGGGGTTTGCGGGTGAAGCTCAGCCACTCACGCACCGTGAAGGGTGCGGAGGGCCGTTCAGGAGCCCCCGGGCGACTGGCCCTTCGCGCCCGGCTCGGCGGGAGCTGCGGCCTGCACCACCCACCCAGCTACGCCCAAAGCTCGTGATCTTGATTCTGGGGCGACACCGGGCACAGGAAAGCGGCCCGGACACTGCCCGGGCCGCACCGAAAGACTGAGGAAGAGCTACCGCGCCATGCTGCGGCGGGACATGGACCGCCAGAGGTCGTTGCTGGGTCGCATCTGCTCCATGAGCTCGCGCTCCCACTCGTTCTCCACCGCGACGCCCGCGGTCTCGCAGGCCTTGCGGGCGACGTCCGTGCCGGCGGCGGCGAACTGGTCCGTCCACTCGCCGTCCTCGCCCACGAGAACGATGCGGGCACCGCGCTTGCCGACGTACTCGATGACCGCCTTCGCGCCGCCGTGACCGGTGGCAAACGATTTGATGTCCGCGGTCAGTGTCGTATCGGAACCTTCTGCCATGAGACGAAGCCTAGGCAGACTTTCGCCGGGAGCAAGTACGGACGGGCGCATTTTGTGACGCCAATTACCTGCGGGTTTGCCGGCTCTGCGCATTGGTATGCCCCAATAGCGTCCGTTTTATACCCCTGGCCAGGTTCCACCCATTGAGTGACCGAGAGTCACTGCAGGGGTCGGCGAAACGGGCATTGTGTGCGCCCTAACGCAATGGCGTCACTCAATGCGAACGCACGTGGTGTGCGTCAGACGAGGGCGTCGACCGCAACCGCAATGAAGAGGATGGTGAGATAAGTGATCGACCAGTGGAACAACCGCATGGCGTTCAGCGGCTCCCCGCGACGCGAGCGGCCGACCAGCCGGACGGCCTCGAGCAGGAACAGCGCGCCGGCCACGACCGCCGTCCCGCCGTAGATCGGGCCCATGCCCAACGGCCAGGCCGCCAGCGAGGCCACCACGGTCAGCACCGTGAAGATCAGGATCTCGTTGTTGACCCGCCGCGCCGACCGGACCACGGGCAGCATCGGGATGCCGGCGCGGGCGTAGTCGTCCTTGTACTTGATGGCGAGCGGGTAGAAGTGCGGCATCTGCCAAAAGAACACAACGGCAAAAAGCGCCCAGCCGATGGGCGCGACCGTGCCGGTCACGGCCGCCCAGGCGATGAGCACCGGGGCGGCTCCGCAGATGCCACCCCAGAAGGTGTTCTGCGGAGTGCGCCGCTTCAGCCAGAGCGTGTAGACGACGTCGTAGTAGACGATCGCCGCGGCGGTCAGCGCCGTCGCCAGCCAGTTGGTGAGCGCAGCCATCAGCACCAGCGAGACCGCAGCCAGCGTCAGCCCGAAGACCAACACGGCGCGCGGGGTCAGACTGTGCGTCGCCAGCGGGCGGCGCTTCGTACGCCGCATGAGCTGGTCGATGTCGCGGTCGATGTAGCAGTTGAGCGCGCTCGCCGCACCCGCGGCCAGCGAGCCGCCGACCAGCACCACCGCCATCAGGCCCAGGTCAGGCTTGCCGTCTGCCGCGAACATCATCGCCGGAATGGTGGTCACCAGCAGAAGCTCGACGATCTGCGGCTTGGTCAGCGAGACGTACGCACTCAGCACGGCGCGGATGTCACGGCGGCGGGTGGTGGCGCGGGCCTGCCGCGGCGCCGCCTCCGCCTGACCCGGCGACCGCCCCTGTACGGGACGCTCGGTGATCATGCTCACGGACAGCCACCTTCCGGCCTCGGCGCGGGTGCAATTCCACGGGTGCAACTTTTCAGCCGTCACCGGAGTGGATGGGCTGACACGTTCGGACAGCCTACGCGCAGCCCGAGGCGTTCCCCGGCCGACCCGTCGACGGTGCAAGGCGTCACAGCCAGCCGGGTGTGTGTCCGCTCTCAGCGTATGGGCCTCAGGCGTTCCGAGGGCGGGGGTTTACGACGACTGGATAGGGTCAACCTCAAAGGGTTCCCACACCATGCCCGAGGAGAACGACCGACGTGGCTGCCACAGATCTGAACTGGTCCGACCTAGACCGCAGGGCGGTCGACACCGTCCGCGTGCTGGCGATGGACGCCGTCGAGAAATCCGGCAACGGCCACCCCGGCACCGCGATGAGCCTCGCCCCGGCCGCCTACCTGCTCTTCAACAAGGTGATGCGGCACGACCCCACCGACCCGCAGTGGACCGGCCGGGACCGTTTCGTGCTCTCCTGTGGTCACTCCAGCCTCACCCTCTACATTCAGCTCTATCTCTCCGGCTACGGTCTGTCGCTCGACGATCTGGCCTCGCTGCGCCAGTGGGGCTCGCTGACCCCCGGCCACCCCGAGCTGGGTCACACGCCCGGCGTCGAGGTCACCACCGGCCCGCTCGGCCAGGGCATCGGCAACGCGGTCGGCATGGCGATGGCGGCCCGCCGCGAGCGCGGCCTGTTCGACCCGGACGCCGCCCCCGGCACCTCGGTCTTCGACCACCAGGTCTACGTGCTCTGCTCCGACGGTGACATCGAGGAGGGCGTCACCCACGAATCGAGCGCCATCGCCGGCGTGCAGAAGCTCGGCAACCTCACGGTGATCTACGACGACAACGAGATCTCCATCGAGGACGACACCCGGATCGCCAAGAACGAGGACGTCGGCGCCCGTTACGCGGCGTACGGCTGGCACGTGCAGACGGTCGACTGGCGCCAGGGCAAGGACGGCAACGGCGAGTACCACGAGGACGTCGAGGCGCTGCACGCGGCGATCGAGGCCGCCAAGGCGGTCACTGACAGGCCGTCGTTCATCGTGCTGCGCACCATCATCGGCTGGCCCGCGCCGAACAAGCAGGACACCGGCAAGATCCACGGCTCCGCCCTGGGCGCCGAGGAGGTTGCGGCCACCAAGCAGGTCATGGGCCTCGACCCGAACGAGACGTTCGCCGTCGCCGACGAGGTGCTGGAGCACGCCCGCCAGGTATCGGCCCGCGGCCGCGAGGCGCACGCCGAGTGGGACAAGGCCTTCGCCGCCTGGGCCGCCGGTAACGCCGAGGGCAAGAAGCTGCACGAGCGGCTCGCCGCCAAAGCGCTGCCCGAGGGCTGGACCAAGAAGCTGCCCGAGTTCCCCGCCGACGAGAAGGGTCTCGCCACCCGGGCCGCGTCCGGCAAGGTGCTGGACGCGCTCGCGCCGGTGCTGCCCGAGCTGTGGGGCGGCTCGGCCGACCTGGCCGAGAGCAACAACACCACGATGAAGGGCGAGCCGTCGTTCATCCCCGCCGAGTACGCCACCAAGGCGTTCCCCGGCCACGAGTACGGCCGCACCCTGCACTTCGGCATCCGCGAGCACGGCATGGGCTCGATCCTCAACGGCATCGCCGCGCACGGCGCCACCCGCCCGTACGGCGGCACGTTCCTGGTCTTCAGCGACTACATGCGCGGTGCGGTCCGGCTGTCGGCGCTGATGAAGCTGCCCGTCGTCTACGTGTGGACGCACGACTCCATCGGCCTCGGCGAGGACGGTCCGACGCACCAGCCGATCGAGACGCTGTCCGCGCTGCGCGCCATCATCGGCCTCGACGTGGTCCGCCCGGCGGACGCCAACGAGACCGCTTGGGCCTGGCGGGGTGCGCTGGAGCACACCGACCGCCCGACCGCCCTAGCGCTGTCCCGGCAGAACCTGCCGACCATCGACCGCAGCAAGTACGCCTCGGCGGAGGGTGTCCTCAAGGGCGGTTACATCCTGTCCGAGGCGTCCGGCGGTGACCCGCACGTGATCCTCATCGGCACCGGCTCCGAGGTGGCGATCTGCCTCACCGCTCAGGAGCGGCTGGAGGCCGAGGGCACCCCGACGCGCGTCGTGTCGATGCCGTGCCAGGAGTGGTTCTACGAGCAGGACACCGCGTACCAGCAGCGGGTTCTGCCGCGTGGCGTGAAGGCCCGGGTCGCGGTCGAGGCCGGCATCCGGATGAGCTGGGACCGCCTGATCGGCGACGCCGGCGAGGCGGTCAGCATCGAGCACTACGGTGCCAGCGCCCCGGCGAAGATCCTCTTCGAGCAGTTCGGCTTCACCGCGGACAACGTGGTAGCCAAGGCCAACGCCGCCCTCGCCAAGGTCGGCGAAATCACCGGTCACAAGACCGGCAACTGAGGGAGCAAGCAATGACCGACAGGCTGAAAGCCCTCTCCTCCGCAGGCGTGGCGGTATGGCTCGACGACCTTTCCCGGGTGCGCCTGCAGAGCGGCTCGCTGGACAAGATGCGCCGCGAACAGCACGTGGCCGGCGTGACCACGAATCCCACCATCTTCGCCAAGGCGCTCGCCGACGCCGACGCGTACGACGAGCAGCTGAAGGACCTGGCCGCGCAGCAGGTCACCGTCGAGGAAGCCGTGCGGCTGCTCACCTCGTACGACGTGCGCTGGGCGTGTGACGTGATGAAGCCGTCGTACGACGGCTCGAACGGCGTCGACGGCCGGGTGTCCATCGAGGTGGACCCACGCAGTGCGCACGACACCGCGAAGACCGCGTCCGAGGCGAAGACGCTGTGGTGGCTGGTCGACCGGCCCAACCTCTACATCAAGATTCCGGCCACCCTGGCGGGCCTGCCGGCGATCACCGCGACGCTGGCGGCGGGCATCAGCGTCAACGTCACGCTGATCTTCTCGCTGGAGCGCTACCGGGCCGTCATGGACGCCTTCCTGGACGGCATGGAGCAGGCGAAGGCGAACGGTCACGACCTCAGCAAGATGGGCTCGGTCGCCTCCTTCTTCGTGTCCCGGGTGGACACCGAGATCGACAAGCGGCTCGACAAGATCGGCAGCGACGCCGCCAAGGCTCTCAAGGGCAAGGCCGCGGTCGCGAACGCCCAGCTCGCCTACCAGGCGTACGCCGAGGTGTTCGGCTCCGACCGTTGGAAGGCGCTGGCCGACGCGGGCGCCCTGCCGCAGCGGCCGCTGTGGGCTTCGACCGGCACGAAGAACCCCGACTACAAGGACACGATCTACGTCGAGGAGCTGATCGCCCCCGGGACGGTCAACACCATGCCGGAGTCGGTCATCCAGGCGTACGGGGACCACGGCGACACGCGCGGCGACACCGTCACCGGCTCGTACGCGACCGCCCAGCAGGTCATGGATGACGTGGCTGCGATCGGCGTCGACATGCAAGACGTCTTCCGGGTGCTCGAGGAGGAGGGCGTCGAGAAGTTCGAGGCCAGCTGGGCCGAGCTGCTCGTCGACGTGAAGAAGTCGCTCGACGCCGCCGCGAAGGGCTCGGACAGCCCCAGCGACGCCGCGAAGTAAGCACCGCCGCCCATGCTCCCGGCGCACGGTCGTCGGGAGCGTGGGCGCAGTCGTTTCGGGTAACCCAGCGGGATGACGAAAAGCTGGCAGGATGGGACACGTGGGTAATCCGCTGCGCACCGCACAGGACCGACGGCTGCCCAGGATCCCGGAGCCGTGCGCTCTGGTGATCTTCGGCGTCACCGGTGACCTGTCGCGAAAGAAACTGATCCCGGCCGTCTACGACCTCGCCAACCGCGGTTTGCTGCCGCCCGGCTTCGTCGTCCTCGGCTTCGCCCGGCGCGACTGGGGCGACGGCGACTTCGAGTCGCTGGCCTACGAGGCCGCCAAGAAGGGCGCCCGCACCCCGTGGCGCGAGGACGTCTGGCAGCGGCTAGCCAGCCAGTTCCAGTTCGTGCCCGGCTCGTTCGACGACGACGCCGCGTTCGACAGCCTGGCGACCACCCTGGACGAGCTGCGCGAACGCAACGGCATCGCCGGCAACGCCGCCTTCTACTTCTCCATCCCGCCCGCCGCGTTCCCGCTGGTGCTCAACCAGCTCAACCGTACCGGGATGGCCGACAACGCCAAGTCCGGCGGCTGGCGCCGGGTGGTCGTCGAGAAGCCGTTCGGCAACGACCTGAAGACCGCCATGGCGCTCAACCAGCTTGTGGATGAGGTCTTCACGCCGGAGGACGTCTTCCGCATCGACCACTACCTCGGCAAGGAGACAGTCCAGAACATCCTGGCGCTGCGCTTCGCGAACAGCCTGTTCGAGCCGGTGTGGAACTCCAAATACGTCGACTCCGTGCAGATCACCATGGCGGAGGACGTGGGCATCGGCACCCGCGCGGCGTTCTACGACTCCGCCGGCGCTGCCCGCGACGTGCTGCAGAACCACCTGTTGCAGCTGCTCGCCCTGGTGGGCATGGAGGAGCCGACGAGCTTCGACCCCAACGAGATCCGCGCCGAGAAACTCAAGGTGCTGCGGGCGATCAGCCTACCGAAGGACATCGAGGCCGGATCCGTACGCGGCCAGTACCTGCAGGGCTGGGTGGCCGGCGAGCGAGCCGTGGGCTACCTGGAAGAAAAGGGCGTGCCGGCGGACTCCACCACGGAGACCTATGTGGCCGTCCGACTCGGCATCCAGAACCGCCGCTGGGCCGGCGTGCCGTTCTTCGTCCGGGTGGGCAAGCGGATGCCAC
This sequence comes from Actinoplanes sp. NPDC051859, assembly GCF_044452725.1. NCBI lineage: Bacteria > Bacillati > Actinomycetota > Actinomycetes > Micromonosporales > Micromonosporaceae > Actinoplanes > Actinoplanes sp. NPDC051859. The sequence goes on along the minus strand of NZ_JBITBX010000002.1, from coordinate 548,042 downwards.
GCCGGGTCACCGAGATCGCGATCCTCTTCAAACGCGCGCCGCACCTGCCGTTCGACCCGGCCGACGTCGAGATGCTGGGCAACAACCAGCTGGTGATCCGCGTGCAGCCGGACGAGGGCGTGGTCCTGAAGTTCGGCTCGAAGGTGCCGGGCACCACGATGGAGGTCCGCGACATCGCGATGGACTTCCAGTACGGCGAGGCATTCACCGAGTCCAGCCCGGAGGCGTACGAACGCCTGGTGCTCGACGTGCTGGTCGGCGACCGGACACTGTTCCCGGACGCCGCCGAGGTGGAGCAGAGCTGGCGCGTCATCGACCCGCTCGAGGACGCGTGGGCCGGCACCAAGCCGCAGCCGTACCGCGCCGGCGAGTGGGGGCCGCGCGCTTCGGACGAGATGCTGGCCCTCGAGGGTCGGGCCTGGAGGCGGGCATGATCGGCTTGTGGGACACCACCGGCACCGAGGTCGTCAAGGCGCTCGCAGCCGAGCGGCGCAGCGCGGGCGGGGTGGCTTCCGGGCTGGCCCTCACCCTGGTCGCCGTGGTGGAGGAGAAGCAGGTCCGCGAAGCGGAGGCCGCCGCCACCATCGCCGCGTCGGCGCACCCGTGCCGCGTCCTCATCGTGGTCCGCTCGGACCTGGAGGGCCGCAGCCGGCTGGACGCGGAGATCGTCGTGGGCGGCCGGCTCGGCCCGGCCGAGGCCGTCGTGATGCGCATGTACGGCCGTCTCGCCCTGCACGCCGAGTCGGTCGTCATGCCGCTGCTCGCCCCGGACGTGCCGGTGGTGACCTGGTGGCACAGCGAGCCGCCGGAGAACATCGCCAACGACTTCCTGGGCATCGTGGCGGACCGCCGCATCACCGACTGCAAGTTGTCCCCGGACCCTGTTGCTGCCCTGCGGCAGCGCGCGGCCGACTACGCGCCCGGTGACACCGACCTCACCTGGACCCGCATCACGCTGTGGCGCACGCTGGTGGCCGGCGCGTTCGACACCACCGAGGAGCGGGTCACCGGCGCCAAGGTCATCGCGCCGGCAAACGACCCCACCGCCGCGCTGATGTGCGGCTGGCTCAAGGCCCGGCTGAACATCGAGCCGGAGTGGGAATTCACCGACAAAGCGCCACGTATGCAGTCCGTGCAGCTCTCCTGCGCCAACGGCGACTGCGTGACGGTCACCCGCGACGAGGGCACCGCGTTGTTCAGCCGGACCGGGCAGGAGCCGCGCTACATGCCACTGCCGAAGCGGCCGGTCGGCGACGAACTGGCGGAGGAACTGCGCCGGCTCGACCCCGACCAAATCTACGGTGAAGCACTGGGTGCGATGGCCGGGCTGTCCGGTTTGGACCGTCGGCCGCCGTCGCGCGTGCACGTCTGGAAGGATCCAGCGTTGGCCGCTCGCGCGGGCGAGGAAGCCGGCGCTATGGCGGGTCCCGGCGGCTCAGCCGCCTGAGCTAGGGAGCTTGATGAGCGAGACCGTGGTGGTGGTTCCGGACGCCGACATCCTGGCGGCTTCCGTGGCCGCCCGGTTGGTGACCGCGATCGTCGACGCGCAGGCGGTGCGGGGCCGCGCCGACGTGGTGCTGACCGGCGGCCGGGTCGCGGCGAAGGTGCTGCGGGCGGTCAAGGAGCTGCCGGCGGCGCAGGCCATCGACTGGTCCCGGATCGACCTGTGGTGGGGCGACGAGCGGTTCCTGCCGGCCGGGCACCCCGACCGGAACGAGACGCAGGCGCGCGAGGCCCTGCTGGACAGCCTCCCGCTGGTCCCGAAGCGGGTGCACGCCATGCCCGCGTCGGACGGCGACGACGGCGACGATGCAGCGGCTGCGGCGGACCGCTACGCCGCCGAGCTGGCTGCCGAGGGGGCCGGGTTCGACGTCCTGATGCTCGGGGTCGGCGAGGACGGCCACGTGGCGTCCCTGTTCCCCGGCCACCCGCAGGCCACGGCTGAGGGCAGCGCCATCGCGGTGCAGGACAGCCCGAAGCCGCCGCCTACCCGGATCTCGCTGACCATGTCGATGATTCGCTCGGCGGCGGAGGTCTGGCTGGTTGCCGCCGGCTCGGACAAGGCGGCCGCGGTCGGCGCGGCCCTGGGTGGCGACGACGCGCTCCCTGCGGCCCGCGCGAAGGGCACGACGCGCACTCTCTGGCTCCTGGATACGGCTGCCGCTGCCAAACGCTGACCGAACGACGAAGGCCGCCCCACGGGGCGGCCTTTTCGTTCAGGACATCAGCAGCGTCGGCAGCTTCTCGAACAACTGCGTCGTGTACGCCATCATCTCGTGCAGCATCCAGTTGCCGCTGACCAGCATCGCCGCGCCCACCGCGATGGCCTTCGGCACGAACGACAGCGTCGCCTCCTGGATCTGGGTCACCGACTGGAACAGCGAGATCGCGAACCCGATCAGCAGGGCGGTCAGCAGCACCGGCGCGCTCATCTTCGCGGCGATGGTCATGGCCTGCAGCCCCAGCTCAACGATCTGCGCGTCCGTCATGCCTTTCTCTTCGGGCCCCGCTGGCCCCGACCGAGTGCACGACGGGCGCACGAAGGTTGCGGTCAGGTTCGCGCGCCCGGAATCCTCAAGTCAGGCGCGCGACGAGATCTGCTGCACGGCCCAGCCGTTACCGTCCGGGTCGCTGAAGAAGAGGAATCCGACGTTGTCCAGCGGATCCGGCGTCGGGGTCGGGTTCTCACCCAGCTTCTGCACATCGCTGACGGCCACCCCGCGGGCGGTCAGCTCGGCATGGGCCTGGTTGATGTCCGGCACCACCAGTTGCAGGCCCTTGAGGGAGCCCGGCGGCATGTCGGGCACCGCGCCCCGACCGATCACGATCGAACAACCCGAGCCCGGCGGGGTGAGCTGCACGATCCGGACCTCATCGCTGATCACCGTGTCGTGATCGACGACGAACCCGAGCTTCTCCGCGTAGAACGCCTTCGCCCGGTCGATGTCCGAGACCGGCACGATTACCACTTCCAGGGTCCAGTTCACCGGCCCATCCTGTCAGGTACGGCGGCCACCGGGCAGCCCTCAACCGACGGGTTCCGCCGTACCGGTGAGCGGCGAGGCGGATGCCGGCGCGGTAGCAGTCGCCACCGGACCGCGGGGTGCCGCGGGCGTGCCTGCCGAGAAGGTGTGGGACGAGCCGGTGCTGGGCGAGGGGGTGCTGGAGGGATCCGCGCTGGACGGATCCGCGCTCGGCGAGGGGGCAGGTTCCGTGACCGGCGCTGACGGTGTCGGTGGACTCGACGGCACGGTCACCCCGGGCGGATTCGGCACCGGCTCGGTCCGCTCGCCGCCCGACCGCGCGACGACAAACCCCAGCACGCCGAGCACCACCGCGGCCGCCACGGCCACCGCGCCCGTACGCCAGCCGACGAACGACCGTCGCCGGACAGGCATCGCCGTGGGCGGGACGGCGGGTGACAGGTCGGCAGCCGTGACGCCGGCAGCACGTGCGTGCAGGGCGGCGCGCAGGCGTACCTCGGTGCCGGTCATCGCCGCTCCCCCAGCAGGTTGCGCAGAATCTCCACCGCTCGATGTGCCGTGGACTTCACCGTTCCGCGGGACACGTGCAGCACGTCCGCGATCTCCTGTTCCGATAGTTCCGACCAGTAGCGCAACACCAACACCTGACGCTGCCGGACGGTCAGCTTCCCCAGCGCCGAGAGCACCTCTGGGTCGCTCTGCCCGCTCAGCACCTGCTCTTCGGCCGCCGGAGCGGTTCCGGGCGGCGGCGGCACGTACGCCCGAGCGGTCCGCCGCCGTCGCAACGCCGAACGCGCCGCGTTCATGACGCCGGAGGTGAGGTAGGCATCCGGGTCTGCGACGGACCGCAGTTCCGCCCCGTGCCGCCGATACAGGGCGGCGAACACGTCCTGCACGATGTCCTCAGCCGTCCCCAGGTCGTCCACCATCAGCACGGCCAGCCGGACGAGCCGCAGCCGCCGCGCCTGATACAGCTCGTTGATCGGCGGCGGTCCGGATGACGGCGTACGCCGGGCGGCGCCCACGCTGCCGGACAGCGCGGAACGCCACCAGCGCACCAGCGGGCGTACCAGGGGAAAGGCGAGGGTCATCGGCGCGGCCTGGGGGGTCAGCGGGTCCGGGTGGGTGACGGTACCGCGCCGACGCTCGTCGCCGAGGGTGCTGGCATGGCAGAGGCAACAGGCGTCGTCGTGGCTTCCAGGGCCGCAGGGCTCGCTGACGGCCCCGAAGACAGCCCGGGCGATGAAGGCGCCGGGCCGGCCGAGACGGCAGACGTCGGCGCGGGCATGGCCGGGACAGCGGATGACGTCGGCGCGGGCGTGGCCGGGGCGGGCGACTGCGAGGCTGGGACAGCGGACGGGGCCGGCGACGGCGTGGCCGGGACGGCGGACGGGGCCGGCGACGGCGTGGCCGGGACGGCGGACGGCGCCGGCGCGGGGGTGGGGCGCGGGCCGGGCGACGAGTCGGCGAACGCCGAGGCCGCGGCGAATCCGCCGCCGATCACAACGACGGCGGTTGCCGTAACGGCGTAGGCGGCGGCACGGGTGGTGAGGCGCATCGATGCACTCCAGCAAGCTCGGAAACGGTTCTCGCTGGGAAGGACGCGCGGCAGCCAGAAAGGTTGGCCCAAGATCGGTGATGACGATCACAGATCTTGGCGCTTACAATCCGCCCGTGCAGCCATCGATCCGTGCATACCGTCCGAGCGACCTCGCCGCCGTGTACGACATCTGCGTCCGAACCGCCGACGCGGGTGGCGACGCCCGCGGCAAGTACACGTCCGACACGTTGATGGGTGACATCTTCGCCGCGCCCTACGCGGTCCTGGAGCCCGAGCACGCGCACGTCCTGGATGACGGCACCGGCGCAGCCGTCGGTTACGTCGTGGGCACGGCCGACACCGTCAGATTTGCCCAGCACTTCCGCACGGAGTGGCTACCCGTGGTGACCGAGCGCTACCCCGAGGCCAACGACCCACGGGTGACACTCGAGGACGGCATGCTGGCCCTGCTGCGCCATCCGGAACGGATGGTCTCCCCTGAGCTGGCCGGCTATCCCGCGCACCTGCACATCGACCTGCTGCCGGAGTGGCAGGGCCGGGGCCAGGGTCGGGGTCTGATCGCCGCGTTCCTCGACGGCCTGCGCGCCGCCGGCGTTCCCCGGGTGCACTTGGGCATGGCGCGGACGAACACTGCCGCGCGGGCCTTCTACGACCGGCTGGGCTTTGTGGAGCTGTCGGTGCCCGGCGCGCCTGATGTCACCTTCATGGGCCGGGAGACGAAGGAGAGCTGAGCCGGATCAGTCCCGGCCTCGGCGCTGACGGACCTTGGCGAGCGCTTCGGCGAGGATCGCTTCGCCGTCAGCGTCGGAGCGGCGCTCTTTCACGTACGCAAGGTGGGATTTGTAGGGCTCGGCGCGCAGGCGGCCCGGCGGGTTGGCGCGGTCCAGCCCGGCGGGCTGACCGCAGCGGGCGCAGTCCCAGGTCTCGGGCGCGGCGACGTCGGCAGCGAAGCGGACGTTGAGCTCGTGACCGGCCGCGCACCAGTACCGCACGACCCGGCGGGGCGCGGCCTCGCTGTGCTCATCGGGTCGCATCGGGCTGGAGCCGACGCGGCTGCCGCGGATCGCACTGCCACTGGACACGGAAAACAACTCCTGTGGTGAGCGGGAAAACAATCGCGCGGCCCGGACTAACCGGACCGCGCGGCAGAGTCTACGACTCTCGGGGTCATTCAGGAAGGGTTGTTGACAAACGGCGAGAACCGGCCACAACCCGTTGATGCCCTAGGTGGTCTGGACCAGCTTCAGCCACAGACCGAGGCCCACGATGCAGGCGAACCAGACGATGCCCACCAGCACGGTGTAGCGGTCGAGGTTCTTCTCCGCGACCGAGGAACCGGACAGGCTGGAGGTCACACCGCCGCCGAACATGCTGGACATGCCGCCGCCCTTGCCGCGGTGCAGCAGGATCAGCAGTGTCAGCAGAATGCTGGTGATGATAAGCAACACGATCAGCGTGTATGCGAACCCGATCGGCATGGTCCGGTCATTCCTCTCGAAGGGCACTGCAGCGCCCCCACAATAGCGGGCGCGGGAGTGACCGGCAGCCCTGGGGCCGCCGGTTCTCCCACCAATGTCTTAGCGCTGGACGTGCTCGCGGAACCGGACGATCGAGGCAAACTCCTCGGCGTCCAGGCTCGCGCCGCCGATCAGGGCGCCGTCCACGTCCGGCTGCGCCATGATGGCGGCGATGTTGGCCGCCTTCACCGAGCCACCGTACTGAATTCGGACGGCATCGGCCGTGTCCGCGCCGTACTTCTCGGTGAGCCGCGCCCGGATGGCGCCGCACACCTCCTGCGCGTCCTCGGGCGTCGCGGTCTTGCCGGTGCCAATCGCCCACACCGGCTCGTACGCGATGACGATCTTCTTGACGTCGGCGTCCTTGAGCCCGTCGAGCGCGCCGTCGAGCTGGGCGTTGCAGTGCGCGACCTGCCCGGCGGCCTCGCGGACGCCCAGCCCCTCGCCGACGCACAGAATCGGCGTCAGCTCGTTGACCAGTGCCGCCTTGACTTTGGCGTTGACCAACGCGTCGTCCTCGCCGTGGTACTCGCGCCGCTCGGAGTGCCCGACCACCACGTACGAGCAGCCGAGCTTGGCGAGCATCGCGCCGGAGATCTCGCCGGTGTAGGCGCCGCCCTTGTGCTGGGACAGGTCCTGGGCGCCGTACCCGATCTTCACCTTGTCGCCGTCGATCGCCGTCTGCACGCTGCGCAGGTCGGTGAACGGCGGCAGGACGACCGCCTCGACGTCGGTGAGCTGCTGCTCGCTCAGGCTGGCGGCAAGCTTCTGCACCAGGAGGATGGCCTCGAAGTGGTTGAGGTTCATCTTCCAGTTGCCGGCCATGATCGGCCGGCGGGCCACGTCCGCCATGCTCAGCTCTCCAACGCGGCGAGACCCGGCAGGGTCTTGCCCTCGAGGTATTCCAGCGACGCACCGCCGCCGGTTGAGATGTGCCCGAAGGCGGACTCGTCGATGCCCAGCGTGCGCACGGCCGCGGCCGAGTCGCCGCCGCCGACCACGGAGAAACCGTCGATCTTGGTGATCGCTTCGGCCACGCCCCGGGTGCCGGCCGCGTACGGCGCCAGCTCGAACACGCCCATCGGCCCGTTCCAGAACACGGTCTTCGCGGACCCGATCGCCTCGGCGAACAGCGCCACCGACTTCGGCCCGATGTCCAACCCGAGCCGGTCCGACGGAATGTCGGAAATGTCCACGACGCCGTGCTCGGCGTCCGCGGCGAAGGCCGCTGCCGCCACCACGTCCACCGGCAACACGATCCGGCCAGCGGCCTCCGCGAGCAGGTCAGCGCAGGTCTGGATCATCTCGGCCTCGAGCAGCGACTTCCCGACCTCGTGCCCCTGGGCCTTGAGGAACGTGAAGCACATGCCGCCGCCGACCAGCAGCTTGTCCACCTTGGGCAGCAACGCTTTGATCACCGCGAGCTTGTCGGACACCTTCGACCCACCGAGCACCACCACATAGGGCTGCTCCGGGCTCTCGGTGACGCGCCGCAGCACCTCGACCTCGCGCCGCACCAGGCCACCCGCGAAGTGCGGCAGCCGCGCCGGCACGTCGTACACCGAGGCGTGCTTGCGGTGCACCGCGCCGAACGCGTCGTCGACATAGGCGTCGGCGAACGCGGCCAGCTGGTCGGCGAACGCACCCCGCTCGGCGTCGTCCTTCGAGGTCTCCCCCACGTTGAAACGCAGGTTCTCCAGCAGCAGCACCTGGCCGTCGAGCAGGGCCGCGACCGCCGCGGTAGCGGAATCGCCGACGGTGTCCTCGGCCATGACGACCGGGTTACCGAGCAGCTCACCGAGACGCTCGGCCACCGGCGCAAGCGTGAACTTCGGGTCCGGCGCACCCTTCGGGCGGCCCAGGTGCGAGCACACGATGACGCGGGCACCCGCGTCGCGCAGCGCGATGATGGTGGGCAGCACGGCCCGGATCCGGCCGTCGTCCGAGATGACGGTCGGGTCGCTCTTGTCGAAGGGCACGTTCAGGTCGGCGCGCACGAGCACGCGCCGACCCGAGACACCCTCGCCGAGCAGGTCGTCGAGAGCCTTCACGATGCTCAGCCGACCAGCTTGACCAGGTCGACGAGGCGGTTCGAGTAGCCCCACTCGTTGTCGTACCAGCCGACGACCTTGACCTGGTCGCCGATCACCTTGGTGAGGCCCGCGTCGAAGATGCAGGACGCCGGGTCGGTGACGATGTCCGCCGACACGATCGGGTCCTCGGTGTAGACCAGGTAGCCCTTGAGCGCACCGTGCGCGGCGGCCTTCACGGCGGCGTTGACCTCGTCGACCGTGGTCTCGCGGGACGCGGTGAAGGTCAGGTCGGTGGCCGAGCCGGTCGGGATCGGCACGCGCATCGCGAAACCGTCCAGCTTGCCCTTCAGCTCCGGCATGACCAGGGCGATCGCCTTGGCGGCACCGGTCGAGGTCGGCACCACGTTGAGGGCGGCGGCGCGGGCGCGGCGCAGGTCCGAGTGCGGGCCGTCCTGCAGGTTCTGGTCCTGCGTGTACGCGTGGATCGTCGTCATCAGACCACGCTCGATGCCGATCGCGTCGTGCAGCGCCTTCGCCATCGGGGCCAGGCAGTTCGTGGTGCAGGAAGCATTGGAGATGACCGTGTGCTTCGCGGCGTCGTACAGGTGGTCGTTGACGCCCATCACGATCGTGATGTCCTCGTTCTTGGCGGGCGCCGAGATGATGACCTTCTTCGCGCCGTTGTCGGCGTGCACCTTGGCCTTGTGGGCGTCGGTGAAGAAGCCGGTCGACTCGATGACCACGTCCGCGCCGATGTCGCCCCACTTGAGGTTGGCCGGGTCGCGGTCGGCGAACGCCTTGAAGGACTTGCCGCCCACACTGATCTCGTCGGCGGTCGCCTTCACCTCGTGCGGCAGACGGCCCAGAATGCTGTCGTACTTCAGCAGGTGAGCCAGCGTGGCATTGTCGGTGAGGTCGTTGACGCCCACGATCTCGATGTCCGCGCCGGAGGCGAGCACGGCCCGGAAGAAGTTACGGCCGATACGGCCGAAGCCGTTGATGCCAACCCGGATGGTCACAGGTCGATCTCCTCGATTCGGTCCGCCGGGCTCTGCGACCGGCGGAGATGTGCGTGCCGCGCTTGCCGTTAAGACCCTAGCCGAGAACGCCCGTCACCCTCACGTCGGGGCGCAACCCGATCGTTACCTCAAAATCTTCCTCGGGTACGCGCACACGGCCGCACAAAAGCAACACCACCTGCACCGAATCAGGCAGGAAACGCCGTCGTGCCCCAGGCCGTCCGCCCCTTCCGGGCTGAAGCGTCCGGCCGGACCCCCACCTCAGTCAGCAGGCCATCATTTCCGGGGTGACGGCGGCTTCGGTGTCGGGGATGCCCAGGTCGCGGGCGCGCTTGTCGGCGAGGGCGAGCAGACGCCTTATACGGCCGGCGATCGCGTCCTTGGTCAGCGGCGGGTCGGCGAGCGCGCCCAGCTCTTCCAGGCTGGCCTGCCGGTGTTCGAGGCGCAGCCGCCCCGCGGAGGTCAGGTGGTTCGGGGCCTCATCGGCGAGGATCTCCAGCGCCCGGGTCACGCGGGCCGCCGCTGCCACGGCCGCACGAGCGGAGCGGCGCAGGTTGGCGTCGTCGAAGTTCGCGAGTCGGTTGGCCGTCGCGCGGACCTCCCGGCGTACCCGTCGCTCCTCCCAGGCGAGCACGCTCGCGTGCGCGCCGATCCGGGTGAGCAGCGCGGCGATCGCGTCCCCGTCTTTGATCACCACCCGGTCGACACCGCGCACCTCCCGTTCCTTGGCGGTGATGCCGATGCGGCGAGCAGCGCCGCGCAGGGCCAGGGCGGCCTCCGGACCCGGGCAGGTGATCTCCAGAGCGCTGGACCGGCCCGGCTCGGTCAGCGAGCCGTGCGCCATGAACGCGCCCCGCCACGCGGCGACCGCGCAGCACACGTTGGCCGAGACCACGTGCGGCGGAAGGCCGCGCACCGGACGGCCGCGGACATCAAGCAGGCCGGTCTGCCGGGCCAGCGCCTCGCCGTCCTTGACGATCCGGACGATGTAGTGGCTGCCCTTGCGCAGGCCACCAGAGGCCAGGACGTGCACCTCGCTCGGGTAGCCGTACACATCGGCGATCTCCCGACGCAGCCGGCGCGCGACGGCGCCGGTGTCCAGCTCGGCCTCGACCACCACCCGGCCGGACACGATGTGCAGGCCACCGGCGAAGCGGAGCAGCGAGGCCATCTCCGCGCGGCGGCAGCACGGCTTGGGTACGTCGACCCGGCTCAGCTCGTCCTTGACCGCTGCCGTCATCGCCATCTCGAAGTCACCTCATGCTGTTTCTTGCGGTCGTCTTACGCGGTCTGTGTCGTACCTGTCCCGGTCTGCCCGGATCGCCGTGCCAGCTGCTTAACGATCGGGGCCGAGGAGCGGCACCAACGCTGTACCCAACGACTCAGGATCATGCTTGGGACTGCCGTCCGCAACGGCGAGCTGCGCCAGCACCAGCCGGGCGCCCAGCGCCTCAGCCGCCTGGTGCACCGGATCCGGCTCCCCCACGAACTTCTCGTCGGCCAGCACCACATCGAGCCGCAGCTCCGGCAGATACCAGCTCAGCGTCGCCAGATGGTCGGCGACGGACAGCCCCAGCGTCTCGTTGTCGGCGGCCAGGTTCATCGTGACCAGCCGCCGCGCGCCACTGCCCACAATCGCGGCGGCCAGCTCGGGAACCAGCAGGTGCGGCAGCACGCTGGTGTACCAGCTCCCCGGCCCGAAAATCAGCCAGTCAGCCTCCCGGATCGCCTCCACCGCCGCCGGACACGCCGGCGGCGACGACGGCACGATCCGCAGCGCCTCCACATGCCCGGACGCGACGGCGACGGCGTGCTGCCCGCGCAGGGTCACGACATCCCCCGGTCGGGCCGGATCGCCGTCGCGCACATCGGCCTCGATCCCGACCGCGTGGCAGGCCATCGGCAGCACCCGCCCCTGCGCCCCGACCATGCGGCCCGCATGCGCCAACGCGTCCACCGGGTCGTCCATCAGCTCCAGCAGCCCGAGCAGCAGCAGATTCCCCACGGCATGCCCGGCGAGCGGATCGTGCTTCCCCCCGACCGACGCGATCCGCCGGTCAACATTGCCCCAGCCGGCCTTCCCGCCGTCAGCGCCCGCCGGCCCGGCCTCGCCTTGCTGCTCGGTGTCTTCCGACCGTCCGGCAGCTCCGGACCGCACGGTCCTGCCTGGCTGCCAGGCTTCGCCGGGTGCTGGGCGTTCCCCTGGCTCCTGCCGCCGGTCGGGGTTGCCGACAGGCGCGAACCGGTGCTGCATGAGCCGCACCGTCGTCTGGTGAGCCGGGTCGCTGTCGGCCAGCGCCGCGAGCGCCATCCGCAGGTCCCCCGGCGGCAGCTGGGCGTCCCGCTCAGCCCGCAGGCGCCCGCTCGACCCTCCGTTGTCCCCCACAGTGACCACCGCGGTGATCTCCAACTCGAGCCGCGGCGAGCAGTGCCGCAACGCCCGCAGCGAGGCGGCCAATCCGTGCCCGCCGCCGAACGCCACCACTTTGACCGGCCGCGCAGCACCTTCGACCGGCCGCGCAGCCCCGGGCACGGCGTCGGCTGCGGGTTGTGCCGGGTCGCCGTGGGGTGGCCGGTCCGCGGCGGAAGACGAACCGGCCTGGTCCGTACTCACTCACGCCCCAGGTCGCGGTGGGACGGGTGAGCGGACAGCCGCATGTCCCGCAGCCGGGTCGTGAGCTCCTCGGTGATAGCCACACTGCGGTGCTTGCCGCCGGTGCAGCCCACCGCCACCGTCAGGTAGCGCTTGCCTTCCCGCTCGAACCCGGGCGCGGTCGCCGCGATCAGCCCCGCATAGGTGCCCACGAAGTCGTTCGCCCCCTCCTGGCCGAGGACGTACGAGCTGACGCCCTCCTCGAGGCCGGTGTGGTCCCGCAGCTCCGGCACCCAGAACGGGTTGGGCAGGAACCGGGCGTCCAGCACGTAGTCGGCGTCCGGCGGCAGCCCGTACTTGAAGCCGAACGACAGCACCGTGATCCGCAGCCGGCGAGCGTCCTCACCGCCGAACAGCTCCTCGACCCGCCGCCGCAGCTGGTTCACGTTGAGGTGGCTGGTGTCAATGATCACGTCCGAGTGCTCGCGCGCCTCCTCGAGCAGCTTGCGCTCGGCGGCGATCCCGTCGGCGAGCCGGCCGTCACCCTGCAGGGGGTGCGAGCGGCGTACCGACTCGAAGCGACGAATCAGCACCTCGTCGTCGGCGTCGACGAACACCACACGCGGCGAGAAGCCCCGCTCCTTGAGGGCACGGACGGCGCCCGCGAGATCCGTGGAGAAGGCCCGGCTGCGTACGTCCAGCACCATCGCCGTACGCCGCGCCGCACCACCCGCCTCAAACGCAAGCTGAGCCATGTCCAGCATCAGCGCCTGCGGCAGGTTGTCCACCACGTAGAAGCCGACGTTCTCCAGCGCGCGGGCCACCGTGCTGCGGCCGCCACCGGAAACCCCGGTCACGACGACCAGATCGGTGCCGGCCTCGTCGGGGGATGGTTCCGAAGCGAACTCCGGCATCGACTCGGTCACGCACTCCTCCTGCACCCCGCTGCGGCCCCACCGTCCGGGTGGACACTGCATCCTAGGCCGACAGACCCAGGTCGGGCCGCCGGACATCATGTCCGCTACCCGATCCGGGCGTCTCCACGAACCACCGGCCGCCCGATTTCATCCCCCAGCGGCCCAGCTGACCGACCCTGAACCACCTGCGCTGCCGCTATTCCTCAACCACCTGCGCTGCCGCTATTCCTCAACCACCTGCGCTGCCGCTATTACCGCCCTCCGCGCCGTCGCTGGCGCCGGCTGCGCTGTCCTCCGCGGGACGCGGCAGTGGGCGGGCCACCCGGGACCTGTTCGCCCCCGCTTTGGTCCGGGCCACGCCGCCTGCGACCCACGACCCGTCCTCGGCGGCCGCATGGGCCGCCCCAGACCCGTCGGGTCCAGCCGTCGGAGCGTCGAGCGCTGCCAGGATTGCTTCGGCGGTGCGCCGGCCGATCCCAGGAACCTCGGCGATCTCCTCCGGACTGGCCTGGGACAACCGCTTCAGCGAGCCAAAATGGCGCAGCAAGGCTTTCCGGCGGGTCTCCCCCAGGCCCGGAACACTGTCCAACGCCGACGCTGTCATCCGCTTCGAGCGCCGCTGGCGATGGAACGTGATCGCGAACCGGTGCGCCTCGTCGCGGATGCGTTGCAGGAGGTAGAGGGCCTCGGACGTGCGGGGCAGGATGACCGGAAAGTCGTCGCCGGGCAGCCACACCTCCTCGAGACGTTTCGCCAGCCCGCACAGGGCCACGTCGGTGATGCCAAGGTCGGACAGCACCGCCGCGACGGCATTGACCTGCGGCTGGCCGCCATCGACCACCACAAGCTGCGGCGGGTACGCGAACCGGCGTGGCTTACCGGTGAGTGGATCCACACCCGGCAACTCACCACTGACCGCCAATCCAGCGTCGACCACCACAGAGCCAGCCGCCCCAGAACCGCCCGCCCCCGGAGCACTCGCCTCAGAATCGCCCGCCCCCGAGCCACTCGCTCCAGAACCGGTCGCCCCGGAGCCACTCGCTCCAGAGCCGGCCTCCCACGTGCTACTCGCTCCAGAACCGGTCGCCCCGGAGCCACTCGCTCCAGAGCCGGCCTCCCACGTGCTACTCGCCCTAGCGCCGGCCTCCGACGTGCTACTCGCCCTAGCGCCGGCCTCCCACGTGCTACTCGCCCTAGAGCCGGCTTCCTCGGGACCGGTCACCCCGGAGCCACTCGCCCTCGGCCCGGTCGCGCCGACGTCCGGACCGCTTTCAAGAGCGGGTGCGGCGCCGGCTTCGTCTGCTGTGGACCGGGCGCGGTAGCGGGCGAACCTGCGACGCATGACCTCGCTCATCGCGGCCAGGTCGTCGGTGCCGCTTCCGTCCGGGTTGCCGCGCACGGCGAAGCGCCGGTATTCGCTCTTGCGGGCGAGACCGTCCTCGAAGACGACCATGCTCGCCACGACGTCGGTGCCCTGGATCTGGGAGACGTCGAAACATTCGATGCGCAGCGGCGCCGTGTCCATGCCCAGAGCTTCGGCGATCTCGTCGAGTGCCTTGCTGCGCGTGGTCAGGTCGCCCGCGCGGCGCAGTTTGTGGCGGGCCAGGGATTCGCCGGCGTTGCGGGCGACAGTTTCGAGCAAAGTACGTTTGTCGCCGCGCTGCGGGACACGCAGGGTCACGCGACTGCCACGATGCTCCGACAGCCAGTTTTCCAATGCGGGAGCGTCGGGTGGCAGCTCCGGCACCAGCAGCTCTCGGGGAACGTCACTTTCGCCGTGCTCGTCGCCGTACACCTGGCTGCAGAAGTGGTGCACGAGGTCGCCGGTGGTGAGGTCCTCGACCTTTTCCACCACCCAGCCGCGCTGGCCGCGGACGCGGCCGTCGCGGACGTGGAAGACCTGGACCGCGGCTTCGAGGGGGTCTTCGGCGAAGGCGACGACGTCGGCGTCGGTGCCGTCACCGAGCACGACGGTCTGCTTCTCCATCGCCTTGCGCAGGGCGGCGATGTCGTCGCGCAGCCGGGCGGCTTTCTCGAATTCGAGCTGCTCGGAGGCGTCGAGCATGTCGCGTTCGAGGCGTTTCACGAAGGCGTCGGTGCGCCCGGCCATGAAGTCGCAGAAGTCGTCGACGATGGCCCGATGCTCCTCGGCCGAGACGGAGCCGACGCACGGTGCGGAGCATTTGCCGATGTAGCCGAGCAGGCACGGGCGGCCGATCTGCCCGGCCCGTTTGAAGACGCCGGCCGAACAGGTCCGGGCCGGGAAAACCCGCAGCAACAGATCCAGGGTTTCCCGGATCGCCCAGGCATGACTGTACGGTCCGAAGTACCGCACGCCTTTACGTTTGGCCCCCCGCATGACCTGCAGCCGCGGAAACTCCTCGTTGAGTGTGACGGCAAGGAACGGGTACGACTTGTCGTCGCGGTACTTGACGTTGAACCGCGGGTCGAACTCCTTGATCCAGGAGAATTCGAGCTGCAGCGCCTCGACCTCACTGCTGACGGTGACCCAGTCCACGGAGTTCGCGGTGGTGACCATCTGCTGGGTGCGCGCGTGCAGGGTCCAGGTGTCGGCAAAGTAGGAATTCAGCCGGCTGCGCAGGCTCTTGGCCTTGCCGACGTAGATGACGCGGCCGGTCGGGTCGCGGAAGCGGTAGACACCAGGAGCGTCCGGAATGGTCCCGGGCGCCGGCCGGTAGCTGGACGGGTCAGGCACGCCTCAACACTAGTGCGGACCCCTGACATGATTACTCGACCGAAGGCCCGCTGCCGCCGCCACGGCGCCGGGCCTTCGGCCGAAATCCGCTGCTCGCGCAGCCCCCCGGCTGCCCGATTTCACCAGCTTCGAACCCGGCACGGCACTACCGACCGACCCGGCGCTACTAGCCCTCGGCACTGCTAACCGGCACCGCACTGCTAACCGGCTGGGATCGAGCCGTAGAACGTCCGACCCGAAACTGGTGCGCCCAGGAAAGGGTGGACCCGGGGAACGGTCGGGGCCGAGGTAGGCCAAGCACGGCTAACGGGCAGACCCAACGAACGGGCGCGCCGTGGAGCGGACAAAACCCGCAAACGGGCGCGCCCTGGAGCGGGCAAAACCCGCAAACGGGCGCGCCGTGGAGCGGGCGAGCCCGTCATTCGGACTTGCTGGGGGGCCGGCCGTGTCGGCAGGATACGGCCGCCGCGTCCCGTGGCCGCGGCGGTCGCTAACGGACCGGCCCCCACGACTTTAAGCAGCGACGATGTTGTCGCCGTCCACCTCGACCTTCGTCTCGGCGAGAGCCTTGCGGGCCGGACCGCCGGTAGGCTGACCGTCCGTCATGGAGAACGTGCTGTTGTGGCACTTGCAAGTGATCTGACCGCCGCCCACTTCGGTCACCGGGCAGCCCTGGTGCGTGCAGATCTTGCTGAACGCCTTGAAGGTGCCCTTCTCCGGCTGGGTGATCACGTAGTCGCCCTTGATGACGCCGCCGCCCTCGGGCACGTCGGCGACCGCGACCAGCGTCTTGCCGCCGGAGCCGCCGTTGGTGCTGCCGCCGCCCGCGTCCGCGCTCTTGCTGCCTGCGGGGAGGGGGTTGTTGCTGAAGTCGCCGCCATCGGCGCCGACGTTGCCGCTGCCGGTGTCCGTGCCGCAGGCGGCGAGGAAGCAACCGGCACCGAGCGCGCCAGCACCCGTGAGGACGACCCGGCGCGTGGTCGACTTGCTCTGGCCGGCGCCCGTGTTCGTGGTCTCGGTGTCGGCCCTCTGCACGTCAGTCATCTTCGCTGAACCCTTCCCCAGAACCCCTGGAACCGCGCGCTTGCGTCACGCGGTGTTGCCTGTATGTACGCGCGGCCCGTCGCTGTGGTTCATGGGCCGCCGGAGAAATTATCCGCGCGGAAGCCCCAAATTCGGGAGTCTTCGCCCAGTACAACGCGCCGGTCGGTCCGCATTCCCGGCGTCGGAGGGGGCGTGTGCAGGAACGGCCGTCATTGCTGTGAGTTATCTGTGACTTTCAAGTATCCAGATCGTGATCCGAGCCCGAGGTGGTTCCGCGTCTTCCGCCCACACCTACGTCCGGCAGCTGCCGGTAAGACCCGAATCACCGCTGGTGCGGCCAGCGCCAAGCCCCAGCCAATCGAGGTAGGCCACGCGCGAGGGCGTAGGAGCGCTACTCCTTGAAGCCTGGATCCGACCGCGCGGCAGCCGAGCTCGGACGGATCGTCAGCCCGCCCGCCACCACGAATGCCAAGGAACCACCCACCTCGGCCCCGAACTCGCCGCCGAGCAGTTCTTCGACGGCCCGGTCCTGCTCGGCCGCGCCGGACTCATCCTCGGTCCACACCTCTGCCCAGGAGCCGGACGAGGCGGACAGAACCTGCGGACTAGCGGACCGCCCGCCGCCATGAGGCGAACTCCCAGGGCCTCGTGCCGCTGGGATAGCCGCCCAGAACCGCGCGCAGCCAGCAAGCAAACCACCCGAGCCGCGCGCCGCCACGAAGCGGTCTGCCCCATGTCGCGCGCGGCTAGGAAGCGATTTACCCCGGGGTCCTTGCGCGGCTACGTAGCCGACTTGGCCGGCGTGGCACGCGGCTTGGCGGCGGCCTTAGTCGCGGCAGCCTTAGTCGCGCCCGTCCTGGTGGCGGCTGCCTTACTCGCGGTTGCCTTGGTTGCGGTCGCCTTGGCTGGGGTGGCCTTGGTCGCGGCGCCCGTTTTGACGCCGTTGGCCTTGGCAGCCCGTGCGACGGCGGCAGCGGCACCGGCCGGGTCGCCTTCGAGGCCGAGCATAGGGCGCAGGAAGTGGCCGGTGTGGCTGCCGGGCACGTCGGCGATCTCTTCGGGGGTGCCGGTGGCGAGCACCAGGCCGCCCTTGTTGCCGCCCTCCGGTCCCATGTCGATGAGCCAGTCGGCGGTCTTGATGACGTCGAGGTTGTGCTCGATGGTGATCACCGTGTTGCCCTTGTCGACCAGGCCGTTGAGGACAAGGAGCAGCTTGCGGATGTCCTCGAAGTGCAGGCCGGTGGTCGGCTCGTCGAGCACGTACACGGTGCGGCCGGTGGAACGCTTTTGCAGCTCGGAGGCGAGCTTGACGCGCTGCGCCTCGCCGCCGGACAGGGTGGGGGCGGGCTGGCCCAGGCGGACGTAGCCGAGGCCGACGTCGACCAGGGTGCGCAGGTGGCGGTGGATCGCCGGGATGGCCTGGAAGAACTCCGCGGCTTCCTCGATCGGCATCTCCAGCACTTCGGAGATCGTCTTGCCCTTGTAGTGGACTTCCAGCGTCTCGCGGTTGTAGCGCGCGCCCTTGCAAACTTCGCAGGGGACGTACACATCGGGGAGGAAGTTCATCTCGATCTTGATCGTGCCGTCGCCGGAGCAGTTTTCGCAGCGGCCGCCCTTGACGTTGAACGAGAACCGGCCGGGACCGTAGCCGCGGACCTTGGCCTCGGTGGTCTCGGCGAACAATTTGCGGACGTTGTCGAAGACGCCGGTGTAGGTCGCCGGGTTGGAGCGCGGGGTACGCCCGATGGGTGACTGGTCGACGCCGACGACCTTGTCGACGTGTTCGAGGCCGGTGATCCGGGTGTGCCGGCCGGGAACCATCCGCGCACCGTTGATCTGGTTGGCCAGCACGGTGTAGAGGATGTCGTTGACCAGCGTGGACTTGCCGGAGCCGCTGACTCCGGTCACAGCGATGAACTGCCCGAGCGGGAAGCCCACGGTCAGGTTGCGCAGGTTGTGCTCGCGGGCGCCCTGCACGACCAGCTCGCGGCCCGCGTCCTGCGGGCGGCGGGTCGCCGGGAGCGGGATCGACTTGCGTCCCGACAGGTACGCCCCGGTGGGTGACTTCTTGTTCGCCAGCAGGCCCTTCACCGAACCGCTGTGCACGATCTGCCCGCCGTGCTCGCCGGCGCCGGGGCCGATGTCGACGATCCAGTCGGCGGTGCGGATGGTGTCTTCGTCGTGTTCGACCACGATCAGGGTGTTGCCGAGGTTGCGCAGCCGGACCAGCGTCTCGATCAGCCGGTGGTTGTCGCGTTGGTGCAGGCCGATGGACGGCTCGTCGAGGACGTAGAGCACGCCGACCAGGCCGGAACCGATCTGGGTGGCGAGCCGGATGCGCTGCGCCTCACCACCGGACAGCGTGCCGGCGCCGCGGTCCAACGACAAGTAGTCCAGGCCGACGTCGAGGAGGAAGCGGAGCCGGGCGTTGATCTCCTTGAGCACCCGCTCGGCGATCAGCTTCTGCCGGTCGTCGAGCTCGATGGCGGCCAGCAGGTCGGCGCACTCGCCCACGGACAGGTTGCAGACCTCGGCGATGCTCTTGCCGGCGATCGTCACCGCCAGCACCTCGGGCTTGAGCCGCGCGCCGCCGCAGGCCGGGCACGGAATGTCGCGCATGTAGCCTTCGTACTTGTCGCGCGACCAGTCGCTTTCGGTGTCGTTGTGCCGGCGCTCGATCCACTGCACCACGCCTTCGAAGCCGGTGAAGTAGGAGCGCTCGCGGCCGTACTTGTTGCGGTAACGAACGTGGACCTGGTCTTCGGAGCCGTAGAGGATGGTCTTCTGTGCGCGGCTGGGCAGGGCACGCCACGGCGTGTCGAGGTTGAAGCCCTCGGCCTTGGCCAGCGCCTCGAGCAGGCGTAGGAAGTATTCGAGGGTGGTGCCGCCGGACCAGGGTTGGATGGCGCCTTCCCGCAGGCTGCGCTCCTCGTCCGGGACGATCAGCTCCGGGTCGACCTCTTTCTTGGTGCCCAGGCCGGTGCATTCCGGACACGCGCCATAGGGCGCGTTGAAGGAGAAGACCCGCGGCTCCAGGTCCTCGATGGCGAGCGGGTGCTCGTTGGGGCAGGCCAGGTGCTCGGAGAAGCGGCGTTCCCGGGCCGGGTCGTCCTCCGGCAGGTCGACGAAGTCGAGCAGCACGATGCCGCCGGACAGCGCGAGGGTGGCCTCCACCGAGTCGGTCAGCCGCTGCTTGCTGCTGGCCTTCACGCTGAGCCGGTCGACCACCACTTCGATGGTGTGCTTTTCCTGCTTTTTCAGCTTGGGCGGCTCGGCGAGCGGGTGCACCACGCCGTCGACCCGGGCCCGCGCGTAGCCCTTGGACTGCAGCTCGGCAAACAGGTCGACGTATTCGCCCTTGCGGCCGCGCACGACCGGCGCGAGCACCATGAACCGGGTGCCTTCTTCCATCGCCAGCACTCGGTCGACGATCTGCTGCGGGCTCTGCCGACTGATCCGC
This sequence comes from Actinoplanes sp. NPDC051859, assembly GCF_044452725.1. Taxonomy (NCBI): domain Bacteria; kingdom Bacillati; phylum Actinomycetota; class Actinomycetes; order Micromonosporales; family Micromonosporaceae; genus Actinoplanes; species Actinoplanes sp. NPDC051859. Next base: position 528,198 of record NZ_JBITBX010000002.1, on the reverse strand, counting down.
TCGCCGCAGACCGGGCAGTGCGGGACACCGGTGCGCGCGAAGAGCAACCGCAGGTAGTCGTAGACCTCGGTGATCGTGCCGACCGTCGAACGCGGGTTGCGCGAGGTCGACTTCTGGTCGATCGAGACGGCCGGGGACAGGCCTTCGATGAAGTCGACGTCGGGCTTGTCCATCTGGCCGAGGAACTGCCGCGCGTACGACGACAGCGACTCCACGTAACGCCGCTGCCCCTCGGCGAAGATCGTGTCGAAGGCGAGGCTGGACTTGCCCGAGCCGCTGAGGCCGGTGAACACGATCATCGCGTCGCGGGGCAGGTCGAGGTTGACGTCGCGCAGGTTGTGCTCCCGCGCGCCGCGGATGATCAGTCGGTCGGCCACAGCCAGCCACTCCGTTTGCGTCAGATCGAGGTTTACGTCAGTTCGATAGGCGCCGCCACCCTAACCGCGGGGTACGACATTTTCGGGGACCGCAGAGGTACAGCACCTCGTCACGACCCCGAATTCCCATCACCCGCCCGGGTGAACCCCTCTCGAACATCCCACATCGGCGCGCAGGTGGTGGCCGGTCCGTCAGCGCCGCGGCCGCCGTCGCCCCGGTCCGGCCGTCCCGGCGAGCCGTTCCGCCCGGCGGCCGCTCTCCACGGCAACCTCGCGGTGCAGCTTGCGCCAGCTCTCCAACCGGCGCGGCGCCAGGGTGCCGTCCGCGAGCGCGGCCTCGACCGCGCACCCCGGCTCGCCCTGGTGACGACAATCACCGAAGCGACATCGGCCGGCCAATTCTGCGACGTCCGCGAACGCCCGGTCCAGACCCGCCGCCGTTTCGAGCAAACCCACCCCGCGGATGCCTGGCGTGTCGATCACCGCGCCGCCGCCGGGAAGCACGACCAGATTTCGGTACGCGGTCGTGTGCCGGCCCTTGCCGTCCGCCCGTCGAATCTCCTGCACGCCCATGACGTCGGCGCCCGCAAGCGCGTTGACCAGCGTTGATTTGCCCGCCCCGGATTTCCCCAGCAGCGCCAAGGTCAGACCCGGCGTGACCAGCTCCCGCAGTTCAGCCAGGCCCGCGCCGGTACGGACGCTCAGCGCGATCACCCGTACCCCCGGGGCCAGCTCACTGAGCTGGCGCGCGACCGCCTCCGGTTGCCCTGAGGTGTCGCTCTTGGAGAGGACGATCACCGGCGTCGCGCCGGACTCCCAGGCGAGGGCCAGCAGCCGCTCGATCCGGGCGTCGTCGGGTGCGGGGTGCATCGGCTCCACCACCGCGACGGCGTTCATGTTGGCGGCCAGGACTTGCCCGGTGGAGTCCTTGTCCGCGGTACGCCGAATCAGCGCGGTACGCCGTGGCAGTACCAGCTCGAGGGTGAGCCGGCGGTCGGGCCAGCGCCGCAGCACCACCCAGTCGCCGGCGCAGGGCAGGCCGGCCGGGTCGGCGGCGGCACCGAGCAGCAGGCTGCCGGAGAGACTCGCGCGGTGTACGCCGTCCGCGGCGAGCACCGTGCAGACGCCGCGGTCGGCGCGCAGCACCCGGGCGGGCGCGGCGTCGGCGCGGTCGAACGGACGATAGGCGGACGCGAGCGTCGCGTCCCAGCCCAGAGCGGGCAGGTCAGACATGGAAGAACCCTTTGTGATGGGGGGAGCGGGCGCCGACGGGTGTCAGGCGCGAACTCCCGGGTGAAGCAGGGACACACGACCGAAGAACACGAATCCCACCTCCTCCGCGGGTCTGCGACGCGTCGGATTCGAACCTACGGTCGGCGCCGCCACCCGCGAAAGCGATTTCTCCGGCCGGTGCACGGCTTCCCCACGGACTAGGTTGTGAGGGGTGACCATCGATCCACTAGTGCTGATGACCGATGTCGACCAGGCCACGGAACGCCTGATCCGGACCGCCGAGGAGCTGGAGCCGGGTGCCGAGCGCGCAGCCTCGCCGCTTCCAGGTTGGACGATCGGCCATGTGCTCACCCACGTGGCCCGCAACGCTGACTCCCTGACCAACTTGCTGACCTGGGCGCGGACCGGCGTGGAAACTCCGCAGTACCCGACCGCCACCGCCCGCGCCGAGGGCATCGAGGCCGGCCACGGCCGATCGATCCCGGAGCAGGTCGCCGACCTGCGCGAGGCCCATGATCGGTTCGCGGATGCGGCGGCAGCGATGCCCGCCGCGGCGTGGACCTTCCACCTGCCGCACTGGGGACGCTCCGCGGCGTTCGTGCCGTGGGCCCGACTGCGCGAGGTCGAAGTGCACCACGTCGACCTGGGCCGCGCCTACTCGCCGGAGGACTGGCCGGATGCGTTCGCGTTGCGGCTGCTCCGCGAGATCGTCTCCGGTGCCGACGACAGCGCACCCGCGTTGGTGCTGCGCCCGCACGGCCTGGAGCATCCGCTGACCATCGGCGCGGTGACCGACGGCACGCCGACGATCGAGGGGCCGACCCGGTCCTTGGCCGCGTGGCTCGCCGGTCGCGCCGCCGGCTCCGACCTGACCGTCTCCCCCGCCGGCGCGCTGCCGGCCGTACCGGAATGGAAGTGACGATGGGATACACCGGCGATGTCAGCCCCGGCTCAGCTCCGGCCGTTCGCGAGTTGCGTGGCCTGACGGTGACCAAGGTGTCGGTCGGGCCGTACGACAACAATGCCTACCTGCTGCGCTGCGCCGCTGACGGCACCCAGGTGTTGATCGACGCCGCCAATGATGCGGCGACCTTGGTGAAGCTCGTCGGCGACGGCGGCCTGTCGGCAGTGGTGACGACCCACCAGCACCCCGACCATCACTTCGCTCTCGCCGAGGTAGTGGCGGCAACCGGCGCCCGCTCGTTCGCCGGCGCCGATGACGCCGAGGGCATCCCGGTGGTGACCGACCCGGTCCGGGACGGCGACACTATCCCGGTCGGCGACTGCACCCTGGAAGTCATCCACGTCGTCGGCCACACACCCGGCTCGATCGTGTTGCTCTACCGCGAGCCGGACGGCATCGCCCACCTCTTCACCGGCGACTGCCTCTTTCCCGGCGGCGTGGGAAAGACCGTCGGCGAGGAGAACTTCCAGTCCCTGATCGGCGACGTGGAGGCCAAGTTGTTCGGACGGCTGCCCGACGACACCTGGTTCTATCCGGGCCACGGCAAGGACTCGACGCTCGGCGCCGAGCGTCCCCACCTGCCCGAATGGCACGCGCGCGGCTGGTGATCGCGCGCCTGGGTCAGCCCTGGGCGGAAACGTCTGGGGCTGCCGGGGTTCGGACGTAGGGTCGGGAGCACGAGGGAGGCCGCGATGGAGCTGCGTCACGATCCGCTGCGCTGGCAGCCGTACCCGCCGTCACCTGAGCCGTGGCCCGGTGCCACACCCGGCGGCGCGGGTCCCGGCATTCCCGGCTGGCTGGAGGAGCGCCTGTTCGACCAGCGCATCGTCATGATCCGTGGGCCGCTGACCAGTGCGGCGGCCAGCGGCATTGCGGCAGCGCTGCTCACCCTGGAGGCCGCCGGCCCGGAGCCGGTGCACCTGCATGTGGCGAGCGGCGGCGGCGAGCTGAACGCGGCCCATGCGGTCATCGACGTGATCGACGCGATGCACGCCCCGGTGCATGCGGTGGTCACCTCCGAGGCCGGTGGGGCCATCCTCGCGGTGCTTGCGGCCGCCGAGAGACGCTCGGCCTACCGGCACGCCCGCTTCAAGCTGGCAGAACCCAGAGCGGCAGGCGTCACGGGTACGGCGGACGAGGTCGCAGCGGCGGCCGGGCAGCACCTCCGCGAGTTGGAAGAGGTGATCCTGCGCCTCGTGGACGCGACCGGCCAGACTCGCAGCCGGGTGGAGGACGACCTCTCCGCAGGCCGCAGCCTGACGGCGGATGAGGCGAAGGACTACGGCCTCATCGACGAAGTGATCGCGGGCAAAGCCCGGTAGCTGACCGCGGGCAGCCCGGTAGCTGACAGCTGGCGTCGCCCCGGTCATTGACTGCAGGCGGCTTCGGGGAAACGCCGCGGCGCGGCTCCCCCGGAGGGGAACCGCGCCGCAGAAGAAGCTGGTGACCGAAACTTACTCGGCGACCTTGACGCCCATCGACCGGGCGGTGCCGGCGACGACCTTGATGGCCGCGTCGATGTCGTTGGCGTTCAGGTCGGGGAGCTTGCGCTCGGCGATCGACTTGATCTGGTCGCCGCTCAGCGTACCCACCGTCTGCGTCAGCGGGTTGGACGCGCCCGACTGGATGCCCAGAGCCTTGCGGATCAGGAAGCTCGTCGGCGGCGTCTTGTATGCGAGCGTGTGGGACCGGTCCTCGTAGACGGACACGATGACCGGGATGATCTCGCCCCGGTTCTTCGCGGTCGCCTCGTCGTACTCGACCTTGACGGCACGCATGTTGGCGCCGGTGGGGCCGAGCATCTTGCCGAGGTCCACCATCGCGGCGTTACCCGCCTCAAGCGCGAGGGTCACCTCATGGGTCTTTTTCTTGGGCGGCATTGCGCAAAAGCTCCTTAGTGTGTGCTGCACGGGCCAAGTACAGGAGCTCGCCAGCATTCAACGCACGACAACCCCGAGACTTTACTTCCGGGCTCGGCCACGGGTCAAAACGCCATGGGGGTGAGCGCGCGGGTGCACAGTCTCGGGTTCCACCGGACAGTGTATCTCGGCCCTCCGCGAGGCCACGGACCGGCTCGGCCCCCGCCGCAGCCCATCAACAAAGCGGATATAACGGACGGGGGTTGACACCGGTCACGGGAATCAACCCCGGGGCATCAGCGGTAACCCAGACCGGCGACAATGGGCCCCATGCAGACCCGCACCGACCTCCGCAACGTCGCCATCATCGCTCACGTCGACCATGGCAAAACCACCCTGGTGGACGCCATGCTGCGCCAGGGCAGCCAGTCCCACGCGCGCGGCGAGATGGCTGACCGCGTCATGGACTCCATGGACCTGGAGCGGGAAAAGGGCATCACCATCCTCGCCAAGAACACGGCGATCAGCTACCAGCCCGCCGACGGCGAGCCCGTCACCATCAACATCATCGACACCCCCGGCCACGCCGACTTCGGCGGTGAGGTCGAGCGCGGCCTCACCATGGTCGACGGCGTCGCCCTGCTGGTGGACGCCTCCGAGGGCCCGCTGCCGCAGACCCGCTTCGTGCTCCGCAAGGCCCTGCAGGCCAAGCTGCCGATCATCCTGATCATCAACAAGGTCGACCGGCCCGACGCGCGGATCAAGGAGGTCGTCGACGAGACGTACGAGCTGTTCCTCGACCTCGACGCCGACGAGCACCAGATCGAATTCCCGATCGTGTACGCCTGCGCCCGCGACGGCATCGCCTCGCTGACCCAGCCCAAAGACGGCACCGTCCCCGAGGACAGCACCGACCTCGAGGTGCTGTTCAGCACGATCCTCGACACCATCCCGGCGCCGACGTACAACGAGGACGCGCCGCTGCAGGCGCACGTCGTCAACCTCGACGCCTCGCCGTTCCTCGGTCGCCTCGCGCTCTGCCGCGTCCACCAGGGCACGATCCGCAAGGGTCAGACCGTCGCCTGGTGCAAGACCGACGGCACCATCGCCAACGTCCGCATCTCCGAGCTGCTGATGACCGAGGGCCTCGAGCGCAAGCCCGCCGAGAGCGCCGGCCCCGGCGACATCATGGCCGTCGCCGGCATCGCCGACATCATGATCGGTGAGACCCTGGCCGACGCGGAGAACCCGATCCCGCTGCCGCTCATCCATGTCGACGACCCGGCCATCTCCATGGTCATCGGCACCAACACCTCGCCGCTGGTCGGCAAGGTCAAGGGCGCCAAGGTCACCGCCCGGATGGTCAAGGACCGGCTCGACAAGGAGCTCATCGGCAACGTCTCGCTCCGCGTCCTCAACACCGAGCGCCCGGACGCCTGGGAGGTCCAGGGCCGTGGTGAGCTCGCCCTCGCCATCCTGGTCGAGCAGATGCGCCGCGAGTCCTACGAGCTCACCGTCGGCAAGCCGCAGGTGGTCACCAAGGAGATCAACGGCAAGGTGCACGAGCCGGTCGAGCGGCTCACCATCGACGCCCCCGACGAGTACATGGGCGCCATCACCCAGCTGCTCTCCACCCGCAAGGGCCGGATGCAGGAACTGATCAACCACGGCACCGGCTGGCTGCGGATGGAGTGGCTGGTCCCGGCCCGCGGTCTCATCGGATTCCGGACGGAGTTCCTCACCGAGACCCGCGGCACCGGCATCATGCACCACCTGTTCGAGGACTACGAGCCGTGGTTCGGCGAGCTGCGCACCCGCCAGAACGGTTCGCTCGTCGCCGACCGGGCCGGCGCGGTCACCGGCTTCGCGATGATCAACCTGCAGGAGCGCGGCCAGCTGTTCGTCGAGCCGTCCACCGAGGTGTACGAGGGCATGATCGTCGGCGAGAACTCCCGCGAGGACGACATGGACGTCAACATCACCAAGGAGAAGAAGCTCACCAACATGCGCGCCGCCAGCGCTGACAACACCGAGCGTCTGATCCCGCCGCGCAAGCTGTCCCTGGAGCAGGCCCTCGAGTTCTGCCGCGAGGACGAATGCGTCGAGGTCACCCCCGCCGCCGTCCGCATCCGCAAGGTCGAGCTCGACCAGCAGGTCCGCGGCCGCACCGCCGCACGGCGCAAGCACCAGCAGTAAAGCGATGCGGGTACGGTGCTCGGCACCGTACCCGCTCAAACAGCAGAAACCCGCGACCACCGCAAGGTGACCGCGGGTTTCTTCGTTTTCAGAAGCTCTGCAGTTCCTTCTTCTGATCGCGCGACGACTTGACCAGGCTCGCGACCGTGGCGATGCCGAGCGTGCCGATGATGACCAGCAGCGACAGCCAGATCGGGATCTCCGGCGCCCACGAGACACCGTCACCGCCGTTGATGAAGCCCAGTGAGTTGGTGTGGAGCGCCTCGAGGAACAGCTTCACGCCGATGAACGCGAGCACGAACGACAGGCCGATGTTCAGGTAGACCAGGCGCTCCAGCAGCCCGCCGAGCAGGAAGTAGAGCTGCCGCAGGCCCATCAGCGCGAACACGTTCGCGGTGAAGACCAGGTACGGCTCTTTGGTGATGCCGAAGATCGCCGGGATCGAGTCGAGCGCGAAGATCAGGTCGGTGGTACCGATCGCGATCATGACGATGAGCAGCGGCGTGAACAGCCGCTTGCCGGTCTCGGTGACGACGGTCAGCTTGCCGCTGTCGAAGGAGTTGGTCAGCGGCAGGACCCGACGGGCCCACCGGATGAGCATGTTCTCCTTGAAGTCGTCCTCGTCGTTCTCACCGTTCTTCAGCAGCGTGATCGCCGTGTAGACCAGGAACACGCCGAAGATATAGAACACCCACGAGAACTGCTGGATCAGCGCGGCACCGGCGGCGATGAACGCACCCCGCATCAGCAGCGCCAGCACGATCCCGATCAACAGCACCTTCTGCTGGTACTGCCGCGGCACGTTGAACCGCGCCATGATGATCATGAAAACGAATAGGTTGTCGACGCTCAGCGAGTACTCGGTGAGCCACCCGGTGAAGAACTCCCCCGCCGGTGTCCCGCCGGCCGTGATCCACAGCCCGACCCCGAAAGCCATGGCGAGACCGACGTAGAAGGCGACCCAGCCACCGGCCTCCCGCATCGACGGCTCATGCGGGCGCCGTCCCACGATCAGCAGATCGACGGCCAGCATGATGATGAGGGCGGCGAGGGAAACCAGCCACACCCAGGTAGAAACGATCAACGAGGACCTCCGGCAGACACGGTTCAACGCCGCACCGGAATGGGGATCCGAAGCGGCGAGGTGACTGTCGGAGGTCTCTTCCGCCTCCGCCCGGCGAGCGAAGACCACCGGCCCCGGGCACGCCCCAAGGGCGTTGACCGTGTTGACGAGACCGGCGCAGAGGAATACTCCCCTCCTACGGGAGCCATTGTGTCCCATGACGAGCCGTAGCGACACGTCACCCCACTTAATCGTGGCGGGCCTCTCGCCGCGCGGTGGCGTTTCCGGCACACACCCGACACAGCCTCTCTCGCATCCTAGGAGGCTAGTTCGTCACCGGTGCTATTTCTCCGCTTTCCGTCGCAGCAGCCGGATACGCAGTTTCCTTCTGCGGGCGCAGAAGATGTATCGATGGCGGCAGGTCTGATGGCCGGCAGGCAGACTGGCCTCTCGGCCGGTTGGGGGCTAGCGACCGACGGGAATTGGCAGGCGGCTCGAGCAGTTGGCGCGGCGGCCGGGGCGGGCCGCGGGCGAATCGCGCAGCTGCCGCGGCAGCCGGGGCGGGCCGCGGGCGAATCGCGCAGCTGCCGCGGCAGCTACGGATGGCCCGCGCAACTGGCGGGCGGCCGGGCAACTGACGGCTACAGGTTGGAGCCTGCGGGCAGGCGGTGGGGTGGTTAGCGGACCTGCTGGAGTCAGCAGGCCGGCGGTGGGGCGGCAGCCGCAGGCGTCAGCAAACCGGCCGATCCGGGCTGGCCGACCGACAAATAGCCGGCCAGCCGACAGGCAGGCACCAACCACCCACCATCGAACGAGGCATCGACTCAGCTAGCCCAGGCGCTACTTCACCCCCGCGACGTCCATGCCTCGGAGTTCCTTTTTCAGCTCGGAAACCTCATCGCGAATGCGGGCGGCCAGTTCGAACTGGAGCTCTCGGGCAGCGCCGAGCATCTGGTCGTTGAGGTCTTGGATGAGCTGGGCCAGCTCGGCGCGGGCCATGCCTTCGCGGGCCGGGGCGGAGGAACCTCGGGCCTTGGAGCGGGTTTCTGGCACCGGGCCCTTGCCGCGGGACATTTGGCGACCGGCACCGCCGACGACATGACCGCCGGGGCCGTGGCCGCCAATGGCGGTGTCGGTGTCCTCGGCTTCGCGGTAAATGTCGTCGAGAATGTCGTGGATCTTCTTGCGCAGAGGCTCGGGGCTGATGCCGTGCGCCTCGTTGTGCGCAATCTGCTTGGCGCGACGGCGGTCAGTCTCTTCTATCGCGTCGCGCATGGATGGGGTCATCTTGTCCGCATACATATGGACTTCGCCGGAGACGTTGCGGGCTGCGCGGCCGATCGTCTGAATGAGGGAGCGGCCGCTGCGGAGGAAGCCTTCCTTGTCCGCGTCGAGGATCGCGACGAGGGAGACTTCCGGGAGGTCGAGGCCCTCGCGGAGCAGGTTGATGCCGACGAGGACGTCGTAGTCGCCCTTGCGGAGCTCCTTGAGCAGTTCCACGCGGCGCAGGGTGTCGACCTCGGAGTGCAGGTAGCGGACTCGGATGCCGTTCTCGAGCAGGTAATCGGTGAGGTCTTCGGCCATCTTCTTGGTGAGCGTGGTGACCAGGACACGCTCGTCCTTGTCGGTGCGTTCCTTGATCTCGTGCATGAGGTCGTCGATCTGCCCCTTGGTGGGCTTCACGATGACCTGCGGGTCGACCAGGCCGGTGGGGCGGATGACCTGCTCGACGAACTCGCCGGCGGCCTGCTGCATCTCCCACGGGCCGGGGGTGGCCGACAGGAAGACCATCTGGCCGACGCGCTCCAGGAACTCGTCGAAGCGCAACGGCCGGTTGTCGGCGGCGCTGGGTAGGCGGAAGCCGTGCTCGATGAGGATGCGCTTGCGGGAAGCGTCGCCCTCATACATACCGCCGATCTGCGGGATGGTTACGTGCGACTCGTCGATGACGGTGACGAAGTCGTCCGGGAAGTAGTCGAGCAGCGTGTAGGCGGGGTCGCCGTACGACCGGCCGTCCATGTGCATCGAGTAGTTCTCGATGCCGTTGCAGAAGCCGACCTGGCGCATCATTTCGATGTCGTAGGTGGTGCGCATCCGCAGCCGCTGGGCTTCGAGGAGTTTGCCCTGCCGCTCCAGCTCGGCAAGCCGCTCGGCCAGCTCGGCCTCGATGTCGCGAATGGCACGCTCCATCCGCTCCGGGCCGGCGGCGTAGTGCGTCGCCGGGAAGATCACCAGCTGGTCGACCTCGCGAACGATCTCGCCGGTGAGCGGGTGCAGGTAATACAGCTTCTCGATCTCGTCGCCGAAGAGCTCGACCCGGATGGCAAGTTCCTCATATGCCGGGATGATCTCGAGCGTGTCCCCCCGGACCCGGAACGTGCCCCGCTGGAAGGCCATGTCATTGCGGGAGTACTGGATCTCGACGAGACGCCGCAGCAGCTTGTCGCGGTCGACCTCCTCCCCCACCTTGACCTTGACCGCTCGATCCAGATATTCCTGCGGCGTGCCCAGGCCGTAAATCGCGGAAACGGTGGCGACGACGACGACATCGCGCCTGGTCAGCAGCGACATCGTGGCGGAGTGGCGCAGCCGCTCGACCTCTTCGTTGACCGACGAGTCCTTCTCGATGTAGGTGTCGGTCTGCGCGATATACGCCTCAGGCTGGTAGTAGTCGTAGTAGCTCACGAAGTATTCGACGGCGTTGTGCGGCATGAGCTCGCGAAACTCCTTGGCGAGCTGGGCACACAGCGTCTTGTTGGGCGCGAGGATGAGTGCCGGCCGCTGCAGCTTTTCAATCAGCCACGCGGTCGTCGCGCTCTTACCCGTGCCGGTGGCGCCCAACAGCACGGTGTGCCGGTCACCGCGGCGCACCCGCCGCTCCAACTCGGCGATGGCCGTGGGCTGGTCGCCGGCCGGCTGAAATTCGCTGATGACCTGGAACGTGCCGTCGAGACGTGGGATGTCGAGCGCCATGCTGACCACCGTACGTCGGGGGTGTGACAAGTTTTGGCGGGCCGGGAACGACGCTGTTCGTAGGGTGCACATTCGGTTCCCGCGGCGGGCATTGTCCGACCTTGCCGTGCCTGTCTACCCTGGTCCGGTAGGCCGCTCGCGGCGGCCTCCGGTTCGATCCGGCGCCACCACTCGGCGCCACGGCCCGGACGAGACTGCTGCCCCGGCTCCGGTCGGTGAGCGCATCTCGAAGGTCACGCGACAGCGTCGACCGGCCGCCGCGAGCGCCCCCTAACCCCAGAGCCGGCCCGACAGCAGCTGCCAGCCGACGGTTCAATGCCCCCGCGAGACCGCAGTCAGTAGGACGGAGGCTGCCAGCCGGTGGCCGCAGCCCACGCGTTTGCTGCTTCGGCCTCGGCGTCGAACCAGGGCTCCTTCGCCTCGGCGTACGTCGCGGTGTCGCGGTGGCGGCTGGCCCAGCGGGCTTTGGCGGACGCGTACTCGTCGCGCACCGCAGGGTCGGCCCGCAGGTGATCACGCATGAGGAGGGCGAAACGCCAGCCCGGGGAGCCGGCCACGCGGACATGAAGGTGAACGGGGCGACCCGGGTCCGCGCTGCCGTGCAGCCGTTTCGGCCAGGTCTTGCCTGGTATGCCGCGCGCGTTATCGAACCATTCTCCGTCTCGGCGGGGAAGGCCTGCGCCGGCTAGTGCGTCGGCGAGCTTGTCGGCCTGCTCCAGTGTCGGAAGCGCCAACATCAGGTCGAGCACATCCTTGGCGGGCAGGCCCGGCACGGCTGTCGAGCCGATGTGTGAAACGTCCGCTGCGTGGCCGAGCTGCGGGCGTAGAGCGTGGTCGATCCGGGCGATCCAGCGTGCTGCCTGCCCAGGCCAGGTGGGATCCGGGGCCACCACCTGCAGGCTCTGGTCGGTCGGCGCGCGCCGGCGAAGCAACAGATTCTTCGCGTACGGCTGGAGGCGGCTGTGCCACAGTTCGTCGACGTGAGCCATGAGCTCGTCGAGTCCGCCGTTGTTATCGAGCACCACGTCGGCAGCGGCGCGCCGGTCGGCGTCGCTGGCCTGGGCGGCGATGCGGGCGGCGGCCTGGTCTTCGCTCATCCCCCGCTTGCCGACGAGCCGGGCGATCCGCACCTGCGGGCTCGCGTCAACCACGATCACCAGGTGGAACGTGGCGGCGAGGCCGGTCTCCACCAGCAGCGGAACGTCGTTGACGACGATCGCATCAGCTGGCGACGTGGTGACCAGCTCGGCGGTGCGGGCGCGTACGCGGGGGTGGATGATGCCCTCAAGCTGACGCCGGGCCACCTCGTCGCCGAAGACGCGGGCGCCGACGGCGATCCGGTCGAGCTCGCCGTCAGCCCCCAGCACCTCCGGCCCGAAGACGGCGACAACCTCGGCCAAGCCTTCGGTCCCCGCGGCGACGACTTCGCGCGCCAGCTTGTCAGCATCGAGGATCACCGCGCCTAGCTCATGCAGCCGCTGCGCGACCGCGCTCTTGCCTGCACCGATCCCGCCGGTTAGTCCCACCTTCAACACGCGCCCAGTATCCCGGTTGGCCCGGCTGCTGTCAGTGCCGAGGCAGCAGCCTGTGGACAACGGCCAGGCTGAGGGCTCAGCGCGAGCCGGATGGCACGGCGTTCGGCAACAAGAAACCCCGCTCACCGGCCACGAAGGCAGGTGAACGGGGTTCCTTCTCGTTACGTCAGCCCGAAGGCCGGCAGGCAGGTCACCGGCCCGGAGGCCGGTGACTCACCGTGGTGCTTGGTGCTGAGCGGTGGTCAGCTCTTGCCGCCGGCGAGCTTCTCGCGCAGAGCGGCGAGGGCCTCGTCGGTGGCCAGGGTGCCGGCCGGCTCCTCCGCGGCGCGCGCCGGGGCCGACGTGCTCGTGGAGGAGGAGGTGGAGGTGGAGGACGAGGTGGTCACGCCGCCGGCCGGAGCCGGGTTGAGCGCGGCCTCGGCGTCGGCCTCGCGGGACGCCTGGACCTGCTTGGTGTGGGCCTCCCAGCGCTCGCGGGCGTCGGCGTACTGCTTCTCCCACGCTTCGCGCTGCTTGTCGAAGCCCTCGAGCCACTCGCCCGTCTCCGGGTCGAAGCCCTCCGGGTAGATGTAGTTGCCCTCGTTGTCGTACGTGGCGGCCATGCCGTAGAGGGTCGGGTCGAAGTGCTCCTCGCCCTCGACGAAGTTCTCGTTGGCCTGCTTGAGGGACAGCGAGATCCGGCGACGCTCGAGGTCGATGTCGATGACCTTGACCATGACGTCGGAGCCCACCTGGACGACCTGCTCGGGCAGCTCGACGTGCCGCTCGGCCAGCTCGGAGATGTGCACCAGGCCCTCGATGCCGTCGTCGACGCGGACGAACGCACCGAACGGAACCAGCTTGGTGACCTTGCCCGGCACGATCTGGTTGATCGCGTGGGTCCGGGCGAACTGGCGCCACGGGTCTTCCTGGGTCGCCTTCAGCGACAGCGAGACGCGCTCGCGGTCCAGGTCGACGTCGAGCACCTCGACCTCGACCTCCTGGCCGACCTCGACAACCTCGGACGGGTGGTCGATGTGCTTCCAGGAGAGCTCCGAGACGTGCACGAGGCCGTCCACGCCACCCAGGTCCACGAAGGCACCGAAGTTGACGATCGAGGACACGACGCCCTTGCGGACCTGGCCCTTCTGGAGCTTGTTGAGGAACTCGGTGCGGACCTCGGACTGGGTCTGCTCGAGCCAGGCGCGGCGGGACAGGACCACGTTGTTGCGGTTCTTGTCCAGCTCGATGATCTTCGCCTCGAGCTCACGGCCGACGTACGGCTGGAGGTCGCGGACGCGACGCATCTCGACCAGGGAGGCCGGGAGGAAGCCGCGGAGGCCGATGTCGAGGATGAGGCCACCCTTGACGACCTCGATGACGGAGCCGCGAACGACGCCGTCGTCCTCCTTGATCTTCTCGATGGTGCCCCACGCGCGCTCGTACTGCGCGCGCTTCTTCGAGAGGATCAGGCGACCTTCCTTGTCCTCCTTGGTGAGGACGAGGGCTTCGATGTGGTCACCGACCGACACCACTTCCGCGGGGTCCACGTCGTGCTTGATCGACAACTCGCGCGAGGGGATGACGCCCTCGGTCTTGTAGCCGATGTCGAGCAGGACCTCGTCCCGATCGACCTTGACGACGGTGCCTTCGACAATGTCGCCGTCGTTGAAGTACTTGATGGTCTCGTCGATGGCTGCGAGGAATGCTTCCTCCGAGCCGAGATCGTCGACGGTGACCTTGTTGGCGCTCGAGGTGGCCTCGATGCTGCTCGTCATGTGGACTGTTGCTCCGAACGGAATGGTGTCGTGGTGTCTCTCGCGCCCCGCGGAACTGCCGAGCGGACACAGCACGAACATCCGGTGATCACCACGCTGGAGCTTGCGGTCAAGCGAAGACGATCAAGCGAGCAGGACATGCTGGGACCGACGACTTGCGGAACCTGCTCCCTGCCGAGGCACACGATCCGCGAGTGCATCGACTAGCTTACCGTGCGCATTACCACAGGTTGCAAGCCCTCCTCGGGACCGAGCCATATTCTTCCCGGTCCGGCCAAGATCACGACCGTTTTGCGCTGTTTGTGCCTGACCGGAGGGAGGTCAAGCTGCGTGACTCAGCGATATGGGTCGATATGCAGCAAATCCCCCGATCGGGTGTGCGCGGGATCTCCCCCACCAAACTCCCGGCGCCGGTCCGGCCGGTCGCGCTGAAAGTGCCCGTGAGCTGCCGTGTGCAAAAGTGTCGTAGTGTGCCCGTACGGTGGCTCAGTGATCGAAGCACAGCCCCCCACCCAGGCCGGATCGCTGCGCCGCGCGGTGACCGACGACGAGAGCCGCGTGGCGAGCCGACATTGGTGGGACCTGGACGCCGACGACTACCAGGAAGAACACGGCTCTTTCCTGGGTGATGTCGATTTTGTCTGGTGTCCCGAGGGTCTCCGCGAGGCCGACGCACGCCTGCTCGGCGAGGTGCGCGGCAAGCGGGTGCTCGAGCTCGGCTGCGGCGCGGCCGCAGCCGCACACTGGCTCGACGGCCAGGGCGCCGATGTGATTGCCATGGATCTGAGCGCGGGGATGCTGCGCCATGCGCAGCAAGCCCAAAACCGTTCGGGTGTACGCGTGCCGCTCGTGCAAGCCGACGCCCTCGCCCTGCCCTTCGCCTCGTCCGCATTCGATATCGTCTGCACCGCTTTCGGGGCGCTGCCCTTCGTCGCAGACTCCGAGGCAGTCATGCGAGAGGTCGCCCGCGTGGTGCGCCCCGGCGGCCGATGGGTGTTCTCGATCACCCACCCGATGCGGTGGATCTTCCTCGACGAGCCGGGCCGGGAAGGGCTGGTGGCGGTCCACCCCTACTTCGATCGCCGCCCATATGTGGAGCAGGACGAGGCAGGCCAGCCGACGTACGTGGAGCAGCACCGCACCCTCGGCGACCGCATCCGCGAGCTGGTGGCGGCCGGATTCGTGCTGACCGACCTGATCGAACCCGAATGGCCGGACGGCCACGACCAGATCTGGGGCCAGTGGAGTCCACTGCGCGGCCGGCTCTTCCCCGGCACCGCGATATTCGTCAGTTACTTGCCTGACGCCTCGGGTATCCCCAGGTCATGAGCGTGAAAAAGGGCGACAAGGTGACCTGGAAGAGCCACGGCCAGAACGTACAGGGCACGGTGCAGAAGAAGATCACGTCCCGCACCTCCGAATCTGGACGCGTGGTCAACGCCTCGCCCGACGAACCGCAATACAAGGTCAAGAGCGCCAAGACCGGCCGAACGGCGGTGCACAAGCCGGAGGCACTGCACCATGACAGCTGACACTTACGAAGAATTCCGCGACGCGGTGAACATGACCCCGGCGGAGCTGGAGAAGTGGCTGAAGACGGACGAGTCGCATGATGTCGGCCAGAAGTCTTCCAGCAGTGGGGAATCGGTCGGGCACGACAGCGGCCGGAAGATCATCAAGTTGTTGCATACCAAGAGGGGCGACCTGAAGGACGCGGACGAGGCGCACATGAAGAAGGTCGTCAGCTATGTGCACCGCCATCTGGCGCAGCGGCCGACCGGCGACGTGACAGATACGAAGTGGCGGTACTCGCTGATGAATTGGGGCCATGATCCGCTGAAGAAGTGACTCTGCGCGAACCTGTCTCTAGCTAGCCGTCGCTCTTGGGTAACCGTCGCTGCCGGGACGGAGGGCGGCTTCACCGTCGCTGCCGGGACGGAGGGCGGCTTCACCGTCGCTGCCGGGACGGAGGGCGGCTTCGAGGAGTGCGATGTCGGTGGCGTCCTTCGGTCGGCGTGGTAGGGCAGGGTTCCACAAGGGGAGCGACCGCTTGATTTCCACCTGCGCTTCCGGCGTGATGATGGGGCAAGTGAAATCGGCCAACACCAGCTGGCGAGCGGCTCGTTCGTCGACAATCCTGGACACGCTTCGGGCTCCTCACCTCAAGCTGCTGGCCGGCCGGACCGATAACCGGAACTTTGGCGGACACTAGCCCGCCGCGATCATCGCAGCGACCACGTTCCTGGCGACAGCGGCCCACCACCGGACCTGCTCCCACCTGCCGTCGACGTGGGGCCGCTGCCCGAGCCCATCGACGGTTTCCCCTGGACCGACACCGTCGCCTCGGATTTACCATGCCGACACAGTCACAGCGACTCTTGCAGCGGCGTCCACGTTGGGCAGTCGAATCGGGCAGCCGGAATCGGATAGCCAAGTGAGCGTGCCGGAGGCAGACGGCGCACCGCAGGTCGGACGACAGGTCGATCGCCACCACAGGGCTCAGATAGCCGCCTCAAGGCCGAGACCCGAGACCAAGCCAGAGGCCGATATCCGGCGACAGAGCCGAGAGCAAGCGACAAGAGGCGCCAACGGCAAGGCCGAGAGCCTGCAACGGAGCCAGTGCCAGCAACGGAGCGAGCGCCGGCGCGCGGAGCCAACAACGGAGCCAGCGCCGGCAGTAGGAACCAGCGCCGGCGGCAGGAACCAGCGCCGGCGGCAGAACCAGCGGCGGCGGCAGGAACCAGCGGCGGCGGTAGGAACCAGCGCCGGCGGTAGGAACCAGCGGCGACTAGCCCTCCCGCACCTGGGGAGGGCAGGCGACTGGCGTCAGGCGGCGGGGGTGGCTTCGGTGGTGACGTCGAGGAGTTCAGCGAGGATGGCGAGGGCGCTGGGGACCATGCGGTAGTAGACCCAGGTTCCTCGGCGGTCGCTGTCGACCAGGCCGGCCTCGCGGAGGACCTTGAGGTGGTGGGAGATCGTGGGGCCGGTCAGGTCGAACGAGCCGGCGAGGTCGCAGACGCACACCTCGCCGCCGCCGGCGGAGGCGATCATGGAGAGGAGGCGGAGTCGGACCGGATCGCCCAGGGCCTTGAACATCGGCGCGAAGGTGCGGGCCTGATCGACGGCGAGGGGCCGGCGCACTACGGGGGCCCACGCCCCCGATAGCGATGTCATCTCAATGGAAGCGCTGGGCATGAGCCCACCCTTGCAGAGTCGGGCAAGCCCGCGGCGCCGGAATTCTGACAGCTTGGCGAGTGCGCGGAGATCTCCGTTGCTCAGCGCAAGAATGCATTTCACGGAGAGGAGTTTCTGGGCTGTCAAGAAAATGATCCCTTGGACCTATGCTCCGATGAACTTCCTGGTCACGGCCGGTTCACGGAGGCCTAATTCGCATAGGAGAGGTCGGCGAATGGCCGCGACGATCCGTAATCGAATGAGCCTCGATCGGCGGCTGAATGGGTCGCGAATCACATTTCCTGTCGGCTACCCGATCGGGTGGAGGCCCTCGCAAGGTGTCACGTTGAGAGTGGTTCGGGCAGCGTTTCCAGGACTTAGGGGCAGGCATTCCCCGCTACGTCAACCCCTTTCAGTGTCCGATGTGGGCGGTGACCTGCGCGTCCTCGTTTGCGGCCTTCGGCCCCGGGGGTTGAAGGCCGCCGTCAACCCGGGGCCGCCGTCAACCCGGGGCCGCCGTCAACCCGGGGCCGCCGTCAACCCGGGGCCGCCGTCAACCCGGGGCCGCCGTCAACCCCGGCGGGTCGTCAACCCGGGGATGCCTCTAACCCCGGGGCAGCCATCGACCCACGGGGGGCTTCGACCCGAGGAGTGCGGCCGGTCGCCCACAACGACGTTCGCAGGCCGGTATGACCGGGTCGAAGGCCGGATCCAGCCAACGTCAGCAGCAGGGAAGAGTGTCAGCAGCCACCACCAACAAGGCGGGCGGCCGCAGCCAGCAGACGTCAGCAGCCACCACCAATCAGGTCAGCGACCGCTCCAGCAACGTTGGTTGCCGCAACCAGCGAGGTGGGCTGGCTGCGGCCGGGACGGGCTAGTGGTCGGCGCTGTTCCAGTCTTGGCCTAGGCCTACGGAGACTTCGAGGGGGACGGAGAGGGGGTAGGCGCTGCCCATGTGTTGACGGACGAGGGCTTCGAGGGGTTCGCGTTCGCCCGGGGCCACGTCGAAGACGAGTTCGTCGTGGACTTGAAGGAGCATGCGGGACGCCAGGCCGGCTGCACGGATGGCTTTGTCGACCTGGAGCATGGCCACCTTGATGATGTCGGCCGCCGAGCCCTGAATGGGGGCGTTGAGAGCCATGCGTTCGGCCATCTCGCGGCGCTGGCGGTTGTCGCTGCTCAGGTCCGGCAGGTAGCGGCGGCGGCCGAGGATGGTGGCCGTGTAGCCGTCCTGGACTGCGCGGCGGACGACTGCTTGGAGGTAGTCGCGGACGCCGCCGAAGCGCTCGAAGTATTCGGCCATGAGGGCGCGGGCTTCGTCGGTGGAGATGGTGAGCTGGTTGCTCAGGCCGAAGGCGCTCAGACCGTACGCGAGGCCGTAGTTCATGGCTTTGATCTTGCGGCGTTGATCGGCGACGACCTCGTCAATGGGGACGTGGAAGACCGATGAGGCGGTGGCTGCGTGGAAGTCGGCGCCGGAGTTGAAGGCGGCGATGAGGGCTTCGTCGCCGGAGAGGTGCGCCATGATGCGCATCTCGATCTGGCTGTAGTCGGCCGTCATCAGGGACTCGAAACCCTCGCCGACGACGAAGGCTCGGCGGATGCGGCGGCCTTCCTCGGTGCGGATGGGGATGTTCTGCAGGTTGGGGTCGGTGGATGAGAGCCGGCCGGTGGCGGCCACGGTCTGGTTGAACGTGGTGTGGATGCGGCCGTCCTCGGAGACCGACTTGAGCAGTCCGTCCACGGTGGACTTGAGCTTCGCCACGTCGCGGTGCCGCAGAAGGTGTTCGAGCAGGGGGTCGCCGGTCTGGGCGAAGAGACTCTGCAGCGCGTCGGCGTCGGTGGTGTAGCCCGACTTGATTTTCTTGGTCTTGGGGAGGTCCCGCTCGACGAACAGGATTTCCTGGAGCTGCTTGGGCGAGCCGAGGTTGAACTCGCGCCCCACCACCGCGTGTGCCGCCTGTTGGGCCGCCTTGACCTCGGCGGCGAAGTGGGCCTCGAGCTCGGAAAGGTAGCCCGTGTCGGCGGCGATACCGAGGTGTTCCATTTCACCGAGGACGATTTCGAGCGGCTGTTCCACTTCGGCGAGGAGGCGTTGCGAGGCGCCGTCGTCGCGGGACAGCTCTTCGATGAGGGTGTCGGCGAGGTCGAGGGTTGCGCGGGCCCGCAGCATGACGTTCTGCTCGGCAGCGCCCTGGTCGTCGCCGAGGCCGTCGAGGGAGAGGGTGAGTTGACCGTCGTCCGGCGCGTCGACGCGGAGCTCGCGCTTGAGGTAGCGCAGGGCCAGGTCGGTGAGATCGTAGGCCCGCTGGTCGGGTTTGGCTAGGTAGGCGGCGAGTGCGGTGTCGACGCGGACGCCGGCAAGGGCCCAACCGTGCGCACGGAACGCCAGCATGGCCGGCTTGGCGTCATGAATGATCTTGGGCCGCTCCGGGTCGGCGAGCCAGGCGGCGACCGCATGCTCGTCGGCCTCGTCGAGGGCCGCAGGGTCGAACCAGGCGGCCGGGCCGGCGCTGGTGGCAACCGCGATGCCGGTCAGGGTGCCGGTGCCGCGGCCGAAACTGCCGGTGACGGCAACGCCGACCGGGGCGTCCTGGGCGTGCTCGGCCAGCCAGGCGGCCACCTGGCCGGTGGTCAACACCGTGCCGTCGAGGTCGAAGCCGGACTCGGCCTCGGGCTCGACGGCTTCGAGGTAGGAGTAGAGGCGTTCGCGCAGCACCCGGAACTCGAGCGCGTCGAAGACCTGGTGCACCGCCTCGCGGTCCCAACCCTGCCATTTGACGTCTTCGGGGCGCAGCGGCAGCTCGAGGTCGCACACCAGGGCGTTGATCTCGTAGTTGCGCATCACGTCGGCCAGATGGGCGCGCAGGTTTTCGCCGGCCTTGCCCTTGATCTCGTCGACGTGGGCGATGATGCCGTCGAGGCCGCCGTACTGATTGATCCACTTGGCGGCGGTCTTGTCGCCGACGCCGGGGACGCCGGGAAGGTTGTCGCTCGTCTCGCCGACCAGGGCGGCCTTGTCGCGGTAGCGCTCGGGGCCGACGCCGTACTTCTTCTCGATGGCCTCGGGGGTCATCCGCCAGACCTCGGACACACCGCGGACCGGGTAGAGGATCGTGACGTGCTCGCCGGCGAGCTGGAAGGCGTCGCGGTCACCGGTGGAGATGACCACCTCGAAGCCGGCGTCGCGGGCCTGGCAGGAGAGCGTGCCGATGACGTCGTCCGCCTCGTAGCCGGGCTTCTCCACCACGGGGATGCGCAGCGCTTCGAGGACCTCCTTGACCAGGCTGACCTGGCCCTGGAACGGCTGCGGAGTCTCTGAGCGGCCGGCCTTGTAGTCGGCGTACTTCTCGGTGCGGAACGACTGCCGCGAGACGTCGAACGCCACCACGATGTGGGTCGGCTTCTCGTCGCGCAGCATGTTGATCAGCATCGAGGTGAAGCCGAACACGGCGTTGGTGGGCTGCCCCGTCTGCGTGGAGAAATTCTCCACCGGCAGCGCGAAGAAGGCTCGGTAGGCCAGCGAGTGGCCGTCGAGCAGCAGCAAGCGGGGGGTCTGGGCGTCGTCGCTCACGTCGGAGAACTCTAGTCCCGAGGTACGACAACTCCGCCGACCGCCCCGCCTGCTGGCTGTCCGAACTACAGCACTTTGCTGAGGAATGCCTTCGTACGTTCCTGCTGCGGGTTGCCGATGACTTCCCGCGGCGGACCCTGCTCGACCACGACGCCGCCGTCCATGAAGATCAGCGAGTCGCCGACCTCGCGGGCGAAACCGATCTCGTGGGTCACCACGATCATCGTCATCCCGTCGCGAGCGAGGTCCTTCATGACGTCCAGCACCTCACCGACGAGCTCCGGGTCGAGCGCGCTGGTCGGCTCGTCGAAGAGCATCAGCTTGGGCCGCATCGCCAGCGCCCGGGCGATCGCCACCCGCTGCTGCTGGCCGCCGGAGAGCTGGCCGGGGTAGTTGTCCTTCTTCGTGCCGAGCCCGACCCGTTCGAGCAGGGTCGCCGCGCGGTCGCGTACCTCGGACTTGTTCTCCTTCTTGACCCGCAGGGGTGCCTCCATGACGTTGTCGAGCACCGTCATGTGCGGGAAGAGGTTGAACCGCTGGAACACCATGCCGATGGACCGGCGCTGGGCAGCGACGGCCTTCTCGCTCAGCTCGTGCAGCTTGCCGCCGCGCTCCCGGTAGCCGATCAGGTCGCCATCGACCATGATGCGGCCGGCGTTGATCTTCTCCAGGTGGTTGATGCAGCGCAGGAAGGTCGACTTGCCCGAGCCCGACGGGCCGAGGACACAGGAGACCTCACCTTTCTTGACCACAAGGTCGACGCCCTTGAGCACCTCGAGGTGACCGAAGGACTTGTGTACGTTGTCGGCGCGCACCATCTCGTCCGTCATATACCCGTCCCTCCCCCCGACCGGGGGCCCGCGTACGGCGGCACCCCGCCGGTCTCGGCCGCAATGCCCTGCAGCTTCTGCTGAGCCTTAGCCGCTGAGCCGTAGCCCTTGCCGAAGTGCCGCTCGACGAAGTACTGCGCGATCATCAGGACGCTGCAGATGATCAGGTACCACAGCACGGCGGCGATGAGCACCGGCAGCACCACGAAGGTACGGGACTTGACCACCGTGAGCTGGAAGTACAGCTCGGCGGACACAGGCACGAAGGCCACTAGTGAGGTGTCCTTGACCATCGCGATGATCTCGTTGCCGGTGGGCGGCACGATCACCCGCATGGCCTGGGGCAGGACGACTCGGCGCAGCACCTGTCCGCGGGACAGGCCCAGCGCGACCGCGGCCTCGCTCTGGCCGGGGTCGACGGACTGGATGCCGGCCCGGACGATCTCGGCCATGTACGCGGCCTCGGACAGCCCGAGCGCCAGCATGCCGGCGACGAAGCCGGCCAGCAGGTCGCTCGCCTTGATGCTGTAGAACTGCCCGTTGAAGTTGTCGATGCCGAACAGGTCACCGATCTGCTTGTCGAACGGCAGGCCGAAGCCGATCCGCGACCACAGAATGTTCAGGTTGCCGAAGAGCACGGCCAGCACCAGCCGGGGGACCGCCCGGAAGAACCAGGTGTAACCGAAGGCCACGCCGCGCAGGATCGGGTTGTCCGACAGCCGCATGACGGCGATGATCACGCCCAGCCCTACGCCGATCGCCATCGACGTGACGGTGAGCAGCAGAGTGCCGCGCAGGCCCTCCATGACGGGCCCGGTGAACATGACGCCGTTCTTGCCGGGCTCGTACTCGAGGAAGATGAACGACCAGCGGAACTGATCGTTCGTGACCAGCATGTGGATGAACATCGCGGCGAGGACCGCGATGACTCCGATCGCCAGCCAGCGTCCGGGGTGCCGTACGGGCACGGCCTTGATGGCTTCCGGCCGTGCCCGTTCGGTGGTTGTCTGGTCGCTCATCCGCGGCTCAGAAAACCTGAGGGTTGACGGCCGGGTCGGTGATGGCGCCGGCCTCGACGCCCCACTTGGTGAGGATCGTCTTGTAGCTGCCGTCTGCGATCAGCGCTTCGAGCGCCTTCTCGATGACCCCGCCGAACTCGGCCTGGTCCTTCGGCAGGACGTAGCCGTACGGCGCCGAGTCGTAGATATCGCCGACCAGGACCAGCTGGCCGTTGGTCTGCTTCACCGCGTACGCGCCCACCGGGGAGTCGGCCAGCATCGCGTCGTCCTTGCCGCTGGTGACGGCCACGGTGGCGTCACTCTGGGCCTGGTACTGGTCGATGGTGATCTTGGCCTTGCCGGCGTCCGTGCACTTCTTGGAGCGGGCCTCGACGTCCTTGACCTGCACCGTGCCGGTCTGCACGGCGACCTTCTTGCCGCACATGTCGTCCGGGTTCACCGCGGCGCCGGCCTTGGCCGCCCACTGTGTGCCGGCGGAGAAGTAGGAGACCATGGTGGCCTCTTTCATCCGCTCGGCGTTCACGGTGAACGACGATACGCCGATGTTGTACTTGGCACTGGTGACACCGGGAATGATGGCGTCGAACGTCGACGACTGCCACTCCGTGGTGAGACCGAGCTTCGCCGCCACCGCGTTGAACAGGTCGACGTCGACGCCCTTGACCGTCTTACCGTCCTGGTCGAGGAACTCGTTCGGCGCGTACGTGGAGTCCGTACCGATGATGATCTTTCCGGCGGTCTTGATCGCGGCCGGGACCTTGGCGGCCAGCGCCGCGTCCGCAGCCGTCGAGGGGACGGCGGCACCCGGGCCGGTCGTGTCGCCGGACTCCTCGCCGCAGGCGGTGAGGGACGCGGTCATCGCCGTCGCCACCGCCAGGCCGAGGAGTGCCCGGCGGCCAGATGAGATGCGGAACATCGTCAAATACTCCTTTTGCGGGGGGTGTGGTCAAGCAACGCCGAGATAGGCGTCCTTGACCGAGGGGTCGTGCAGCAATTCGGCGCCGGTGCCCGACTTGACGATCCGGCCGGTCTCCAGCACGTACGCGCGGTGGGCGCGCGACAGGGCCTGCTGGGCGTTCTGCTCCACCAGGAGCACCGTGGTGCCCTGCTGGTTGATCTCGACGATGATGTCGAAGATCTGCTGGATGAGCATGGGCGCGAGGCCCATGGAGGGTTCATCCAGCAGGAGCAGCTTCGGCCGGCTCATCAGCGCGCGACCGACTGCGAGCATCTGCTGCTCGCCGCCGGACATCGTGCCGCCGACCTGCTTTTCCCGCTCCTTGAGTCGCGGGAACAGGCTGAACGCGCGATCCAGGTCCTCGTTGATCTCGGCCCGGTTCTTGCGGGTGTAGGCACCCATCTCCAAGTTCTCGCGCACCGTCATGCCCGGGAAGATGCCCCGGCCCTCGGGCGACTGCGACACGCCCCGGACGACCCGCAGGTCGGCGCGCAGCTTGGTGATGTCCTCGCCGTCGAAGACGATGCTCCCTTCGGCGACCGGGCGCAATCCCGAAATCGCCCGCATTGTCGTCGACTTTCCGGCGCCGTTTGCACCGATCAGGGCGACAATCTCCCCCTGAGCGACGGTCAGGCTGATGCCGTGCAGGGCCTGGATGCGGCCGTACAGCAGGGTCAGGTCCTTCAACTCAAGCAGCATCGGTCGGGACCCCCAGGTACGCCGCGATCACCTTCGGGTTGTCCCGCACCTCGGCGGGGGTTCCCTCGGCGATCTTCTTGCCGAACTCCAGCACCACGATCCGGTCCGTGACCCCCATGACCAGGCGCATGTCGTGCTCGATGAGCAGCACGGTCACCCCGGAGTCGCGGATCTTGCGGATCAGGTTGAGCAGCTCCACCTTCTCCGCCGGGTTGAAGCCTGCCGCCGGCTCGTCGAGGCAGAGCAGCGTCGGGTTCGTCGCCAGTGCGCGGGCGATCTCCAGCCGGCGCTGCTCGCCGTACGAAAGGTTGCGGGAGACGTCGCCGGCCCGGTGGGCGATGCCGACGAAACGCAGCAGCTCGAGGGATTTCTCCCGGCCCGACTTCTCTTCCTTCCAGTGCCGCGGCAGCCGGAAGAGGGCGCTGAGGACGCTGGACTTGTGGTGGGCGTCCGCACCCACCATCACGTTCTCCAACGCCGTCATCTCGGGGAAGAGCCGGACGTTCTGGAACGTACGGGCGATGCCACCCCGGGTGATCTGGTGCTTCTTCTTGCCGACGATCGACTGTCCATGGAAGCGGATGTCGCCGCTCGTGGGCCGGTAGACGCCGGTCATGGCGTTGAAGCAGGTGGTCTTGCCGGCACCATTCGGGCCGATCAGACCGAAGATCTCGCCCTTACGCAGGCTGAAGCTCACGTCGTTGAGCGCCACGACGCCGCCGAAGCGCAGCGTGACGTTCTGGACCTCGAGCAGCGTGTCGCCTGAAGCGGCCCGCGGCGCGGGGGCAGCCTGGTCCGCCGGACCACCGGTCGGGATCGGCCGGTCCACCGGGCGCGCGTTCTTTTCGTCGAGCTCCTGCGGAGACTCGATGTGTGGCTCGCTCACTGGGGAGCCACCTCCTTCTCACGGTCCTTGAGCTCCATCGCCCGCCGGCGGCTCGGGATGAGACCTTGCGGCCGGAAGACCATGATCGCGATGATCACGAGGCCGAAGATCGCGAACCGGTAACCGAACAGGTCGGTGCCCGTGATCGGGTCCTCGATGCCGCGCAGGCGGTCCGGGATGTACGAGATCAGCGCGCCACCGAGGATCGCACCGAAGATGTTTCCGGAGCCACCCATGACGACGCCCGCGAGCACCAGGATCGAGAACTGCAGGATGAAGGTCTGCGAGTTCATGAAGCCCTGCTGGCCGGCGAACATGACGCCGCCCAGGCCACCGATGAAGGCGCCGATGGCGAAGGCCCACAGCTTGTACTTGATCGTGCGTACGCCCATGATCTCGGCGGCTTCCTCGTCCTCGCGGATGGCGAGCCACGAGCGGCCGACCCGGCTGCGGTCGAGGTTTCGCACTCCGAAGATCACGAGGATGATCACCGAAAGGCCGAGCCAGTAGTACGGGGTGGCGTCCGCGACGCCGAACCACGGCTTGCCGTCGGCGTAGCTGCCCGGCGGGTGCGGGATGCCGGAGAAGCCCCGGTCACCGCGCAGCGTCTCCGAGCTGGTCGCGAAGATGCGGATGATCTCCGCGAAGCCGAGCGTCACGATCGCGAGGTAGTCGCCGCGCAGGCGCAGCGTCGGCCAGCCGAGCAGCAGACCGGACACCATCGTGACCGCCAGCGCGATCGGGATGGACGCCAGCCAGCTCCACTCGGTGTGCAGGATGCTGTCCGGCGAGGTCAGCATCGCGACGGTGTACGCACCGACCGCGAAGAAGCCGACGTAGCCGAGGTCCAGCAGGCCGGCGAAGCCGACCACCACGTTGAGGCCGAGGGCCAGCAGCACGTAGTAGGACATGTTGAACAGCGCGCTGGGCCAGTCGATGCCCTGGGTGATGATCTGCGGGCCGATGCCCGGGACCTCGCCCACGTACGGCAGCAGGAAGGCCAGCACGGCGAACGCGATGCTGAGCACCATCCGGACTGCCCAGTGCTGCCGGGTGAACCAGCCGCGGGTGCCACCGCCGGACCGCCAGCCGTTTGTCTTCTTCTCCGCCGGGGTGGCCGGAGTCTTGGTCGCTTCGCTCATGCTCGGGCCCTCCCGAGAGACTCGCCCAGCAGGCCCGTCGGGCGGACCAGCAGGATCAACACCAGCAGCACGAACGACGCGGCGTGCAGCCACTCCGTGCCGAACAGACCGGCCGCGTAGTTCTGCAGCACGCCCAGCAGCAGGCCGCCCAGCAGGGCGCCCCGCAGGTTGCCGATGCCGCCGAGGACCGCTGCGGTGAACGCCTCGATGCCGAGCAGGAAGCCGGCGTCGAACCGGGTGACACCGATCTTGAGGTCGTACATCACGGCTGCCACGCCGGCCATCAGGCCGCCGAGGAGGAAGACCAGCGCGATGACCCGGCTCTTGTTGACGCCCATGAGCGCCGCGCTGTCCGGGTTCTGCGCCACCGCGCGGATGCCCCGGCCGAGCCGGGAGCGGTTGATGAAGCGGTCGAGCACGAACATCGCCACGAGCGCCAGCACGATGATCAGAATCTGGAGATTCGTCACGTGCATGTTGCCGATCACGACGACGTCGGTCGGGCGGATCAGCGGCGGGACGCCCGTGATGTTGCGCTGGGTCAGCACGCCGACCGTCTCGGAGATGAACAGCGACGCGCCGATGGCGGTGATGAGGAACGCCAGCGGAGGCGCGTTGCGCTTACGCAGCGGCCGGTAGGCGACGAACTCGACGCCCAGCGCGGTGAGGCCGGATATGACGATCGCGGCGACCAGGCCCAGCAGCAGCAGGCCGATCACCGATATCAGATTGGGTGTGGCCGAGTTCTGGTCCAGCCCGAGGAAGCCCCACACCACGAGACAGGCGTAGGAACCGAGCAGGAAGACCTCGGAGTGCGCGAAGTTGATAAGGCGAAGCACGCCGTAGACGAGGGTGTAGCCGAGCGCGAACAAGGCGATGATCGCGCCCTGGGCCAGACCCGTAATCGTGAGCGGCCCGAAGTTCTCAATCAGACCGGAGAAGTGCACAAGGGGCTCCTGAAACGAGAAGGTCGGTGTGGCCGGAGATCATCCGGCCACACCGGCCCTACAGAGAGTAACGGCGTGATCAGGCGGTCTTGATCTCCTGATCGGCGACCGTGTTGCCAGCCTCGTCGAACTTGAAGGCCCACACCTTGATGGACGCCGGGTCCAGCTCACCGGTGGCGGTGAACTTGTAGGTGTTCGCGATACCCGTGTAGTTGATCGTCGACAGGTAGGTGTTCATCTTCTCGGGGGTGGTGTTCCCCGCGTCGATGCCCGCCAGGTAGATGTTCGCGGCGTCGTAGGCGACGTCGCTGTAGGTACCCGCGTCGACGTTCCACTTGGCCTTGTAGTCGGCGACGAAGGTGCCGCCCGCCTTCTCCGGCGGGGAGCAGGGGCAGGTCGTGACCGTGCCCACGGCCTCCTTGTTACCCGCGGCCTTGGCGAGACCGGGGTCCTTCATGCCGTCGCCACCCACCAGGGTGCCCTTCCATCCGTTAGCCGTGAGCTGCTTGCGGATGAGACCACCGTTGGTGTAGTAGCCACCGTAGAACATCACCGTGGCCTTGGAGGCGATGACCTTCTGCACGACCGCCGAGAAGTCGGTCTGCTTGCCGTCGCCCTCGGTCTTGTCCTCGCCGGCGACCTTGGCACCCAGCTTCGCCTTGACCACGTCGGCCAGGCCCGCACCGTACGCGGACTGGTCGTGGGCGACGAAGACCTTCTCGGCCTTCATCGTGTCGGCGATGTAGCTGGCGGCGGCCGGTCCCTGCGCGTCGTCGTTCGCGACGGCGCGGTGGAACGTCTTCCAGCCCTTCGACGACAGCGACGTCCGCGTGGCGGACGGCGTGATCGTCGGGATGCCGGCCTCTTCGAAGATCGGGTCCGCAGCCTCGGACTCACCCGAGAACGGCGGGCCGACGATGCCGAGGATCTTCTTGTTGGCGACCAGGTTACGAGCGACACCGGGTGCGACGGCCGGCTCGCCCTGCGAGTCGAACTTCGCTACCTTGATGCACTCGGATCCCTTCTTGGTGTTGTACTGCTGAATCGCGAGCTCGAAGCCCTGCTCGATGTTGACACCGAGGTTCGCGGCAGATCCCGTCAGGGCGCCGAAGAACGCGAGCTCGTAGCCACAGTTACCGCCGCCGGCCTTGCTGTCAGTGGTGCCGCTGCTGTTGCAAGCTGCGGCGCCGGCGACGAGGCCGATCACGGCCAGTCCGCCGATGGCACGTGCGAGAACCTGCCTCAAGGTTGGAACCCTCCTCCATACCGAACCCACCGAGCCACCGCCGGTCGATTGGCACTTGCAGTGCTCCACGACACAACCGCGCCCGTCATGGGGCCGGACGCTATCCCACCTTCAGGCTCACCCGTAAGTGTTCCCGCGGGCATTTGCCGAACCGTTACGTCCGGTGATGCAGCGCCGGGAAAGGTGTAACAAACAGCCAGTGCCACATGATCCTGGTCACGAAGCGGGGGTGCCCGTGGGCTCCTCGCCTTCGGCCACGATGCGCTCCGCGACCTCACGCATCGTCATCCGGTGATCCATGGCCGTGCGCTGGATCCACTTGAACGCCTGCGGCTCGGTCATCGAGTACTTGGTCATGAGTTCACCCTTGGCCCTTTCGACCGATTTGCGGGTTTCCAACCGGTCTGTCAGGCCGGCAACTTCGGACTCCAGGGCGGTGATCTCGGCGTACCGGGAGAGCGCGATCTCGATGGCCGGCACGAGGTCCGACTTCTGGAACGGCTTCACCAGGTAGGCCATGGCGCCGGCCGCCCGGGCCCGCTCGACGAGGTCGCGCTGGCTGAAGGCGGTCAGGATGACGACCGGGGCAATCCGCCCACCGGCGATCCGCTCGGCGGCGGCCAGGCCGTCCATGATCGGCATCTTGATGTCGAGGATGACGAGATCCGGGACGAGATCCTCGGCCAGCCGTACGGCGGTTTCGCCGTCACCGGCCTCACCGACGACGTCGTAGCCCTCCTCGACGAGCATCTCGGCCAGATCGAGCCGGATGAGAGCCTCGTCCTCGGCGATCAGAACCCGCCTGCGCTCGGCACCCGCCTGCGTGTCGGCCACGGAACCCCCACTGATCTTTGAACTGCATGTCCTTCGACAGCGTAGTGGGTAGTGCCCGGCCCGGTACTCGCGCCGTGACCGGCCCGTGCGAGCGCCGGTCCAGAAGGGACGCCAGAATTCATTGCTATTTGTACGTTCATCGAGTGACAAAGCCCGCGGGAGGGTATCCGGGTGTCCCCCACGACACCGGGGTCGGTAGGCTGTAGCCGGCTCGGTCAGCTCGATCTGCGCCGCAGCACGCGACTCGTCCCCGTAGACCAATCGGCAGAGTCGATGGACTCAAAATCCATTCAGTGTGGGTTCGAATCCCACCGGGGACACCACCACCCCTTCGCCGCGACGGCCTTCTGTTCCCTCCCAGGCCGCGAAACGCGTGTGCACCGTGTTGCCCCTGCGCCTACCCGCCGCAAGCAGATCCGGGCAGCCGTAGTCCCGGGTTTCCGGGAAAGGCCGGTTTGCCGGGGTCGGCGGTGTTGTCATGGCAGTACCAGCACTGCCAGGAGGCTTCATGTTGTGGTCCGGCTCGTCGCCCCTGACCGTCCTGCGTGACGGCATGTGGGGCTTCCTCTTACTCGCCGGGGTGGCGTGGCTGGCGATCGCCTGGAGCGTCCTGCGCCTCGATCCCGCGGACATCGCCGGCGTAGCCGGACCTGTCGTGCTTTTCGCCGCCGTCACCGAGGTCCTGCGGGCCTGCGCCGGGACGCGTACCTGGTGGCTGAACGCCGGCATGGCCGTGCTGTTCGCCGCCACCGCAGCCCTGCTGATCAGCGAGCGCGGCGCCTCGTGGACCACACCCGCCGCGCTCGTCGGGTGGTACCTGATGGTGCGCGGCGCCGCCGACATCGCCATTTCGATGATGACGCGGGAGAGCGACCGGATCTGGGGTCTCCTCACCGTTGTCGGCCTCGCCGAACTCGGCCTGGGTTTCTTCGCCGCCGGCGCCTTTTCGCGTACGGCGGAAACCGCCGTTGCCGTACTCGGCGGGGCTGCAGCGATCAGGGGCGTCGCCGACCTGGTGGCGTCGCTGCGGCTGCACGAGGCGTCGGCTTCGGCGCGGGCTGGGCGGATCCTGGAGCTTCCCGCCGAACGGGCAATCGGGGTGGCCGGATACTCGGCGGGCATGACCGACTTCGAGGAGGCGCCCGAGCAGCAGGCGGCCCGGGCGCGACACCGGGCGGAGCCGCGCCCGTCCGTCGCTGGCATGAGCGACCTGTCCGGTTCTCGGCCGGGTCCCGCGAACGTCACCCACCGGGCGGACTTCACCGCGCCAAGCTCGAACCCTGGCCGGCCTGCCAGCTTCCACGACGAGGTGCTGCGGACCACCGCCGACCTCGACGCGATGCTGGCGCTGGCCGGCGTGACCGGCGCGGCCATCCCCGGCGCGGCGGCGCAAGCCGCGGAGGCGGAGCATATCGAGGTGCCGGACACGGCCGAAGGGGCCGAACTGGCCGGACACCCGGCAGGTCACGCGCCCGGCAACGCCGAACTGGCCGGGCACGCCGCGGGTCACGCGCCCGGCAACACCGGCTCCACCGCCGGCTGGACCCCCGGCGGCAGCGGCCCGACCTCGGGCTGGGCACCCGGCAGCACCGGCACCACCGCAAGCTGGGCACCCGGCGTCAGCAGCCCAAGCTCGGGATGGGCGCCCGACAGCACCGGCCCGACCGCGGGTTGGGCGCCGGAGAACTCGGGGTGGCAGAACCCGGCCGCCACCGCTGCGACGGCTCCCCTGCCGGGCAACGCCGCGAGCAATTTCGGGACGCCCGCCAACAGTGGCAACTACGGAGCCGGCAACACCGGAAACTTCGGACCGGCGTCGCACGACACCGCGGGGGACCCGCCAGTGCCCGGCAACGCCGCGAGCGGCTTCGCGGCCCCGGCGCCGCAGCCGGAACATGACCCGTCGCTGCCGCTGCTCGATCCGGCTGCCCGTGCCGCCCGCCCTGCCACACCCGGGATCGACGAGACCTCGATCATCACCCGTCGACTGATGGACTGATCAGTCACCGATCCGGCGCAACAGGCCTTCCTGGACCGCGCTGGCGATGTGGACGCCGTCGCGGGTCAGCATTCGCCCGCTCGCCAGTCCCCGGCTGCCGCTCGCCGAGGGGCTGCGGCAGTCGTAGAGGAACCACTCGTCAGCCCGGAAGGGCCGATGGAACCACAGCGCGTGGTCCAGGCTCGCTCCGATGACGCCGCCCGGTCCCCACACCTCGCCGTGTACGGAAAGCACCGAGTCCAACAGCGACAGGTCCGACGCGTACGTCAGCGCGCACGCGTGGATCAGCGGGTCGTCGGGCAGCTTGCCGTTGATGCGCATCCAAACGCGCTGCTTTGCCTCGGCGTCGCGGTCGCCCGGTGGCACCCAGCCGGGGGTGTTCACGTAGCGCACGTCGATCCCGCGGGGGCCCCAGCTCAGCGCCGCCCGGCGTTCCGGGTACTTGGCGAGCCAGTCCCGGGTGGTCGGGACTTCCTCCGGGTCGGGCACGTCCTCGGGCGCCGGTGAGTGATGGTCGAGGCCCTCCTCGGCGATCTGGAAGGACGCCGACATCAGGAAGATGGCCTTGCCGTGCTGTTCGGCTGTGCACCGGCGCACCGAGAAGGAGCGGCCGTCTCGGATCGTCTCGACGGCGTACTCGATGGGGACGGCGGGGTCGCCCGGGCGCACGAAATAGCTGTGCAGCGAGTGCACCGGACGCTCGGAGTCGACCGTCCGGCCGGCGGCGACGAGTGCCTGGCCGGCG
This sequence comes from Actinoplanes sp. NPDC051859, assembly GCF_044452725.1. NCBI lineage: Bacteria > Bacillati > Actinomycetota > Actinomycetes > Micromonosporales > Micromonosporaceae > Actinoplanes > Actinoplanes sp. NPDC051859. Next base: position 496,188 of record NZ_JBITBX010000002.1, on the reverse strand, counting down.
ACCTGACCGCCGAAGACGCGCTGGGCGCCGGTCTGCGGGCTTTCGCCCTGGAACCGGCCTTCGTCGAGCTGCTTGAGGTCGAGGAGTTCGAGGAGCTGGTCGACCGCGGCCTGTCCGGGCTCGGCGGTCATACGGTCCTCGGGTCGACGAGCGAGCCGAGCTGGTGCACGCGCAGGGTGTTGGTGGAGCCGGGCGCGTTCGGCGGGCTGCCCGCGACGACCACGACGTAGTCGCCCGGCTTGGCCAGGCCGAGACCGAGCATGCTCTGGTCGACCTGGCGGAACATGTCGTCGGTGTGCTCGACGAAGTCGGTCAGGAACGTCTCGACGCCCCAGGACAGGGCGAGCTGGTCGCGGACCGCGGGGACCGGCGTGAAGGCGAGGAGCGGCAGCTCGCAGTGCAGCCGGGAGAGGCGACGCACGGTGTCACCCGTCTGCGAGAAGGCGACCAGTGCCTTGGCGCCGATGTTGCGGGCGATGCGCGAGGCGGCGACGGTCAGGGCACCGCCGTGCGTACGCGGGTCGTGCTGCAGGACCGGCACGCCGATGGAGCCGTTCTCGGTGGTGGTGACGATCTTCGCCATCGTGCTGACGGTGAGCACGGGGTATTTGCCGACCGAGGTTTCGCCGGACAGCATCACCGCGTCGGCGCCGTCGAGGATCGCGTTGGCGACGTCGGAGGCCTCAGCGCGGGTCGGGCGGGAATTCTCGATCATCGAGTCGAGCATCTGGGTCGCGACGATGACCGGTTTGGCGTTCTCCCGGCAGAGCTGCACGGCGCGCTTCTGCACCAGCGGCACCTCGTCCAGCGGGACTTCGACGCCGAGGTCGCCGCGGGCCACCATCACGCCGTCGAAGGCGAGCACGATCTCTTCGAGGTGGACGACCGCTTCGGGCTTCTCGACCTTGGCGATGACCGGGACGGTCCGGCCGACCTCGGTCATGATCTCGTGCACGAGCTTGATGTCGTCGGGCGAGCGGACGAAGGACAGGGCCACCAGGTCGACGCCCAGCCGCAGCGCGAACCGCAGGTCCTCGGCGTCCTTCTCGCTGAGCGCGGGCACGCTGACCGCGACGTTCGGCAGCGACACACCCTTGTTGTTGGAGACCGGTCCACCCTCGGTGACCAGGCACCGGATGTCCTCGCCCTGCACGGCGGTGACCTGGATGGCGACCTTGCCGTCGTCGATCAGCAGCCGGTCGCCGACCTTCACTTCCTGGGGCAGCTTCGTGTAGGTGCAGGAGACCCGCTCCCGGGTGCCGACGATGTCCTCGCCGGTGATGGTCACGGTGTCGCCGTTGTCCCACACGTGCGGACCGTCGGCGAACTTGCCCAGCCGGATCTTCGGCCCCTGCAGGTCGGCGAGGACAGCGACGGCGCGACCGGTCTGCCGGGCCGCCGAGCGCACCAGCTCGTAGATCTTCTGGTGGTCCTCGTGGGTGCCGTGGCTGAAGTTCATCCGGGCCACGTCCATGCCGGCCTCGACCAGTCCGAGCATCCGCTCGGTCGTGGCGGTCGCGGGGCCCATCGTGCAAACGATCTTCGCGCGGCGTGTCACAGCCATCAGGCTAGTCTCTCTTTCGGATCGGCCCGTTGGCCGACACCCGGTCAGGATGATTAACAGCGGGTGACGGCGAGGTCTGACCCCGCATCGGCGAAGGATCGCTCGGAAGCAGGGCACGCTGCGCTGTCACGGCGGGCGTCATCGACCGCAAGCCCCAGCTTATCGGGCGTTCTCCGGCACGATTGCGCGCATCCCACTTCCCACCCGTCCGAAGCGTCCCCTCACCCACTCGAGACACCGTCCGTGTTCCCTGGTGCGACTGTCCACAACCGCACCAGGAGTCGCACCGGCGAGCGTCAGCGGATGGCGGCCAACGGCTGGGAAGAGGGTCGGACCGGGGCCGGCAGGTCGCCGGGTGCACCGAGATGCGCGTGGATGGCGGCGGCGGCCGCGCGGCCTTCGGCGATCGCCCAGACGATCAGCGACGCGCCGCGGTGCATGTCGCCCGCCACGAAGACGCCGGGTACGCCGGTCTGCCAGTCCTCCCCCGCGTCGACCGCGCCTCGCGTGTTGCGGGTCACGCCGAACTGGTCGAGGAGCGGCTGGTGCTCCGTACCCTCGAAGCCGATCGCGAGCAGGACCAGGTCGGCGCGCAGGTCGCGGACGGAACCGGGGGTGACGGTGACCGTGCGGCGGCCGTCGATGCGCTCGACGACGACGTCGGCGATGCGGATCGCGGCGACGTTGCCCTGACCGTCGTCGACGAATTCCTGGACGGCGACGCCGAAGACGCGGTCGCCGCCCTCCTCGTGCGCCGGGTAGCTGCGCAGGATGACCGGCCAGGTCGGCCACGGGTGCAGGTCGGCCGCGCGGACGTCGGGCGGCAGCGGGTACTGGTCGAGCTGGGTGACGGTGGCCGCGCCCTGCCGGTGGGCGACGCCGAGGCAGTCGGCGCCGGTGTCGCCGCCGCCGATGATCACGACGTGCTTGCCGCGGGCGTCGATCGGTGTCGACTCCTGCAGGCCGGCGACCACCCGGTTGGCGGGGACGAGATGATCCATGGCTAGGTGTACGCCGGCGAGCTGTCGTCCCGGCGTCTCGGGGGTGTCCCGGCCGGCCAGCGCACCGCAGGTCAGCAGCACGGCGTCGAACCGCTCACGGAGGTCTTCGGCGGTGACGTCCACGCCCACGTTCACGCCGGTCTGGAACACCACGCCCTCGGCTTCCAGCTGGGCGAGACGGGCGTCGATCCGGTCCTTTTCCAGCTTGAAGTCGGGGATGCCGTAGCGGAGCAGGCCACCGATCCGGTCGTCGCGTTCGAAGACCGTCACCGCGTGCCCGGCGCGGGCCAGTTGCTGTGCGGCGGCCAGCCCGGCGGGTCCGGAGCCGACGACCGCGACCGAGCGGCCGGACAGGGTGGCGGGCGGCTGCGGGCGTACGTATCCGAGGGCGAAAGCGTGGTTGGCGATCTCCACCTCGACCTGCTTGATGGTGACCGGGTCGTCGGCGATGCCGAGCACACAGGCCGCCTCGCAGGGGGCCGGGCAGAGCCGACCGGTGAACTCGGGGAAGTTGTTGGTGGCGTGCAGGCTCTCCGCGGCGGACGCCCACGCCCCGGTGCGGACCAGGTCGTTCCAGTCCGGGATGCGGTTGCCGAGCGGGCAGCCCTCGTGGCAGAACGGGATGCCGCAGTCCATGCACCGGGTGGCCTGGTCGCGGATCAGCTCCTCGCCGGCGGGCGGGTAAACCTCGCGGAAGTCACGGATGCGCACCGGCACCGGGCGGCGGGCGGGCAGCTGGCGTTCGTAGCGCAGGAAACCGTTCGGATCAGGCACGGGTGACCCCCATAACAGCCTCGTCGACATTGCGACCGGCAGCCTCGGCGGTCTTGATCAGTTCCATCACTCGCTTGTAGTCGCGCGGCACGACCGCGGTGAACTCGGCGACCGCGGACGACCAGTCGGCGAGCAGCCGTTCGGCGACCGCGGAGCCGGTCTCGGCGTGGTGCCGGACCACCAGGCCGTGCAGCAGCTCGCGCTCGTCGTCGGTGAGCGGGGCCAGGTCGACCAGCTCCGGGTTGACCCGGTCCTGGTCGAGGTGGCGCACGAACGCCTTGCCGCCGCTCATGCCGGCGGCGAAGTTGCGGCCGATTGCGCCGAGCACCACGACGGTGCCGCCGGTCATGTATTCGCAGGCGTGGTCACCGACGCCTTCGACGACCGCGGACGCGCCGGAGTTGCGAACGGCGAACCGCTCCCCCGCCCGGCCACGCAGGAACACCTCGCCGGCGGTGGCGCCGTACAGGATGGTGTTGCCGGCGATGATGTTGTCCTCGGCGGCGAACGGGGCAACGGCTGCAGGACGCACGATGACGCGGCCGCCGGAGAGGCCCTTCGCGACGTAGTCGTTGGTGTCGCCGATCAGCCGCAGGGTCACGCCGCGGGGCAGGAAGGCGCCGAACGACTGGCCGCCGGTGCCGTGCAGGGTGAAGGCGATGGTGTCGTCGGGCAGGCCGTTGCCGCCGTACCGGCGGGCGACCTCGCCGCCGAGCATGGCGCCGACGCTGCGGTTCTCGTTGCGGACGGTGACCTCGGCGCGGACCTCGGCGCCGCCGGTGAGGGCGGGCTGGGCGAGCCGGATCAGCTCGTTGTCCAACGCCTTGTCGAGGCCGTGGTCCTGGGCGACGATGCCGCGGCGGGACGCGCCCTCGGGCAGGTCGGGGACGTACAGGATGGGGGTGAGGTCGAGGTTCTGCGCCTTCCAGTGCTGCACGGCCGGCGCGACATCGAGCACCTCGGCGTGCCCGATCGCCTCGTCGATGCTGCGGAAGCCCAGCTCGGCGAGGTAGCCGCGGACCTCCTCGGCGAGGAACAGGAAGAAGTTCTCGACGAACTCCGGCTTGCCCGTGAAGCGTTCACGCAGGACCGGGTTTTGGGTGGCGATGCCGACCGGGCAGGTGTCCAGGTGGCAGACCCGCATCATGATGCAGCCCGACACGATCAGCGGTGCCGTCGCGAAGCCGAACTCCTCGGCGCCGAGCAGCGCCGCGATGATCACGTCCCGGCCGGTCTTGAGCTGCCCGTCGACCTGCACGGTGACCCGGTCGCGCAGCTTGTTGAGCAGCAGCGTCTGCTGGGCCTCGGCCAGCCCTAGCTCCCACGGCGAACCGGCGTGCTTCAGCGAGTTCAGCGGCGACGCGCCCGTCCCGCCGTCATGGCCGGAGATCAGAATGACGTCGGCCTTGAGTTTGGCCACGCCCGCCGCGACGGTGCCGACCCCGATCTCGGAAACCAACTTCACATGTACGCGCGCAGCCGGGTTCACGTTCTTCAGGTCGTGGACCAGCTGGGCCAGGTCCTCGATGGAGTAGATGTCGTGGTGCGGCGGCGGCGAGATCAGCCCGACGCCGGGAGTGGCGTGCCGGGTCTTGGCGATCCACGGCCACACCTTGTTGCCGGGGAGTTGACCGCCTTCGCCCGGCTTCGCGCCCTGCGCCATCTTGATCTGCAGGTCGTCCGCGTTGACCAGGTATTCCGTGGTGACGCCGAAGCGGCCGGAGGCGATCTGCTTGACGCTGGAGCGCCGGACCGGGTCGTAGAGCCGCTCGACGTCCTCGCCGCCCTCGCCAGTGTTGGATTTGCCGCCGAGGCGGTTCATGGCGACGGCCAGGGTCTCGTGCGACTCGGCGGAGATGGAGCCGTACGACATAGCGCCGGTGGCGAACCGCTTGACGATCTCGCTCGCCGGCTCGACCTCGCCCAGGGGCACCGGCTGGCGGTCGGAGGAGAAGCGGAACAGTCCCCGCAACGAGCCCGCGTCGGCGGCCAGCGCGTCCACCTTCTCGGTGTACTGCCGGAAGACGTCGTATTGCTTCGACCGGGTGGCGTGCTGGAGCAGGAAGACGGTCTCCGGGTTGAACAGGTGGATCTCGCCCTCGCGGCGCCACTGGTATTCGCCGCCGACTTCGAGGCGGCGGTGGCTGCGCTCGGCCGGGTTGTGCGGGTACGCCTTCTCGTGCCGTACCGCCACTTCGGCGTGGATCTCGGCCAGTCCGGCGCCGCCGATCCGCCCGGACGTGCCGGTGAAGTAGCGCTGCAACAGCTCGTCGGAGAGCCCGACCGCCTCGAACACCTGCGCGCCGCAGTACGACGACACGGTCGAGATGCCCATCTTGGACATGATCTTGAGGACGCCCTTGCCGAGCGCCTTGGTGTAGTTGCCGATCGCCTTGCCCGCCTCCATGCCCGCGAGCGGTCCGGTGGCGATCAGGTCCTCGACGCTCTCGAAGGCGAGGTACGGGTTCACTGCCGCGGCGCCGTACCCGATCAGCACGGCCGCGTGGTGCACCTCCCGGCAGTCGCCGCTCTCCACGACGAGCGCGACCTGCGTGCGGGTCTGTTCCCGCACGAGGTGCTGGTGCACAGCGGCGGTGAGCAGCAGCGACGGGATCGGCGCGAGGTCGGCGTTGCAGTCGCGGTCGGACAGCACGAGGATGCGCACGCCGTCCTCGATCGCCTCCGACACGTGCCGGCAGATCTCGGTGAGCCGGGCCTTCATGCCCTCCTCGCCGTCGCGCAGCCGGTAGAGCCCGGAGACCCGGACCGCTTTGAAGCCGGGCAGGTCGCCGTCCTCGTCGATGGAGAGCAGTTTCGCCAACTCGTCGTTGTCGAGGATCGGCCACGGCACCACGACCTGACGGCAGCTCGCCGGGCCGGGGTCGAGGAGGTTGCCCTCCGGGCCGAGCGTCGACGACAGGCTGGTCACCAGTTCCTCGCGGATCGCGTCCAGCGGCGGGTTGGTCACCTGGGCGAAGAGCTGGTGGAAGTAGTCGAACAGCAGCCGCGGCCGGGTGGACAGCGGGGAGATCGGGGTGTCCGTACCCATCGAACCGAGGGGCTCGACGCCGGCGCGGGCCATCGGCGCCACCAGGATCTTCAGCTCCTCCTCGGTGTAGCCGAAGACCTGCTGGCGGCGCATGACCGAGTCGTGCGTGTAGATCACGTGCTCGCGCGGGGGCAGGTCACGCAGGTCGATCAGCCCGGCGTGCAGCCACTCGTCATAGGGCTGGGCGGCGGCCAGCTCGGCCTTGATCTCGTCGTCGTGCACGATGCGCCCGGCGGCAGTGTCCACAAGGAACATCCGGCCCGGCTGCAGACGCCCCTTCGCGACGACGGTGGCCGGGTCGAGGTCGAGCACGCCCGCCTCGGAGCCGAGCACGACCAGACCGTCGCTGGTGTGCCACCACCGGCCCGGACGCAGGCCGTTGCGGTCGAGCACCGCGCCGATGACCGTGCCGTCGGTGAACGCCACGCTGGCCGGGCCGTCCCACGGCTCCATGAGGCTCGCGTGGAAGCGGTAGAACGCCTTGCGCGCCGGGTCCATCCCCGGATCGTTTTCCCACGCTTCGGGAATCATCATCAGCACGGCGTGCGGCAGGCTGCGCCCGGCGAGGTGCAGCAACTCCAGGACGGCGTCGAAGTTCGCCGAGTCGGAAGCCTCGGGCGTGCAGACCGGGAACAGCCGCTTGATGCTGCCCGGCAACTCGGGCGAGGCCAGCAGCGCCTCCCGCGCGGCCATCCAGTTGCGGTTGCCGCGGATCGTGTTGATCTCACCGTTGTGCGCGATGAACCGGTACGGGTGGGCCAGCGGCCACGACGGGAACGTGTTCGTCGAGAATCGACTGTGGACCAGCGCGATCGCGCTGTCGACCCGTTCGTCGGTCAGATCCGGGAAGAACTCCGGCAACTGGTCCGGCGTCAGCATGCCCTTGTAGGTGATCGTGCGCGCCGACAGCGACGGAAAGTATGCGCCGATCCCGCGCTGCTGGGTCTCCCGCTCCGCCTGCTTGCGGATGCAGTACGCGACGATGTCCAGCTCGATGCCGCTGAGCTGCTCTCCGGCCTTGCCGCGGTCCGAGCCGGTGAGCCGACGCGCGGCAAGGAACACCTGCTTCATCGCGGGACGCGCCGACTCGGCGCTCTCCCCCAGCCCGGACGGATCCACCGGCACGTCCCGCCAGCCGAGAATGTCGCCGCCCTCCACCAGGGCGTACTTCTCGAACACGGCCATCGCGCGGGCGGCGTCGGACTCCTCGGCGGGCAGGAAGACCAGGCCGGTCGCGTACGCACCCGGCGCGGGTAGCGCGAAATCCACGACGGCACGCAGGAAGGTGTCCGGGACCTGGATCATGATGCCGGCGCCGTCGCCGGTGTTGTATTCGGCGCCGCGGGCACCTCGGTGATCGAGGCGAATGAGCGCGGACAAACCCTTGGCTACCACATCGTGGGATCGGCGGCCGTGCAGATCGGCCACGAAGGCGACACCGCACGCATCGCGCTCGTGCTGCGGGTCGTACAAACCCTGGGAATGCGGAAGAGCCATGGGGCCTCCGATCGTCACGGGTGTTTCCGTTCAAGGTCGGGACGACGTCGGCCCTGCAGAGTTCCTGAATACTACGTTAGTAGTCACCGATCTCCGCCAGGTACGGATGGATCACACTTTGCGGTGGCGGTTCGGTAGTCTCGCGCGGTGGCGCTAGAGGATACCGAGGTCTTCACCCGGCTGGAACGTTTCTACGATTCCGTGCCGCGCGATGCCACGGTCACCGAGGACATCGGCGAGTTCGTGCTGTTCATCCGCGAGGGGGCGGGCTGGCCGTATTACGCGCGGCCCCGACTGGGCGGTGAGACACCGTCTGCCGCCGACGTGACGGCGGTCCGGTCCCGGCAACGCAAGCTCGGCCTGCCCGAAGACTTCGAGTGGGTGCACGAGACCACCCCCGACCTGCTCGCGGTGGCCCGCTCGGCCGGGCTCGACGTGCTGCTGGCCCCGCTGATGGTGCTGGACCGGGCTGCGCTGGTGCCCGACCTGCCCGTGCCCGGCGCGGCGATCCGCTTCCTCGACCCGGCCGCCCCCACCTTCCCCGCGGACATCGCCGCCGGCCGGGCCGTCGCGCAACTCGGCTTCGCCGCGACCGGCGCGGCCCCGACTACCGACCGCGCCGGAGCTCTGGCCGCGGAACCGGCCGACGCCGCCCAGCGCGACGCGGTCCCCGCCCCGGACGCCGCGGTCATAGCCGACCAGGTTCGCCGGCACACCTCGGGCCGGTTCTTCAGCGCCGTCGTCGAATCGCCGCAGGAAGGCATCCTCGCGAGCGGTTCGGTGCAACGCGTCGGCGGCGTGGCCGAGGTAGCCGGGGTGGCGACGCTGCCCGTGGCCCGGCGCCGCGGGTATGCCTCCCAACTCACCGCCAGCCTGGCTCGGCGCGCCCTCGAAGCCGGCGACGACCTGGTGTTCCTGTCAGCGGGCGATGACGACGTGGCTCGCCTCTACTCCAAGGTCGGCTTCCGCCGGATCGGCACGGCCTGCATCGCCTCCCCCGCCGCCGCCGGAATCTGAGAGTTACCCCCTAGCGCGAGCACGGCTCATCCCGCGATGCTGTGGCCCATGATCGATTGGCTGAACTCGCCCGCGTTCACCGCGTTCGGCGTGGGCACGACCTGGGCCGAACTGCTGGGCTTCGGCACCGGCCTGCTCACCGTCGGGCTGCTCGTCATCCGGCACATCCTGAACTGGCCGATCGGCATCCTCAACGTGCTGCTGCTGATGGTGGTCTTCTGGACCGCCGGGCTCTACGCCGACGCCGCCCTGCAGATCGTGTACGTCATCCTCGGCCTCTACGGCTGGTGGGCGTGGCACCACGACCGGACCGAGCTGAAAGTCCGCGCCACCACCCGTGCCGAATGGATCTGGCTGATCGTCGCCGGTGCGCTGGCAACGTTGGGCCTGTGGCTCTTCCTCGACCGGCTCACCGGATCGACCGTGCCGCTCGCCGACGCGCTGACCACCGCGCTGTCGCTGCTCGCCACCTATGGGCAGACCCGCAAGCTGGTCGAGAGCTGGTGGATCTGGATCACCGCCGACCTCATCTACATCCCGCTGTACGCGTACAAGGACCTGTGGCTCACCTCGATCCTCTACATCGCGTTCCTGACCCTGTGCATCCTCGGACTGCGCGCCTGGCGAGCCAACCTGCGCAGCGCCGAGCCGGTAGCCGTCGCATGAGGTACGAGCACGGGCTCATCGTCGGCAAGTTTTATCCACCGCACGCCGGACACCACACGCTGATCGACGCGGCGGCCGCCGCATGCGACCGGGTCACCGTCATCGTTGCCCCGTCCCGCGAGGAAAGCGTGCCGCTGGACCTGCGCCTGACCTGGCTCCGCGAGACACACCCCGCGCACGTCACCTTCATCGGCGTCTACGACGACCACCCCGTCGACTACGACGATCCGTACATCTGGGACCTGCACATGGCCGTCTTCCGCAACGCGGCGGGCACCAACCGGGTGGACGCGGTGTTCTCCTCCGAGGCGTACGGTGCCGAACTCGCGCGGCGCTTCTACGCCGTACCCGTGGTCGTGGACCTGGATCGCGCGGCCGTGCCCGTCTCCGGAACCGCGATCCGCACGGACCCGGTCGCGCACTGGGACCGGCTGGGTCCCGGACCCCGCGGCTGGCTGACCAAGCGGGTCATCGTGGTCGGCGCCGAATCCACCGGCACCACCACCATGGCGCAGGCCCTGGCCCGGCACTACCGGTTGCGCGGCGGCGTCTGGTCACGCACCCGCTGGGTCCCCGAGTACGGCCGGGAGCTCACCGAACGCAAACTCACGGCCCTGCAGCAGGACAAGCCGGAGGCGACGGTCTTCGACGTGACCTGGGACCGCGCCGACTTCGCGGCCGTGGCCGCCGCCCAGAACGCCGCCGAGGATGCCGCCGCCCGCGCCGGGTCCCCGGTCGTCTTCGGCGACACCGACGCGTTCGCCACGACGATCTGGGAGGAGCGTTACCTGGGCAGCACGTCCCGCCAGGTGCGCGCCCTGGTCCGCTCGCCCGATCTCTACCTGCTCACCGACCACGAGGGAGTGCCGTTCACCGACGACGGGCTGCGCGACGGCGAGTCGATCCGGCCGTGGATGACCGAACGGTTTCGCCGCGAACTCGCGCGGGTGGACGTACCCCACAAGGTCCTTACCGGGACGTATGCCCAACGCCTGCGTGCGGCAATCGTCGCGACGGACGAGTTGCTGGCGCAGGGTTGGCAGTTCGCTAGTCCCCGTATTTCAGCCTCAGCAGCTCCCCGGCCGTAACCACGAACAGGTTGTCGAAGTCGGTCTCCCCGATGACCGGTGGTGTCGGCACACCGAGCGCCGCGATCACCTGGGGAACCGTGTTGCTGTGCCCGACGATCAGCACGACCTGGCCGAACTCCCCGGCGGCGATCCGCGGGACGATGACGGTGGGCGGCGGCATCTCCCACACGTCGATGCCGAGCAGGTCGAGGAGCGGTCCGGCGGTCTGCTTGGTGCGCTTGAGCGCCGAGGTGAAGACCGTGGCGACCCCGGCCGAGCCCGCGACGTGCGCCAGCGCTTCGGCCCGGGCCCGGCCGGCGGCGTTCAGATCCGGGTCCGACGAGGTCGGTGGCAGGTCGATCTCCCCGTGCCGGACCAGCAGCGTCGTGATCACATGACCCCCTTAGTAAGGGATTAGATACTGTCAGCGATCAATCCGAGGGTCGAGTCACCAGTCCCGATTCAGACAGTCAGTCCGGGGGCTGCCAGTCGGCGGCGAGGCCGTCGGCATAGCCGAGGATGCGGGGGCGCAGAGAACTGAGGGCCGCGTCCCGGGCACGCAGGGCCAGCCGGCCGCGGGCCTGGACCACCGCGGACATCCGGCGGCTCTGCCGCACCACCGAAGCCGTGCGGGGACGCCGGGCCCGGTCGTAGGCCTCGATGGCAGCACCCAGAGCGTCGCCCGGCTCGGCAGTCGCGACCAGGGCTTGCAGCGTCGCCGCGTCCTCGAAGGCGAGACACGCGCCCTGGCCGAGGTGGTGGGGCATGGCATGGGCGGCGTCACCGAGCAGGACCAGACCGCCCGGACCGCAGCGGAAACCGTACGTTCTCGGCAACGGCCGCAACTCGCGGACTTCCTGCGGAATCAGCTCCTCGGGGCGGGTGGCCGCGAGCAGGTCACCGACCGGGGCGTGCCAGTCGGCGAACCAGCGACGCAGCAGCGCAAGCTGGGTGGCGGGCGGTTCGGGTCGGGGCGCGCCCGCCGCGGTCGCCACCCAGTAGACGCCGCCGCGGCCGGCGGCACGTTCGCCCAACGGCATCGACACGAAGCGGTAGCCCGCACCGAGGGTCTCGCCGCCGGCCTGCTGGTCGGCCAACGCCGGAACCCGGAAGCCGGGGACGACCGCCTGCCAGGCGGCAAAGCCGGAACCCACGGCAACCGCGTCGGGGGCGAGGGCGCGGCGCACCGGACTGTCGATGCCGTCCGCCGCGACGATCAGGTCGGCTTCGAACAGGGTGCGGCCGTCGCCCACCGCCGGGCGAGCGGCGCGCCGGGCCCGGACCTTTGTCACGGGTACGCCGGTCCGCAGCTCGACCCGATCACCGAGCCCCGCCACCAGAGCGTCATACAGGTCTTCCAGGTGCACCACCGCCGGTGCCGGACCCACGCCGGGGCGCGTACGCGGCGCGACCAGCCACTGGCCGTCGGGGCGGCGTACGCCACCGTCGGGCAGCGGGGCGGCGATGCCCGACCAGCCGCCGTCCGGGTCGAGGGCTTCGAGGGCGCGGCGTCCGTTGGGCCACAGCACGAGCGCGGTCGGCGGCGCAGCGATCCGTTCGCCGCGTTCGAGCAGCGTGACCTGCCAGCCGTCCCGGGCCAGGGCGCCCGCGGCGGCCAGACCGGCGATCCCTGCGCCCACCACCACGGCCGTGCGCATGTCGCGGACGGTCCCTAACGTTCGTCGGCGGAAGCAGCTGCCGGCGCGTCCGAGCCGGCGTCCTCGGCCTCAGCAGGCTCTTCCTCAGCCGCCGGGCTGTCGGAAACCGGAGGCAGGATGCCGGTCCGCTCGTACGCGCGGAACCGTTCCTCGCTGACCACCTGGTAGGCCTTCGGCGCCACCGTGGCCCGCTCCTTCGCGCCGACGTCGACCTGGTTGACGTCGCTGGCCGGCTCGTCGGCGGTCTCCGAGTCCGGGGCGTCGATCGGGACGACGTATTCGCGGGGGCCCTTGACCAGCAGGAAGTAGGCCAGGGCGGCGAGGAACACCACGATGGAGGTGAAGACGTTCAGGCGGATACCGAAGAACGTGTTGGCCTCGTCGATCCGCAGCATCTCGATCCAGCAGCGGCCCACCGTGTACGCCATGACGTACAGCGCGAACGCCCGGCCGCGGCCGAACTTGAACTTGCGGTCCAGCAGCAGGACGAGGCCCGCGACGCCGACGTTCCAGATCATCTCGTACAGGAAGGTCGGGTGATAGAGGTCGGGCTGGGTGACCGGCTCACCGTTGACCGTGTCGGCGTGGCCGGGGTTGGCCGGGTTCATGTTGTGCACGCGCAGGCCCCAGGGCAGCGTGGTGACGCTGCCGTAGAGCTCGTTGTTGAACCAGTTGCCCAACCGGCCGACCGCCTGGGCCAGGGGCAGGCCGGGCGCCAGCGCGTCGGCGAACACCACGAACGGGATGCCGAGCTGGCGGGCGGCCAGCCAGGCGCCCAGCGCCCCACCGGCGATAGCGCCCCAGATCCCGAGGCCGCCCTCCCAGATCTGGAAGATCTTGACCGGGTCGCCGTCGGCGCCGAAATAGTCGCTCGGCGAGGTGAGGACGTGGTAGATCCGGGCACCGATGATGCCGAACGGCACCGCCCACACGGCCATGTCGAGCGAGGCCCACGGGGCCACGCCGCGGCGACGCAGGCGATGCTCCATCACCAGGACGGCGACGACGATGCCCGCGACGATGCACAGTGCGTAGGCCCGGATGGGGATCCCGGCGAGGTGCCACACCGAGGTCGCGGGGCTGGGAATTGCGGCGAGGGTCACGGGCGCACCCTACCGCCGATTCCTGCGGATCATGTCAGGAGGGTTTCCTCTGCCGCACACCCGCGGCCAGCTCGGCGCTGAGCGCGCGGAGCCGCTGATGCCCGAGATCCAGGTCGGGAGTGTCGAGCACGCAGCGAATCAGCGCGCTGCCGACGATCACGCCGTCCGCGAAGGCGGCCACCTCGGCTGCCTGCGCGCCGGTGCCCACGCCCAGGCCGACGCCGACCGGCATCGCCGGATCGGCCGCGCGGACCCGCGCGACCAGCTCCGGAGCCTGCGACGACACGGATGTCCGAGCGCCTGTCACACCCATCAGCGCGGTGGCGTAAACGAAACCGCGGCAATTCGCGACGGTCATGGCCAGGCGCTCATCGGTCGAGGACGGCGACACCAGAAACGTACGGTCGATGTCGTGCCGGTCGGACGCCGCGATCCACTCGGCGGCCTCGTCCGGAATCAGATCTGGGGTGATCATGCCGGTGGCGCCTGCCGCCGCCAGATCCCGCGCGAACGCGTCCACCCCGTACTTCTCGACCGGGTTCCAGTAGGTCATCAGCACGACGGCCGCGCCGGTGTTCGCCACGGCCTCGATGATCCGCAGCGTGTCCCGGGTGCGGACGCCGTTCGCCAGCGCGATGTCGGACGCCTTCTGGATCACCGGCCCGTCCATCACCGGGTCGCTGTACGGCAGCTCGACCTCGATGACGTCACAGCCCGCCTCGGCCATCGCGACCATCGACGCGATGCTGTCGTCGACGGTCGGGAACCCGGCGGGCATGCACCCGACCAGCACCGCCCGCTCCTCGGCCTTCGCCTTCGCGAAAACGTCGGCAATGCTCATTCCTGCTCCCCCGGTACCAGCACTTCGCGCTCGTCGAGGATGCCGAAGTAGGCGCCCGCGGTGTGCACGTCCTTGTCGCCGCGGCCGGACAGGTTGATGACGATGGTGGGTGTCCGGCCCAACTCCTCGGTCAGCCGCGGCACGATGCGAGCGGCGCCGGCGAGGGCGTGGGCGCTCTCGATCGCCGGGATGATGCCCTCGGTGCGGCAGAGCAGTTGGAAAGCAGCCATCGCTTCCTCGTCGGTCACCGGCTCGTAGACCGCTCGACCGGAGTCGTGCAGCCACGCGTGCTCGGGTCCGACACCCGGATAGTCCAGGCCCGCCGAGATCGAGTGCGACTCGATGGTCTGCCCGTCCTCGTCCTGCAGCACGTACGTTCGCGCGCCGTGCAGGACCCCCGCCGACCCGCCGGTGATCGACGCGGCGTGCCGACCGGTGTCGACGCCGTCGCCACCGGCCTCGAAGCCAAAGAGCCGGACCTGCTCATCGGGCACGAACGCGTGGAAGATGCCGATCGCGTTGGAGCCGCCGCCGATGCAGGCGGCCACCGCGTCGGGCAACCGGCCCAGCTGGGCGAGGCTCTGCTCGCGCGCCTCGACGCCGATGCCGCCCACAAAGTCGCGGACGATCTCCGGGAACGGGTGCGGCCCGGCGGCCGTGCCGAGCAGGTAGTGCGTGGTGTCGACCGTCGAGACCCAGTCGCGCAGTGCCTCGTTGAGCGCGTCTTTCAAGGTCCGCGAGCCGTTGGTCACCGGCACCACGGTCGCGCCGAGCATCCGCATCCGGGCGACGTTCAGCGCCTGCCGCTCGGTGTCCACCTGACCCATGTAGACCACGCACTCGAGGTCGAGCAGTGCCGCCGCGGTGGCGCTGGCGACGCCGTGCTGGCCCGCGCCGGTCTCGGCGATCACCCGAGGCTTGCCCATCCGCTTCGCGAGCAGTGCCTGGCCCAACACGTTGCGGACCTTGTGTGCGCCGGTGTGGTTCAGGTCCTCACGCTTCAGCAGGATCTCGGCGCCCAGCTCGGCGGACAGCCGCTCCGCGGAGTAGAGCAGCGACGGCGTGCCCGCGTAGTCACGCAGCAGGCCGGCGAACCGCTCCTGGAACTCCGGGTCCGCCTTCGCCGACCGGTACGCCGCGTCGAGCTCGTCGAGCGCCCGGACCAGCGCCTCGGGGACGAAACGTCCGCCGTACCGGCCGAAGTGCCCGGCCAGATCCGGTAGTGCTGCGGCGGTCATCGGACCGGGCGGGGCGTCGCGGGGTGGTTACCGGCGTTGACCAGCTCGGCCACCGCGTCCCGGGGGCTCTTCTTGGTCACCAGGCCCTCGCCCACCAGCACGGCGTCAGCGCCCGCGGAGGCGTACCGGATCAGGTCGTGCGGGCCGCGCACCCCCGACTCGGCGATCTTGACGACGTTGTTGGGCAGGCCCGGCGCGATCCGCTCGAAGACGGACCGGTCCACCTCCAGCGTGCGGAGGTCGCGGGCGTTCACCCCGATGACCTGAGCCCCGGCGTCCAGTGCCCGGTCGGCCTCTTCCTCGTTGTGCACCTCGACGAGCGCGGTCATGCCCAGCGACTCGATCCGCTCCAGCAGGCCGACGAGAACGTTCTGCTCAAGCGCCGCCACGATCAGCAGGACGAGGTCGGCCCCGTGGGCGCGGGCCTCGTGCACCTGGTAACTGGAGACGACGAAGTCCTTGCGCAGCACCGGTACGTTGACCGCGGCCCGGACGGCGGCCAGGTCGTCGAGCGAGCCGCCGAACCAGCGGCCCTCGGTGAGCACGCTGATGCACCGGGCGCCGCCCGCTGCGTACTCGCCGGCGAGCTCGGCCGGGTCGGGAATGTCGGCCAATGCGCCCTTCGACGGCGACGACCTCTTGACCTCGGCGATCACCGCCACACCGGGCTTGCGCAGGGCCGCGTACGCGTCGATCGCCGGCGGAGCCGCCGCGGCGAGCTCGCGCACCTGCTCGAGCGACAGTTGTTCCTGGCGGGCCGCGACGTCCTCGCGCACCCCCGCGAGGATCTCTTCGAGCACGTTCTGCGATCCTGCGCCACGCTGATCGGATGTCACCTAATGACTCCCCTCTCCGGGTGTCCTCGGCCCGATGCTAGGTGGCCGCCGACGTGTCCAGCCGCCCGGGGTATGGCACGCCTCACGAAAAAGGCCGGTGCATAATGCGTCGCCGGGCGGAGCTTGTCTCCTGCATCACATCCTCCCCCGTGGCCGCACGCGTCTAGCTGGGACCCCCTGGATGATCGGCTGATCGCACTGTGCGTTGACGTGAGTGTCACCACGTGGAAACACGACTCCGACAGCATGGAACTCGGGCAGACTGGTCCGCGGCGCACCGCTCGCGGGCCCGCCAAGAGCACTGTGGAGGTGACCATGACCAGCGACGAGAGCAGCTTCGCCGCCGTCTCCCGGACCGTTGTCGGTTACGCCGTCGAGCTGATCGCCGGCGTGGAACGCACGTTCGTCGGAGCGGAGAACGTGCGTACCGCGCAGGGCAACGCCTGGGCCGCTATGTGCGCCGACCGGGCCAGGGCGCAGGCCCGGGCCGACATGGACGCGCTCGTTGCCGCCCTCGCCGCTCAGCCGCGCCGCCGCAATGCGGGTCAGGGCGCTGTCGGCTCGTCACCGCGGACGGTCGGATCATCCCCGCGGTCCAAGGCGTCCCACGCCACCCTGGTATCCACCCGCTGACCCTCGTTGAGCACCGCACCTGCGGTCGGCGCCGCACGGCGCTCGTAACGGGCACCCATGGTCGGCCACTCGTGACCGTGCCGCAGCGCAAGCCAGCCACCCGCCACGACCAGCAGACCCCCTAGAGCACAGCCGATCGGCCACACCGTGCCCCCGGCTCCCGCCGCGCCGGTGTCGAGACCCGCCCGGCCCACCACGGCCGCCGCGGTTGTCCCGGCACCGGCCAGCGCCACCAGGACGCCCAGGCCACGACGCGCCACGCCCCGAGTGGCTAGCAGGGCACCGCCCCCGGCCAGCGCGACCAGCGCCAGACCCAGCACCCACGGCGCGATCTCACCGCCGGTGCGTACGGCGCGCAGGTCGGACAGGCCGGGGCGAGAAGTGATCTCGATCGCCCACGTGCGGGTGACCCCGAACAGGGCCAGGCCGGCGCCCGCGACACAGCAGGCGAGCGCCACCCCGAGCTTGCGGCCGGCACCGGTCACCGGGCAGCGCGCAGGGTCTCGGCGGCGGCGATCGCGGCGAGGACGGCGGCCGCCTTGTTGCGGGTTTCCTGCTCCTCGGCGGCCGGATCGGAGTCGGCCACGATGCCGGCGCCCGCACCCACGTACGCCGTACCGCCCCGGATCAGCGCCGTACGGATCGCGATGGCCATGTCCATGTCGCCGGCGAAGCCGAAGTAGCCGACCGTGCCGCCGTACAGGCCGCGGCGGGTGGGCTCCAGACTCTCGATGATCTCCATGGCTCGTACCTTCGGCGCGCCGGACAGGGTGCCGGCCGGGAAGGTGGCGGCCAGCGCGTCGAAGGCTGTCCGGTCGTCGCGCAGCTCGCCGACCACGGTGGAGACGATGTGCATGACGTGGCTGTACCGCTCGATGCGCGCGAAGTCCGGCACCTCGACCGAGCCCGCCCGGCATACCCGGCCCAGGTCGTTGCGGCCCAGGTCGACGAGCATGACGTGTTCGGCGCGTTCCTTCGGATCGGCGAGCAGCTCGGCGGCCAGGGCGTTGTCCCGCTCCGGGGTGGCGCCGCGCCACCGGGTGCCCGCGATCGGGTGCAGCAACGCCCGGCGTACGCCGCCCTCGGCCGCACTGACCTTCAGGTGGGCTTCCGGCGACGACCCGACGATGTCGAAGTCGTCGAACCGGAGCAGATACATGTACGGGCTGGGGTTCGTCGCCCGCAACACCCGGTAGACGTCCAGCGGGTCGGCGCTGGTGGCCCGTTCGAACCGCTGCGCCACCACGATCTGGAAGCATTCGCCGGCCCGGATCGCCTCCTTCGCCGTCTCGACCGCCTTCTGGTAGTCGCCCGGCGCGGTCCGGCTGACCACGTCGCCCGGCGGCACCTTCTCGACGGTCGAGATCATCGGCGGGGTGGGCCGCGACAGCGCGGTGGTCATCGCGTCCAGCCGCCCCACCGCCTGGTGCCAGGCGGCCCGCGCGGTCGTTGCGTCGGCGTTCTCCGGCAGGACGGCGTTGGCGACCAGGATGGCCGATCCGTCGAAGTGGTCCAGCACCACCAGGTCGGTGGCAAGCATCATCCCCAGCTCGGGCAGGGGCAGGTCGTCGGTCGCGGTGCCGGGCAGCCGCTCGAAGCGGCGCACCAGGTCGTAACTGAGATAGCCGACCATGCCCCCGGTCAGCGGGGGCAGATCGTCGCGGCCCAGCTCGTCCCCCGGCGCCGCCAGCGCGGCGACGGTTTCGCGCAGGGCAGCCACCGGATCACCACCCTCGGGTACGCCCGCAGGCGGGTTGCCCAACCACACCGCCTCGCCGTCCTGCTCGACCAGCGTGGCAGCACTGCGTACGCCGACGAAGGAGTAGCGCGACCAGGCGGCGGACCCGGCGCCCTGCTCGGCGGACTCCAGCAGGAAGGTCCCCGGGCCGCCAGCCAGTTTGCGGTAGACGCCGATGGGCGTTTCGCCGTCGGCGAGCAGCCGCCGGGTGACCGGCACCACTCGGCGGCGGGCCGCCCGGGCGACGAACGCTTCCTCGTCCGGTGTCACGGCACCGCTGGTCATGAGTCCTCCGCGGGATCGGAGACGGGCAGTTCGGTGCTGAAGCATGTGGGTGTTCCGGTGTGACATGCCGCGCCGGCCTGCTCCACCGTGACCAGCAGAGCGTCGCCGTCACAGTCAACCGCCACGGAGCGGACGTACTGGTGGTGCCCCGAGGTCGCGCCCTTCACCCAATATTCCTGCCGGCTGCGGGACCAGTAGGTGGCGCGCCGGGTGGTGAGGGTGCGGTGCAGCGCCTCGTCGTCCATCCACGCCAGCATCAGGACGTCACCGGTGGTGTGTTCGCGGACCACAGCGGCGACCAGCCCGTTCGGGTCACGGCGCAACCGGGCGGCGATCGCCGGGTCGAGGGCGGACGGCTCAGGTTCGTGGTCGGGGGCAGGCAGGTCGGTGGCAGACACAGTCCCAGATTGTCGCGCACCGGCCCGGCCCGGTGCGCGCACGGGCTCCGGCGGCATGCGTCCTGGGGGGTGTTGCCATGATCCACGGGGCACGCACCTAACCCACGATCCGGTCACCAACGCGCACAGGGGGTGTGACGGCGTGACCCGGGACGGTACCGTCGTCCTGCGCCGCGCCCGCCCCGGTCCGGCGCGTCTGCGCCCGACCGGCCTGCCGGACGGACCGCGCCGCCACCGCGACGGGAGTCTCGAAGATGGAGCCGACGGCCACCCCCGAAGACGGCAGGCCACAACCCAGGCGGGTCCGGCCACTGCCGAGCGGCATCAGCAACGGACCCCGCTGGAACGATCAGGGAGGCTTTCCCCTCGTGGAGACGAACGGGCACCGCAACGGACAGACCGGGCCCCGCCACGGCGGCCAGCCTCCGGTCAACGGCAAACCGCCGGCCAACGGCCAGTCGCCGGTGATCAACGGCACCCTGCCGATGTCGCGCTCGCCGTTCGCGCCCCCGCCCGAGACCCCGCCGCTGTACGCCCCGTCGCCCTTCGCGGCAGCGGGCAACCCGCTGCTCCCCGACTCGCCGGCGGATTCCTATGGCGTGGCGGATCTTGCGGCCTCGACGCCAGCCGGCGACGGCCAAGAGGACTTCCCCGTCCAGCACCAGGACGACTTCCCCAGCCAGCACCAGGACGACGACTTCGCGGCCCTGCGGCCGGGCGATGCCGACGACTTCGCTGGTCGGGAGGCGAGCGACGGCGGCGACCTCGGCGCCCAGCGTCCGGTGAGTGGGCCCCCGACTGTCTCCGGTTCCGCGCAGGTCATGAGCGAGCCGGACAGCGGCTGGGGGACCCCCGCGGGAACGGCCGCTTCCGGGCCGAGGATTGCGGACGGGATCCCGGGGCCGTTGGGGTCGTTCCCGGGCGCCTTTGCGCCGCAGCGACCCAAGGACGTCCCGGCCCCGGCCCCGGCCACCGCGCCGGTAGCGGACCAGCCGGATCCGTGGGTGCTGCCGGAGGCGACCTCCGGCAGGTGGGCGCCTTTCCGCACCGACCCTGACCCGCGCAGCACGGCCGAGGCTCGGGTGACGGCCCGGGAGGCACGGAACGATCAGATGGAGATGGCGATGGAAGCGACCCGTACCGCACGCCGAGCGGCCGCGGATGAGGAAGCCGGACGCCGGGCCGTTCCGGGTGAAGGCCGGGCCACCGAGGACCAGGCGCTGCGCCCAGGTGATCTTGACCACAGCCCGATCACCTTCTGGGACGATGCGGCCAGCGAGCAGTTCCGGACCGAGTGGCACGAGGTGAAAGCGCAGTTCGTCGACGACCCGGCGGCCGCGCTGACCCGGGCGCACGACCTGCTGAGCGACGCGGTGCAGCAGCTGTCCGAGTCGATGCTGACCGCCCGGGACCAGCTGGACCCGCTGCGCGGCACGGCCACGCCGGACACGGAGAGCATGCGGATGGCGATGCGCGGCTACCGGGAGTTCCTGGACCGCATTCTGGCGCTCTAAGCAGCGCACTGACCCAAGGCCGCGATCCCGCTGGGATCGCGGCCTTTGTCATGCCCGTGTGCCACTTTCCGGCCGGCTCATTGCCCGCCGCAGGTAATTCACCTACCGTTGAAATCAACACTTGATGAGTTCTTCGGAGGCAACCATGACCAGCGCCATCGAGGTCCAGGACCTCGTGGTCGAGCGCGGCAAACGGCGAGTCCTGCACGGGATCTCCTGCACCGTGCCGGCCGGGAGCGTCACCGGACTGCTGGGGCCCAGCGGCAGCGGAAAAACGACGCTCATCCGGGCGGTCGTCGGCGTGCAGGTGGTCCGCTCGGGCACCGTCACCGTGCTCGGCCATCCGGCCGGAGCGGCACCGCTGCGGCACACCGTCGGGTACGTCACGCAGGCGCCAAGCGTCTACGCCGACCTCTCCGTACGGGAAAATGCCCGGTATTTCGCCGCCCTGCACGGGCTGTCGGCGGCCGACGCGGCGCAAGCCGTCGCGGACGTCGGCCTCAGCGACGCGGACGGGCAACTCGTCGGGAATCTTTCCGGCGGGCAGCGCAGCCGTGCCTCGCTCGCCTGTGCCCTGATCGGCAAGCCGCGCCTGCTGGTGCTGGACGAGCCGACCGTCGGACAGGACCCGGTGCTGCGCGCCGACTTGTGGGCGAAGTTCCACGCGCTCGCCGCTGCGGGCACCACGCTTCTGGTGTCGAGCCACGTCATGGACGAGGCCGGGCGCTGCGATCGCCTGCTGCTGATCCGCGAGGGCCGGCTGATCGGCGACGACTCGCCCGCGGCCATCCGCGCGAGCGCCGGCACCGAGGACCTGGAAGAGGCGTTCCTCCGCCTGATCCGCGACCGCGAGGAGGCGACGGCATGACCAGCCCGGCGGTGGATCCGGACCGTGCCGGTGGACGCCGGCACGGCCTGCCCAGGAAAGGACGAACCCGATGAACCCGCGGATCACCCTGGCCACCACGGCCCGGATCCTGCGCCAGCTGCGCCACGACCGGCGGACCGTCGCCCTGCTGATCGTCGTGCCGGCGGCGCTGCTGACCTTGCTCTTCTACATGTACGACTCCGGGCCCGCATTCGACCGGATCGCCCTGGTCATGCTGGGCATCTTCCCGTTCGTGATCATGTTCCTGGTGACCAGCATCGCGATGCTCCGCGAGCGCACGACCGGCACGCTCGAACGGCTGCTGACCACGCCGCTGGGCAAGCTCGACCTGCTGTTCGGCTACGGCCTGGCGTTCGGGCTGGCGGCAGCGGTGCAGGCGGCGGTCGCGGTCGGCGCGGCGTACTGGCTGCTGGGCCTCGACACGCTGGGCAGCCCCGGCCTGGTGGTGCTGATCGCCGTGCTCAACGCGGTGCTCGGGGTGGCGTTGGGGTTGTTCTGCAGCGCCTTCGCGCGGACGGAATTCCAGGCCGTACAGTTCCTACCGGTGGTGGTCGTGCCGCAGCTGCTGCTGTGCGGGCTGTTCGTGCCGCGCGGGCAGATGGCGGGCTGGCTCCAGGCGGCCAGTGACATGTTCCCGCTGTCCTACGCGGTGGACGCGCTGGCCCAGGTCGGCAGGTATGCCGACCCCACCACCACCATGTGGCGGGACCTGGCGATCGTGGCGGCAGCGACGATCGTGGCCCTGGTGCTCGCCGCCGCGACCCTGCGGCGGCGCACCGGCTGAGACGGGAGAGCATTCTTGGTACGGCGCACCGGGCGGCGTCCCGGCAACCAGGACACCCGACAGTCCATCCTGGAGGCCGCCCGATCAATCTTCGCCGAGCGGGGCTTCGACAAAGCCTCGATCCGGGCCATCGCCGGCGAAGCCGGGGTCGATCCGGCGCTGGTGCACCACTATTTCGGCACCAAGGAGAAGCTGTTCCTGGCCAGCATGAACTCGCCGGTCGATCCGGCTGAGCTGCTGCCCAAAGCCTTGGCCGGGCCACGCGAGGAGGCCGGCGTCCGGCTGGTCCGCATGCTGCTGACCGTGTGGGACTCCCCCGCGGGCGCGGCGGCGGTGGCCCTGATGCGCTCGGCGATGAGCAACGAGTGGACCGCGCGCCTGATGCGGGAGTTCGTGGTGACCCAGGTGCTGCGCCGGGCGGTGGCCGAGCTCGGCATCGACCCGGCGGAGGCACCGACCCGGGCCGCCCTGGTGGCAACGCAGATCTCCGGGCTCGCCGTGGTCCGCTACGTGCTCAAGGTCGAGCCGGTCGCCTCAGCCGACACCGAGGCACTGGTCGCCGCGATCGGCCCGACCGTGCAGCGCTACCTCACCGACGACCTGCCCGGCCTGCTTTAAGGCCGGACAGGCGCTAGGCGGCGGCTTCGTCGTGGTGGGTGCAGCGGCCGCACAGGACCGGGTGCAGCAGGTGGGCGAGTTCGTGGCGGTCGGCCACCGGGCGGGGGAAGGACAGCCGGGCCAGGCGGGCGCCCAGGCGGACCACGAAGCCGTAGCGGTCGAGGCGGACGACGCGGGGCTCATCACCGGGGCGGGCGGCCTTGCCGAGCTGGCGGCGGACGTAGCCGGCCATTTCCTCGACGTGGTGGTCGGCGAGGTCGGCGATCAGGTCGAACTCGATGGCGCGCAGCGGGTCCGGGCCAGCCTCGGCGAACTCGTCGGGGTCGAGCTCGACCAGCTTGGAGTTGCGCTCGAAGCGCACCTCGGCGACGTCCATCCGGTGGATGACCTGGGTGGTGCCGACGTCGAGCAGGTCGGAGGCCGAGTCGATCTCGGCGTAGTCGAGGGCGGCCTGGCGGGCTTCCTCACCGGTGAGCTGGACGGCCCAGCCGGAGACCCACACCCGGCCCAGGGATGGCGCGCCGGCCATCGGCGGGACGTCGGCGATGTCCAGGACCATGGCGGTGTCGTCGGTGCCGGGGGCCGGGGCGAGGGCGGCGGCGACCGCGCCGTCGGCGGGCGAAAGCAGCAGGACCCGGCCGTGTGCGTCGGTCACGTGGCGCACCGGAAGCGGCCCGGGTCGGCAGGCGATGTGCGCGGTGGCGGGGAGGTGGCCGGCCGCGAGCGTCCGCGCGACCTCGGCATGGGTGGGCTGCATTTCGTGATCCTCCGGGCCTCGGTTAGGCTGTCCTTAGTAAGGCGAGGCTAACCGTAGCACCCCGTCGGAGAAGGAAAAGATCGCCCGTGAACAACTCCCGACCCAAGGCCCGGCTGTCGCGGGCCCTCGGCATCCCGCTCACTCGTAAGTGCGTGAAGTACTTCGAGCGGCGCCCGTTCCCGCCCGGCGTGCACGGCCGGGGCCGGCGCAAGGCGTCCGACTACCAGGTGCGACTCCTGGAGAAGCAGCGGCTGCGGCACCAATACAACATCAGCGAGGCGCAGATGCGCCGGGCGTACGACGACGCGCACCGCAAGGAGGGCAAGACCGGCGAGAACATGGTCGCCCTGCTGGAGAGCCGCCTCGACGCCACCGTGCAGCGCGCCGGCCTGGCCCGCACGATCTACCAGGCCCGCCAGCTCGTCGCGCACGGCCACTTCCTGGTGGACGGCAAGAAGGTCGACCGCCCGTCGTACCGGCTCAAGCCCGGCCAGGTTGTCGAGGTCCGCGAGAGCAGCCGGCAGAAGCCGCCGTTCCAGGTCGCGGCCGCCGGTGCGCACCTGGACGGCCCGACCGCGCCGTACCTGTCGACGGTGATCGAGGAGCTGCGCACCACGGTGATCCGCAAGCCGGAGCGCTCCGAGGTGCCGGTCGTCTGCGACGAGCAGCTCGTCGTCGAGTTCTACGCGCGCTGATTCACCCGGTCGGCTGACCAAGCCCGAAAGCCCCGGCGCCTGTCACGGTGCCGGGGCTTCAGCGTGTCTGCTCCAGCCAGCTCGCGTAGAGCTTGGCGTAGATCGACTCCGGGTCGCGCAGCAGCTCAGCGTGCGGGCCGCGCTGCACCACCCGACCCGCGTCCACCACGATCACCTCATCGGCGGACTCCGCGGTGGAGAGCCGGTGCGCGATCGCCACCGTCGTCCGGCCCCGGGTCACCGCGTCCAGCGCGTGCTGCAACCGCACCTCGGTGGCCGGGTCGACCGCGCTGGTGGCCTCGTCGAGCACCAGCAGGTCGGGGTCGGCAACGTACGCCCGAACCAGTGCCACGAGCTGCCGCTCCCCCACGCTCAATGCTTCACCCCGCTCACCCACCGGCGTGTCGAGCCCGCGCGACAGCCCGCCCAGCCAGTCCGCGAGTCCCAGCTCCGTGAACGCGCCGACCAACTCGGCGTCGGTGAGCGCGGGCCGGGCAAACCGGATGTTCTCCGCCACCGTCGCGTCGAACAGGAACCCGTCCTGCGGCACCATGACCACCCGGGAGCGCAACGAATCGAACCGTACGGTGGTCAGCGCCGTCCCGCCGAGCAGCACCTCACCGCCCGCCGGGTCCATCAGCCGGGTCAGCAGCTTCGCAAAGGTCGTTTTGCCGCTGCCGGTCTCGCCGACCACCGCCACCTTCGTCCGCGCCGGGATCTCCAGATTCACTCCGGAGAGCACGACCGGGCCGCCCGGATAGCGGTACGAAACGTCCGCGAAGCGCACCGACAGCGGGCCCGAGGGCAGTGCGACTCCGGCGGCACCGGGGTCGGCCACGTCCGGGTCGACGTCGAGCACGTCCAGCACCCGCCGCCAGCCGGCCACCGCGTTCTGCGCCTCGTTGAGCACCTCGGTGGCGATCTGCACCGGCTGGATGAACAGCGTGACCAGGAACAGGAACGCGGTGAGCTTGCCGACGCTGAGCCCGCCGTCCACCCCGAGCAGCACGCCGACCACGACCGTGGCGGCCAGCGCGGCACCGGCGGCGATCTCTCCGGTGGAAAAGCTGATCACGCTGGTCCGCAAAGCGCGCTGCTGCACGACACGCAGGTCTTCGACGGCCGTGTCGAGCCGCTTGCCGGTACGCCCGGAGATCCCGTACGCCCGGATCACCGTGGCCCCGACGACGCTCTCGGCAACCACGCCGAGCATGACCCCGGCCCGCTCGCGAACCAACCGGTAGGCGTTGGCGAGCCGCTGTTGGAACAGCCGGATCACCACCACGGCGGGCACGAACGCGGCGAACACGACCAGGGTGAGCTGCCACGAGTAGCAGAACATGACGATCGTGGTGACCACGACCTGGCCGCTGGCGAGCAGCAGCATCACGCCGCCGGACTGCAAGAACTGGGTGATCTGGTCGACGTCGCCGGTCACCCGGGAGACCAGCGAGCCACGCCGCTCGGACTGCTGGTGCAGCATCGACAGGTCATGGATGTGGCGGAACGTTCGGGTGCGCAGCCCGGCCAGCGCGGTCTCGCTCACCGTGAACAATCGGCGGGTCATGGCGTACCCGCTGGCGGTCGAGACCGCGAGGGCGCCCAGGGTGAGCAGGACGATCAGGCCGACGACACCGAGGTCGGGACCGCCCGGGGCGCGGATGCCGCGGTCGATGCCCTGTTGGACGGCGATCGGCACCGCGACCCGGCCGGCCATCGACACCAGCGCCAGGCCCAGCGTGCCGGCGAGCCCCGGCCGCAGCTCCGGCGAGAGGGCGATGCCCCGCCGCAGCGTCGCGAACGTACGTTCCTCGGCGATCGCCGCGGTCATGGCTGCACCGCTTCCGTGGGATGGGTCTTCTCGTAGGCGGTGACTAGCGCCCGGTAGCCCGGTTCGGCCGCCATCAGGGCTGCGTGGGTGCCGGTGGCGACCACCTTGCCGTCCTCCAGAAAGACCACCTCGTCGGCGAGGGCGATGGTGGCCCGCCGGTAGGCGACGACCAGGATCGAGGCGCCCGCGTCCGCGCCGCGCAGGGACGCCAGGATCGCCGCCTCGACGCGCGGGTCGACGGCGCTGGTGGCATCGTCCAGCACGAGCAGGCGAGGCCGGCCAGCCAGGGCGCGGGCGAGGGTGAGGCGCTGCCGCTGGCCGCCGGAGAGTGAGGTGCCGCGCTCGCCGACCGCGGTGTCCAGCCCCTCCGGCAGGTTGGCGACGAAGCCGTCAGCCTCGGCGAGCCGCAGCGCCGACCAGGCCGCGTCGTCGTCGACTCCCGCCCGGTCCAGGGTCACGTTGCCGCGCACGCTGTCGTCGAAGATGAACGGGATCTGCGGCACGAGGGCGGTCGCGCCGGCCAGGCCGGACTCGCTGAGCTCGGGCAGTGGTGTGCCGTCCAGCCGAACCGTGCCGCTGTCCGGGTCGACCAGACGGACGGCCAGGGACGCGATCGTGGACTTGCCGGAGCCGGTCGCGCCGACCAGGGCCACGGTCCGGCCGGCGGGGACGGTGAAGGAGACGTCGTGCAGGACTTCGCCTTCGCCGTACGAAAAATGGACCTGCTCGAAGCTGAGCGCCGCCGGATGCGAACCGGCGGGCACGACCGGGCCGTAGGCGAGATCGCCGTCCGCCGCGAGGACGGCCTGGACCCGCTCCCAGCCGGCGACGCTGCGCGGCAGCTCAGCGACCACCCAGCCGATCGCGCGCACCGGGAAGGCCAGCACGGTGAACAGGAAGGCGACGCTGACCAGCTCGGTGACGCCGAGCGCGCCAGTCTGCAACCGCCAGGCGCCGAGCAGCAGCACGGCCAGGGTGCCGACGCTGGGCAGGCTGTCCATCAGCGGGTCGAACAGGCCGCGCAGTCTGCCGACCGAGACGAGCGCGTCGCGCAGCTCGGTGACGTGCGCCCGGAACCGATCGGACTCGGCGGCTTCGCGACCCATGGTCTTGACGACCAGCGCGCCGTCGAAACTCTCGTGGGCGACCGCGCTGACCTTGGCGCGCAGCTGCTGGGCGCGGATCTGCCGAGGTGACATCCGACGGGAGTAGACCAGATTGAGCAGGAACAGGCTGGGGAACAGCGCGACGCCGATGAGGGCGAGGACCCAGTCGGTGAGAAACAGGGAGACCATCGCAGCACCGATCATGACGATCGTGCCGACCGCGAACGGCAGGGGCGCGATGGGTACGAACGCGGCCTCGACGTCGGAATTCGCGTTGGATAGCAGCGTCCCGGTGGCGTGCCGCTGATGCCAGGCCGGCGGCAGCGAGAGATAACGCCGGGTGACTGCGCGCCGGTACCGCGCTTGCAGGCGGAACTGCATGAAGCCGGCGCCGAGCCTGCGGCCGAAGATGGCGGCCACCCGGAGCACGGAAATGCCCAGGAACACCGCGGCGATCAGCCACAACCCGGCCGCGCCGACCCGCCGCTCGGTGAAGGCGGGCACGACGACTTCACCGATGACCGCGCCGACCACGTAGGCGTTGGCGATGACGAGCAGGCCGAACAGGCTGCTGCCGATGGTGCCGATGGTGAAGAGCCGGGGTTCGGTGCGGATGGCGCGGCCGAGGACGCGGAGGCCGCGGCCGAGCACGTCGCGGCTGGCCCTGGTGGTCAAAGATCCCGTCCCCTGGTAAGTACCTGCTGGCCTGATCGGCCTTACCGGTCCATCCTGCCGAACCGCACGCCCGTTGCCACACCATTTCCATTGTGTCTGCGCTTACACCCGAGCGCAGCCCCGGTCGTCGCTACCGAGCGAACCCACCCGATCCTGCCTACGATCGCGGCATGAGTGACTACGCGCGTACGGAACGGGCACAGCTCGCCGATCTGCTCCTTCAGCTGGGGCCGGACGCGCCGACGATGTGCGAAGGCTGGACCACCCGGGACCTCGCGGCCCACCTCGTCGTCCGCGAACGCCGCCCGGACGCGATGGTCGGTGCCCTGGTCCCCCCGCTGGCCGGCCACACCGAGCACGTCCGGCAGAGCGCCGCAGCCCGGCAGTACGCCGACGTCCTGCACGACGTGCGCAACCCGCCCTGGTGGAGCCCGCTCAGCAACCCGTTGACCGACGAGCTGGCAAACACGGTCGAATTCTTCATCCACCACGAGGACGTCCGCCGCGCCCAGCCGGACTGGGCGCCCCGGGAGCTCGTCCCCGGCCACCAGGCCGCGATCTGGAAAGCGGCCAAGCTCACCGGGCGGCTCACCCTGCGCGGTTTCGGCAAGCCCGTCCGGGTACGCGCGCCCGGCTACGGAGAGTTCCAGGTCGCCAACGGCGAGCCGGCCGCCGTCCTGACCGGCGACCCCGGCGAGCTGGCCCTGTTCCTGTCCGGCCGCCAGCAGGTCGCCCGGGTCGACGTCACCGGCGACGAGAGCATCCGGACAGCCACACTGAGCATGTGAATTGGCCCGTGCAAAGTCCCCGGAATTGGTCCTCCTGACGGGCCGATTCCCGCCTAACGTGGCCGCATGATCTCCACCGGAACCCTGTCCCGGGCCCAGGGCACCGCCCTGTGCGTGGGAGCCGTCCTCGGCACCGGCGTCATCTCCATGCCCGCGCTGGCCGCCGAGGTGGCCGGCCCCGCCTCCCTCATCGCCTGGCTGGCGCTGATCCTGCTGTCGGCGCCGCTCGCCGGGACGTTTGCCGCGCTGGGGGCACGGCACCCGGACGGCGGCGGGGTGTCCACGTACGTCCGGCTGGCCTTCGGCCCGCGCGCCGCCGCAGCGGTGGGCTGGTGTTTCTACTTCGCCGTGCCGCTGGGCGCCCCGGCGGCCGCCGCCTTCGCCGGCGGGTACGTCGCGGACGTTGTCGGTGGCGGGCGCACCACGGTAGTGCTGACATTCCTGGGGCTGCTGGCCGTCGTCGCCACGATGAACTGGTTCGGGCTGCAGATCTCCGGCCGGGTGCAGCTCTACCTCACCGCCGCCCTCGCCACGCTGCTGGTCGTCGCCGTCGTGGCCGCACTGCCGCACGCCCGGCTGGCCCACCTCACGCCCTTCGCCCCGCACGGCTGGGGCGGCGTAGGGGCAGCCGCGGCAATCCTGGTGTGGGGATTTGCCGGCTGGGAAGCAGTGTCGTCATTGTCCGGCGAGTACCGCGATCCGCGCCGCGACGTGCCCCGGGCGACCGGGGCGGCCGTGATCATCGTGGGCGTGCTCTACCTCGCGGTGGCCGCCGCCAGCGTGCTCGTCCTCGGCCCGGCGGTCGGAGACAGCCCAGCGCCGCTGGCAGACCTGCTGGCCGTGGGGCTGGGCGGACCGGTACGCGCGATCACCGCAGTGGTCGCCGTCCTGCTGACGCTGGGGGCGATGAACGCGTACCTGGCGGGGGCGTCACGGCTGGGCGTCGCCCTGGCTCGCGACGGTGCGCTGCCCGCGAAACCGGTGGCGACGCCACGCCGGTCGCTGGCGGTGGTGACCGCCGGCAGCCTTGTCGCGGTAGCACTGCCGATCGGACTGCACACCGCGATGCTGCTGGTCACCGGCTGCTTCACCCTCGTGTATGTGCTCGGCACCGCGGCCGCCCTCCGGCTACTGCCCCGCGGCTGGGCCCGACGCGGGGCAGCTCTGTCCTTCGTAGCGACCCTCGGCCTGCTGGTCCTGACCGGGCCGCCCGCTCTCCTCAGCCTCATCGTCGCGGCGGGAGCCGTGCTCTACGTGTCGCGGCGCCCGGCCAGCACCTCGCTGAACACGGCCATCCCCTCGTCCAGCAGCGCCGGATCGACGGCGCCGAACCCGAACACGAAGCCGGTCGAGTCACTGCCGTAAAGGCCAAGGTCCTCGACGGCTACCCCGCGCGCGGCGGCCGCGGCCACCACCCGGGCCGGGCTGACTGCCTCGCTCTCGGCCGGGTGAGCCGCCGAACGGCCCGCCGGGTCCGCGGCCGCACCGCTCGCGGGACTCCCCGTCAGTGCCGTGACGTGCAAGCCGGCCGCTGACGGGATGACGTCCAAGCCGGTCAGCGTGCCGAGCGCTGCGACGATCCGGGCGCGACGGTCGGCGTAGGCTCGCCCGGCGCGCCGGACATGCCGGGCAAGCTGCCCCTCCTCGATGAAACGGGCCAGAGCAGCCTGCACGGCGATCTGCCCATGACCATCCCCGAGCTGCCGGGCGGCCGCCAGCGCCGACCTCAGGGCGGCCGGGGCGAGCACGAACCCCGTCCGTACGCTCGGCAGCATGGTCTTGGAGAACGTGCCGACGTAGAGGACCCGCCCGATGTCGTCCAGGCCGTACAGCGGTTCCAGCGGGCGGGCCGAGAACCGAAACTCGGTGTCGTAGTCGTCCTCGATCACCGCGACCTGCCGCCGGGCCGCCCACTCCAGCAGTGCGTGTCGCCTCGCCACGCTCAGGGTCCGACCCAGCGGAAACTGGTGCGACGGGGTCGTGTAGACCACCCGCGCGGCGTCGGGCAGCGCGTCCACCACCAGGCCGTCGGCATCCACGGGTACGCCCACCACGGCCGCGCCGAGCGACTCGAACAGCCGCCGCGCCGGTGGGTAGCCGGGGTCCTCCACCGCCACTACGTCGCCGGGGCGCAGCAACACCCGGCCGATCAGGTCCAGCGCATGCTGGGTGCCGTTGGTGACGAGCACATCGTCCGCCTCGGCTCGCAACGACCGCGCGTAGCCCAGATAGCGGGCGATCGCCGCCCGCAGCGCCGGCTGCCCGTACGGGTCGGCGTACCCGCCCGGATCGTGGGCCCGCAGCCGGAGCTCGGCAGCCACCAGCCGCCGCCACGACTCGAACGGGAAGAGCTTCGCGTCGGGGATCCCGGACCGGAAGTCGTACCGGGGAGCCGGAGCGCCGCCGCTGGTGGGCAGCGGGGCGTACGTCCAGCCGGAACGCGCCCGCAACGGGTCCGCGGGGGCGCGCCGGGAGACAGCGGCGGCACGGGTGGGAGCCACATACGTGCCTGAACCGGTCCGTGCCACCAGATATCCCTCGGCAGCCAGTCGTTCGTACGCCGTCGCCACGCTGTTGCGTGCCACGCCCAGATCGGCGGCGAGCACCCGGCTCGCGGGCAACCGGTGCCCGGCGGGAAGCCGGCCGTCCGCGATCGCCTGCCGGATCGCGGAATAGACCCGGACCGTCGTCCCGCCGGTGCCGTCGAGGCTGATGATCAGGTCCACCGCCTCATTCTCGGCTGCCGCACTCAGTCGTCCGAGCCGCGGCCCCGACCCCGGTCGTCCCCGCCCTTGTCGTCACTGCCCCGACCCCGGTCGTCGCCGCCCTTGTCATCGCTGCTCCGGCCACGGCCCCGATCGTCAGCCTGAGTGTCATCGCTACCGCGGCCGCGACCCCGGTCGTCAGCCTGAGTGTCATCGCTACCGCGGCCACGGCCGCGCTCGCCGCCCTTGTCGTCGCTGGTGCGGGTGGCGGTGCTGTCGTCGCTGCCGCGACCGCGGCCCCGGTCGTCGGTGCCGTCGGTGCGGTGGCGGGTGACCGCGCCCGTCGCCCGGTTCACGTGGATGTCGTGCTCCACGCCGCCGGTGACGACCTCGACGTTCCAGACGGCGACGCCGTGCTCGGTCTCCCGCTCGATCTTGGTGACCCGGCCGCCGCCGGCCGCGCGCACCGCGATGGCCTTGGCCGAGTCGACGCTGACCGCGCTGCCGGAGCCGGGGATCGCGGAGGCCGACGGCGAGGCGGTGGGGGTCGCGGTCGGCGAGGCCGAGGTGGCGGTCGGCGACGGGGTGACGACGTCACCGTTCGGCAGCATCCGCACGGCACCGTCGTCGGCGCCGTCCGAGGCGAACGCCACCCCGCCGATGGTGAGCGCGGCGACTGCGCCAACGGCCAGGGCGGATGCGGAGCGAAGCTTGATCATGGGTACTCCCGAGGTCGGTGCTGATCTGACCTCGACAAGATCTCTCGTTGCGGGCTATGGCGGCGCTGTGTGATCGCTAAGGCCGGGTTAAATCGAGGACGACCCGCGCCCCGCCGCCCGGCGCTGACCCGGCCCGCAGCGCGCCACCGCTCGCCTCGGCCGCCCGCCGGGCAATGTCCAGCCCCAGCCCGGTCGATCCGCTGCCCGACGCACCCCGGCGCAACGCGTCCGCGGGGAAGCCCGGTCCCTCGTCGGCCACGGTGAGCACCGCTCCGCCGTCTGGTCGCGGCTGGAGAGTCACCTCGAACGCCGTGCCGTCGGGCGTGTGCGCGAACACGTTGGCGAGCAGAGCGTCCAACGCCGCCGCCAGTTCGTCGGCCGGAATCGCCGCCGGCAGCGGGCCGGGTGGCAGGTCGCTGCGCAGCGGCCGGCTCGTGTCCTCGGCGAGCACCGACCAGAACGCCACCCGGTCGGCGACGACGGCGGTCGCGTCGCAGGTCCGCTGCTCGCTGCCGCGGCGGCGGGCCTGCTGGATGACGGTGGTGACTGCCCGGGCCACGTCGTCTGCGGCCGCCGCCAGCCGAGCCGATTCCGCCGGGTCCCGCAGCGACTCTGCCTCCAGCCGCAGGGCGGTCAGCGGAGTCCGTAGCCGGTGGGACAGGTCCGCCACGTGTTCGCGTTCCTCCCTCAGCAGGTCCTGGATGCGGCCGGCCAGGTGGTTCAGCGCCAGCGCCACCTCGCGGACCTCGGGTGGTCCCGCGGGTTCGGCCCGGGCGGTCAGTTCGGCCCGGGCCAGCCGGTGGGAGACGGCGGACAGGTCGGCGATGGGGGCGACGAGCGTACGAGCCAACCGGTCCGCGACGACCAGCCCGAGCAGGACCAGCGCCGCACCCAACCCGGCCAGTGCCAGCCAGGACTGGGTGACCCCGCGGGTCAGTTCGGCGTGCGGCACTACGGTGCGGATCACGTACGTGCCGGTGCCGCTGACGACCGGAACGACCAGTTCGCGGCCCGCCGCGGTGGTGACGGTGAACGCTTCGCGGCGCAGGGCGGCCAGCTCGACGGCCGGGGTCCGGGGGGCTTCCTGGCCGATCACCTCGCCGGCTGGGGCGAACACGCTGACCGGCAGCGTCTGCCCGTCGACGGCCAGGGCGAGCTCGTCGGTGCCGATCAGCGGCACGATGGTCTGCAGGACACCCTGGGCGCGGCCGATCGCCCGGTCCTCGGCCACCTGGCGGACCAGCAGCGCGAGCGGCACGAGGAAGGCCATCAGCACCAGGCAGGTGGTGGCGGCGACGAGCAATGTCAGCCGCCGTCTCATGCCGGCTCGCTCAGCCGTACGCCCACGCCGCGCACGGTGTGCAGGTAGCGCGGCTCCTGCGCGGTCTCGCCGAGCTTGCGGCGCAGCCAGGACAGGTGCACGTCGACGGTCTTGTCCGCGCCGCCGTACGGGACCTGCCACACCTCGCTGAGCAGTTCCCGCTTGGTGACCACCTGCCCGGCTTTCGTGGCGAGATGGTGCAGCAGGTCGAACTCGCAGGGGGTGAGGTCGAGGCTCACCCCGTCCAGCGTGGCGGTACGCGCACC
Organism: Actinoplanes sp. NPDC051859; assembly: GCF_044452725.1. Classification (NCBI taxonomy): domain Bacteria; kingdom Bacillati; phylum Actinomycetota; class Actinomycetes; order Micromonosporales; family Micromonosporaceae; genus Actinoplanes; species Actinoplanes sp. NPDC051859. The sequence goes on along the minus strand of NZ_JBITBX010000002.1, from coordinate 462,152 downwards.
CGCGTCGATCCGCAGCCCGCCGACGACGACCGCCGTGGCCGGAGCGCCGGTTCCGGGGCCGCGGCGCAACACGGCCCGTACGCGAGCGTCGAGTTGCGCGGCCGTGAACGGTTTGACCAGGTAGTCGTCGGCACCGGCGTCGAGCACCTGGACGATCTCGGTGTCGTCGTCGCGGGCGGTCGCCACGATCACCGGCACGGCGCTGACCGCGCGCAGCATCCGCAGCAGTTCCCGTCCGTCGAGGTCGGGGAGGCCGAGGTCGAGCACCACCAGGTCGGGTCGTTCCTCCAGAGCGGTGCGCAGCCCGTCCATCGCGGTGTGCGAGGCGGCGACGGCGTGGCCGCGCTCCCGCAGGGCACGCAGGAGGCTGGTCCGGATCGCCGGGTCGTCCTCGATCAGCAGCAGGTGGGCCACGCTGGCGAACCTAACCCCCGACGCACCACCGGGCGGGGACCTTTACCGTCCTTTATCCCTCGCACAGGCTCTGCTTAGCGTCCGGCCGGGCATAGTCGACCTGGTGAACCGTCGCACGTTGCTCGTTGTCGCAGGCTGGGTGGGGGCGGCCGCCCTAGCGGTGCTGGCCGGCCTCGCCGGGATCAGCATTCTGGGTTCGGGCCTGACCTCGGCCGGGACCAGCCCACGCAGTGAGGCCCAGGTGGCCCGCGAGCTGGCCGCTGCGCCCGAAATGTCCGTTCAGGCCGGGCCGTCGTCCGCGAGTGCTGCGGCGCCTTCCGCGCAACCATCTTCATCTGCGCGAAACTCCCCCGTCAGCCGCACGCTGAAGACCACCGGCGGCACAGTGGTCGCGCGCTGCGTTGCGGGTGCTGCGGAGATTGTCGCCATGTCGCCGGCGCAGGGATATGCGCTGCATGAACGGGCGGGCGCCGAAGGGGAATTCCGCGCTATTTCCGACAATCATGACCGGGTCCGGTTCATCGTGGGCTGCACGTCCGGGCGTCCCGCTCTCACCAGCCGGGACGACGACTGACGCCGCCCGCCCCGGCGCGGAAGGCGGCGCGCCTGGCGCCGTACGAAAATCGATGGGGTTGCATCCGATTTGTTGAGCCGTTTCGGCGTCCGGATGCGTACTGACCGGCGGATAGGATTGGCCCCGGGGCCTGGGGCACTCTGGTGCTCACAAGTGTGAGGCAATACTCTCCGGTAACACGGCTGTAACCCCCTTAGACGCAAAGAGGCGGCGCCTTATGGTTCTCGAGGTTCCCTACCGCTCGATCCCGGACATGTTTTTGCAGCGTGTGCGAGCGACCCCGAACGGGAAGGCGTTCGCCGCCCCCAACGCCGACGACACCGGGATGGTGTGGCTGACCTGGTCGCAGGTGGGCGAGCGGGCCAAGGCCATCGCCGCCGGCCTGATCGGCCTGGGGATCGGGCTCGAGGACCGCGTCGCGATCCTGTCGAACACCCGCCTGGAGTGGGCGCTGGTCGACCTCGGCATCAACTGCTCGGGCGGCGCGACCACCACGGTCTACCCGACGACCGAGCCCGAGGACGCCTCCTACATCATCGCGGACTCCGGTTCGAAGGTGCTCGTCGCCGAGAACCCGCAGCAGGCCATGAAGATCAACGGTGCCGGCACCGCCGTCACCCACGTGGTCCTCATCGACGGCCTCGCCGACGCCAACGCCCAGCCGCCCCAGCTCACCCTCGCCGAGCTGGAGGAGCGCGGGCGCGCGGCCCTCGCCGAGACCCCCGACCTGGTCGACCAGCGCGCCGAGTCGGTCGGGCCGGACAATCTCGCCACCCTGATCTACACCTCGGGCACCACCGGCCGCCCCAAGGGCGTGCAGCTGCTGCACGGCGGCTGGACCTGGGAGGGCGTCGCGCAGGCGGGCCTCGGCCTGTTCGAGTCGACCGACCTGCAATACCTGTGGCTGCCGCTGTCGCACTCGTTCGGCAAGACGCTGCTGTGCGGCATCCTGCACGTGGGCGTGCCGACCTACATCGACGGCCGGGTCGAGAAGCTGGTCGAGATGCTCGCCGTGGTCAAGCCGACGCTGATGTGCGCGGCGCCGCGCATCTTCGAGAAGGTCTACAACAAGACCGTCACGACGGCGATGAGCGCGGGCGGCGCCAAGGCCAAGATCTTCACGTGGGCGGTCGCCACCGGCAAGCGCAAGGTCGCCCTCGACCTGGCCGGCAAGCCGCTGCCGCTGGGCCTCAAGCTGCAGTTCGCCGTCGCCGAGAAGCTGGTCTTCAGCAAGCTGCAGGAGAAGCTCGGCGGCCGGCTGCGCGTGCTCGTCTCCGGCTCGGCCCCGCTGAGCCGCGACATCGCCGAGTTCTTCGCCGCCGCCAACCTGCCCATCTCGGAGGGCTACGGCCTCACCGAGAGCAGCGCCGCCAACTTCGTCAACCGCCGCGACGAGCTGCGCATCGGCTCGGTCGGCCGCCCGCTCGGCGACCTCGAGGTCCGAATCGACACCGACGGCGAGATCTTGCTCCGCGGCAAGCCGGTCATGCGCGGCTACCACAACCTGCCCAAGGAGACCGCCGAGTCGTTCACCGAGGATGGCTTCTTCCGCACCGGCGACATCGGCGAGCTCGACGCCGACGGCTTCCTGCGGATCACCGACCGCAAAAAGGACCTGGTCAAGACGTCCGGCGGCAAGTACATCGCCCCGTCGGCGATCGAGGGCACGTTCAAGGCCGTGTGCCCGTACACCTCGCAGGCGGTCGTGGTCGGCCAGGCCCGCAACTTCGTCACCATGCTGATCAGCCTGGACGAGGACGCCATCGCGGCCTGGGCGTCCGGCGGCCCCCTCGCCGGCAAGTCCTACTCCGAGATCGTCGCGGCGCCGGAGACCGAGAAGCTGATCGCCGGCTTCATCGACGAGCTGAACGGCAAGCTCAACCGCTGGGAAACGGTGAAGAAGTTCGCCATCCTCCCCCGCGACCTCTCCATCGAGGAGGGCGAGATCACCCCGTCGATGAAGATCAAGCGGCGCAGCGTCGAGGCCAACTTCGCCGAGCAGATCGACAAGATGTACGCAGGTTCGCTCGCCCAGATCTGACCTCGTTCTTCCTCTGCGGTGCCCCGGGCCTTCGCGGTCCGGGCACCCTTTTTTTCAAGGTACGGCCGTGGGCGTCGACACCTTCCGCACCGGCGCCGGCGAGATCGACGGCTGGCGGAACGGCCTGATGTGGCATCGGTCGAAATGCATGGGTTTCCTACGGTGGTGGCGATGTTGATCAGGCATCCTCGCGCCGACCGGCGGCAGCGTCACGAGCGCGCCGCCGGGCAGCGCGGGACCACGGAACCGAAGGGAACACCATGCCGCACACGTACCGCTATCCGGTACGGACCGTCGGAGTGGTCGGCGGCGGGGTGATGGGCAGCGGCATCGCCCTGACCTACGCCCTCGCCGGACACGACGTCGTCGTGGTGCAACGAAGCGCCGAAAGCTGCACCGCCACCGAGGACCGGCTGGACGGACTCACCCGCCAGCTGGTCCGGGCCGGCTCGCCGGACGCCGGTCGGATGTCGACAGTGCGCCGCCGGATCACCACGACCACGGACCTGTCGCAGCTCGCCGTCGCCGACTACGTGGTTGAGGCCGTCGCCGAGGATGCCGCCGTCAAGCAGCAGGTGCACGCCGCCATCGACGAGATCGCCGCGCCGGACGTGGTGGTGGCGAGCGCGTCGACCGCCATCCCGGTCGACGTCATCGCCCAGGACTGCAAGCACGCCGAGCGGGTCATCGGCACCCGGTTCTACCTGCCGGCACCGCTCGTCCCACTGGTCGACGTGGTGCGCGGCACGCAGACCGTGGACGGTGCCGTGGACATCGCCGTCCGGCTGCTCGGCGGCGCGGGCAAGCGTACGGTGACCTTCGATCGGCACGCGGCGGGCGCCACCGGTCCCCGGCTGCAGACCGCGCTGATCAACGAGGGCCTGCGCATCGTCGACGAAGGCCTCGTCGACCCGGAGACCCTCGACCGGATCCTCACCCAGGGTGTCGGCCGCCGGTTCGGCGTCACCGGCGTCTTCGACCGGCTCGACTTCGCCGGGCTGGACACCGTCGCCGCGACGCTGCGCAACCTCGGCCGGCCGGTGCCGGCGCCCATCGAGGAGCGGCTGCAGCAGGGCCGGCTGGGCGTGAAAAGCGGCGCCGGCTTCTACGAGTGGAGCGACGAGCGGATTGCCGCCGTCGAGGATGCCCTCGCCCGTCAGCTCACCGGGCAGGCGGCACACGAGCGCGCCTCGCTGCCCACCGCCGCCGGACCGCAGCAGGTCGTGGTCAACCCTGCGGTGCTGCGCCCGTTCCTCGACGCGGCGCTGGAGGCCTACCGGACCTGCACGCCCGAAGAGCCGCCGGGCTGCTTCGCCCTGCTGGTCGGCCGGATGGACGCGGACCGCATGGTGGTGGAACGCGCGGTCCTCGCCCGCAACGTCCGCGGCACCGACCAGGCCGCCGCCGGCGAGTACGAGGCGACCATTGTGCCGTGTTTCGGGGCGGCATATGACAACGCGAACCGCGGCTTCTGGTGCCACGCGGTGGACCAGCTCAAGGTGCACCGCGAGGCGGAGGCCGATGGGCTCGAGGTGCTCGGCTCGATTCACCTGCACCCGGACTGGCACCGGATCGGCCCGGACCACGAGCGCGGCATGCAGATCAGCCAGCACCCGACGGCGATGGACGCGTACATGATTCAGCAGACCCAGTGGCCGCTGAACCTGATCTGCTACGTCGAGGGGGCCGGCGACGTCCCCACCTACACCATCGGGGCCTGGGCGCCGCCCACGGACGGCGGCAACAGGTGCCACGAGCTGACGCTGCACTGGACTGTGTAGCCGCTTCGCGCCGCGCACCTCAACGGGTGCGCGGCGCGCGCACTGACGGTTAGTCGAGCGTCGATCAACTAGGCTGCCCGATCGTGCCAGCAGTGCGGAAGTATGCAGTCCAGACCCTTCGGTCCCCCTGCACCTGGATCGTGGCCGTCGCGATCTACCTGTTCGCCAGCTGGGCCCACGCCCAATACGTGAACATGGCCGGACCGGTCGGCGCCTGCGACCTCGGCATCTTCTACCAAGCCGTGCAGGGCTGGTCGACGAACGGCTGGCCGTACGTCGCCATCAAAGGCTTCCCGCAGCTCGGCGACCACTTCTCGCCAGCATTCGCGCTGCTCGCCCCGCTGCTCTGGATCAACGACTCACCCCTGATGCTGGTGTACGCGCAGATCCTCCTGCTCTGCCTCTCCGGCGTCCCGATCTACCACCTCTTCCGCCGCCGCCACGGCCTCTGGGTAGCCAGCGGCATCCTCATCGCGTACCTGTGCAGCCACGCCGTCCTCCGCACCATCGCCTTCCCGGTCCACGAAGTGATGTTCGGCGCCGTCCTGCTGGCCTGGGGCCTCGAACGCATGCTCACCGGCAAGTGGACGCAGGCCACCGTGCTGTTCGCCCTCCTCGTCACGGTCAAGGAAGACGGCGGCCTCCTGTGCGCACTCCTCGGCCTCTACGCCCTGGTCAACCGCCGCTGGCGGCACGGCACCTTCCTCATCCTCTGGGGCGGCCTCTGGTTCGTCCTCACCCTCAAAGTGATCATTCCGGCCCTCAACCCGGGCGGCTTCACCTACGTCGTGGACTATCAGCAGAGCCTGCACGCCGACGGCATCTTCGCGGGTATCCCGTACATGCTCTCCCACCCGCTGGAGATCCTGGCGCTGATGGTCGACGACCCGGAGAAGGTGACCACCTGGGTCCGACTGCTGCTGCCGCTCGGCTTCGTCGCCCTCGCCTCGCCGATCGTGCTGCTCGCCGTACCGATGATGCTGGCCCGCATGCTGTCGTCCCGGGAGACGCAGTGGTCGTCCGCGTTCTACTACGACATGCCCCTGATGCCGATCCTCTTCGCCGCCGCTGCGGACGGCATCCGCCGCATCGGCAACGTCGTCGACCGCTTCCGTGGCCTGCCCCCGGTGCCCGACCCGGCCCGTCACCCCCAGCCAGCCAATGCCGCTCTTCCGTCGTCCACAGCCGACCCGACAGTCGCATCCCCCGGTTCCGACCCGGCAGTCGCATCCCCCGGTTCCAGCCCGACTGAGGCGATGGCGGAGGGCGGCAGCCCGGCGGACAACGGCGCGAAGCCTGGCGTGCCGCGCAAACGGCGGACGTCGACAGTTCTGGCCGCGGTGGCAGCGGTCGTGTTCGCCGCGTTCGCGCTTTTGGACTTCCAGGACGGTCAGGTCGTCCGCTGGCACCTCGGCAGCGGCGGCTTCAACACCTCAGCCAGCGTCGCCGAAGCCCACCAGGCGCTCGACCGCGTCCCGGAAGGCGTCACCGTCCGCGCCACCAACAACCTGGCCCCGCCGCTGCTGGCAACCAACGAGGTGACCCTGATCGGCTCGAACGTCGACCGCGGCGACTGGGCCATCGTCGACACACTCAAACCCGGCTGCCCCATCACCGACGCCGTCGTCCCCGCCGTCATGCAGCAACTCGACGGCATGGGCTTCCGCACGGTCTTCACCACCGGCCGCTTCGTCGTCCTCCAACGCACCGCCCCCGCCACCGCCCCCATCCGAGGCACCGGCGCCCGCAGCTGAGCGGAAGCTTCTTCGCAAGGAGACCCGGCAACCTTCAGGAGGCGGGACGCAGGTAGGCCGTGGAGAACGGCTCGTGCCGGGCACGCATGTCGGCATATGCGGTCAGCAGCAGCGGAGACACCACGACGTTCGAGATGATCGAGAACGCGGTCGAGACGATCGCAGCGGCGACGGCCGCTCCTGGGGTCACGTCGCCGCCGAGGTCATCCGCGCCCAGGATGACGAGGGACAGAGCGCCATTCGCCAGCGTGAATGCCAGCATGATGCCGCCGGCCGTAGCCACCCGCCCGATCGCCGCACCGAAGTCAGCGTGGAACAGCTCGAAGGTGCGGCCGATGCCTTTGCCTCGTTCCAGCAGAACCACCACCGGGAGTACCGACAGGACCAACGCCACGTAGATGCCGGGTAGGAAGCAGAACGCCAAGCCCACCATGATGAGCAGGGCCGCCAGGAAGCCCCAACTGATCATCGCGGGGAGCCGGCGCAGGCCGGTCACGAGCGCCCCGCGTACCGAGACCGGCTGGGCGGTGGCGTGCTGCACCAGGATCTGGACGGAGGCGAGCTGGGTGACGAAGTTCAGCAGCATCGCGATCACGGCAGTACCGAGAGGAATCAGCAGCGCCACGAGGTCATCGCCGGTGAACTCGCTGCTGGTGCTCGCCCCGGTCGCCCAGGGCTCGAGGTTGAGGAAGACGCCGTGGAGAACCAGCGGAAGAGCCCAGAGCAACTGGACCACGGCCATCGGACGCCAAGCGGCCGAGAGGAGGGCGACCGCCCGGTTCCACCAGCCGCTGAAGGTGGGACTTACCAAAGGGTCATCGGGGCTGGCGTACCAGCCGGGCTGAGGTCCGTAACCCGGCGTCGGCGCGCTGTGCGGGTAAAAGGACTGGGGAGCCGGGCCGTGGCCGGGCGCCACTGGATTATTGGACCAACCGGGCGTTCCGTACCCTGAAGGCGGCGCTGTTTGATCGGCGGGACCGACGTCGCCGGCAGGGTTGCCGGACGATATCCCGGTGTTGTGGTGGGGCTGCTCGTCGTCAGGCCGGCGGGCCGGGTTCTCGCTCAACGTCGTCCTATCCTCAAATCAAGATCAGCTGCGACACGATAGCGCCTGGAATGCATGTTCCGGGGACCGCTTTTACCTCGGCTCGCACTCCGCCGAGCCACGGCTACGGTGCTCCCATGGCAATCTCCTCGCACCTGGCCCGGCTACGGTCGATGATCGGCCACGAATTGATCCTGCTGCCGGCTGTGTCGGTCCTCGTGCTCGACGAGCAAGCACGGCTCCTGCTCGTTCGTCACGCCGGCCAGCGCGACGGATGGGCGGTGCCCGGCGGCGCGGTCGAGGTTGGCGAATCCCCGGCCCAGGCGGCCGTACGGGAGATCCGCGAGGAAACCGGCCTCCAGATCAACCGATTGCGGCTGCGGGACACTCTCGGCGGCCCGGACTACGAGGTGACCTACCCCAACGGCGACCGGGTCGCCTACGTCACCACCGTCTACGAAGCCGGCATCTCTGCTGGGACACCGGTTCCCGACCAGGAGGAGATCACCGAGCTGGACTGGTTCGCCCCGGTGCACCTGCCGGAACTCGACCTCAACCCGTTCACCCGGGCGCTCCTGCGGGCTACCGGCTACCTCCCGGCTCCGGAGACATCGCGGGCTTAGCACCAGTGCGAGTCCAGGACCTGCCCGCACCGCGGTTTCCGGCGGCCTCGAGGAACGGGCGAAGCGCCCGGTGCATCGCTGGCAGTTGATCGTCAGAAATGAAGCGATGACCGTTATCCGCCAACAGATCGGCGATCGCGGCGATGACGTCTTCCTCGGCAACTACACCCATCGCTCCGGCCCTGTCGACCGCCACTCCTGGCCCCGGGTCATGAGCGGCCGGTCGTTGCGGAACCGGACCTGCGGAACCGCCACCGTCCGCTCGTTCCAGGACACCGGGGGCCGGGCGGCGGTGATCGAGTCGGGACACGGATACCACCGGCAGCCGCAGGCGCACCGCTTCTTCCAGGACTTGCACCACAGCCGCACCGGTCGATGTCTCATCGATTGCTCCTCTCTGGATTTCGAAGCGAGATTGATGGTGGCGCGCCCGAGCCGAACGGTGCAACATTGCTACGAGCTCGGCTGCGGCCTGATTCTCTACACCGCCCCGAGTCATTTCACGACGCACATTGCACCGCATTCGTTTTGTAATGCTCGTGAAGGAGCTTCACTGTGGAGAGTGATCCCGGATCCACGGTCCCGCGCCGCCAACTCGGCCGCTACCTGCGCCAACTCCGCGAAGACGCGCGCATCACGGTCAAGCGCGCGTCCGAGGAGCTGGAATGGTCGGGCCCCAAGATCTGGCGCATCGAGGGCGGCATGAGCGCCATGCGCGCCCTGGACGTCGAAGCCATGTGCCGCCTCTACGGCGCCACCCCCGACACCACCGAAGCCCTGATGTCCCTGGCCCACGAAACCAAGGCCAAGGGCTGGTGGAACGCTCACGGCGATGCCGTGCCCGGACATCTCGAGCTGTACATGGGCTTGGAGAGCGCTGCAAGCAAATTGCGCACGTATGAGCCAGAGTTGATCCCCGGAATGCTCCAGACGATGGCCTACGCGACAGCAGTCTTCCGGACGCGCCAGAAGCACTCCGAGGAGGGCATACGACGGCGCATCGCCATCCGTCAAGAGCGACAGAAGATCCTCACCCGCACCTGGCCGACCCCGCCCAGGCTGGAAGTAGTCCTCAACGAGGCCGCGCTACGCCGGCCGCTGCATTCGCCCAGCGAATGGGTAGAACAGCTCCGGCACATCCTCGCGGTCGGAACACTGCCGAATGTTGTAGTCCGCGTCATGCCGTTCCAGCCAGGCATCAATCCAGCGGCGAACAGCGGAGGCGGCTTCGTCATCCTGGACTTTCCCGACACCGGAGCCGCCCGAGGAGCTGAACCCACCACCGTGCAAAGCGATGGACTGACGGGCTCGGTCTACCTGGACAAGCCCTCCGAGGTGGAGGATTACGATCAGGTCTGGGGCCAACTGATCGCCTCAGCCCTCAACGAGCAACGGTCCAGGAAGTGGATCGCTGCCCTCGCAAAGGAGCATTCTCGATGATCGACTCAGCGCGCGCCGTGTGGCGGAAAAGCGTCCGCAGCAACGCGGAGGGCCAGTGCGTCGAGGTGGCCGACAACCTGCCGGGCGTGGTCGGGGTCAGGGACTCGAAGGATCAAGCCGGTCCAGCGCTTACCTTCTTCCCCGCCAGCTGGACTGCTTTCATCGGCGCAGTGAAGGAAGGCAAGTTCGACCGCTGATCCTTCTCGGACAGTGTCGCGTTCCTAGGCGATGACGGCCGGGGTGCGCCAAGCCGGCCGGGATGCCCGGTCCAGGTCGTGCCGCACTGAGGCGATCCGCCTGATCGCCTCGGTCAGATCGTCCGCGGCCAGGGTGAACGGCAGCCGGATGAAGCGTTCGAGCGTACCGTCCAAACCGAACCGTGGCCCGGGAGCAAGCCGCACGCCCACATCTTCGGCCGCCCGGGCGAGCGCGCTCGAGATCGGACCGTCCAGTTCGGCCCACAGCGTGACGCCGCCGCCGGGCACATAGCAGCGCCACTCTGGCAGGTGCTCGCGCAGCGCTTCGATCAAGGCGTCCCGGCGGAAGGCCAACTGCCGACGCCGGGCCGCGACGATCTCGGGCGCCTGAGCGAGCAGGTGTACGGCGACGAGCTGTTCGAGCACCGGGCTTGCCATGTCGACGCCGACCCGCAGCGCGGCGAGCCGTTGCACGAGTGGGGCCGAGGCGCGCACCCAGCCGATCCGTAGGCCTCCCCAGTACGCCTTGCTCATGCCGCCGATCGACACCACTCGGGAGTGCCGATCGAAAACGGCCACTGGGGGCGGCATTTCGGCGCCGTCGAGGGGTAGGTCCACGAAGGATTCGTCGATGACCAGTTCGGTGCCGGTGGCGTGGGCGGTGGCGACCAGCCGCTCGCGGAGGTCGGTCGGCATCAGGTGACCGGTGGGGTTCTGGAACTCGGGGATGATGTAGGCGAGCCGGGGCCGGGTCTGCCTTAGCGCCCCGAGCAGCAGTTCTCCGTCCCACCCGCTGGTCGCGTCGAGTCCGTGGGTGCTGATCCGGGCGCGCCGGGCGGCGAGGGCGGCCAGCGCGTTGGGGTAGGTCGGCGACTCCACCAGCACCGGCGCCCCGGCCGGGACGGACAGCCGCAGCACGAGGTCGAGGGCCTGTTGGGTGCCGCTGGTGATCAGAATCTGCTCGGCGCTGGTCGTCACGCCCCGCGCGGTGTAGCCGGCAGCGACGGCTTCGCGGAGCTCCTGCAGCCCGGTCGGGTGGTAGCCGGCGCTGCCGAGGAACCGCGGCAGGTCGTCGGCGGCGGCCCGGGCGGCGGGCACGAGCTCGACCGGCGCGGCCGAGGCCGCCACGCCGAGGTCGATCATGTCGATGTCGTCGTCCGGGGTCCAGAGGCCGGAGGTGGCGACCTTGTGGCCGTTCGGGAGGGTGGTCCAGCTTCCGGCGCCGCGCCGGCTGGTGAGGTGGCCGGTCTCGCGGAGGCTTCGGTACGCCGCAGTCACCGTGGTCCGGCTCACCCCGAGCGACTCGGCGAGCTCACGTTCGGCGGGCAACCGTACGCCCAACGGCAGCCGCCCGTCGGCGAGCAGACCGCGGACCGCCTCGGCGAGGGCCGCGTAGTCGGGGCGGCGGTGTCGACCGGGCAGGGAGTGCCACTGGCCGAGGAGCCGCGCCAATTGGCCTCCGCGAACCGACGTCGTCACGGCCACCTCCGGGAAATTGGCTCTATCAGCCCGAGCAATTGGCCCTCAGAGTGGCATCTATGCGCACCACAAGCAACTCCGTCACACGCCGCCGCCTGCCTCGCCGGCTCGGCCAGCTCTTCGCCGGCCTGCTCCTGTACGGCGCGAGCATGGCGCTCATGGTCGACTCAGGGCTCGGCCTGACCTCGTGGGATGTGTTCCACCAGGGCGTCTCGAAGGCCACCGGGCTGAGCTTCGGCCTGGTCGTGGCCCTGGTCGGCATCCCGGTCCTGTTGCTGTGGATCCCGCTGCGCCAGCGGCCGGGCTTCGGCACGGTCGCCAACCTGATCGTGATCGGTTTTGTGGCCGACGCCACCCTGGCGATTCTGCCGCCCGGCGAATCGATGGCGATGCGCTTCACCTATCTCGTGGCCGGCATCCTGCTGAACGGCGTGGCGACCGGCATGTACATCGGCGCCCACTTCGGCCCCGGCCCGCGCGACGGCCTGATGACCGGCATCGTGCGCCGCTTCCCCCGGCTGTCACTGCGACTGGTCCGCACCGCCATCGAGGTGTCCGTGCTGGTCAGCGGCTTCCTGCTGGGCGGGACGGCGGGCATCGGCACGGTCGCCTACGCCCTCGCCATCGGCCCGCTGGTGCAGATCTTCCTCCCGATGTTCGAGGTGGGCGGCCGCGCCACCCGGCAGGCCGCGGCAAGTCAGCCCGACCTTGCCGCGGACCGGACCGACCCCGCCGCGGACCGGACCGACCCCGCCGCGGACGGGGCCGACCCCGATACGGGCCGAATCGATGCTGCTTCGCGCCGGACCGACCCCCAAGAGGGCGAATTGTCGGGCTGCCCCGGGCACAACTCGGTGAACATGTGTCACACCCGCGCTTTCCGGTTCGCCGGGCAGACGGCATCATTGCGGAATGGGGGCTGGCGGCTGGCACTGGAACGACGCATGGATCTTCGTGTCCGCGGTGATCGCCGAGCGCCTCGAGCGTGATCGGGCGATGCACGCCGCCCTCCCGGTCAGCGGCGCCACCCTCGCCGACCTCCTCGCCGCGGCCGACTTTCTGCACCACAGCGTCCCCAGCCGCACCGACCTGGAGGAGTCCGTCCGGCGCCTGGTCGGCGCCGGTCTTCTGGTCATCGACGAGGATCTGGTGGTCGTCGCCCCGGCCGGCGAGCAGCTGTGGCGCACCCGGCCGTTCAGCGGCCTCTCCTCCGCGGTCGTCACCCTGCAAACCCAGCTCAACCGAGCTTCCGCCCCGGGCGACGCCGACTGGCACCTCGACGAAACGACCTACGCCGCCGCCGTCCGCGAATACTCCCTCCGCCTCGCCGACGGCCGCTGAGCACCCCGCCTCCCACCACGGCTCAGCCGCTGAGCACCCCGCCTCCCACCACGGCTCAGCCGCTGAGCACCCCGCCTCCCACCACGGCCCGGCCGCTGAGCACCCCGCCTCCCACCACGGCCCGGCCGCTGAGCACCCCGCCTCCCACCGCGGCCCGGCCGCCGAGAACCCCGCCTCCCACCACCGCCCGGCCGACGCGGCTCCTGGTGTCGTGACTGGGCCGGTGCTGTGACCTCCGACTTAGCGATCATCTGCCTGACGCCACTGGCCCTGCTGACAGCCGGAGTCTGGATTGCGAGACGCGCCGGCAAGGCGCGATCCGCTGTCGAGCCCAGGCAGGTTTGCTCGGATTGGCTGCGGCTGCCTTGGTCGCCACAGGCTTCGTGGCATCGCACTGGACCCTCACGCATCACACCGGACCTGACAACGCATCGCACGGGAACTGACAACCGGCCGGGCGCTGGACCTCCGTTGCGGGGCGTTCGGCCCACGCAAGGTCAGCAGCATTGCCAGGTGAATCGGGCCTGGTCGAAGCGGCCGGCAGCGAGGTCGTCCCGGCGGATCAGCCAGTACAACGCGCCGGCATCACCCCACATCATGTCGGCGCGGTTGTCGGATTCGATCTGGGCGAGAAGGAGCCACTGGGTGGCGTCGGAGTCGTCGGCGACTTCGTCTTCGACGGGGCCTTGCACAGCGTTGGGGTAGCCGCCGATCTGGTGGCCTTGACCGCTGTCGTCCCGCCATCGGTAGAACGCTTTCGTGAAGTCGTCGCCGCGCAGCGGATGACCGTCGCGGCGGCCGGCAAGGTCGAATGCCGGGACCAGGCGCGGGTGGTCGGTGTCGCCGATCGTGGCATGCAGGTGGACGGTCAGGTTGACGCGCGGGTAGGGACGGATGCCGTCCGGAGTGGTGTGCTCGCGGGTGACCACGTCGGCCGGGACGTAGAGGACACGGGCACCTGCTGCGCTGTCCGGCTCACTCGGCAGAACCAGGGCATCGCCGTCGTCGAGCTGGCCGTCGAAGTAGAAGAACAACAGCGTGCCGTCGGCGGGGAACGGCAGGCCCAGCTCGGTGGCGGGCAGCGCGGCGCAGTCGATGCCGGCGATGTAGGTCAAGGGACCGTGGTCGGGCCAGTGCGGCCATTCGACGCCGTCCGGCAGCCGCGGATTGCCACCGAGGTGCCCGACGACCGGAGTGGTCGCGTCATCGCCGATCGGCTCCAGCCGCCCGGCGGGCAGAACCAGGCCCAACCATTGATCGGCGATCGCTGGAGGGAGGTGTTGGTGGGCGAGAGTAACGAGCGCGGCGTGCTGATCCATAACCGGATTCTGCCGCAGGGGTCTGACACTTTCGGTGTCAGCGGACCGGGTGACCCGCCTCCCGCAGGCTGTCCTTGACCTCACCGATCGCCAACTCTCCGAAGTGGAAAACGCTCGCTGCGAGCACCGCATCCGCTCCCACCGCCACCGCGGGTGGGAAGTGTGCCGCCGCACCCGCTCCCCCACTGGCGATGACAGGAATGTCGGTCACCGCCCGCACCGCCGCGATCAGCTCGAGGTCGAAACCCGCCTTGGTCCCGTCGGCGTCCATCGAGTTGAGCAGAATCTCGCCCGCCCCCAGCTCGGCCACCCGGCACGCCCACTCGACGGCGTCCAACCCGGCACTGCGCCGCCCGCCGTGGGTGGTGACTTCCCATCCGGAGGCAGTCCCCGCCGTCGTCCGGCGGACGTCGAGGGAGAGGACGAGGACCTGGTTGCCGTACCGGTCGGCGATCTCGGAGATCAGCTCGGGGCGGTGGATGGCTGCGGTGTTCACGCCGACCTTGTCCGCGCCCGCGCGCAGCAGCGTGTCGACGTCGGCCACCGAACGGACACCGCCGCCCACGGTCAGGGGGATGAACACCGACTCGGCCGTACGCCGCACCACGTCGAGCATCGTGCCGCGGTCGTCCACGGAGGCGGTCACGTCGAGGAAGGTCAGCTCGTCGGCGCCTGCCGCGTCGTAGGCGGCGGCCAGGGCTACCGGGTCACCCGCGTCGCGCAGGTCGACGAAGTTGACGCCTTTGACGACCCGGCCGGCGTCCACGTCCAGACAGGGGATGACCCGGACCGCGACGGTCATGACCGCAGCGCCGCGAGCGCCTCGGCGACCGTGAACGCGCCGGCATAGAGGGCTTTGCCCGCGATCACGCCTTCGACACCGATCGGCTCGAGGGTGGCGAGCGCGCGCAGATCCTCCAGGGTGGACACTCCGCCGCTGGCGATCACGGGCGCGGAGGTCTGCGCGCACACATCGCGCAACAGGGCGAGGTTGGGGCCCTGCATGGTGCCGTCCTTGGTGATGTCGGTGACCACGTAGCGCGCTGCGCCCGCTTTGTCGAGCCGGGCCAGCACGTCGAACAGGTCGCCGCCGTCGCGGGTCCAGCCTCGGGCCGAGAGGGTACGCCCGCGCACGTCGAGCCCGATCGCCACCCGGTCGCCGTACTCGCCGCAGACCCGGTCGCACCATTCGGGGTCCTCCAGGGCGGCGGTGCCGATGTTGATCCGGGCCGCGCCGGTAGCCAGGGCGGCGCGCAGCGATGCGTCGTCGCGGATGCCGCCGGACAGCTCCACCTTGACGTCGAGCCGGCCGACGACTTCGGCGAGCAGGGCGGCGTTCGAGCCCCGGCCGAACGCGGCGTCGAGGTCGACCAGGTGCACCCACTCCGCACCGTCGTGCTGCCAGGCGAGGGCCGCCTCCAGCGGGTCGCCGTAGCTGGTCTCGGAACCGGCGGCGCCCTGGACGAGACGAACGGCCTGACCGTCAGCGACATCAACGGCGGGCAGCAGGGAGAGAGTCACGATGGTGCTCCGTTCAGAAGATCAACGACGCCGGAACAAGACGACGCAGGTCAGCGGCGGCCCAGGACCACAACGACCAGGGCCGGGAGGATCAGGATGATGAGGGCGATCAGGACGACGCGCAGGGCTATGTCTCCGATGAGCACCCAGACCAGCGCGGAGGCGGCCAGCGGCACGACGACGATGCCAGCCCGTTCGGCCCGGCTGCGCCGGTAGATCCGTCCGGTGCCGCGCCGCCGCGGAGTGAGCTTGCGGGTGAGGGTTCGGCGCCGTTCACGGCGGGCGACCCGGCGCGCCCGGGCCGCCTTCTCCCGCTCGTGCACGGCAAGCAGCTCGGCGCGCCGCCGGGCCCGTTCTTTGCTCATGAAGACAACCCGGCCACCCAGGTACGCAGCAGCGCATACCCAGCGTCGGCGGACTTCTCCGGGTGGAACTGGGCGGCCGACAGCGATCCATGCTCGACCACGGCAGCGAAGGGCTCGTCGTGGGTGGCCGTCGTCACCGTGGCGCCGACAGCGTGCAGGGCGGCGACGTCGCTGGCCGCGTACGAATGGACGAAGTAGAACCTGGTTTCCGTGGGCAAGCCGCTGAGCAGGACCGACGCGGGGTTCACCGTCACCGTGTTCCAGCCCATGTGCGGAATGCGGCGGGCGGTCAGCCGGGTGATCGTGCCGGGCAGCAGGCCGAGACCGCGGGTTTCGACGCCGTGCTCCACACCGGATTCGAACAGGATCTGCATGCCGACGCAGATGCCCAGCACCGGGCGCCCGGCGGCGACCCGGTCGGCGATCATCGGACCGGCGCCCAGCTTCTCGATGCCGGCCATGCACGCGGCGTAGGCTCCCACGCCGGGCACGACCAGGCCGTCCGCGTCGGCGGCGAGCGCCAGGTCGTCGGTCACGGTCACGTCGGCTCCGGTACGCGCGACAGCCCGCTCGGCCGACCGCAGGTTTCCCGAGCCGTAGTCGAGGACGACGACCCCGGTCACGTGGCGTCGCCCGGGATCATCCAGAGCACGCCACCCGCGAGCGCGAGCAGGCACAGCGCGCCGACGAGTCCGATGGAGAACTTGGTGGCGCCCTGCTTGACCAGGGAGATCACGCCACCGGCCAGGATTCCGGCGATCATGAGCAGCAGGACGGGGACGAAGCTGCTCACAGCACACCCTTCGTGGACGGCAGCGACCCGGCGTTGCGCGGGTCGATCTCGACGGCTTCGCGCAGCGCCCGGGCGAACGCCTTGAACTGGGTCTCGACCACGTGGTGGGCGTCGGGGCGGCCGCCGTCCCGGGCCGCGCGCAGCACACTGACGTGCAGGGTCACCTTGGCGGCGTGGCCGAACGACTCGAAGATGTGCCGGGTCATGCTGGTCGGGTAGACCGGCCCGATGTACGGGGCCAGCTCCGGCTCGTCATGCACGACGTACGGCCGGCCGGACAGGTCGACGGCGGCCCGGCACAGCACCTCGTCCATCGGGATCGTCGCGGAGCCGTACCGTCGGATTCCGGCCTTGTCGCCGAGCGCCTGCGCGAAGGCCTCGCCGAGCGCGATGGCGGTGTCTTCCATGGTGTGGTGCGCGTCGATCTCGAGGTCGCCTTCGGTGCGGGCGGTGAGGTCGAAGCCGCCGTGCTTGGCGAGTTGGTGCAGCATGTGGTCGTAGAAGCCGACGCCGGTGGACAGGTCGGCCTGCCCGGTGCCGTCCAGGTCGAGGGCGACGAGGACCTTGGTTTCCTTGGTGACGCGCTCGACGCGCGCGGTGCGGCTCACGGCAGTATCTCCTCGGCGGCGGTCAGGAAGGCGGACGTTTCGGCGGGGTCGCCGGCGGTGACCCGCAACCAGCCGGGCACGCCCACGTCGCGGATCAGCACCCCCCGGTCGAGGAACGCCTGCCACACGGCGGACTGGTCGGCGGCGGTGGCGAACAGCACGAAGTTGGCGTCGCTGTCGGCCACCTCGGTGCCACGGGCACGCAGCGAGCCGACGATCCGGTCCCGCTGCTCCTTGATCGCGTCGACGGTGGCGAGCAGCGCGTCCCGCTCGGCCAGGGCCGCGCGGGCGGCGGCCTGGGTCAGCGCCGACAGGTGGTAGGGCAACCGGACCAGCTGCACCGCGTCGACCACCGCCGGGTGGGCGGCGAGGTAACCCAGCCGGCCGCCCGCGAAGCCGAACGCTTTGCTCATCGTGCGGGTCACCACCAGCCGCGGATGCCCGGCCAGCAGCCCGAGGGCACTGGGCGTGCCCGGGCGGGCGAACTCCGCGTAGGCCTCGTCGACGACCACCATGCCGGCCGTTGCAGCCAGGACGGCGTCAAGCACCGACGGGTCGAGCGCGGTGCCGGTCGGGTTGTTGGGCGAGCAGAGAAACACCAGATCAGGCTGGTGCTCCTCGATCTGCGCCACGGCGTCGGCAGCGGTCAGGCCGAAGTCCGGGCCGCGGCGGGCGCCGATCCACCGGGTGCCGGTGCCCGCCGCCAGCAGCGGGTGCATCGAATACGCCGGGCCGAAGCCGAGCGCGGTCCGCCCCGGCCCGGCGAACGCCTGCAGCAGCTGCTGCTGCACTTCGTTGGAGCCGTTGGCCGCCCACACGTGCGCGGCCGTCAACCCGTGCCCGAGATAGCCGGCCAGGTCGGTACGCAGCGCGACGGCGTCCCGGTCGGGATAGCGGTTCAGGTCGCGCAGTTCCGCCTGCACCGCCTTGCCGATCGCCTCGACCACCGCGTCGGGCACCGGGTACGAGTTCTCGTTGGTGTTCAGCCGCACCGCCACGTCGAGCTGCGGCGCGCCGTACGGGGACTTGCCGCGCAGGTCGTCCCGCAGTGGCAGATCGTCGAGGGTGGTCATGACGCGAACCTCGCCGTCACGGCCTGACCGTGCGCGGGCAGGTCCTCGGCGTTGGCGAGCGCCACCACGTGCGGGGCGACGTCGCGCAGGGCAGCCTCGTCGTACTCGACGACGTGGATGCCGCGCAGGAACGACTGCACGGACAGGCCGGACGAGTGCCGTGCACAACCGGCGGTCGGCAGCACGTGGTTGGAACCGGCCGCGTAGTCGCCCAGCGACACCGGCGAGTACGCCCCGACGAAGATCGCCCCGGCGTTGCGGACCCGCATGGCCCAGTCCCGCGCGTTGCGGGTCTGGATCTCCAGGTGCTCGGCCGCGTAGGCGTCGACCACGGCCAGGCCCTGCTCCAGGTCGTCGACCAGGACCACGCCGGACTGCGTGCCGCCCAACGCCTCCCGGACCCGGGCCTCGTGCTTGGTGGCGGCCACCTGCACGGCGAGCTGCGCGTCGACCGCGTCGGCCAGCGCGAGCGAGTCGGTGACCAGCACGCTGGCGGCCAGGGGATCGTGTTCAGCCTGACTGATCAGGTCGGCGGCGACGTGCACCGGGGAGGCGCTGTCGTCGGCCAGGATGGCGATCTCGGTGGGCCCGGCCTCGGCGTCGATGCCGACCGTGCCCTGGAGCAGCCGTTTGGCCGCGGTGACCCAGATGTTGCCCGGCCCGGTGATGACGTCGACCGGCGCGCAGCCGTCCGACTCGTCCGCGCCGGTGGAGCCGTAGCCCAGCATCGCGATGGCCTGCGCACCGCCGGCGGCGTAGACCTCGTCGACGCCGAGCAGCGCGCAGGCGGCGAGCACCCGGGCGTCGGGCAGACCGTCGTTCTCCGGCTGCGGGGGGCTCGCCACGACCAGCGAGCCGACCCCCGCTTCCTGGGCGGGCACCACGTTCATGACCACGGTGGACGGGTAGACGGCGAGGCCGCCGGGGACGTAGAGGCCGACCCGGGACACCGGCACCCACCGCTCGGTCACGGTGCCGCCGGGCACGACCTGGGTGGTGACATCGGTACGCCGTTGGTCGGCGTGCACCTTGCGGGCGCGCTCGATCGCCACGAGCAGGGCGGCGCGCACGTCGGCGTCGAGCGCGTCCAGGGCGGCGGTGATCCGCTCCGGTGGCACGCGCAGGCGCTCCAGGCGGACACCGTCGAAGCGCTCGGTGGCCTCCTGGATCGCGCGGAAGCCATGATGCCGGACGGACTCCACGACGGGCCTGATCTTCTCGACGGCCTGGGCGACGTCGAGCTGGGCACGAGGTAGCAGACCGCGCGGGTCCCGGCGGGCGCCGCGCAGGTCGATCCGGTTCAGCACGGAGTCGAGTCTAGGCGGGCACACCGACAGGCTTTCGGTGCCGTACCAGGCAGTGGGAACGGCCACTATGCGGCATTTCTCCGTACGCCGAGCAAAGATCACCGGGGCGGGAGGCGCGCGGACGGCGACCGTGCCGATACGCTCGCACCGTGGGCGCGATTCTCCCGGTCTTTCCGCTGGGCACGGTGCTCTTTCCCGGCCTGGTTCTGCCCCTGCACATCTTCGAGGAGCGCTACCGCACGCTCGTGCGTGATCTCGTCGCCAGCACCGGCGACGAGCCGCACGAGTTCGGCGTGGTGACCCTGCGGCACGGGTCGGAGGTGCTCTCCCCCGACGCCGAGGGCGAGCCGCCCGCCGACGAGCCGCCGGTCGTCGCCGGGCAGCTCTACGAGGTCGGGTGCACCGCCGAGCTGCGCCAGGTCACCGAGCTGCCGGACGGGCGCTTCGACGTGGTCACCGTGGGGCGCCGCCGCTTCCGGATGCTGAGCCTCGCGGCCGGCCCGCAGCCGTACCTGACCGCCGAGGTCGAGTGGCTGCACGACGAGGAAGCGGCCGACGAGACGGCCCGGCTGCTGGCGCCGCGGGTGCTGACCGCCTTCCGCACCTACCTGGACCTGCTGCGGCCCGACTCCGAGGTGCTGGACCAGGTGCCGGACGACCCGACCGTGCTGTCCCATCTGGTCGCCGCCACCGCCCAGCTCACCACCGACGAGCGGCAGGAGCTGCTGGCCGCGCCGGACACCGCCAGCCGGCTGCGCGCCGAGCTGCGCATCCTCAACCGCGAGGCGGGTCTGCTCGCCAAGGTGCGGGCGGTGCCGGTGCCGCTGTCGGATCTGGCGCGTCCGGTGAGCCCGAACTGAGCGGCTCGGGCGCGGCGCCCAGATTCGGGCCGTAACCGGGCTTCGCGCCCGGCAGGTCCAGGTCGGGGTCGTTCGACCAGCCGGCCAGCAGCGTCGTGACGATCACCGCGGCGAACCCGGCGACCAGCAGCACACCGTAGGAATGCAGGTCCGGCGGCTGACCGTACGTGTCACCGGGGTTCGAGGTCTGCTGCCACTCGTTCCACGCCGAGCGGCCGATCAGGTGCCCGGTGCCCCACATGGTCAGCGACGAGCACAGGCCGCCCAGGGTGACGCCGAGCAGCACCGCCGGCCCTCGGTCTCGGCGCAGCAGCAGCCACGCGACAATCGCGGCAAGCAGGCCGAACGCGAAGCCGATGAGGGTGAACCAGCCGTCGGCGGCGATGTACTCCTCCGGCGACGGATCGTTGATCAGGATGCCGTTCGCTCCGCCATTGAGCACCGGCACGTCGGGCGAAACCCAGGACCAGAGCAGTCCCAACGGCACACCGAGCACGGCCAGCACCGCGGTGAGCAAGGCCGTGACCGCAACGGTACGCCGCCACGGTCGCCGCGCCGGCCGGGGCGGTTCCCAGCTGGACAGCTCCGAGGGCGGCCCGTACGGATAGACGGGCTGCGGATCGTGGGGCGCCGGCTCGCCGGGCTGCGGATCGTAGGGTGACTGCTCGCCGGGCTGCGGTCCGGTCATCAGGCGACCGCCGACGGACCGAGGATCATCTTCAGGTCGGCGCGCAGCGCGGGCGTCGGCGCGACCTTGAAGCCGCCCAGCCGCATGACCGTCTTGCGGCTGCCGTTCAGCAGGTGGACGTGCACTTCGCTGTCGCCGGGATGACTGACGAGGATCTCCTTCAGCTCGGAAACCAGCGGCGGCGTGCACCGGGTGATCGGCATCGTCAGGGTGATCGGCTTCGAGTCCGGGTTGTGGGTCACGTCCGGCATCGACATGTCCATCGCCATGATCCGCGGGGTGTCGTCACGACGGTCGACCCGCCCCTTCACCACCACGATCGCGTCCTCGGCGATGTACTGGCCGATCACCTCGTACGTGTTGGGGAAGAACAGGGCTTCCACGCCGCCGGCCAGGTCTTCCAGGGTGGCCGACGCCCAGGCCCGGCCCTGTTTGGTGATCCGGCGCTGCACGCCGGTGAGAATGCCGGCGAGGGTGACGACCTGCCCGTCGGGCACCGAGCCCTCTTCGTTGAGCGCGGCGATCGTGGTGTCGGCCGCGTTGGCGAGGACCTGTTCCAGGCCGGCGAGCGGATGGTCGGACACGTAGAGGCCGAGCATCTCGCGCTCGAAGGCCAGCTTGTCGCGCTTGTCCCACTCGCTGTCGGTGATGGTCGGCATCGCCACCGTCGCCGAGCTGCCGCCCGCGTCGTCGCCGAACGCACCGAACAGGTCGAACTGGCCCGCGGCCTCGTTGCGCTTGACGTCCGCGTACGCGTCGATGGCCTCGGCGTGCACGGCCAGCAGCCCCTTGCGGGAGTGCCCCATCGAGTCGAAGGCACCGGCCTTGATCAGGGATTCCATCGTCTTCTTGTTGCAGGCGACCGCGTCCACCTTGGACAGGAAGTCGTAGAAGGCCTGATACTTGCCCTTCTCCTCGCGGCAGCGGGCGATCGCCTCCACCACGTTGTGCCCGACGTTGCGGATCGCGGCGAGACCGAACCGGATGTCCTTGCCGACCGGCGTGAACGGACCGGCCGACTCGTTGACGTCCGGCGGCAGGACCTGGATGCCCATGCGCCGGCACTCGGCCAGGTACATCGCCATCTTGTCCTTGTCGTCGCCGACACTCGTCAGCAGACCACCCATGTACTCGGCCGGGTAGTGCGCCTTCAGGTACGCCGTCCAGTAGGACACCAGGCCGTACGCGGCGGAGTGCGCCTTGTTGAACGCGTACCCGGCGAACGGCACCAGGACGTCCCACACCGCCTGGGTGGCCTCGTCGCTGTAACCGTGCGCGCGGCAGCCGTCCCGGAACGGGCCGAACTCCTTGTCGAGGATCTCCTTCTTCTTCTTACCCATCGCGCGGCGCAGCAGGTCGGCCTGGCCGAGGCTGTAGCCGGCGAGGATCTGCGCGGCGCGCTGCACCTGCTCCTGGTAGACGATCAGGCCGTACGTCGGCTCGAGGATTTCCCGCAGCGGCTCTTCCAGCTCCGGGTGGATCGGCGTGATCTCCTGCAGCTTGTTCTTGCGCAGCGCGTAGTTGGTGTGCGAGTCGACGCCCATCGGGCCCGGCCGGTACAGCGCCAGGACCGCGGAGATGTCCTCGAAGTTGTCGGGCTTCATCAGCCGCAGCAGCGAGCGCATCGGGCCGCCGTCGAGCTGGAACACGCCCAGGGTGTCGCCGCGGGCCAGCAGCTCGTACGCCGCCTTGTCGTCCAGCGGCAGCCCCAGCAGGTCCAGCTCCATGCCGTGGTTGAGCTGGATGTTCTTCACCGCGTCGTCGATGATCGTCAGGTTGCGCAGGCCGAGGAAGTCCATCTTCAGCAGGCCGAGCGTCTCGCACGTCGGGTAGTCGAACTGCGTGATGATCACGCCGTCGGTGGCCCGGCGCATCAGCGGGATGTGGTCGATGATCGGCTCGGCGCTCATGATGACGCCCGCGGCGTGCACACCGGTCTGCCGGATCAGGCCCTCGATGCCCCGCGCGGTGTCGATCACCTTCTTGACGTCCGGGTCCTGTTCGTACAGCGTGCGGACCTCGCCGGCCTCGCTGTAGCGCTTGTGGTCCTTGTCGAAGATGCCGGACAGCGGGATGCCCTTGCCCATCACGTCCGGCGGCAACGCCTTGGTGATGCGGTCACCGACCGCGAACGGGTAGCCGAGCACCCGCGCCGAGTCCTTGATCGCAGCCTTCGCCTTGATCGTGCCGAACGTGGCGATCTGCGCGACCTTGTCCTCGCCCCACTTCTCGGTCACATAGCGGATGACCTCGCCGCGCCGACGCTCGTCGAAGTCGATGTCGACATCCGGCATGGACACGCGCTCGGGATTGAGGAACCGCTCGAAGATCAGCCCGTGCGGCAGCGGGTCGAGGTCGGTGATGCCCATGGCGTACGCCACCAGCGAACCGGCCGCCGAACCACGCCCCGGGCCCACCGCGATGCCGTTGTTCTTCGACCACTGGATGAAGTCGGCGACCACGAGGAAGTACGACGGGAAGCCCATCTGGATGATGATCCCGAGCTCGTACTCCGCCTGCTTGATGTGCGTCTGCGGGATGCCGCCCGGGAACCGCCGCTTGAGCCCCTCGAACGCCTCGTGCCGGAACCACGACTCCTCGGTGTGGCCCTCGGGCACCGGATAGCGGGGCATCAGGTTCTTGAAGGTGAACATGCCCTCGGTGTCGACCTTCTCCGCCACCAACAGCGTGTTCCTACAGCCCTCCAGCCAGGCCTCCGACGAGTCGACCGCACGCATCTGGTCGGCCGACTTGATGAAGTAGCCGCCGCCGTCGAACCGGAACCGGTTGGGGTCGGCGATGTTGCTGCCGGTCTGCACACACAACAGCACGTCGTGCGCCTCGGCCTGCGACTCGTGCGTGTAGTGCGAGTCGTTGGTGACCAGCGGCGGAATGTTCAGCCGGCGGCTGATATCGAGCAGGCCCGAGCGGACCCGGTTCTCGATCTCCAGGCCGTGGTCCATGATCTCGAGGAAGTAGTTGTCCTTGCCGAAGATCTCCTGGTACTGCGCGGCGACCCGGAAGGCCTCCTCGTCCTGCCCCAGCCGCAGCCGGGTCTGCACCGCGCCGGACGGGCAACCCGTCGTCGCCATGATGCCCTCGGCGTGCTCCGCGATGATGTCCATGTCCATCCGCGGCCACTTGACGTAATGGCCCTCCATGGACGCCCGGCTGCTCAGCCGGAACAGGTTCTTCAGGCCGCGCGCGTCCCGCGCCCACATCGTCTTGTGGGTGATCGCGCCGTTACCGGAGATGTCGTCCGACTTCTGCTCCGGGCGGCCCCACTTCACCCGCGCCTTGTGCAGCCGCGACTCGGGCGCGACATACGCCTCGATGCCGATGACCGGGGTGATCCCCGCCGACGTCGCCTGCTGGTAGAAGTCGTACGCCCCGTGCATGTTGCCGTGGTCGGTGATCGCCACCGCCGGCATACCGAGACGATTCGCCTCGGTGAACAGGTCCTTCAACCTTGCGGCGCCGTCGAGCATCGAATACTCGGTGTGCACGTGGAGGTGCACGAACGAGTCAGACACCCAGGGCCCCCTAACTCCGCTAACTCCCGCGGCGAATCCAGCCCTGCGAGCCTAGTCCTTCGCCCACCGCGCAACGCACGGGTGACACCCGCCTATTCGCCGAATGCCTCGATCATCACAGCGGCGGCCCGCAACCACGCCTGCTTCGTCTCCGGCTGCAGCACGCCGTACTCGATCGACGACCCCACCTCGAGCGCCGGGTCGTACGGCACGACGGCCACCGCCCGGGTCCGCGTGGCGAAATGCTTGGTCAGATCGTCGAGTAGCGGCAGATCGCCGGGCGACGGGCACGAGATCAACGTCACCGCGTTGGCGACCAGATCCTCCATGCCGGTCTCGTTCAGCACGTCCAACATCCAGTCGGCGGTGAAGGCAGCATCCTCGCGCGGCACGGTGGTCACGACCAGCTGGTCGGCACTGCGCATCACGGTCTGCCAGTTCACGCTCTCCACGTTGTTGCCGGTGTCGACACAGATCACGTCATGCGTACGCCGCAACAGGTCCATCACCCGGCGGACAGTGCTCTGGTCCAGCCGCTGCGCGAACCGCGGATTCTCCTCACCGGCCAGCACGTCGTACGAGCCGTCAGAGGCGTGCCGCAGGTAGCCGTCGAAGAACTGCATCAGGTCGTTGCCGTGCATGTTCTCGATCTCGATCAGATCGCCGACCAGGTGCCGGATCGTCCGCGCATGCCGGGCGCTGCCCGCGCGCAGGCCCAACGTGCCCCGCAGCTCGTTGTCGTCCCAGGCCAGCACGCCCCGGCCCCGCACACTGCCGATCGTCGCGGCGGCCAGCACGGTCGCCGTGGTCTTGTGGACGCCGCCCTTGGGGTTGGCGAAGGCCAGCACCCGAGGCTTACCGAGCTTGCGCCGCAAAATCCCGGCTGCCCGGTCCTCCGGCTCAGCCCGGGTCTGCCGCCACTCGATCCGAGCCGGCGCGGGCGACGTCGGCGCCACGGGTGGCGGCGCAGCGACCGGCGACGCAGCGACCGGCGGCGGCCCGAACTCGCGGGTCGGCTGCGGCGGGGCAAAGTCTCGCGGCGGAGCAAAGTCCGCTCTCGGCGCAAGTTCTCGCGGCGGGGCAAAGTCCGCTCTCGGCGCAAGATCCTGCGGCAACGCAGCCGGCGGCGAAACGGCCTGCGGCATCGCAGCCGGCGGCGAAACGGCCTGCGGCGGGAAAGCCTGCCGCTGTTCGGTCTGCGGGCGCTGCAGGGGTGCCGGGCCGACCTCGGCGGCACGATGGTTCTTCGGTAATCCGTGCTCCGAAGCGACCGGGGGCAGGCCATGGTCTGGGGCGACTCGGCTGATCGGTGGTTGGACCGCGCGGGTGGCGGGGTTGAAGAAGCTGTGCGGTTCGGCGCCGGCCCGCGAAGGGAAACTCTCCCCGATGCGCGACTGCCGTCGTCCCCCGAGCCCTTGCGTCGGGCGGGAATCGTTACCGGTGTCGTTGGCCCGGGCGTCATTGGCCCGGATGTCGTTAGCCCGGATGTCGTTAGCCCGGATGTCGTTAGCCCGGATGTCATTGCCCCGCGCCTCGCCCTGCCACGCAGCCGCCTGCCACGAATCGGCCCGCCGCGATTCCATCGCACCGCGCGGGTCAGCACCGCGCGGGTCGAGGGCACCACGGGGAGCCGCGCCCCACGAGTCGACGGCACTCCGAGGATCCGCAGCACGCGGGTCGACGGCAGCCCGGGGATCCGTGGCCCGAGGATCCGTGGCGGCTCGGGGGTCGGACTGCCACGGGCTGGGTTGGCGGTCGACGGCCGGCGACAACGGCTCCGAAGCGCCGAGGCGTTCGCCCAGGCTGGCGCGGCCCGGACGCCGGTCCAGGGGATTCACCGGGGGCAACCGCGGCGGTTCTGGCGGGTGGTTGTGTGATCCGACGCGACCGTTCATGCCGGCTTCCCGTGCCGCGGCCTGGTCGCGCATCCGCGGGTCCAGCGGGTTGATCGGGCGGCCCGGCGGTCGGCTCGTCGGCGGCTCGCCAGCCTGCTGGCCGCCCTCGGTCTCGTCGGCCTCGTCGGTGCGGGACGCGTGCCGGGCACGGTCGAGCAGCGCCCGCCAACGCGGGGCTGGTTCCGCAGGCCGGCCCCAACCGGTCTCGGTCCCGTCCACGGCTCGACCTCCCTGCGCCAACTCGACTCGGACTCAATCACGCGCGGAGCGTCGCCCGCCCTGCAACAGGCTACGGACGCCCACCCTATTCGGGCCACACCTCACGGCCGTAAAAGCGTGGTCCACCGGACACCGTCGTCCACCGGTTCATACGGCTGGCAGGGGCGATCTGGCCGACGCCAACGGAAAAATTAACGCCCGGGGGCGCTTTGGGATGCTCCCGCAGCCGGAGTCGGCACGTCGGGAGCGGGGCCCGCGGGCGCGCTTGACGGGGCGGCAGCGTTCTCCTCCGGTGCCGTGACGGCGGGTCCGGTTTCCCGGGCCGGGCCGGTGCTTGAGGCCGATGGCATACCCGCCCCGGTCGATGAGGGTAGTGGCGCCGGGGTCGTGGGGGCAACCGTCGCGGACGACGACGGCACGGCCTTCTCCTCGTCGTGGACGATGGTTTTCTGCTCGGGCAGGACCGGGCGGAACTCGGTGCGGTCGAGCTGGCGTACTTCCGGAGCCGGGTCCACGATGCGGACCTCGGGGCGGCTGGCGATCCGCTCGAGCACCGCAGGATCCGCCCGGACGACAGCGGCGAAAACACAGGCACACTGAGCGCGGAACGCAGCACCTTCGGCCGCGGCCGTCTGCGCTGCGCTGTCGTACGCCTGACGCAGCCGCTCGTCGGCACCGTCGCCCTTCAGCTCGCCGCCGAGCTTGCGATAGTCGGCCTGTTCCTGGTCTCTGGCCAGCGCGGCGTTGAGCATCCCGGCGACGACGTCCTGCGGCATCCGGTAAACCGGGATCCGCACCACTTCGGTGCGGACCTCGGGCAGCGGCACCCGTGCGTACACCTGGGCCACCGCCGCGCCGTCGAGCACCGCCGGCAGCTGGTCGGGGGCAAGGTACGCGGTGAGGCTCACCAGCGCCCAGGTCTGCCCGGCGGTCGGCGCACCGGGGGCTGGCAGCAGGGCGGCGAGCTCGCTGTCGCTGGAGCGCTGGTAGCCGGCGATGGCCTGTCCTTCGACCACGCCGACTCGCACCACGTCCCCGGCCGGGTCGGTCAGCCGCTCGGGGCCGCGGTCGGTGGACAGCACGACCGCCACCAGCAGCGCGACGACGGAAGCCAGGGTGACTGCGGTGAGCACCCGCAGCCGCACCGGTCCGGCGACGGCGGGAACGAGCCCGCGCGCCGTCGCCGGCATCGTCCGGTCCCCGGGCCTCATGGGCGTGTGTTCCCTCCTCGCCGGAGGTCGTCAGCTGGCGTCGCGGAGCACGTCCAGCGCGTGCCCCAGATCCTCAGGGTAGTCGCTGACGAACCGGACCTCATCGTGCGTACGGGGGTGGACAAAGCCGAGTTCGCGGGCGTGCAGCCACTGCCGGCCCAGGTGCAGCCGTGCCGCCAGGGTGGGATCGGCGCCGTAGGTCAGGTCACCCACGCACGGATGCCGCATGGCGGAGAAATGCACCCGAATCTGATGGGTACGCCCGGTCTCCAGCTTCACGTCGATCAGGCTGGCCGAGCGGAACGCCTCCAGCGTGTCGTAGTGCGTGACGCTGGGTTTACCGTCGTTCATCACCGCGTACTTGTAGTCGGCGGTGGGGTGCCGGTCGATCGGCGCGTCGATCGTGCCGCGCAGCGGGTCGAGATGCCCCTGCACGATGGCGTGGTAGCGCTTGTCGACCTCGCGCTCCTTGAACGCCCGCTTCAACACGCTGTACGCGACTTCGCTCTTTGCCACCACCATGAGCCCGGTGGTGCCGACGTCGAGCCGGTGCACCACGCCCTGCCGTTCCGCGGCACCGCTGGTGGCGACGTTCTGGCCCATCGCGGCGAGGCCGCCGATCACGGTCGGGCCGGTCCAGCCGGGGCTCGGGTGCGCCGCCACGCCGACCGGCTTGTCGACCACCACGATGTCGTCGTCGCTGTAGACGATGCCCATGCCGTGCACCGGCTCGGCGACGACGGTGGGGGCGGTGACCGGCGGCGGCAGGGTGACCTCGAGCCAGGTGCCCGCGCTGACCTTGTCGGACTTGGGCCGGGGCACGCCGTCGACCAGGGCGTCGCCGTTCTCGACCAGGGCAGCGGCGGCGGTCCGGGACAACCCGAACAGCCGGGAGACGGCCTGGTCCAGCCGCATCCCATCGAGTCCGTCCGGTACGGGCAGGGAACGCGCGGTCATGCTGTGGTCTTCTCCCCGGGTTCGGCATCGGTGGTGCGGTTCGCGGCCTTGGTCAGGCGGGTTCCGTCGCGCTGGCGCCCGGTCAGCTCGAGCAGCACGGCCAGCACCACGCCGACGCTGAGGCAGCTGTCGGCGATGTTGAAGACCGCAAAATACTCGCCGTACGGCCCGAAGAGGCTGATCATGTCGACGACGTGCCCGTGCATGACCCCGGGTGCGCGGAACAGCCGGTCGCCCAGGTTGCCCAGCGCTCCGCCGAGCACCAGCCCGAGCGCGACCGCCCACGGCACCGAGCGCAGCCGGACGGCCATCCAGCTGATCCAGCCGATCACGACCAGGGTGACCAGCGGGAACACCCAGGTATAGCCGCTGCCCAGGCTGAACGCGGCGCCGCTGTTGCGCAGCAGCGACAGGTGCACCAGCCCGCCGAGGATCCGCACCGGCTCGCCGGTGGTCAGCTCGTTGGTGGAGAGCTCCTTGGTGACCTGGTCGACCACCAGCCCGAGCAGGGCGGTGGCACCAAGCACCGCCACAGCCTTGCCGCGCGCCCGCGGGGCGGCCGGTGCGGAGCCCGCCTCCGGCGCTCCGGCGGTTTCTTCGGCGTTCAGCGTCGTTCCTCCAGCTGCTTGCAGGCCACGCACCGGGTCGCCACCGGGAATGCCGCCAGCCGCTCGACCGGGATGGCGTTGCCGCACCGCTCGCACCAGCCGTAGTTGCCCTCGTCGAGGCGCTCGAGGGCCCGCTCCACCTGGGTGATCCGCTCGAGCAGGTTGTTGGCGAGGGTGATTTCCTGCTCGCGCTCGAACGTTTTCGTCCCGGTGTCCGCCTGGTCGTCCCCGGCGGAGTCGGCGAGCCGTTCGCGCTGCAGCTCGGTGATCTCGGTGAGCGACTGGTCGTACTCCGCCTGCAGTTCGTCGCGGCGTTCGGTCAGCGCCCCGCGAATCTTCTCGGTCTCTTCCGTGCTGCGGGACCGCTCGGGCGCAGCCTTCTCGGTTGCCTTAGCCATCGTCGCTCCCCTGAGCCGCGCGGGGCGCGGCGAATCGGCGGTGTCGGTGTGCAGAGCCGCGGTCGCCCACCGCTGCCTGCGGGTTAGCGGATCCCGCCCCCGCGAGACCCGGTGCACGGCCCCCATGTGCACGAAAGGCGCGGCTCTTGCTGCCGCGCACCCCGGAGGCTCGCAAGGATACGGAACGTGAAGAGCGTCGACAACACGGCGCACCGGCTCGCGCGTTCGCCAAACCGCCATGAACCGCCCACTCGCATCGTCGGATTCCCGACGTCCCGCGCCCCGGTCAGGCGTGGTCGGCGCCGTCTTCGCCGAACCAGCGCGCGAGACGGCCGCGGCGGCTGACCGCGCGCAGCCGTCGTTCGGCGATGTCCCGGACCTCGGCGGTGGCGACAATGAGCAGGCTGTCTCCCGTACGCAAGCGGGTGTCGGGGCCGGGCACGAAGCCGCCGCCGTCCCGCACGACCAGGGTGACGCTGGCACCCACCGGGAGCCGCAGCTCGTCGATGTGCACCCCGGCGAGCCGGGAGCCGGGCGCCACGTCGAGCTGCAGCAGGTCGGCGCGCATCCGTTCCAGCGGCGCCGTCTCGACGTGGATCTCCATGGCTTCGGTGGGTGCCGTGATGCCCAACCGGCGGGCCGCCGGGGCAAGCGTCCCCGCCTGCACCAGGGTGAAGATGATCACTAGCAGGAAGACCGCGTTGAACAGCCCGTTCGCACCCGGAGTGGCACTGGACAGCGGAATCGTTGCGAGCACGATCGGCACAGCCCCGCGCAGCCCCGCCCACGAGAGGAACGCCTGACCGCGCCAGCCGAGCCGCCGGGCGCTGCGGGCGGCAAGCGCGGACACCCAGACTGACAGCGGACGGGCGAGCAGGACGAGGGCGCCACCGACGACCAGTGCCGGCACCAGAGCACTCGGCAATTCCTGCGGGGAGACCAGGAGGCCGAGCAGGACGAACAGGCCGATTTGCGCAATCCAGGCGAGCCCGTCGGCGAAGCCGAGAATCGACCGGCGATGCGGCAACCGCGCGTTACCCAGCACCACCCCGGCCACATACACCGCGAGGAACCCTGAGGCGTGCGCCACCGCTCCGGCTGCGTAGGCGAGCACGGTCAGGCCGACCGCCGCGATCGGATAGAGCCCCGCGGACGGGAGCGCGGCATGCCGCAGCAGCCAGCGCCCCACCAGACCGACGGTGATCCCGATGGCAGCCCCGACAGCAAGTTCGAAGGTGAGCACCAGCAGCTCGTACCACCACGGGTGCACGAAGCCGGCGGTCGAGAGCAGCACGACGAGCAGCACCACCGGGGCGTCGTTCATCCCGGACTCGGCCTCCAGCGTCGCGACCAGCCGCGGCGGCAGCCGCAGCCGCCGCAGCGTCGCAAACACCGCCGCCGCGTCCGTCGACGACAACACCGCCCCGTAGAGCAGGGCAAGCTGCCAGTCGAGGCCGAGCACGACATGCACGACCACGCCGACAACGGCGATGCTGACGGCCACCCCGACGGTAGCCAACACCGCCGACAACCCCAACACCGGCCGCAGCGTGGTCCAGCGGGCGGTCAACCCACCCTCGGCAATGATCATGATGAGAGCGCAGAACCCGAGGGTACGGGTCAACTCGGCGTCATCGAACCGAATCCCGATCCCGGCCTCGCCCAGCGCCATGCCGATCAGCAGGTAGACGAGCAGACTGGGCACCCCCAGCCGGGTGGACAACCGCACCGCCCCCACGGCGACCAGCAGCACACCGGCCCCGATCAGCAGCGCAACGTCGAGCCCCCCGCTCACAGGATCCCGTCACGCAACGCCACGAGCCGCGAACCCACGTCGCCCGCCACCACGAACACCTTGTCCCGGCTGGTCGCCCCCACCTTCAGCGCCACCGCCGCAGGCCGTACGCCCAGGGCCCCGGCCAGCGCCCGGCGTACGGCCTCGGTGGCTTTGCCGTCCACGGCGGGAGCCGACACCGCCACGATCAACGCCGGACCGTGCGGCCCTTCGTACCGGCCGCCGACCTGGTCCCGGCCCGCGCCCGGCCGTACCCGCACCGCCACGGACCAGTCCGACCCTGCGTCCGCCTTGGCCCCGGCGTCGGGAACAGCACGCTTACCGGTCTCAGGGGAAGCTGTGCGCCGCTTGGCCATGCCCCATTGTGCCGATCTTCCCCCCGCCACCGAACCGGGGTTGCCCCACAACGTTCGGTGACGGGATGCGCTAGGCCGCTCAGCGCCCGGATGACCCGCCAGCGGGTCAGCGCCGTGCGGCCGCCGCGACCAGGCGATCGACCGGGCGGCATCGACCGCATGGGCTGAATCCGAGCTCGACGGCCTCCGCGACGGGCAGGCCCTCGGTCTGTCGGCCGCTCAGATGCGAACAGTCCGACACGTGGTAACGCGGCCGTCCGTCCACAACCACCACATCGGCATCGAGCCGCGCGACCCGGACCGCATCGGCAGGTCGCACCTTCTGCGGCAGCGGCTCGTCGTCGGGATCATCGGGATCCGGATCGCCGAAGTCCCCGACCTCCGCCTCGCCCAACCCGGACCGCTCGCCATCAACAGCGAAGACCGATCGCTCGTCAGAATCGTCGACCATCGACCGCTCGTCGCCATCGGCAAACGACGACCGCTCGTGTGCGGCAAAAGCCGAGCCGGCAGCGCCGCGGACCGGCGAGTCATGGAGCTGCGAATCATGGAGCTGCGAATCATGGAGCGGAGAGTCAGCGTCGACAGTGGCGAAGTCCGCGGCGGAATCGAGCTGAGAGGAGCGCCGCCAGGAGGCATCGTCCTCAGCTCGGGCTCCGCCAATCATCGACGATGCCTGGTCATAGTCCGCGGACGAGTCCTCTTCCGTGGCTCGCCGGCCGGAAGGAGACTGGTCCGGTCCGCGTCGGCCGCCGGCAAGGTCCAGGTCCGGGTACGGCCCGCGGTGCAGGTCGTCGTCGAAACTGTGCGGTGCTGGTTCGCCGTCCTCCTCGATCCGCTGGGTGACGTCAGGTCCGGGCCGGTCCGCCGCCCGGGATGAGTCCCCGAGGACCGCGTCAGCATCATGCTGACCCGCGGCGTACGCGGCTGCACGGTCCGGTTCCTCATCGGCGAAGATGGCGGCACGATCAGGGTCGTCGGCCACTGCGGACTCGGTCTGATCCGGCTCGTCGTGGCTCGCGTCATCCCGCTGTGCCTCGGCGCGCAGCGGATCCACTCCAGGCGGGTTGTCCGCGAAAGCGGCGCTGGAATACGAGTCGGCATCGGTGAAGTCCCGGCTCGACACCCCGGCGTAGGCCGGCGTTCCCGCGTGGGACTCGATGGAGAGATCTTGGTCAGCGTAGGCGTCCGGCTCCGCGGAGGTGTAGCGGTCCGAATCTGCGGTGGTGACATACGGGGGGTCGGGCTGGTCGGCGGGGAGGGGTTCGCCGACGGCGCGGCGGCCGGTTGAGGCCTGCCGGGCGCCGATGACCAGGGCTACCGCGGCCAGGAGGCTGGCGACGATGGAGCTGGTCAGCAGGCTGCTCGAGCCACCGGCAAGGCCGAGGACGAGCAGGGTCACCGCGACGAGGATGAGCAACAGACTCGCAAAAATCATGGCTCATCCCCGCCGCAGTGGATCCGTCGTTCAGGGGTGGTGCAGGGGGTCAGCGGCCCGTCTCGATCGACGTGGCGCGGCTGCCGCCGTAGGAGCCGGCGAGACCTGCCGCGGCGAGACCGCCGGAGCCGCCGACCGCGCGGTTGGCGTCGGCGCGGGTCATCTCCGCCTCCAGGCCCTGGCCGCGACCGTCGAGGTCACGCAGCTGGCTCTCGAGGTACGCCTTGAGTCGCGTGCGGTACTCCCGCTCGAACTGCTTGAGCTCCTCGATGTGCTTCTGCAGCGCGGACCGCTTGGCGTCCAGGCCGCCCATGGCCTCCTGGTGCCGCTGGCGCGCGTCCCGCTCGAGGGCGTCCGCCTTGGCGCGGGCCTCGCGGGTGACCTCTTCGGCCTTGGAGCGGGCGTCGGAGAGAAGCTTGTCGGCCTCACGGCGCGCGTCCGACACGTGGTCGTCGGCGGTGCGCTGGGCCATCATGAGCACGCGCAGCGCCTGCTGCTCGCCGTCACCGCTGTTGGACGCGGACGGGGCGCCGACCGGGCCTTGCGCCCGAACCTGCTCGAGCTCGGCCTGCATCTGCCGGGCCGCCTGCTCCGCTGCCGTCTTGTCGCGCTGGACGCGGTCGAGCTGCGCCTTCATGTCGTTCAGCTCGGCGGCGAGGCGGGGGTCGGCGCTCGGGCCGGCTGGTGCGCCACCCCGTCCGCCGCGCTCCACCTGGGCGCGCAGCTCGTTGTTCTCCTCGATCAGACGGGCGAGTTCACGCTCGACCTCGTCCAGGAAGGCGTCGACCTCCTCCTCGTCGTACCCCCGCTTGCCGATCGGGGGCTTCTTGAAGGCGACGTTGTGCACGTCCGCCGGGGTCAGCGGCATCGAAACTCCTCGGGTCAGTTGCGGCCGCGTGGGGCGCAGCAGATCAGGGAGCTCGCGGTCACGCGAACTCGAAGATCAGCCTCGCTAACACGAATCTCAAAAGCACGAACAGGATAACCAGCAGGACCAGGGACGCCAGGTCCACGCTCACGGTACCAATTCGAAGCGGTGGGATCACACGCCTCAACGCCTTGAGAGGCGGATCAGTGACGCTCCACACCGATTCCAATGCCGCCGAGGCGCCCCGTCCGGGCTGCCATCTCCGCCCATATTGCAGCACTGCACCCAGTACGAACCGGGCCAGCAGGGTCAGCAAGAACACATAGACCAACAGATAGATGATCTGAAACACGATCGACAGCAGCACGGCAGGCGGGTCCCTCGTTAGGGGTCAACTCTGGGTGAAGAAGCCGCCCTCAGCGATCTTCGCCTTGTCCTCCGCGGTGACCTGGACGTTGGCCGGAGAGAGCAGGAAAACCCGGTTGGTCACGCGCTCGATCGTACCGCGAAGACCGAACGCAAGCCCGGCGGCGAAGTCGACCAGGCGCCGGGCATCTCCCTCGTCCATCTCGGTGAGGTTGATGATCACCGGGACACCGTCGCGGAAGTGCTCGCCGATGGTGCGGGCCTCGCGGTACGTGGTGGGGTGCAGCGTGGTGATCTGGTAGCGCTGCTCCTCCTCGACCGGACGCGGCTGCACCTGGGTCTGCGTGGCGAGCGCCAGGTTCTCCCGCGTGGCGTAGGCGGGCTCGCTGACCGGCACGGCGGGACGGGTGATCGAGCGCACGCTGCCGCGCTCGTTGCGGTCGTGCTCCTCGCGGTCGAGGGCGGCGGCGGCCCGCTCGAGCCGGCCGCTGTTGCGCTCGGACGCGCGGGCCCGGGGCAGCGCCGGCGCCTCATCGACGTCGTCCTCGTCCTCGGCGTACTCGTCTGAGTAGCGGTAACCGGAGTCGCGCTCGCGCTCCCGGTCCCGGTCGCGGTCCCGCTCGCGGTAGCCGCTGTCGCGGTACCCACGGTCGTCGTACTGATCATCTTCCTCGACCAGGCCCAGCCACACGCCCGCCTTGCGCAGCGCGCTCATGCCATCACCAGACCCTGCTCGGCGCCGAACCGCTCGTCCATGCCCCCACCTCCATCCGTGTGCGGCCCGCGCCCCCGGGCGTGCCGCTTCCCCCCTTGCACGGATTCCGTGATCTTCAAACCTTCGGACCCCGGCGCCCGCTCACGACGCTGCGTCGTCGGACGCGGCGGCCGTGAGCACGTCGCGCGTAAACAACACGTATGTAGTTTGCTGCCCGCCGCAAGGCTACCGCAGCAGGTTTCGCATCCCGAGTAAAGAAGTACCGATCCGTACATGTGTCGCTCCGTGCGCGACGGCCTCCTCGAGGTCCCCGCTCATGCCCGCGGACAGGACTGTCGCCTCCGGATGTTCCGCGCGCAGTCGAGCGACGGTCGCTGCCAGCGCCTCGAATGCCCGCGCCGGCTCCCAGCCCAGCGGCGCGACCGCCATCAGCCCCCGCAGCCGCAGCATCTCGGCGGACGCCACCTGGTCGGCGATCCGCAGCAGATCCCGCTCGGGGTCGACCGGAGCGGCTGCACCAGGAGCGGCCGCTCCGGCGACCCCGGTAAGAACAGCCCCGCCGCGCGCCTCGTCGCCGTCGATGCTGACCTGGATCAGCACGTCGAGCGGCCGGTCCCGGTGTCGGGCGGCCGCGGCGTCCAGAGCGGACGCCAGCCGCAGCGAGCCGACCGACTCCACCACGTCGGCGTACCGGGCCACGGAGTTGGCCTTGTTGCGCTGCAGCTGTCCGACAAAGTGCCAGCGCACCGAGGCCCCCGCCTCGGCGACTGCGGCCGCCTTCGCTGCAGCTTCCTGGTCCTTGTTCTCCCCGACGTCGGTGACGCCGAGCTCCGCGAGGAGCACGACGTCAGTGGCCGGATACGTTTTGGTCACGGCGACCAGGGCGACGCTGCCCGGGTCGCGTCCCGCCGCCGAGCAGGCACGCGTGATCCGCTCGCGTACCTCGACCAGCGAGGCGGCCAGCTCGTCCTTGCGTGCCCGGTCCGGCAAGCTGTCAGGAACCGTTCTTCAGAAAGTCCGGCACGTCGACGTCGTCGAAGAGCACCCGGCGCGGCGGCGGAGTGGTCGCGGCCGCCGCCGGAGCCACCGCCGCCGGAGTGACCGGCGCGGGCACGTTGGGCGTGACCGCGGGCGGCGCTGTCGGCTGCGACACCACCTTGCGGGCCGGCTCGGACGGCTTGTAGGACGGGGTGCCCCCGTCGAAGCCGGCCGCGATGACCGTGACCCGCACCTCGTCGCCCAGCGCGTCGTCGATGACCGCACCGAAGATGATGTTGGCGTCCGGGTGGGCCGCGTCGGTGACGAGCTGCGCCGCGTCGTTGATCTCGAACAGGCCCAGGTCCGAGCCACCCGCGATGGAGAGCAGGACGCCGCGGGCGCCGTCCATGCTCTGCTCCAGCAGCGGGCTGGAGATCGCCTTCTCGGCCGCCTCGACCGCGCGGTTGTCGCCGCGGGCGCTGCCGATGCCCATGAGTGCGCTGCCCGCGCCGCTCATGACGCTCTTGACGTCGGCGAAGTCCAGGTTGATCAGACCCGGGGTGGTGATCAGGTCGGTGATGCCCTGCACGCCGGAGAGCAGGACCTGGTCGGCCTGGCGGAACGCGTCCATCATGCTGATGCCGCGGTCGCCGAGCGCGAGCAGCCGGTCGTTCGGGATCACGATGAGCGTGTCGCACTGGTTGCGCAGCTCGTCGATGCCGGACTCGGCCTGCACCTGCCGGCGCTTGCCCTCGAACGAGAACGGGCGGGTGACCACACCGATGGTCAGCGCGCCGAGCTTGCGGGCGATGTTCGCGACCACGGGGGCACCGCCGGTGCCCGTACCGCCGCCCTCGCCGCAGGTCACGAAGACCATGTCGGCGCCCTTGAGGACTTCCTCGATCTCGTCGCGGTGGTCCTCGGCGGCGTTCTTGCCGACCTCGGGCTGCGCGCCGGCGCCGAGGCCCCGGGTCAGTTCCCGGCCGACGTCGAGCTTGACGTCGGCGTCGGACATCAGCAACGCCTGGGCATCGGTGTTGATCGCGATGAACTCGACTCCCTTGAGCCCTACCTCGATCATGCGGTTCACGGCGTTGACGCCACCGCCACCGATGCCGACGACCTTGATGACCGCAAGATAGTTGTGCGGAGGTGTCATCGGGCTCAGCCTTCCCTTCCAGGGTTGGCGGACGTCGAGGCCCCAGCGGTCCGGCCAAGAACCGCCATCGACGTCCGCTCCGTACAAGGGAGGGCGAGGAGAACCCTCACCCTCTACTAGAGGCTCAGAGCTATGTCAACTACTGAACCTCTCGGGGCAACGTAAGCGGACGTGTCGCCCGATCCAAGGACCAACACGGCGTGTCGGCGTCCGCTGATGAGGCGAGTATCCGACTCAGCCGTAACCTGGGACGTAATAAGCCGTTTGGCGCGTCTTGTCCGATTAACGGATGGTGACGACCGTCGGTGCGCTGACATCGATCGTGTCGCCCTTGCGCTCCAGCAGCGCCGTAGCGACCTGAGCCTTCTTCTGGCTCTCGGTGTCGTCGCCCCAGATGATTGTCCGGTCCTTGCGCAACCCCAACGTGACCTGCGCCGGCGCCGGCACCGAGATCGACACGAGCTGGTCGCGCAGTTCGCCGGTGAGCGCCGCGAGCACCACCAGCGCCGAGCGGGTGTTCACATCCTCCGGCCCCGGCGCGGCCAACTCGGCCAGCGGCAGCCCCGCCGGCCGCTTCGCGACCGTGCGGAAAGCCACCCCGGCACCGTCGATGAGCGCAAACTCCTTGCCCACGGGTACGGCAGCAACGGGCTTGCGCTCCACCACCTGCACCTGGACCGCGGACGGCCAGCTGCGCGTGACGATCGCCCGCTCCACGGCCGGCAGCGCCTCCACCCGCTCCTGAATCGCGTCGAGGTCGACCCGGGCGAGGGGTTCACTCAGCCGCACCGACGCCGCCGTGTCGACCTGCTCGCTGGTCAGCGTGTCAGTGCCGACGATCCGTACCTCGCGCACGCCCAGCACCGGCGTCGCGTACACAGTCCACAGCAGTGCACCCACCGTGACCAGCACACCCAGCGCGACCGCCCACGGCATCGCGGCCTGCAACCGGCGCTGCCGGGCGCGGGCCATGAACCGCCGCACGGACGGCGGCACGGCATCCGTGTCCGCCCGCACCAGCCGCCAGTTGCGCCCGCCGCCCTCGCTCACCGCATCCCCCGTGTCTGTTAGCTTTCCGCCAGCGCGGCCAGCAGCTCGTCGCCCATCAGCGAAATCGGCGGGGCGCCCATGGTCACCACCACGTCGCCGGGCTGGCTCCGCCGCACCACCTCGGCCGGCACGTCCTCCCAGGACGGCACGAAGACCTTGCGCTCCGCGGGCAGGTCGATCGCGGCGGTCAACGCCACGCCACCCTCGCCCGGACCGCGGGTCTCGCCCGGCCCGAAGACCTCCATGACGATCACCTCGTCGGCGATGGCCAGGCCCTCGGCCAGTTCGGCCTGCAGGTCCCGGGTGCGATACACCCGGTACGGCTGGAACACCACCACGAGCCGCCCGGACCCGGCGACCTCGCGCAGGGTACGCAGCGCCGCCTTCACCGAGGTCGGGTGGTACGCGTACTCGTCGTACACCCGGACGCCGGCGACCATGCCCTTGCGCTCGAACCGGCGCCGCACGCCGGGGAAGGAGCTCAGCGCCTCGGTGATCTTCTGCAAGCCGATGCCCAGCCGCAACGCGGTCAGCACCGCGGCGGCGCTGTTCAGGCCCATGTGCCGCCCCGGCAACGCAAGCGCGATCTCGCCCAGCAGCTCGCCGTCCAGCGTCGCCCGGTAGCGCACGCCCTGCACGGAGGAGACCACTTCGGTCAGGCGCAGGTCGGCGCTTTCGCTCTCCCCGTACGTATAAACGGTCCGGCCCTTGGCGCGCAGCGCCGCGATCAGCTCTTGGACGCCCTCGTCGTCGGCGCAGGTGACCACGAAGCCATCCGGGTCGACCAGCTCGGCGAACTCCTGGAAGCCGGCCTTGAGGCCGTCGAGGTCGCCCCAGTTGTTGAGGTGGTCGCCCTCGATGTTGGTGACGATCGACACGTGCGGGCGGTAGATCAGGAACGACTTGTCGCTCTCGTCGGCCTCGGCCACGAAGTACGGGCCGGTGCCGTGATGCCCGTTGGAGCCAGCCGCGGAGATCTCGCCGCCGATGACGAACGACGGGTCCTCGCCGGCGTGCTGCAGGATCACGGTCATGATCGACGTGGTGGTGGTCTTGCCGTGCGTGCCGGCGACCGCGATGGTGCGCCGCCCGGTCATCGCCGCTGCCAACGCCTCGGAGCGGTGCAGCAGCCGAAGGCCGCGCTTGCGCGCCTCGACGATCTCGACGTGGTCGTCCGGGATCGCCGTGGAGTAGACGACCGTGTCGACGCCGTCCAGGTTGCCCGGCTCGTGCGCCATGTGCACGGTGCCACCGAGCGCCCGCAAGGCAGCCAGGGCAGGCCATTCGCGCAGTTCGCTGCCCGAGACCGGCACGCCGCGGGTCAGCAGCAGGCGGGCGAGCCCGCCCATGCCCACGCCGCCGATGCCGATGAGGTGGACGGTGCCCAGATCCTCGGCGGTGGTCCCGCCGGCCGGCTTCAGCTCCGCCGTGTTCACGCGGTCACTCCCCTGTTCACGTAGTGGCGCATCGACTTGGAGGTGCGATTCATCGGCGGGCGACCGCCGTGCACACGAAGTCGAGCAGCGCTTCGTCGCCGTCGCGGCGGCCGTAGGAAGCCGCCGCCCGGCCCATCGCGGCGAGCCGCTGCGGGTCCCGGGCCAGCGGGAGCACCGTGCGCTCGATCCACTCCGGGGTGCATTCGGCGTTGTCCACGAGCAACCCGCCACCGGACTCAACGACCGGCAGCGCGTTGCGCTTCTGTTCCTGGTTGCTGTGCGGGTACGGCACATAGATGGCGGGCATGCCGAGCGCCGTCGTCTCGGCGACCGTGATCGCCCCGCCGCGGCAGAGCATCAGGTCGGCGGCGGCGTAGCCGAGCTGCATGTCCGACAGGTACGGCACCACGACGTACGGCACCGGCAGATCGGCGGGCACCTCGAATGGGTCGTTGCGTCCGCCCTGCACATGCAGCACCTGGATGCCGGCGTGGGCGAGCTTCTTGGCCGCCCCGGCCACGGCCAGGTTGATCGTGCGGGCGCCGGACGAACCGCCGGAGACGAAGAGGACCGGCAGGTCGGGGCGCAGCCCGAAGTAGTGCAGGGCCTGGGGGCGCAGCGCGGCACGGTCCATCCGGGTGATGGCGGTCCGCAGCGGTACGCCCACCACGGTCGCGTCGCGCAGCGACTCGGCAGCCTTCGGCTGGCTCGGGAAGCCCACGGCGACGTTCTTGGTGAACCGCATGCCCATCCGGTTGGCGACGCCCGGCGGCACGTTGACCTCGTGGATGACGATCGGCACCTCGCGACGCCACGCCGCCAGGTACGCCGGAACCGACACGTACCCGCCGAAGCCAACCACGACGTCGGCCTGCACCTCTTCGATGATCTTCCCGGCGGCCGCGGCGGACTTGTACATCCGGTCCGGCGTGCGCAGCAGGTTCATGTTGAGCGAGCGGGGCAGCTGGAACGCCGGGATCACCCGCAGGTCGTAGCCGGCGGGCGGGATCAGGTCGTTCTCCATGCCCTTGGGGCTGCCCAGGGTGGTGATGCGCACCTCGGGGAAGTGCCGGCGCAGGGCATCGGCGAAGGCGAGCAGCGGATAGATGTGACCGCCGGTGCCACCTCCGGCGAGCACGACCGACCGCAACTGACCCATCACCGTCTCCTCACGCCCCCCTTGTCCTCGGGCGCCCGGCTCTTTTGACGAACGGGTGGGCGTGATGATCCCGACCGCCGCGGCGGGGGAAGCGGCGGCAGCGGGGCCCACACTAGTCGTACCCATCGGGCGGGCGGACGGGCGTGCAGCGCTCGGGCCGCATCCGGCTCGGCGCGGGCGAAGGAGGCGAGGATGCCGATCCCGGCCATCGTGACGACGAGGGCGCTACCGCCGGCGGAAATGAACGGAAGCGGCAGGCCGGTGATGGGCAGCAGGCCGACGACACCGCCGATGTTGATGACGGCCTGGGCGACCAGCCAGGTGGTGATGCCGGTGGCCGCGAG
Organism: Actinoplanes sp. NPDC051859; assembly: GCF_044452725.1. Taxonomy (NCBI): domain Bacteria; kingdom Bacillati; phylum Actinomycetota; class Actinomycetes; order Micromonosporales; family Micromonosporaceae; genus Actinoplanes; species Actinoplanes sp. NPDC051859. Next base: position 420,444 of record NZ_JBITBX010000002.1, on the reverse strand, counting down.
CCGGCGGAACGGGTCGTCGACCCGGCGGGCGATCCGGAACCCGGTGTACGCCAGCACGGCGAACAGGGCCACGATCACCATGCAGCCGACGACGCCCAGCTCCTCGGCGACCACGGCGAAGATGAAGTCGTTGTCGGCGGCCGGCAGCCAGTTCCACTTCAGGGCGCCTTTGCCGAGTCCTACCCCGAACCAGCCGCCTTCGTAGATGGCCGAGCGGCCCTGCAGGATTTGATAGCAGAGGTCGAAGTCGCACTTCTCCGGCGAGGTGAGGAACGTGGTGAGGCGCAGCAGCCGGTAGTTGGGCTCACCCTCGGTGCCCGAACCGGCGCCGCGGGAGGCGGCGGCGATCAGCAGGCCGATGCCCGCCAGTCCGAGCACGCCCAGCGCGGTGAAGACCCGCAGCCGGACCCCGGCGGCCCAGAGCAGACCGATGATCAGGGCCAGCAGCACCAGCATCGTGCCCAGGTCGTTGTAGCCGACCAGGACGAACAGCAGGCCGACGGCCGGGAACAGCGGCATGGACAGCTCACGCCAGTAGCCGAGCGACGCGCCCTTGCGCGAGATGATGTCGGCGCCCCACAGCACCACACCCAGCTTGGCGAGCTCGGAGGGCTGCACCCCGATCGGCCCGATGTAGAGCCACAGCAGATCCGCGCTCAGCGGCCCGAGCTTCGGATCCTTGAGCGCGCCGACCGCCTCGAGAGCCATCAGCAGGTCCAGCGTTGCCAGCAGCACGACCGCGGCACCGAGGATGTAGACCCCGAGGAAGCGCAGGGTGCTCGCGGGCAGCCGCTGGCAGACCCAGAAGCCGACCAGGCCGAGCACCGCGAAGATGAGCTGGTTGCGGATGGCGCCGAAAGCGCTGCCCTTTTCCGCGTACGCGACGACGCTGGTCGCGGAGAACACCATGGTGAGGCCGATCACCAGGAGCAGGACCGAGCTGGCGATCAGCAGGTAGTACGAGGACAGCGGTCGGGCCAGCAACCCGTGCACCGCGGGCAGCAGTTGTTGGCTCCACGTCTGCGGGCGCACCGGCGGCGGAGCGGGCTGCACGGTGGCGGCCGGCGACACCGTCGTACGCGCCTCGGTCTTGTCCTCCCCCATGCTCCCCATCATGGTGGCGCGACACGCCCCGCCTCGGGTACCGGCGTGGCGTGTCGCGAGAGATCTATCCCATGACGCGCAGGAAGTCGCTGTAGAACAGGCCCAGCCCGATCGCGACGCAGATGCCGGCGACGATCCAGAACCGGACGACGATGTTGACCTCGCTCCAGCCCGCCAGCTCGAAGTGGTGCTGCAACGGCGACATCCGGAAGACCCGTTTGCCGGTGGTTTTGAACGAGATGATCTGGATCACGACCGACATCGTGACGATGACGAACAGGCCGCCGATGATGATCGACAGCAGCGTCGTCCGGGTCGCGATGGCGAGGCCGCCGATCAGTCCGCCCAGCCCCAGCGCGCCGGTGTCACCCATGAAGATCCGCGCCGGCGAGGTGTTCCACCAGAGGAACCCGACGCAGGCGCCGGCTGCCGCGGCCGCGATCATCGCGACCTCCAACGGGTCCCGCACCTCGTAGCAGTACCTGCCGGTGTAACCGCTGTCACCACACCAGTGCCGATACTGCCAAAAACCGATCAGCGTGTACGCCCCCAGCACCAGGATCGACGCGCCGGTCGCCAAGCCGTCCAATCCGTCCGTCAGGTTCACGCCGTTCGACATCGACATGATGACGAAGACGAACACCAGCACCGAGCCGACCTTGCCGACGTCGAGGAAGCTGATGTCGCGGATGAACGAGATGTGCTCGCTAGCCACGGTCTGGCCGTTGGTGCTCTTCCAGAACAGTGCCGCAACGCCGAGGCCCCCGCCGACCAGCAACTGGCCGAGCAGCTTGCCCTTGGCGCTGAGCCCACCCGAATGCCGCTTGCGCACCTTCAGGAAGTCGTCCAGGAAGCCGACCGCGCCGCAGAACACGAACAGACCCAGCAACACCAGGCCCGTCATCGTCGGCGAGACCTGAGCGATCTGCGCTTCCGGCAGGGTCGCCAACGCGGCATGCCCGGCCACGTACGCGAGCACGGTCGCGACGATGAACGCGACACCGCCCATCGTGGGCGTGCCCTTCTTGCCCTGGTGGCTGGCCGGGCCGACCGCGCGAATCGGCTGGCCGGCCTTCAGCGCGGTGAACACACGGATGGCTACCGGCGTGCCGAACAGCGAGATGATGAACGCGACCGCGGCCGCGACGATGACTGCCCTCACGGGCTTACCTCCTCGGTGGCCGCACCCGCACGCAGCGGATCGGCCCCCTTCCACGTGCGGTGATGCGAACTCTCGCCGGTCGTCGTGCGGATCAAGCGGCACCACCCGTACGGGCCGCCAACGCGGCGGCCAGCTCGATGCGGTCGTCGAACGGCAGCACCTTGCCGTTCACCTCCTGGCCCCGTTCGTGTCCTTTGCCGAGGACGGCCACGACGTCGCCGGGACCGGCCAGCCGTACCGCCTCGTCGATGGCGGCCCGGCGGCCCGCCACCTCGATGATCTTCGCCGGCGCGCCGGCGTCTTCCGCCCCCAGCCGGACGGCGGCACGCACCGTGGCCGGATCTTCCGTACGGGGATTGTCGTCGGTGATCACCACCAGGTCCGCGCCCCGGGCAGCCGCGGCGCCCATCAGGGGCCGCTTGCCGGTGTCCCGGTCGCCCCCGGCGCCAATGACGCAGATCAGCGAGCCGTGCCGAGCCGCGGCCACATCGCGCAGCGCGGCGAGCGCAGCGACAATCGCGTCCGGCTTGTGCGCATAGTCCACGATGCCCGACACCTCGCCGCGGGAATCCACGCGTTCGAGCCGCCCCGGGACACCCGGACACGCGGCAATGCCGTTGGCCGCCACCCGCGGATCGATACCAGCCGCCACCAGCGCAGCTAGGGCGAGCAGGGCGTTCGCGACGTTGTGCCGGCCGGGCAACGCCACCGCTGCGGGAACGGCACCGTCCGGACCACACGCGGTGAATCGCTGACCGCCACCGACCGTGCTGATCTCGGTGGCGTGCCAGGTAGCCGTGGTGTCTCCATCCGCCGAGTAGGTAACCGTGTCCGGCTTGACCAGCGAGGTGAGCGCCCGGTCGTCGGCGTTCAGCACCTCGTGCCGGCAGCGGCCATCGAACAGTCGCGCCTTGGCCGCGAAGTATTCCTCGGTGGTCGCGTGAAAGTCGAGATGGTCATGGCCGAAATTTGTGTAGCCGCCGACGGTGAACCGCACGCCGCCCACCCGACCCATGACGAGCGCGTGGCTGGACACCTCCATCACCACGGCGGTAACCCCGCGCTCGACGGCGACGGCGAGCATCGCATGCAGGTCGGTCGCCTCCGGCGTCGTCCGGGCGCTGCGCACCGACAGATCACCGAGCCGGGTCTCGACCGTGCCGATCAGCGCGGTGGTCAACCCTGCCGCCCGCAACCCCGCCTCGGCCAGGTACGCCGTACTGGTCTTTCCCGCCGTACCGGTCAGGCCGATCACGGTGAGCGCCGCGGACGGATTGCCGTAGATCGCGGAGGCCACCTCGCCGAGCACCGCACGCGGATCCGGCACGATCACCACCGGCAGCCCGGCGGCTTCAGCGGCGCGCCGCCCGGCCGGGTCGGTCAACACCGCGACGGCGCCCGCCTCGGCCGCTGCCTGGGCAAACTCGGCACCGTGGCGGCGGGAGCCGGGCAGGGCCGCGTACAGATCGCCCGGCCGCACCTCGCCGCTCGCATGGGTGACACCGGTGACCGCGGCGTCGCCACCACCGTGCTCGGCGTCCACCAGCGTCGGGAGATCGGCCAGCCGGAAAGGCCGCGCGAACTGGGGACGGGGAATGCCGGACACGGCGTCAGACCCTACCCGGTACGTCGGATCCGGCGGCGAACCCCATCCGCGTGGCTACTCCTTCCAATGGAACGTGGGCGGCTTCGACCCGGACGGGGGTACCCGGTAGTGCAACAGCGCCGAGCCCATCATCTTGCTGAAGGCGGGCGCAGCGATCACACCACCGGTGCCGTTCGGCACGTCGGCGAAGACACCCACGACGAACTGCGGCTTCTCCGCCGGCGCCATGCCGATGAAGGAACCCGCGTTGTGGTTGGTGTACTGCCCGTCGACCAGCAGGCTGCCCGTGCCGGTCTTGCCGGAGACCCGGTAGCCCTCCACCTTCGCCTGGGTGCCGGTGGCGCCCTTGGAGTCGACGACCGCCTCCATCATCTCCCGCAGATCCCGCGCCACCTGCGTGTCGAGCACCCGATGCGTCTCCGGCGGCGCGGCGGGCGTGAGCTTGTCGCCCCGCGCGGAAATGGTGCCCTTGATCAGGTGCGGCTGGATGTAGACGCCGTCGTTGGCGATCGCGGCGTACCCGGCCGCCATCTGCAGCAGGGTGGCGTCGACACTGTGGCCGATCGGCACCGAGCCCCAGGCCGAACCGCTCCACTCATCCGGCGTGAGCAGCCGGCCCGGCGCCTCGCCCGGCATACCCTCGTTGGTCGGCCGGCCCAGCCCGAACTTCTGCTGGTACTCGTACAGCTTCTCCTTGCCGAGCATCTGACCGATCCGGATCGAGCCCACGTTCGACGAGTACGCCAGCACCTGCGGGATGCTCAGCTTCGTACCGTTGGGGAAGGGATGCGTGTCGGTGAACAGCTTGCCGCCCAACCGCATCGCCCGACCGACGGTGATGTCGGAATTCTTGTTGACCAGGCCCTCCTGCATGGCCGCGCCGATGGTGAACGCCTTGTGTGTCGACCCCGGGTCGGAGATCACGCTGGAGACGGCATCCTCCCGCTCCTTCGGCGTGAACTCCGACGCCTTCTGCGCGTTGTAGGTGGGGTAGCTGGCCTGCGCCAGCACCTCCCCGGTCTGCGCGTTCAGCACGATCGCCCCGGCCACCGTGGCGTTGATCTTCTCCATCTGCTGGCTGAGATAGCGCTGCACCTCGAACTGCAGGTCCCGGTCGATGGTGAGCTGCACCGAGGAGCCCGGTGCGGCCGGCGTCTCCCGGCGGTATCCACCCGGGATCTCCTTCGCCAGGTCACCGCGGCCGGTCTCGTACACCTTCAAGCCGTTGGTGCCGCGCAGCAGCTCGTCGTAGCGGGCCTCGATGCCTTCCAGGCCGGTGTGGTCATCACCGGTGAAACCGATCAGATTCGCGGCCAGATCGGCACCGGGCACGTCACGCCGCTCGTCGCGGCGGGAGCCGATGCCGGCCAGGTTCAGCTTTTCGATCCGCTCCGCAACCGCGATGTCCACACCACGAGCCAGGAACTCGAACCGGGACTCGCCGCCACCGGGCCGCTTCTTCTTCGCCATCAGCGCGGCCAGCTCCGACTTGGGCACACCGAGCAGCGGCGAAAGCTGCGCCGCCACCTCAGCCGGCTTCTCGACCAGCACCGGGTCGGCGTAGACGTACCGGGCCTCGACGCTGTGCGCGAGCACCGCCCCGGAACGGTCCAGAATGCTGCCCCGCGGTGCCGGCAGCACGATCTCGGTCAGCCGGTTCTTACGCTGCTCGAGCAGGCTCTGCGCGGCCGCCGGCGAGTCCATCACCTGCAGCACCACGAGCCGTACGCCGATCATCATAAACAGGGACAGCGCTAGCACCGTGCCCAACCGCAGCCGCTTGGTGCTGTTGGCCAGCCGCGGCGGTTCGGCCGGGATGACCGGCTTGAGCCGCCGATCCTCCGGCCGTGTCCCCGCCCCGCCACCGGATCGCCGCGGACCCGGGGCGAACCTGCCACTTCCGGACCTACGGTCGGTGCGTCCGGCTGTCGTTCGGTTCTCGCCGCGGCCAGCGATGGTTCGGTTCTCGGCGCGCCCAGCAGCAGATCGGCTGTCGGTGCGGGCCGAGGTCCGGCGGGGATCAGCAGCCGTCCGGCCGCGCCCGGCACCCGCGGTAGGCCGCGCCATCTCGCCACGACCGGATCGCCCGCGATCCGTCGTGCGACTCTCGCGGGCTGTCCGTCCCCGGCCAATCGGGCCGACATCCTCGTCATCCAGGTCCGGCTCAGTGTCGCGGCCGGCACCCCGGCCCCGGCGAGTGGCGTCTCGGCCGCGTTCGTCTGCGTCCCGGCGAGTGGCGTCTCGGCCGCGTTCGTCTGTGCCCCGGCGGTTGCGCCCGCGCGGCTCCGCGCTGCGGCTCCCCCGGTCGTGATCGGCGCTCCTGCTCCGAGCGACGTCGCCGCGGCCTCTGTCGTCGGCCAGGTCATCGTCGGCGCGGCTGCTGTAACCGTCGCCCCTCCGCTTGCCCCGGGCGTCATCGATCCGACCGCGGCGGACATCGTCGGCGCGGCCTTCACGGGCGTCGTCGCTCCCGCCACGGCGTGCGTCGTCAACGCGGGCTTCGCGGGCGTCGTCACTCCGGCCGCGGCGAGCGTCGTCAACGCGGCCTTCACGGGCGTCGTCGCTCCGGCGGCGTTGGGGGGGTAGGTCTTCGTCAGAGTCGCGGCGGCGTTCCGGTGCGGGCCGGCCGCCGTCGAGCACCTGCAGTGGCGGTCGCACCGGATCGCTGTTGCGGCCGGCTCGTGGCGACCGGGTGCGCTGGTCGCCCTCGCGCACGGTTCGGCCGCGCGGGGTGTAGGCCCGCGCCTCGCCGATACCACCGAAGCCACGGCCCGACTCACCGTCGGCGGGCGACTTGTCCTCAGAAGACGCACCGCGCCGGGGCTCCTGGCCCCGGCGCGGCGTCTCGTTCGAGCGCGGCGGCACCGCGCTACCGCCCGGAAACGGGCTGCGTACCCGAACCGGGCACGGTCTGTCCCGGTGCGGTGGCCCCACCACCCGGCGTCACGTCGCGGGTGGTGGCGTCCTGACTGGACGCACCGTTACCCGCGGTCGTGCCATTGGCCGGCAGCTGGCCCGTCGTGCCGGACGGCTGCTGACCCGTGGAACCGGCCGGCAGCTGACCTGTCGTGCCAGCCGGCTGCTGGCCCGTGGAACCGGCCGGCTGCTGACCTGTCGTGCCGGACGGCTGCTGGCCCGTGGAACCGGCCGGCTGCTGACCTGTCGTGCCGGCCGGCTGCTGGCCCGTGGTGCTGCCGGCAGGCTGCCGGTTCGCGGTTGCGGCGGCCGGGTCCTGGGCGGTGACGGCCCGCGGGCCGCTGCCCGGGGTCATCACGCCCATCACCTTGCCGTCCGGCAACCGGATGTAGGCCGGCGAATCGGCCTTCACCAGGCCGAGGCGCCGCGCGGCAACGTCCAGGCTGCCCGGCATGTTGTACGCGGCGATCTCGTTCTCCAACGCCTGCTGCCGCGCATCCAACTCGGAACGCTGCTTGTCCAGAGTGTCGAGCTCGAAGGAATTCTCCGCCGTCTTGGTGTTGATCAGCAGGATGCCCACCACCCCGGCCACCACAATGGCGACCACCAGGGCGATGAACGGCGCCCGGGGTGCGTTGATCGGCAGCGGCGGTGCAACCCGCAGCCGAGGCGCCGAAGCTGTCTCTCGCTGCGGCTCGGCGTCAAGCTTCAGTGCGGTGTTTCCGTGGACCGGGAACTGGCGCGCCCCCCGCGCGGTTCCCTTCGTGCCGGTCGGCGTACGCCGACCGCTGTCCGCTCGCTCCGTGGTCCGGCCCCCCGACCGCGGCGCGGTGCTGCGCTCGCTCAATGTCCCTCCCCCTCATGGTGTTCCCCCGGGCGTCGCCGCCCTCGTCCCCCGTACGCGGACAGCCGGGGCCGTTCGCGGGCGGCCCCCTGTCCCTGATCGTGCTCAGCAATCCGTTCCGCGGCCCGCAGCTTTACTGACGCCGCGCGCGGGTTCTCGGCCACTTCCGCCTCCGTGGGCGGCTCCGAACCCCGGGTCAGCAGTCGCAGGCTCGGTCCCGTCCCGGGCAGCTCGACCGGCAGATCGATCGGCCCGGTGCTGCGCGCTCTCCCGGCGAGAGCACGCTTGACGATCCGGTCTTCCAACGACTGGTAACTCATGACAACAAGGCGCCCTCGCGGGGCCAGTAGATCCAGTGCGGACGGAACAGCCGCCTCGAGCGCGGCGAGCTCCGCATTTACCTCAATACGTAGCGCTTGAAACGTTCTTTTCGCGGGATTTCCACCCGTTCGCCGCGCGGCGGCCGGAATAGCGTCCCGCACCAGGTCAGCGAGCCGCGCCGAGGAGACGATCCGACTCTTCGCCCGCTCCTTCACGATCGCCGAAACGACGCGCTGGGCGAATTTCTCCTCGCCGTACACCCGCAGGATCCGGACGAGCTCGCCCGGCTCGTATCCGTTGACGACCTCCTCCGCGGTGATCCCCCGCGACTGGTCCATGCGCATGTCCAGCGGTGCGTCCCTGGCGTACGCAAAGCCGCGATCCGCCTCGTCCAGCTGCAACGAGGACACACCCAGGTCAAACAGTCCACTGTGGTACTCCGGGTAGCCGAGATCCGCGAGGACCGCCGGCAACTCGTCGTACACGGCGTGGACCAGATGCGTCCGACCCGCAAAGCGTTCGAGCCGGTGCCGGGAGTGCGCTAGCGCCTCCTGGTCCCGGTCGAGTCCCACCAGAACCACGTCCGGGTGCCGTTCGAGCACGGCCTCAGCGTGCCCGCCCAGTCCCAAGGTGAAGTCGACGTGCACCACAGCGGATCCCGAAGAACCCGAACCACCGTGCGCGCTCGACTCACCTGGAGAGCTGGAGCCAGGACCACCGACGGAACTCGGACCGTTGAGCGCGGGAGCGAGCAGCTCGAGGCAGCGTTCGAGCAGCACCGGCACATGCGTGCCGCGATGCTCCCCCATGTCGACTCCCATTGCCCCGCTCTTTCCTCGCGCGCCCCGCGACCGTTTGTTCCCGATCGGTGCCCGACCGTCTTCCGTACCGCCAGATCCCCATCCGCTCGTGCCCGTTGCCATCGGGCGCGCCCCACCGGACACACGCCTGGCACCGGGGAAGAGGCGCCAGGAGCGGGAGCGGCTGGAGATCTCGCAGTACGGCGGCAGCGACGTCCGGACCACCTCGGCGGCCGACAGGTGCCACGCCTACAGTCCGCCGGGCAGCACCCCCTCCTCGATATCGGCGAAGTCGTCCTCGCTCGCCGTGAGGTACTGCTCCCAGGACTGTTTGTCCCAGATCTCCACGCGTGTGCTTGCGCCGATCACCACCAGCTCGCGGTCGAGAGCCGCATATTCCCGCAGGTGCGCCGGGATGGTGACCCGGCCCTGCTTGTCGGGAATCTCGTCGTGCGCGCTGGCGAAGAACACCCGGCTGTAGGCCCGGGCGGCCTTGTTGGTGACCGGTTGGTCGCGCAGCTGCCCCGCGATCCGCTGGAATTCCGGCATCGGGAACACGTACAGACAGCGCTCCTGCCCCTTGGTGATCACGACACCTCCCGCCAGCTCGTCCCGAAACTTCGCCGGAAGGATGAGCCGACCCTTGTCGTCCAGGCGCGGGGTGTGTGTGCCGAGGAACATCGGCCCAACCCCCCTGCCCTGTGGCGCCGCTCCGTTGGTGCGGTGCGGTCTGCCGGTTCACTCGGGCCGGCAGGTCCTGCTTCCGGCCTGCCACTGCGCTCCACCTTACTCCACTTCCCTCCACTCGCAACCAGAATCGACGCGTCTGCGAACCGGATTCGCGGATGAATGCGCACGTCAGAAGCGGTGGAGCGGCAGTGGAGGGGAAAGCCCTTCCGATCATGGTCCACTTTCCGACAAGCCGCCCAGTCGGGCAGAAAACTCCGGAGAAAACGGGACCTTTTGCTCGCCTGCGACCCGCTCGGGGAGAGAAGTGGAGGGATCTTGTGGCGCGAAGTGGAGGGCTCCCCGACTCCCCGAGCAGTCGGACGCCAGGCAGGCGGCGGAGACGACGGTGGGGCCGTGACCCGAACCGGGTCACGGCCCCACCGAAAGTTGCCTTACTGCACTGCTTAACTGCGCGAACGTCAGGCCGCGAGGCGGCGTACGACGTAGCTGTTGCTCCAGATCTTGTGCTTGCCGACCGATGCACCCGGCTTGGGCGAGTCGTACATGTAGCCGCCGCCCGCGTAGATGCCGGCGTGGTAGCCGTGCGAGCCGTTGCGGAAGATGAGCAGGTCGCCCACCTTCTTGTTCGACTTGCTGACGGCCTTGCCGTAGTGCTGCTGCGAGTTGGCGCTGTGCGGCAGCTTCTTGCCGATCGCCTTCTTGTAGACGTACTTGGTGTAGCCCGAGCAGTCGAAGCGGTTGGGGCCCGAGGCGCCGAAGCTGTAACCAGCCCCGCGGTGCTTCTTCGCCTCGGCGAGGATGCGCTCACCGCTGCTGCTCTTGACCGTGATCTTGACCGGCGTGGACGCCACCGCGGCGTACGGCGTGGCGCCGACAGCACCCTCGAAGGAGGTGCGGAAGTAGGCCGTGGCGCCGGGCTTGTCGGTGAACTTCACGGTGCCGGCGTTGGCGCGCTTGCGGTCCCAGGTCTTCCACTTGCCGTTGACCTTGGTCTGGAGCCGGACCCAACCGCTGACCGACTTCTTACCGGTCTTGGGGTCGATCAGCGTCATGGTGATCGCGATCTTCCCGCCCCGCTTGACCGAGCGGGCGCTGTAGGACGCGGACACCTTGGGCTTGGCTTTGGCCGCGGCAGCCACGGCGGTGATCGGGGTGACGGCGGCCGCGGAGGCCGCCGGCGTGGCGATCAGCTGGCCGGCGCAGAGACACAGGCCCAGGGACAGTGCGACGGTTCCGGTGCCGGCAGACATGCGGCGGCCCCGGCTCGAACTGCGTTCGTGCACGGTAGAAGATTCCCTCCGGCACGCCTGCGAGGTTAGCTGTCGGGTTCGGGCGGGAAGGTGTGCCCGGTCGCCAGGTGGCGACTTCACCCCGAGGTCCGCCGGGTCTTGCGACCCGGAGCGGACCGGAAATGGGTCCCCCGTCCCTGCCCCCGTATGCCTTTATGGTTGTTCGCTTTCCTCGTGGTCGAACCGTCCGGACCGGGGCAGGGCTCGGCGTGATCCGGGCGGTGCGAGCGGTGGGCGGATGCTCACCGGCCCGTCCTTGCTACCGGATTTCTCGATCCACTGCGAGCCCTCTCAATGTCACTCCCCGTAATTGGCACAATGGACGGTGTCCGGTTTGAGATCTCCTCGTGACAAATGCCGCCACGTCATGTGTTCATGCGACTACTCACTGTCCAAAGTTACGGGTGAAACAGAACACAAATTTTTTGATGGCGCGTCTGATCATGGATGGGGGCAATGTCGGGCGAAAGCCATCTCACACCCCTCGACCGGGGGAAACACCACTCCGGACGCACATCCCGGCTCGGCCATTCGGCCAAACGCACGGCGACAGAGCGGCACCGCACTCGCCGCCACTCGACGTAGTGTCCGTTTCCGGTACCCTCGCAGCCGTGACGGACGGGAAAATGCCCTTGCGGGCCAAGGTCGCGACTTCGGTATCGCGCACGGCGGCGGCCCTCTCGCGGGCCGCGGGACGCGGCGACGGCTCGGTGATCGGCGGGTGGATCGGTCTCAAGATCGACCCTGACCTGCTGCGCAACCTGGCTGCCGGGCGGGCCATCGCGCTCGTGTCCGGCACCAACGGCAAGACCACGACGACCCGATTCGCCGCTGCGGCACTCGGCGTCCTCGGCCCGGTCGCCACCAACTCCTTCGGCGCCAACATGCCCACGGGGCACACTTCGGCGCTCGCGAAGGCCGGGGCCACCCCGTTCGCCGTCCTCGAAGTGGACGAGCACTACCTCGCCAAGGTGATCGACGACACCAATCCGCGGGTCGTCGCTCTGCTCAACCTCTCCCGCGACCAACTCGACCGGGCCAAGGAGGTGGCGATGATGGCGCAGCTGTGGCGCACCGCCCTCGCCGGCCACCCGGACGTGCACGTGGTCGCCAACGCCGACGATCCGATGGTCGTCTGGGCAGCCGTCGGCGCCCAGCACGTCGTCTGGTTCAGCGCCGGGCAGCGGTGGACCGACGACTCCTGGGTCTGTCCCGAGTGCGGCGCGCCGATCAAACGCGCGCACGGCGACTGGTGGTGCACCGGATGCGCGCTGCGTCGCCCGCAGGCGCAGTGGACGGTCGAGGACGAGGGCGTCCTCGACCCCAAGGGCGACTGGCACCTGGTCAAGCTCCAGCTCCCCGGTCAGGTCAACCTCGGCAACGCGGCCACCGCGCTGGCCCTGGCCGCCGAGTTCGGCGTACGCCCGATCGAAGCAGTCCCCCGCCTCGCGACCGTGGCCTCGGTGGCCGGCCGCTACGCCCAGGTCGACCGGGACGGGCGCAACATCCGTCTGCTGCTGGCGAAGAACCCGGCCAGTTGGCTCGAGGCGTTCGACATGGCCGAGGTCGCACCGACGCTGCTCTCCATCAACGCGCGCGACCCCGACGGCTTCGACACCTCCTGGCTCTACGACGTCGACTTCGCGCCGCTGCGGGGACGGCCCGTCCTGATCACCGGGGACCGGGCGTACGACCTCGCGGTGCGGCTGGAAGTGAACGAAGTGCCGTTCCGGCACGTTAGAACCTTCGACGAGGCACTCCGCGCCACACCGCCGGGCCGCCTCGAAGTAATCGCCAACTACACGGCCTTCCAGGACATCCGAGCGGAGCTAGACCGTGTCAACTGAGCACCTGCGCATCGTGTGGATCTACCCCGACCTGCTGTCCACGTACGGCGACCGGGGCAACATGCTGATCCTGGCGCGCCGGGCCCAGCTGCGCGGGATCCCGGTGGAGACCTATCAGGTGCGCTCCGACCAGCCGATGCCCGACTCCGCGGACATCTATCTCATCGGTGGCGGCGAGGACGGCCCGCAGGCGTTGGCTGCCCAGCGGTTGATCGCTGACGGCGGCATGCACCGCGCGGTCGCCCGGGGCGCTGCCGTGTTGACGATCTGCGCCGGTTACCAGATCTTCGGCCACTCGTTCTCGGCCAAGGGCGCCACCTGCGCCGGGCTCGGCCTGCTGGACATCACCTCCGACCGGGGCGAGACCCGGGCGGTCGGCGAGGTCCGCGGCGACATCGACCCGCGGCTCGGCCTGCCCCCGCTGACCGGCTTCGAGAACCACGGCGGCCGCACCCGCCTCGGCCCCGGCGCCACGCCACTGGCCCGGGTCACCGCCGGCATCGGCAACGACGGGCAGACCGAGGGTGCCTGGGCCGGGAAGATCCTCGGCACGTACGCCCACGGCCCGGCGCTCGCTCGCAACCCAGCGATAGCCGATCTGCTACTGCGTTGGGCGACCGGCGCGGATAGTCTTCAACCGCTCGACGACACCTGGGCCGACCGGCTCCGGAACGAGCGGCTCGCCGCAGCGGGCGCCGCATGACCCGAAAAAACGCCTGACCAGCAGTTACTCCTGGACCGACGAGAAGTAGGGGCGGTACGCCTGCATGACTGACCTCCTGATCGCGCCGCCGAGCGTGCAGTCCTCCGCCACGGACCCTCAGGCCAGCCAGCAGACCCCGATCGGATGGCGGCACCGCCTCGTCCGGTTCGGCGTTCTCGGTGCCGCCGTCGCCGCGCTCGGCGTGGCCGCCGCGGTCCTGCCGATGAAGGAGATCGCCGACTCGGTGCTCGCGCTCGGCCCGGCCGCCGCGGTCGCCATCGCGGTGGTCGGCGGGCTGTTGCTGTCGGTGCTGGTGCCGCGTACGGCCATCACGCTGGCGTGTGGGGCGCTGCTGGGCCCGGCGACGGGAGCGGCCACCGCACTGGCCGCGGCGGTCATCGCGGCGATTGCCACCTACTACGCCGGCCGCTGGGCGGGCCGGGGTGCGCTCGGCGCGAAGGCCGGCGGCCGGATGGCCCGCCTCGACGGCTGGCTCAACCGCCGCGGCCTGGCGGCGGTCCTGCTGGTGCGTTTCCTCCCGCTCGCGCCCTATGGCCTGATCGGTTACGCGTACGGCACCACGTCCGTTTGCCGCAAGCGCTACCTGCTCGGCACCACGCTGGCCGCCATCCCGTCCGCGGTCTCCTACGCCGTGATCGGCGCCGCCGTGACCTCACCGCACTCGATGAGCCCGATGACCCTGGCCCCGGCCGTCATCGGCTTCGCCCTGACCACCGGCATCGTGCTCCGCTGGCGCTACACCGCCCGCCGCGACGCGGTCGACACGGCCGCCGCCTGACGCCACAGCGTCGGCGGGACCAGGCAGGACGGTCCGTCGCACCACCGCTCAGGGCCGCCGGGATCCGAGGCCCGACAGGCCACAAAGAAGGCCCCGTCAGGCGACGGGGCCTTCTTCCTACGCGCGGGTCAGACGACGACGCTGACCAGGCGGCCGGGGACCACGATGACCTTGCGGGGCTCGCGACCTGCCAGCGCCTCGGCTACGGCTTCCAGCGCCTGCTGCCGTACGGAATCCTCGGTTGTGTCCGGCGCGACCTCGACCCGACCGCGGACCTTGCCGTTCACCTGGACCGGGTAGGTGATCGACTCGGCGACCAGCTGGGCCGGGTCGGCGACCGGGAAGTCCGCGTAGGCGACCGTGTCGTCGTGGCCCAGCTTGCGCCACAGCTCCTCGGCCAGGTGCGGGGCGAACGGTGACATCATCAGCACCAGCGGCTCCACGGCCTCCCGTGACGCGGACGCCAGCGGGGTCAGCGTGTTGGTCAGCCCGATCAGCTTCGCAATGGCGGTGTTGAAGCGCAGCTCGTCCATGTCCTCGCGGACCCCGGCGATCGTCTGGTGCAGCACCCGGCGGGTCTTCGGGTCCAGCGGCTCGTCGGTGGCCCGCACCGCGCCGGACTCCTCGTCGATGATCAGGCGCCACACGCGCTGCAGGAAGCGCTGTGACCCCACGACCGCGCGGGTCTCCCACGGGCGGGAGACGTCCAGCGGACCCATCGCCATCTCGTAGACGCGGAACGTGTCGGCGCCGTACTCGTCGCACATCTCGTCGGGGGTGACCACGTTCTTCAGGGACTTTCCCATCTTGCCGTAGGTGCGGGTCACCACCTGGTCGCGGTAAGAGAAGGAACCGTCGCGCTCGACGACTTCCTCGGCGGGCACGTAGACGCCGCGGGCGTCCTGGTACGCGTACGCCTGGATGTAGCCCTGGTTGAACAGCTTGCGGAACGGCTCGAAGGACGAGACGTGGCCCAGGTCGAACAGGACCTTGTGCCAGAAGCGGGCGTACAGCAGGTGCAGGACGGCGTGCTCGACGCCGCCGACGTACAGGTCGACGCCGCCCGGGTCGCCCTCGCCGCGCGGGCCCATCCAGTAGGCCTCGTTCACCTTGTCGACCAGCGCCTCGGTGTTGCGCGGGTCCAGGTAACGCAGCTCGTACCAGCAGGAGCCAGCCCACTGCGGCATCGTGTTGGTCTCGCGGGTGTAGGTCTTCGGGCCGTCGCCCAGGTCCAGCTCGACGTGCACCCAGTCCTTCTTGCGCGACAGCGGCGTCTCCGGCTCGCTGTCCGCGTCGTCCGGGTCGAAGGTACGCGGCGAGAAGTCGTCGACGTCCGGCAGCTCGACCGGCAGCATCGACTCGGGCAGCGCAATCGGCAGGCCGGTCTCGTCGTAGACGATCGGGAACGGCTCGCCCCAGTAGCGCTGGCGGCTGAACAGCCAGTCGCGCAGGCGGAAGTTCGTGGCGCCGCGGCCGTAGCCCTCCTCCTCCAGCCAGGCGATCATCGCGGCCTTGGCCTCGGTCTTGTCGCGGCCGTCCAGGAAGCCGGAGTTGATGACCACGCCGTCGCCGGTCCAGGCGCCTTCGAAGCCTTCCGGCGTCTCGATCGTGCGGACCACGGGCAGCTCGAAGGCCGTGGCGAAGTCGTAGTCGCGCTCGTCGTGGCCGGGCACCGCCATGATCGCGCCGGTGCCGTAGCCGGCCAGCACGTAGTCGGCGATGAAGACCGGGATCGCCTTGCCGTTGACCGGGTTCTTGGCGAAGCCGCCGGTGAAGACTCCGGTCTTGACCTTGCCGTCGGCAGTGCGCTCCTCCTCGGTCTTGGCCGCGGCGGCCGCACGATACGCGGCAACGGCGTCGGCGGGCGTCGCGGCGCCACCGGTCCAGGCCGGGTTCGTGCCCTCCGGCCAGGTGGCCGGCATCAGCGTCTCGACCAGCTCGTGCTCCGGGGCCAGCACCATGTAGGTGGCGCCGTACAGGGTGTCGGGGCGGGTCGTGAAGACGGTGATCTTGGCGTCGCCCGCGGTGAAGTCGACGTGCGCACCCCGGGACCGGCCGATCCAGTTGCGCTGCATCAGCTTGACCGGCTCCGGCCAGTTCAGCGCGTCCAGGTCCTCGACCAGACGGTCACCGTACGCGGTGATCCGCATCATCCACTGCTTCAGTGAGCGCTGGAACACCGGGAAGTTGCCGCGCTCGCTGCGGCCGTCCGGCGTGACCTCCTCGTTCGCCAGCACGGTGCCCAGCCCCGGGCACCAGTTCACCGGCGCCTCGGACACGTACGCCAGGCGGTGGTCGTCGATCAGCTTGCGCCGCGCCTCGGGTGACAGGGCGTCCCAGCTGCCGCCGTCCGGAACCGGCCGCGCGCCGGAGGCGAAGGACTCGATCAGCTCGGCGATCGGGCGGGCCTGGCGCAGGTCGGGGTCGAACCACGAGTTGAAGACCTGCAGGAAGATCCACTGGGTCCAGCGGTAGTAGTCCGGGTCCGTGGTCGAGAACGTCCGCCGCTCGTCGTAGGCCAGGCCCAGGCGCCGCAGCTGACCCCGGTAGCGCTCGACGTTCGCCTCGGTCGTGGTCCGCGGATGCGTGCCGGTCTGCACGGCGTACTGCTCGGCGGGCAGGCCGAACGCGTCGAAGCCCATCGGGTGCAGCACGTTGAACCCGGCCATCCGCTTGTAGCGGGTGTACGAGTCGGTGCCGATGTAGCCCAGCGGGTGCCCGACGTGCAGGCCGGCCCCCGACGGGTACGGGAACATGTCCTGGACGTGCAGCTTCGGCGCCCCGGCGCGGGGGTGGTCGGGATCGGCCAGCTCACCGGCGGGGTTCGGCGCGAAGAAGGTGCCGTGCTCGGCCCAGTACTCCTGCCAGCGCGGTTCGATCTGGGCGGCCATCGCCGCCGTGTAGCGGTACGGCGGGACGTCCGCGCCGATCTCGGACTCGCTCATCGTCACCATCTCGTTCTCGTCAGCCTGCCTTGGACACAAAAAAGCCCCCTGCACATGGAGGGGGCGCCGCGCGGAAACTGCGCGGCTAGCGAAGGAGCAGGGCGGCACGGACCATTTGGCGATAATACCCGTCCCGCTTTGCTCCCGGCGACCGGTATCGCCCGGCGCGACGATCAGCCGAACGGATAGCCAGATCTGGCCGGCCACGTGCCGAAATGGGGTTCTACGCCCCACTCGGCGCTGTGGTGTGACCGGGATAACCTGTCAGGGACGGGCGCCGGCGCCGGAGGCCCTCGGACACCCCGGCTGCCCGCGAACCTTCGGTTCCCGTGCGGTGTCTGCACGACGTGTGGAACTTGAACGACATGGAGGAGGCCCGTGACAACCCCCATCTGGGACGAGCCCGGCGGTCCGCTGTCGGCTGACGACTTTCGGGTTGCCAGCGAAGCGATCATCGCCAACATCGAGCAGGTCATCGAGGGCAAGAGCGCGACCGTACGCCTCGCGCTCGCCGTGATGCTGGCCGAGGGCCACCTGCTGATCGAGGACGTGCCCGGCGTCGGCAAGACGAAACTCGCCAAGGCGCTGGCCCGCTCGATCGACTGCTCGGTGCGCCGTATCCAGTTCACGCCCGACCTGCTGCCCAGCGATGTGACCGGGGTCAGCGTCTACAACCAGGAGACGCGCGACTTCGAGTTCAAGCCGGGCGCGGTCTTCGCCAACCTGGTGGTCGGCGACGAGATCAACCGGGCCTCCCCCAAGACCCAGTCCGCCCTCCTGGAGTGCATGGAGGAACGGCAGGTCACCGTCGACGGCACGACCTACGAGCTGCAGTCGCCGTTCATGGTCATCGCGACGCAGAACCCGATCGAGATGGAGGGCACCTACCCGCTGCCCGAAGCTCAGCGCGACCGGTTCACCGCCCGCATCGCGATGGGCTACCCGGACCCGCGCGCCGAGATGGCGATGCTCAACGGTCACGGTGCCCACGACCCGCTCAACGACCTGCGGGCCGTCGCGGATGCGGCGCTCGTCCGACGGCTGATCGCGACCGCGCGGGACGTGCACGCCGCCGAGGCCGTCCAGCAGTACGCCATCGCACTGGTCACGGCCACCCGCGAGGCGCCGGAGATCCGGCTCGGCGCGTCGCCGCGATGCACGCTGCAGTTGATCCGCACGGCGAAGGCGGTCGCCGCCCTCGAGGGTCGCGACTACGTGCTGCCCGACGACCTGCAGGCGCTGGCCGTGCCGGTCCTCGCACACCGGATCATCCCGACCGCCGACGCGCAGCTCAACCGGCGCACCACCGACGCCATCGTGTCGGAGATCGTGCACCGGCTGCCCTTGCCGCACGACCGGGCCCGGTCGCCGTACGACACCCGGGCCGCGGGCGGCGGAGGCACCCAGTACGAGTCGCGGGGAATCTGACATGCGGGAGGCCCTGCGGGGCATGACCACCCGCGGCCGCTCGTTCCTGGCTGCCGCGGGTGCCGCCGCGCTCTCCGCCTTCATCCTCGGCGAGAAGGACCTGCTGCGCGTCGCGATCCTGCTGGCCGCGCTGCCGTTGCTTGCCGCGGCGTACGTAGGACGCAGCCGGTACAAGCTGGCGTGCACCCGATCGCTGGAACCGGGCCGGGCGCCGGTCGGCTCCAGCGCGCGGGTCGTGCTGCGCCTGGAGAACCTGTCCCGGCTGCCCACCGGCACGCTGCTCATGGAGGACCGGCTGCCGTACGCCCTGGGCAGCCGTCCCCGGGTCGTGCTGGAACGGCTCGCCGCGAACATGGCGAGCTCCGTCGCGTACACGGTGCGCGCCGACATCCGCGGCCGTTACCCGATCGGCCCGCTGGTCATCCGGCTGACCGACCCGTTCGGCCTGTGCGAGCTCAGCCGGTCCTTCCCCAGCGTCGACAAGCTCACCGTCATCCCCGAGGTCGTGGCGCTGCCCGCGGTTCGCCTCGCCGGCGAGTACGCCGGCAGCGGTGAAAGTCGCGCCCGTTCGGTCGCGGTGCACGGCGAGGACGACGCGGCCACCCGGGAGTACCGTCGCGGCGACGATCTGCGCCGCGTGCACTGGCGGTCCACCGCCCGTACCGGCGAGTTGATGGTGCGCCGGGAGGAGCAGCCGTGGGAGGCCCGCGCGACGGTCGTCCTCGACACTCGGCTCTACGCCCACCAGGGCGACGGGCCGGCTGCCAGCTTCGAGTGGGCGGTCTCGGCGGCGGCCAGCATCGCGGTCCACCTCCGGCACGCCGGTTACAAGCTGCGCCTGGTGACGGGTACGGGCGTCGACCTCGACGCCATCGAACACGGCGGTGAAGGGGCCATCCTCGACACCCTCGCCGACGTCAAACTGACCCAGCACGGCGACCTGGGCGGACTCGTCGAACTGGTCCGGCGGCGCACCGACGGCGGCCTCATCATCGGCCTGTTCGGCTCGCTCACCGTGACCGAGGCGGAGGTGCTGACCGGGATGCGCAGCCACGGCGCCACCTGCATCGGCTTCGCCATCGACAGCTCCACGTGGATCAACATGACACCCGGCGACCGGCAGGAGGCGGAGCGGCAGCACGCGGCGACGTCGCTCGCCCTGGTCCGCAGCGGCTGGCGGTCGCTGCCGGTCAAGCACAGCGACTCGCTGGCCGCGCTGTGGCCGGCGACCGGGCGGGGCTCACAGGGCTTCGCCTACCGTGCGCCGATGGCCGAGACCGTATCCGGCCTGTGACGACAGGAGTTCTGCTGTGACCGGGCAACGACGACTAGGACTGGTTGCCGCGGGAGCCACACTGCTCTCCGCGGCACCCCTGTCGGCGATCTTCGACACCTGGACCTGGCTGCTGCAGTGCATTCTCGCGGTCGGCCTGGTCGCCGGTGCGGCCGTGCTGACCCGCAGTCTGCGGCTGCCCACCTGGTCGCAGGTCACCAGCATGGTGCTGGTCCTGTTGCTCACCCTGACCTGGATGTTCCCCAGCGGCAGCGAGCTGCTGTCGCTGATCCCGACGCCGGCGACCTTCCAACACTTCGGCGAGCTGTTCACCGCGGCCGGCAACGACACCCGGGCGTACGGCGTACCGGTGCCGGACCGGGACGGCCTGCTCTTCATCGCCACCCTCGGCATCGGCGCGGTCGCCATCGCCGTGGACCTGCTCACCGTGGTGGCCCGCCGCCCGGCGCTGGCCGGCCTGCCGATGCTGGCCATCTATTCGGTGCCGGTCGCGGTCTACATCGACAGTGTGCCGGTCTTCCCCTTCATCGTGGGCGCCATCGGCTACCTCTGGCTGCTGGTCGCCGACAACGTCGACCGGGTGCGCCGCTTCGGCCGCCGGTTCACCGGCGACGGCCGGGACGTCGACGTGTGGGAGCCGTCGCCACTGGCTGCGGCCGGGCGCCGGCTCGCCGTCATCGGTGTCGCCGCCGCCGTCCTCCTTCCGCTGATCGTGCCCGGTCTCGACACCGGTCTGCTGAACCGACTCACCCAGGTCGGCCCCGGAGTGGGCGGCGGTGCCGGCGGCAACAACGGGAAGATCAACCTGTTCGCTTCGCTCTCCGGCAACCTCAACCAGGGGCAGACCGTCGACTTCGTCAAGGTCCGCACTGACGAGCCGGACCCGTTCTACCTGCGTTTCGGTACGGCGGACGAGCTCAGCGACAAAGGTTTCGCCAACCGGGCGCCGGCCGGAGAGTCCGTGGGCCGCGGCTTCAGCGACCCACGGCTGAACAGCACCACCGGCGGTGGCAACTTCAACCAGTACCGCGCCGAGGTCGAGATCCTCAACAACTTCGCGCAGAACCTGGCTCCGGTCTACTCCACCACCATCGATCTTGACGGTCTCAAGGGCAACTGGCTGTACGACCCGAACGCCCAGGTCGTCTTCTCGAACCGCAGCACCACCAAGGGACAGAAGTACTCCTTCGAATACGTCCGTGCGAAGTACACCGCGGACCAGCTGCGCACGGCCGGCCCGCTGCCCGCGGACAGCGCCCTGCGCGGACAGTTCACCGCCACCCCCGGTGATCCCAAGGTGAAAGCCCTGGTCACCCGCCTTATCAGGGGCAAAGACACCGAGTACGACAAGATCATGGCGCTATACGAGCATTTCTCCCGCGAGAACGGGTTCGGCTACAGCCTGCGCCTCGCGGATCCCGACGTCGGCGCCTCCGCCATCTCCTCGTTCCTGGACAACAAGTCGGGCTACTGCCAGCAGTACGCGGCCGCGCTCGCCTGGATGGCCCGCGAAGCCGGCATCCCGGCCCGGGTCGCGTTCGGCTTCACCCGCGGCAGCGGCCGTGACGGCGACGCGTACGTGATCACCAACCGCAACGCCCACGCCTGGACCGAGGTCTTCCTCAACGGCTTCGGCTGGATCCCCTTCGACGCCACCCCGGCGTCAGCGATCGTCGGCTCCACCCGCTCCGAGTACGCGCCCGACGTCGACCAGACCGAAGCGCCCTCGGCCACGGCGACCGCCTCCGCGGCACCCGGCGCGACCGGATCCGCCGCTCCGGGCGGCGCCAACCGGCCCGACCGCGACGTCGACGCGGGTGGCCTGGACCCGGCCGCCGACGCGGGCGCCTCGGGCGGCTCCACCACTGGCCTGCTGATCGCCGGCCTGGCCGCTCTTGTGCTGGCGCTGCTGCTGGTCCCGGCCCTGCGTCGGGTCCTCGTCCGCAACCGCCGCCACGCGGCAACGGCCCCCACTCCGGCGCCGACCACGACGGCAGCAGCCACTCCCGGCAGCTTCGACGTTACGGTGACAACCGAGTCGGCTCGGGCCCGCGAAGACGCCCACGCCGCCTGGGACGAGCTCGTCGACACCATGGTCGACTACCGGGTCATGGTCGACCCGACCGAGACGCCCCGGCACACGGCCGAACGCCTGGTCCGCGAAGCCGACCTGACCGGCAGCCCGGCAGCCGACGGTGCCACCCTCTTGGGCCACGCTGAGGAACGCGCCCGGTATGCCCGCCGCCCCCTGCAGGGCGAGGGTTTGACGGCCGCCCTCACCCAGGTCCGCAAGGGCGTGGCCCGGACCTCCACCCGCCGCACCCGGGTGACGGCGGTCCTCCTGCCGCCCTCGGTGATGCTCCGGTGGCGCATGGGCCTGGCCGACCTGTCCGGCCGTTGGATGACATCTTTCAGCCGCGGTCGGGACATCCTGGTCCGCTTCAGTCCCCGCCGCCTCCTAGCCAACCGCACCCGCTAACACCATGAAAGGCAGTTGATAACCCTCTGGTTGGCGTCGAGGTGCTGGCGGCACGCAAGTGACTTGCGCCGGAGGTGCCAGCGGCCGCCGAGGACATCGCCCGACGACCGGCCACAGGCTCGGCGCGAGCGGCAGGAAAGGTCGTTTCCTGCGGATCTGGACGATGACGACTGGGCGATGTCCGAAGCCGTTGCTCACAGGACGTCCACGGCTTGAGACCCGATCGCTTGCCGGGTCGTGGCCGGCACGGAGCGAAGGACGGGTCAGGGCAGCGTTCAGTGGCGGCCGGCTCATCGTCGGTGACGAGAGGGCAGATATGGCGATGGCGGCCAGCTGGCCGCCATCGTGTCGCCGTAGGTCGCCCTGAGTTAGCGGTGACCCTCGGGGCGCTGCCGCCAGCGGTCCTCGAGGCGGTCGAGGATGCCCGACTTGCGGGTCTGCCGGGTCCGGCGAGTGGCGGTGCCGCCCACGGCGTGCAGGTCGGGGGCTTGGCCCTTGCGACGGGTCTGCATGGCGAACGCGGCCGCGGAGAGCATGACCACGAAGCCGGCCACGCCGAGCGGCGTATTGCTGCTCACCGTGCCGTAGACCACCAGTGCGAGACCCAGGGCGATCACGAAAGCGCCGGCGACGAGCCGGCGACGGGCGTGGAAGCGCGGGTCACTGTTGCGCACAGCCGAGGCGAACTTGGGGTCCTCGGCAAGCGACCGCTCGATCTGATCGAACAGCCGCTGCTCGTGCTCCGAGAGCGGCACGGCATTCCTCCCCGGGCGCATGTCCGGCCCTCCGGCGGTGTGCGGGCGGGCCGATGGTGCTGAAGGCAGCCGTCCGGCTGCCTTACCGCAAGTCTACGAGGGGGTTGCCGGGTCGGAAAGCGGGACGACCGTCGAGTGCGGGTGATTTTCGGTCGGCCGGTGGTCGGTTTGTCGGCAAAAGACTGGCCGGTCCGACGATGGAGCGCCCGAACCGCGCCGCGGCGGCGTCGGCTGCGGCCTCCGCCTCTCGCCAGCCGCGCTCCGGCTCACCCAGTGTGAGCTGCCGTGATGCGCCGGCCGCGGCGCTCAGGCCGTCGACTCGGACGCCGACGAGGCGGATCGGATCCTCGGGATGCAGCGCCTGAAACAGGGCCCAAGAAATCTCGAAAATCTCGCGGGCCACATCGGTGGTCGTCCGCATCGTGCGGGAACGGCTGACTGTGCGGAAATCGGCGAGCCGGATCTTAATAGACACCGTCCGCCCGACGTGGCCGCTTGCGCGCAGCCGTCCGCCCACCTTCTCGGAGAGGGCGAGCATGCTGCGCCGCACCGCGGTGTGGTCGGTGACGTCGGTGTCATAGGTCAGCTCGGCGCCGATCGACTTCTCTTCGTGCTCGGCGACCACCCGGCGCGGGTCGCGGCCCCAGGACAGCTCGTGCAGGTGCGCGGCGGAGGCTTCGCCAACGGCACTGCGCAGCATGCGCAGCGGGGCTCGGGCGAGGTCGGCGACGGTCATCAGGCCGAGCCGCTGCAGCTGGGCTGCCGCTTTGTCGCCGACGCCCCAGAGCGCGCCGACGGGCAGGGGGTGCAAGAAGTCGAGGACGTCGGCGGCCGGGATGACCATCATGCCGTCGGGTTTGGCCCGGGTCGAGCCGAGCTTAGCTACGAATTTGCTGGCGGCGACGCCGACCGAGCAGGTCAGCCGCTGTTCGGCGAAGATCCGCTGGCGGATCGACCGGGCGATCCGGGCAGGGTTGCCGAGCAGCCGCTGGGCGCCCGCCACGTCCAGGAACGCCTCGTCGAGCGAGAGCGGCTCGACCAGCGGGGTGACGTCGCGGAAGATCTGCATGACTGCCGCGGAGGCGGCGTTGTAGGCGGCGAAGTCGACCGGCAGGAACACGGCCTGCGGACACAGCGCCTTGGCCCGCATTCCGGGCATCGCGCTGCGCACGCCGTAACGCCGCGCTTCGTAACTGGCCGAGCTGACCACGCCGCGCGGGCCTCCCCCGCCCACGATGACGGGCTTGCCCTGCAGCTCGGGGCGGCGGCGCACCTCGACGGAAGCGAAGAACGCGTCCATGTCGACGTGCAGGATGGTGCATCCCGCGTCGTCAGCGTCCGGCCCGAACCGCGGATCCCGCCCCTGCCCGATTGCTTGGCTGCGTCCCACGCCGAGCAGACTAGCCAGGGGGTCTGACAGAACGGATCAGGCGACCGTGAGCAGCGGAACCGTCATCTCCGTGGCGGTCACCGAGCCGTGGTAGGCCACCAGGCGCCCCACCGCCGGTGGCTCCCAGCCCCCGGCCAACGCGACGGTGTGGTCGAGGCAGACGACCACCACGTCCCCGATGCGCCCGAGATGGGCCGTGGACACCGGCCCGAACAGGCCGCTGGCGACCGCTTCGTCCCGAGTGAGCACCCAGGCCGAGGACCCGAACACCGACCGGTACGCCGCCACCACGTCCGGCACCGCGCCGGCCCGGGTGTAGAGGTAGCGGACGCGCGGCTCCCCGGCCACGCCCACGACCCCCGCGGACAGGGCCGGGTCGGCGGCGATGTCGACGCGGCCGTCGAGGGGAATGTCGAGCTGTCCGTGGTCGGCGGTAACCAGCAGGGCAGCGCCGGGCGGCAGTCCGTCGGCGAGCCGGGCCACCAGCTCCCCGACGGTCGCTGCGGCTGAGCGCCACGGGTCGGAGTCGATGCCGCTGACGTGTCCCTGGTGGTCGAGGTCGGGGTGGTAGCCGTACACGAGGCCGGGTTCGGCGAGCGCTTTCAGCATGGCGGCGGCCAGCGCGTACGGGTCGCCGGCTCCGGTGAAGGTCGCGCCTCGGTAGGCCGCGACGGTCAGACCCGTACCCTCGAACTCGGTTTTGGTGACCAGCGTGGCGCGAGTCCCGGCAGCAGCGGCGGTCTCGAAGCGGGTCGGGATCGGCTGCCAGTGCGCCGGGTCCGGATCGGTGCCCCAGGCGATGTGGTTGAGGACGCCGCCGTCGGGTTTACGGACGGTGAAACCGAGGATGCCGTGCGCTCCGGGCGGCACTCCGGTGCCGAGCGTGACCAGGCTGACCGGGGTCGTGGAGGGAAAACCCGAGGTGAGCGTCCGGCCGGGCAGCTGCCCCAGGATCGGCGCGTGCCGGGCCGCGTCCGGGATTTGGTACGCCCCCAGCCCGTCCACCAGCAGCACCGCAATCCGATCCACCCCGCCGAGCACGTCGCCCAGCCCCAGCACGTCCACGGCGCCGGGCACCCCGAGGACGGCACTGACACTGGGCAGCAGCTCGGCGAGACTCCCGGTCCCGTAGGCCGGCCGCACGACGTCCAGCGCCGCGGCACTCAGCGGTGGCAACCCACCACCTGCCGCTCCCGACGCGCCGGGCGTCCCGGATCCGCCCGAGGTGGTCACGGGCGGCGGGCGAAGACGTGGAGTTGGGCGGCGATGTCGCGGAACGGGGGCCGGGTGGACAGGGCAAGCTCCAGGTCGAGCATGGTCTGCGGGTCGGCTTCGACCACCGCGGCCGGCAGGAGGTCGGCGAGGACGCGTACGCCCTGGGTTTCCTCGACGGTGAGTCCCGCGGCCGTGAGCAGCGCCTCGGCGGTCTCCGCGTCGTAGCGCCGGCGCACGGTGTCCCGTCCGGCGGCCCGACCGTCGGGGTCGTCGAGCAGCGTGGCCGCCGCGCTGAGGTGGCCGTTGAAGGCTCGGCCCAACACCGCCGCGGCCCGCCCGGCGACCAGCAGGCTCAGCGCTCCGCCGGGACGCAGCGCCGCGACGACGGCGGCGACGACGGCGGCCGGCTCGTCGACGACTTCCAGGACGGCGTGGCACAGGATCAGGTCGACGCTGCCGGGCGCGACCAGCCCGGCGAGGGCGTCGCCGTCACCCTGGACGGCGCGGACCCGGTCGGCGACACCCGCGTCCGCGGCGCGTCGGGTGAGAGCGGCGAGGGCGTCCGGGCTGGCGTCGACGACCGTGACCTGGTGTCCGGCTTCGGCCAGTGGCACGGCGAAGCCACCCGTCCCACCGCCGACGTCCACGACGGTCAGTTCCCGCCCGGCGTGCCGCTCGAGCTCACGGCGCAGCACGGTCCAGACGGCGGCCGTGCGCGGGGTGACGGGTGGTCGGGGGGTACGCGTCGCAGCGGTGTCCACAAGCGCAGCGTATCGGCCCCTCGAAGGTGTGCGGCAGGCGAAACTCCGCGCCGCCCGGATCGCGTCAGAAGGCGAGGACGACTCCGGTGGCGCGGGTCATCTCGCAGGGGTTGCCGTACTGCTGGGTCCACTTGACCTTCTTGCCTTGCCACTTGCCGGTGATCTCGGCGGTGATCGGCGCGTACTCCATCGTGCACATGGTGTTGGCGGGCTTCAGCTTGGCCGGGTTGCCGTTGACCTTGGCCAGCGCCGCGCAGGCTTTGCCCTTCTTGGGGTGCGGCCCCCCGGCCGGGTCGCAGCGCAGCACCACCGCCGCCGCATAGCCCGCCTCGGCCGTGTAGCTCAAGGTCAGCTCGGTTTTCTTCTTGGCGGCGGGCGCCGCCGTAGCCGGGGCGGCCGCGGCCACGCCGGCGAGGACCAGGACCGCGGACAGGCCGATGGTACGGATCATGATGTCGTCCCCCGTCGTACGATGTCGGATCCGGTGTACGCCACAAAAGGTGCCACACACGCAGAACGGAAATATAGTGTCCGTTCAGCGGAAGTCCCGGGAAGCGGGCGTCACCGGCGGGGTGAGCGCGTCGAGCCGATCCGCGACCAGGTTCAGCACTCCCTCCACGGTTTTCTCCAGCCGCCCCCGCACCACCAGCGCTGAACTGGTCCGCGCCACCCGCCGATAGCGCTGCCAGAGCCCCGGCGAGCAGGTGACGTTGAGCATGCCCGTCTCGTCCTCGAGGTTGACGAAGGTCACACCACCTGCGGTAGCCGGTCGCTGCCGGTGCGTGACAATGCCGCCGACGCGGATCCGGGTGCCCCCCTCGACCCGACCCAGCTTGGCGATCGGCAGCGCGCCGATCCGGGTCAACTCCGGGCGGAGGAACTGGGCAGGATGCGAATCCGGGGACAACCCCGTCGCCCACACGTCCGCGACCAGCTTGTCCACCTCGTCCATGCCGGGCAAGGTGGGCGCCTGCAGGCCGGTGACCGTGCCCGGCAGGCGGTCCGGCCGGTCCTGCGCCGCGGCCCCCGCCGCCCACAGCGCCTCCCGCCGGGTCAGCCCGAAACCCGCAAAAGCATCGCCGGT
Organism: Actinoplanes sp. NPDC051859; assembly: GCF_044452725.1. Taxonomy (NCBI): domain Bacteria; kingdom Bacillati; phylum Actinomycetota; class Actinomycetes; order Micromonosporales; family Micromonosporaceae; genus Actinoplanes; species Actinoplanes sp. NPDC051859. Next base: position 393,012 of record NZ_JBITBX010000002.1, on the reverse strand, counting down.
CGCCAGCGCCTCCAGGTGGGCAGCCGAACATCCGGTCCGGCGGGCGAGATCCGCCATATCCCGGTACGGCCCGTGCGCGCGGCGCTCATCCTCGATCGTCTTCGCCAGGTCCTCGCCAACCGTACGGACGCTCGACAGCCCCATCCGCACAGCGGGACCGCCCAGGCCCCACGCGTGCGGCGGTTCGCCCGGCGCCGAACCCCACCGGGTGGTCGCCGTGGACTCCAACGTCGCGGCGGCAGCACTGGCGTTGATGTCCGGCCGGCGCACCTCCACCCCGTGCCGACGGGCATCATCCACCAACGACTGCGGCGAGTAGAAGCCCATCGGTTGGGCGTTGAGCAGAGCCGCGCAGAAAGCGGCCGGGTGATAGCGCTTCAGCCACGCGCTCGCGTACACGAGGTAGGCGAAACTCATCGCATGGCTCTCCGGAAAGCCATAGCTGGCGAACGCGGACAGCTTCAGGAAGAGGTCGTCGGCGAGGTCGCCGGTGATGCCGCGCGCCGCCATTCCCTCGTACAGTCGCTGCTTGATCTTCTCCATTTTCTCGACGGACCGCTTGGATCCCATGGCCCGGCGCAGCTGGTCGGCCTCGGCCGGATCGAAACCGGCGACGTCGATGGCAAGCTGCATGAGCTGCTCCTGGAAAAGCGGCACGCCGAGGGTCTTCTCCAAGGCGTTGCGCATGAGCGGGTGCGGATAGGTCACCTCCTCCACGCCGTTCTTGCGGCGGATGAAGGGATGCACCGAGCCGCCCTGAATGGGCCCCGGCCGGATCAGCGCCACCTCGACGACCAAGTCGTAGAACACGGTCGGCTTGAGCCGCGGCAGGGTCGCCATCTGCGCCCGGCTCTCCACCTGGAACACCCCGACGGTGTCGGCCCGGCACAACATCGCGTAGATCTCGTCGTCGTCGAGCCGCATATCGCCCAGGTCCAGATCCAACTCGATCATGTCGTAGGCATAGTGCAGCGCCGACAGCATGCCCAGGCCCAGCAGGTCGAACTTGACCAGGTCCACCGCCGCGCAGTCATCCTTGTCCCACTGCAACACCGTGCGCCCCGGCATCCGCCCCCACTCCACCGGGCACACCTCGATGATCGGCCGGTCGCAGATCACCATGCCGCCGGAATGAATACCCAGATGCCGCGGAAAGCCCTGCACCTGATTCGCAAACGCGACCACCTGCTCCGGAATGTCGTCCACATCGACGGCCGCCACACTGCCCCACCGGTCGATCTGCTTGCTCCACGCATCCTGCTGCCCCGGCGAAAACCCGAAAGCCTTCGCCATATCGCGTACGGCCGACCGCGGACGATACGAGATCACATTGGCGACCTGCGCGGTATGTTCCCGACCGTGCAAGCGGTACACGTGTTGAATCACCTCCTCGCGCCGATCCGACTCGATGTCCACATCGATGTCCGGCGGACCGTCCCGCTCCGGTGCCAAAAACCGTTCGAACAACAGGTCGTACTCGACCGCGTCCACATTGGTGATCCGCAACGCGTAACAGACCGCGGAATTCGCCGCCGAGCCCCGGCCCTGGCAGTAGATCCGCTGATCCCGGCAGAACTTCACGATGTCGTAGACCACCAGGAAATAGCCGGGAAAATTCAGCTCCTCGATCATCCGCAGTTCATGCTCGAGCTGCGCGTACGCCTTCGGATGCGCCTGCGGCGGCCCATACCGTTCCCGGGCGCCGCGCATCGTCAGCTCCCGCAGCCAGCTCATCTCGGTATGCCCCGGCTCCGGAATCGGGAAATCCGGCAGCCGCGGCGCCACCAGTTGCAGGTCGAAAGCGAGATCGTCGCCGAACATCGCGGCGTTCTCCACCGCACCCGGATACGCCCCGAACCGCCGCTTCATCTCCGCGCCACTCCGCAGGTGCGCGGCCCCCGCCGCAGGCAGCCAACCGTCCATCTCGTCCAAACTGCGCCGGGCCCGCACCGCGGCCAGCGCGGTCGCCAACCGCCGCCGCTTCGGGCTCGCATAGTGCACGTTGTTCGTCGCGACCACCGCCAGCTTGCGCTCGCGGGCCAAGTCGAACAGCACATCGTTGCGGTCCCCGTCGTACGGGTCACCATGATCGGTCAACTCCACGGCGACGTTGCCCCGCCCGAACAGGCTCACCAACCGATCCAGCTCCCGCGCCGCACCCCGCGGCCCCTCGGCGGCGAGCGCCCGCGGCACACTGCCCTTACGGCAGCCGGTCAACACCAGCACGTGATCGCGCAACACCCCGGCAACCTGTTCCAGATCCCCGTACGCCGGTTTGCCCTTCTCCGCACCGTCGAGCTGACCGCGGGAAATCGTCCGAGCCAGCCGGGCGTACCCCTCCGGCCCGTGCGCGAGGGCGAGCAGGTGCCGCCCGTGCGGATCGGCCTCACCGTTCTGCGGCTTCGCCAGGTCCAGAGAAAGCTCGGCGCCGAAGATCGTCGGCAGTCCCAGCTCCCGGGCGGCCTGCGAAAACCGCACCACCCCGTAAAAGCCGTCGTGATCGGTGACGGCGAGCGCGCTGAGCCCCAACCGCACCGCCTCCTCCGCCAACTCCTCGGGATGACTGGCGCCGTCCAGAAAACTGAAATTGGTGTGGCAGTGCAGCTCCGCATACCGCTCCTCGGCCACGGTACGCACCAGGGCAGGCGCCTCGTACGGCTGCCGCTTGCGGCTCCACGCCGGCGAGTCCCCACCGTCCCCGTCGACAGCGAGCGGATCGACGACCTGCAGATGCCGCTTGGTCTTCCGACCGGTCAGGGCATTCTCCAACTCGCCCCACGGCTGCCGCGGATTGTGGAAGAAGCCCATCTCACACCCTGCCGTCAGTCATAGATCGCCTCAATCGCCCACTGTCCGGCGGCGAGCGAAAGCAGAAACGCCCGCCCATCGGTGACGGCCACCTGAAAACGGGCGCGACGCCGCGATTCGGCCGGCGCCCACCAACGCTCGTCCACCGGCCACGGCCCCGCCCAGCCGGCAATCTCGGCGCACTCGTCGCCGAACGCCAGGACAGCCGGGTCACCACTCAGTTCGAGGCGGGCGCTGACAGCTACCGGCGTACCCGTCTCGTCCAGCACCACCGCGGCCGCAGGCAGCGGCAGCACCAAAGCCGGAGCGGGCGTCGGAAGACGACCCGGCCAGGGCGGCCGTTTGTCCGACACTGTCGGCTTCTTCGGCACCGGGACCTCCTGCCCGGGCAACGCCACCGCCACAAAGTCATGAGCCGGCGCGGGCGCGGCAGGCCGGGCCGGCTCCCGCTCGTCGCCCCACGGCACCAACCGCACCTGGTCGTCGGCGGACCGGCCGCCCCCGGCCACCGCGGTGAACACCGACTCCGGGCCGAGCAGGCCCTGCACCCGGCTCAGCGCCCGATGCGCCCGCTCCTGCTCCGCCCCCGCATCCCCCCACAGCCCAGGCTGAAGTCCGAGATGGACAAGCACGCCGTCAGGCACCAGCCGCAACCGGACCAGGCCCGCGGTCGGCCGGGTCGGCGCGCCCCGACGGGCCCCGGTCAGCCAGCCGTCGAGCTGCCAACGCACCCGCTCAGCGATGGCCGCGGCGGTGAGCAGCCCGTCGTGCCGCCACACCCGGTGCAGCTCCTGACCGTCGGCGGTAACCGCCTCGATGCCCAGCCGGGTGCAGGCCAACCCGTGCGCGGCAAGCCGCTCATGCAGCCGCTCGGCCAACGCCCGCCCCGCAAACGCGGCAACGTCCACCCGCTCCAGCGGCTCCTCGTAGATCCCGGTCACATCGAGATCGGGCGGCGGCTCCCGCACCGCCAACGGCCGATGATCGAGCCCCGCAGCCCACCGGTGCGCCAGCGCCCCATCGAACCCGAACCGGCTCAACACATCCGCCGCGGGCAGCGCCGCGAAATCCCCCAACGTCGCCACCCCCAACCGCCGCAACAAATCGGCCAGCTCGGGTCGCTCCAGCGCATCGATGGTCACCCCGGCCAAAAATTCCCGCGTACGCCCCGCCGCCACGATCCGCCCCGCCCGCGCCGCCAACCCAGCCGCAAACACCCCGTCGGCGACACCCACTTGGCTCTCGACGGCACACGCCTGCGCCACCTGCTCGACAATCCGCTCGGCGGCCTGCTCCTCACCCCCGAAATAGCGGGCGGGTCCCCGCGCGGCCAGCGCACACGCCCCCGGCCGTACCACCTCGACGCCGACGGCCACCTCCTCCACCGCCGCCACCACCGGCTCGAACGCCCGCGCATCCCGCCCCGGATCGTGTTCCACCACCACCAGCTGCGGGCAACGCCCCTGCGCCTCCCGCCGCCGCAACCCCCGCCGCACCCCCTCGGCCCGCGCAGCCTCAGAACAGGCCACAACCCGATTGCCCCGCACCACGACAACCGGCCCCGCCGCGGATATCCCGTCCACAATCTCCGCCGCGACAACCGGCCAATCCGGACACCACACCAGCAACGTCCGCGGGCCGCTCACGGGGAATCCACCAGCGAAAGACCGGCTGGCCTGCTGCTCTTCTCCGGCTCGCCTTTCTCCAGACCGTCGCTTTCCTCCCGGCCGTCGCTTTTCTCCCGGGCGCTGTCTTTCCCCAGACCATCGCTTTTCTCCCGACCGCCGTCTTTCCCAGAGTCGGGTAGAACTCCTACTCCGGGCAGCCACATGGTCAGTTCCTTGGGCCGAGCCGCCGCCCCCCGCCCCCGAGCCACCACCGTGACTTCCCGCCGCCGCAGCCGTCCCCGACCCTCCCCGAGCCCGTCCCACCGCCCCCGGGTGACCTGCAACGTGACATCAGCACCGTCCCACCTGCCGTACGGCACGAGCACACACCCCCGCTGCCGAGCCCGGGCAACGAGCCGGCTAGCGACGGTGGCGGAAACGGCGCCAGGAACGGCGACCACCACGACATCAACCCCGTCGATGAGTGCAGCAACCACCGTGGGCCACTCCGGACCCGGATTCGGCACGAGCGCCAGCCGTTCCAGCGCAATCCCACTCTCCGCGGCAGCGAGCGCCCCGAGCGCCGGCACACCCACCACGGCGCACCACGATCCGGCATGAGAAGCAGCGGAAAGCAGGGCCAGCAGCAGCGATGTACCCCCATTCCCCATCCGCCCCGCCGACTCGAGCGATGTGGCCCCGTTCCCCCTTCGCCCCGCCGACTCGGCCGCAACGCGCTCCCCGGCAGCCGCTGCCACCAAGTCGGCGGGGACCTCCGATCCGGGTCGCGAGCTCGGCAATACCGGCGCCGGGGCTGGGTGAGTTGGCCCAGGTGACGGCGGACCCGTAGGTGGTCCGGAGGCCGAGGCTGCCTCCGCCAGCCCGGAAGCCGTCGAAGGGTCGAACCTCGCCGCGGGTGGCGAGGCCGCACGCCGCTCGGAAGCTGTCAGGCCACCTTCCGCGCCGCGGCTCCGGTCGAGTCCCCCTCGGCGATAGGAACCAGCACCGGGCGAAAGGTCTGCACCACGCGGGGAACCCGCACCGGGCGAAGCGTCTGCACCACGCGAAAGGTCGGCGCCGGGCGAAAGGCCTGCACTACGCGAGAAGTCAGCGTGACGCGGAAAGCTGGCACCGCGCGAGAAACCGGCGCCGCGTGAAAGGTCGGCGTGACGTGAAAGGTCGGACTCGGCGGCAAAACCAACGGCGACGGTGCTGCCTCGGCGTAGCCCCCGGCCGGGCAGCAAACCACCCAGTTCGGGAAGCACCGGCAGCACCCGATGCATCCCGCCTTCGCCGATGTCACCGGCAGACCGCACCAGCTCAGCAAGAGCCGCAGCCCCACCGATCATGCGCCCGGCCATCGCTCCGCCCCACTGTCCACATTCTTCTCAGATCTCCACCCTGCAGCCCGCACGTTGCCCGCGCGCTTGCCTGCGCAGTGCGGTTGCTGCGGCGCGCAGCAACGCCACGGGAGGCAGGCGCCGTCCGCAGCAGCACCTTCCGGCCGACATGCCAGCCTCACCGACCGTCAGGGCCCAGCCGCCCAGATAAGCCCAGCCGCCCAGGCAAACCCGGCCACTCAGGCAAGCCGGCCACCCAAGCAAGCCCAGCCGCCCAAGCAAGCCCGACCACCCGGACAACCGGGGCCACCAGGCAGGCCTAGCCGCCCGCCCAGGCACGCCCCACCGCCCGGCCACCCGGGATAAGCCCAGCCGCCCAGGCAAACTGGGACAGCCCCTTCACCGCAGCCGACCGTGCCACCGGCAACGACCGCTGCCTCGGGAAATGTCGTCAAGCGGCTGAGCGCCTGCCGGGCCGGACGATGGGACGAACGGGCGGCGGAGTGGCGGAGCAACTGGCCTGTGGAGCGACCGCTGAGCGACTCGCGGGCTGGGCAACCGCTGAGCGACTCGCGGGCTGGGCGACCGGGCGAACCGGCTGCTGCTCGACTCGCTCGCGATGCGGGCCGCCGATCGACGGAGGAGAGGTCCGTTGTTCCGAAAGGCTGGGTGGCGGGGTTCTGGGCTGGATGGGTGGGGCGGCCTCGAGGGTGGGCTGGTACGGCAGGCCGAGGGCCGACTGGACCAGGGACACGAAGGTTTCCGCAGCCCTCAGCAGGTCGTCTGCCTCGCGGGCGGTGACCACGCGGGGGATGCCGGCTTCGGCTGCTGCTCGCTTGGCGGCGCCCAGGGCGAAGTAGGTGGCCCAGTCACCGAATTCGGGGGCGACCAGCACGAGGAGGGACCAGACGCTGGTCACGCGGTTGCGGCGGGTGGGGGCGGCGGGTCTGGCCCGGGCGGCGAGAACCGCGGCGGCGGCGCGGAGGGCGGCTAGGTGGGAGGCTGCGTAGCGCAGGCCGTCGGGGCGGGTGCGGGCTGCTTCGGCGAGGCCCTGATATGCCGCGGTGAGGAGTTGGGCCGGGGTGCGGTGGGGCAGGAGGTTGGCGGGCACAGTCGGGGCGGCCTGCGTTCCCGCTGTGGGCGCATGCGCCAGGCCATGATACCGCGGGCGGGGTGCGACGACCTCCGGGACGGCGACTGCCGGGTTGCTCACCATGGTTGCTCCTCGCGTGTATCGCATCCGACGTGCTGGTCGAATCGGGGTGCTGCGGAGGAAGGCACAGCGGATGGTGCTGCCGGCCGGGTGTGAAGCTTCCCCACACCACACCCGACCGGACTTCGCCGGCGGGTCCGTCGCCCGCCTCCCGGGGGTCGGGGGTGGCGGACGACGGTCCTGCCTGGTGCAGGTCCGGACCCGCGAATGCCCGGACCTTGCGTGCGACGCTTCGCGGGCGCCGCACCGGGGAGCCTCGCCGCGAACGCGGCTCCCGATCAGTCAGTCGAGCGCCCGGCCGGTCCGCTGACGACTGCTCCCGGACTGGGCCCTGTCGTGGCGCGCTGCCAGGAGAAGCAGGCGCCCGACCGGCCAGGCCGAGGAGAACAACCGTTCGAACCAATCGAACACTCGTTCTAACTACCGGAGAGAGTAACACCCCCCACCGACAAAAAAGCAACGCAACAAAGAGGGCCCGTCGAGAGACGTAGACCAGCGGAAAGAGCGACAAGCCGGACAGCCAGCGCAGCAGGTCAGGTCGAGCAAGCCACATGCAGTCAGGCCGAGCAAGTCGCATGCAGCCAGGCCGAGCAAGCCGCATGCAGCCAGCCCGGCCGCGCGGCAGAATGTCGACGCGGGCGACTGGCGGGCTCCGATCACGACAGTGGAGACCATTGATTCTGTCGTCCGCCGGTTGCCAGGATGCACGGGTACGGCAGCCGCGGCGAAGGAGGCGGGCATGCGCACGATCGTGATCACCGGAGCGAGCTCCGGGGTGGGCCTGGCCGCGGCGCAGGAGTTGGCCGCGCACGGCGATCAGGTGGTCGTCGTCGGCCGGGATGCGGGCCGGCTGAGTGCGGCTATGGCAGCGATCCGGGCGGCAGCAACCGGCCCCGAGCCGGGTGAGTTCCGGGCCGATTTCGATTCGCTGGATCAGGTACGGCGACTCGCGGACCGGCTACTGGCGGCGTACCCGACCATCGACGTCCTGGCGAACAATGCCGGCGGCATGCTGGGGGCGTACCGGAAGACGGTGGACGGCTTCGAAGCGACCCTGGCGAGCAACCACCTCGCGCCTTTTCTCCTCACCCACCTGCTGCGGGAGCGGTTGCGCGGCAAGCGGGTGGTGAACACCGCCTCCCGGCGGCACCAGCCGACCCGGCTCGACCCGGACGACTTCACCGGCGACCCGGCGGGGTGGAACGCGTGGCGGGCCTACAGCGCGGGCAAGGGCGCCAACATCCTGTTCACCGCCGAGGCGGCCCGGCGCTGGCCGGATGTTCTGTCGGTGGCGTTCCATCCCGGGGTGGTGCGGACGAACTTCGGCGCGGACCCGGTGACCCGGATGTTCTACAAGCTCGCGCCGTTTCTCACCACGCCGGAGAAGGCAGGGGCGCTGCTGGCGTGGCTGGCGACCGCCCCGGCGGAAGAGTTGCGCAGCGGCGCTTATTACGTGGGGCATGAGGTCACTACCCCGGACCGACGGCTGACCGATCCGGCGCTGGCGACTCGGCTATGGGAGACCAGCACCAAGGCCGTCGGTCTCTAACAAACGACCAGCACCAAGGCCGTCGGCCTCTAACAACACGACCAGCACCAAGGCCGTCGGCCCCTGACAAAACGACCAGCACCAAGGCCGTCGGCCGCCAGCGGGACCCGGCACAGTAGCGTGGCGGAATGTCTTCCGTCCCGCCGCTGGTCACGCTGCATGTGTGGCGGGTGCCGCGGCGGGCGATCGGGCGGGCTTTCGTCAGGATGGCCCAGGATCGGCGGGTTTTGCGACGGTTGCCCGGAGTGCGCTTCGGCAAGCTGCTCGGCACCGGTACGGGCACCAGCTTCGGCCCGGGCGACGCCGACCTGACCCGTTATGCCGCCGTGGTGGCCTGGGACGGTGCGGACGGCGGCGACCTGGGCCGGGTGGGCGTGGCGTGGGAGTCGATCGCCACCTCGGCCGCCCGGGTGGACCTGCGACCGCTGACCAGCAGGGGGACCTGGTCCGGACAAGTGCCGTTCGGTGCGCCTCAGCAACGCTGCGACGGACCGGTGCTGGCGCTTACTCGGGCTCGGCTGCGCCCTGTGAAAGCGTTGACGTTCTGGAGGGCCGTACCGCCGGTGGCCCGGGAGTTGGCCGCGGCGCCCGGCCTGTTGGCGCGGTTCGGGGTCGGGGAGGCGCCGGTCGGCTGGCAGGGCACGGTCAGCGTGTGGCGCGGCGCGACGGACCTGACCAGGTTCGCGTACCGTCAGCCGGAGCACCGCGCGGTGATCGCGCGGACGACGGCCGTGCGCTGGTACGCCGAGGACCTGTTCGCCCGGTTCGCGGTGCTGGGCATCAGCGGCGACAGGGCCGTGCTGGGCTGGCGGGAAGGAGAGCGATGAGGCTCGTCCCCTGGCAGCCGGACGACATGCTCCGGCGGCTGGACGACGTGGTGAGCGTGTACGGCGAGGCGATGGGTTACCGCGCCGAGCTGCTGCAGACCCGCCGCGGCTACATCGGCGCGCACGTACGCCGGGCTGGTTTCCGGGCGGTGGCGACGTTGACCACCGACGGTCATCTCGCCGGTTTCGGGTACGGCTACGCGTCCGGCCCCGGCCAGTGGTGGCATGACCAGGTCCGTTCGGCGTTGGATGAGGATGCCCGGGAACGCTGGCTGGTCGACTGTTTCGAGGTCGTCGAGTTGCATGTTCGCCCGAGCGCGCAGGGCCACGGCATCGGCGCCCGCCAGTTGCGGGCCCTGTTGGCGATGGCGGGCGGTGAGACGGTGTTGCTGTCGACGCCGGAGGCTGACGAGCTGCAGTCGCGGGCTTGGCGCCTGTACCGCCGGTTCGGGTTCACCGACGTTCTTCGGGACCTGTATTTCCCGGGCGATGAGCGGGCGTTCGCGATTCTCGGCCGGGATCTGCCGTTGACCGAACGCGCCCCGGCCGAGGACGGCGTTGCCAGCACGTAGGAACAGCCCGCTGTGGGTCCTGCTCGGGGCTCTGGTCCTGGTGCAGATCTGTTATCCGCTGACCCGTGGTGACACCCGGGCCGGGTTCACGGTGGTCACCGTGCTGCTGGGGTACGCCTTGTCGGTCGCGCATGCATGGCTCACCCGCGGCGCCAGGGCTGCCTTGGCACTGGTCGCTACCGCGACGCTCGGCGGGTTCGCGGTGGAGGCGGTCGGGGTGGCTACCGGCTTCCCGTTCGGCACGTACGACTACGGCGGACAGCTCGGGCCGAAGGTGCTCGGTGTGCCGCTGATCATTCCGCTGGCCTGGACGTGGATGGCCTGGCCGGCGTGGCTGGCCGCGGTGCGCCTGACTCGGTCCCGCCCGGCCCGGATCGCGCTGGCCGCGGTGGGCCTGGCCGCCTGGGACCTTTTCCTCGATCCGCAGATGGTGGCCGAGGGCTACTGGGTCTGGGACTCCCCCACTCCGGCCCTGCCGGGCGTGCCCGGGGTGCCGATCGGCAACTACCTGGGCTGGCTGGGTTTCGCACTGCTGCTGATGACCGTGCTGGCGGTGGCGGTGGGGCACGGCGGGCGATCGCCCGGCCGCGGGGATGCCCCGATGCTGACGCTGTGGTGGTGGACGTACGCTTCGTCGGTGCTCGCCCACGCGGTTTTCCTGGGTCTGCCCTGGTCCGCGCTCTGGGGCGGCGTCCTCATGGGTGCGGTGGTGCTCCCCTTGATCCCCGCCGCGCGGCGGGACGCGTGATGTGGTGGGCGCTGCTGCCGGTCGGTGCACTGACCGTGCACACGCTGATCAATGCCGTGTTGCTGCGTCGGCCACCGCGGAACGCGACGGTCACCGAACGCGTTGCCGTGCTGCTGCCGCTGCGTGACGAGGCTGACCGGGTCACGCCCTGTTTGGCGGCGTTGCTGAGCCAGCGCGGGGTGCCGAACCTGGAGATCTTCGTGCTGGACGACGGTTCTTCCGACGGCACCGCGGACGTCGTGCGCCGGGTCGCCGGGGACCGCGTGCGGCTCCTGACGGGGGCACCGCTGCCGGACGGCTGGCTCGGCAAACCGTACGCGTGCACGCAACTGGCCGCGGCGGCGGGCGACTGCGACATCTTGATGTTCGTCGACGCCGACGTGGTGCTGGCGTCGGACGCGGTGGCCGGCGGTGCGGCGCTGCTGCGATCGACGCAGGTCACGCTGCTGTCGCCGTACCCGCGGATCGTGGGAGCGGGCCGGCTCGTGCAGCCGCTGCTGCAGTGGTCGTGGCTCACGTTCCTGCCGTTGCGACTGATGGAACGCTCCCCGCGCGAGTCGTTGGCGGCCGCCGGCGGGCAGTGGCTGGTCGTCGACCGGGCTGGCTATGAGCGGGCGGGCGGGCACGCGGCGGTGCGCACCGATGTGCTCGAGGACATCGCGCTGGCCCGGACGGTCAAACGCTCCGGCGGGCGGGTCGCGCTCGCCGACGGGTCACGCTGGGCGACCTGCCACATGTACGCGTCGTGGCGTGAGCTGGCCGACGGCTACGGCAAGTCGCTGTGGGCGTCGTTCGGGTCGCCGGTCGGTGCGGCGTGCGTCGTGCTCCTGCTCCTTCTTCTGTACGCGACTCCGCCCGTGACCGCCCTCGTCGCCCTGATCCTGACCAATGTGGATCTTGCGTGGTGGAGTGTGTGCGCGTACGGAATCGGGGTCCTGGGCCGGGTGATCGCCGCGGCCGCGACGGGCGGCCGGACCTGGCCCGACCCGCTGGCCCAGCCGCTGTCGATCGTGCTTTTCGCCGGTCTCGTGGCGCGGTCGTTCGCGCGGCGCCGCCGTGGTCGACTGACCTGGCGCGGCCGGCCGGTATGAGCAGGTGCACACGACGGCGGCAGGCCGCGGAAAGGTGGTGGCGGTGAGCCGGATTGTGGTGATCGGCGCGGGTGTCGGCGGGTTGGCCGCGGCCGTCCGGCTGGCGGAGGCCGGCCACGACGTGACCGTGCACGAACGCGCGGCGACCGTCGGCGGCAAGCTCGGCCGCTACGAGCGGGACGGTTTCCGGTTCGACACCGGCCCGAGCCTGCTGACGCTGCCGCAGGTCTTCGCCGACCTCGGCCTGTCCCTGGACGCGGTGCCGCTGGATCCGGTGGTGCGGCACGTGTTCCCGGACGGCAGCGTCCTGGACTCGTCGTCCGACCCGGACGTGTTCCTGGGCCGGATCGCCGCCGCGTTCGGGCCGGCGGGGGCCGCGGACTGGGCACGGTTCTGGCGCCGGGCGGGCCGCATCTGGGCTGCTTCCTGGGGTTCCGTGCTGCAACGCGAGGTCTCCCCCGCGGCCTTGGCCCGCCTGTCTTGGCGGGTCGGCGACCTCGCCGCGATCGCCCCCGGCCGTTCCTTACGGGCACTGGGCCGCCGCTATCTGCGCGACCCGCGACTGCGCATGCTGCTCGACCGCTACGCGACGTACACCGGCACCGATCCCCGCCGCGCCCCCGCCGCCCTGGCCGCGATCCCCTATGCGGAACTGGCGTTCGGTGGCTGGTACCTGCCCGGCGGCCTCGGCGTCCTAGCCACTGCCCTGCTCGACCGCTGCGCCGCGCTGGGCGTCACGGTCCACACCTCGTCACCGGTGACCGCGGTCCGCACCCGCTCGGGCCGAGTCGCCGGCGTCGGCCTGTCTTCCGGCAGTGAGCTGCCCGCCGACATGGTGGTGTCCGATGTGGATGCTGCGACGCTGTACCGCGATCTGCTGCCGAGCCCGGACCGCCTGGCCCGGCTGGCGGACCGCAGCCTCGCGGGCTTCGTCATGCTGCTGGGAGTGCGCGGATCCACACCGGAGCTCGCCCACCACACCGTCTTCTTCCCGCGCGACTACGACGCGGAGTTCGACGCGGTCTTCGGCTCCCCCGGGCACGGCCGCCGAGCCCGGCCACCGTCGGACCCCGCCGTCTTCGTCACCCGCGCGACCGACCCGGCGGTGCACCCGCCGGGCACGGAAGCCTGGTTCGTCCTGGTCAACGCCCCCCGGCACGGCACTGCCGCCGGGGCCGTCGACTGGCGGCGGCCGGGACTCGCGGAGTCTTACGGTACGCACATTCTGAACGTGCTGGCCGCCCGTGGCGTGGACGTGCGGGACCGGCTGGTGTTCCGGGAAACCCGGACGCCGGCCGACCTGGCGGAGGCCACGGCCGCACCCGGCGGAGCGATCTACGGAACGGCGGGCGGGCTGCTGCGGCCGGCGAACCGCGGGCCGGTGGACGGATTGTTCCTGGTGGGTGGGTCGGCACACCCGGGTGGCGGGCTGCCGATGGTCACGCTGTCCGCCAAGATCGTGGCCGACCGGATCGGGCCTGCGGTCGGATGAACCAGCTCCGGCTGGCGGATCAGCTGCCCGGCGGCTTCTCGACCAGTGCCGGGCTCGGGGGCGAGGTGACCGCCGGCGGCCGGTTTCGGATCGCGTCCCAGGCGGCCTTGGTGCAGGCGAGGTAGTCGCGGACGGCCTTTCCGGCGAGCAGGAAGGTCGAACAGTCGGCACAGCGGGCGGCAACTCCGTCAGCATCCATGCCGAGGCGCCGGCACAGGGCCACCGCCCGGGAGAGGTGGTCGGACTGAGTGACGACGAGTGCCCTGGTGAGGCCGTACACGTCTCGGGCTCGCGCGCAGCTGTCGTAGGTGTCCAGGCCGAAGGGATCGGCGACGACGTGCTGCGGGTCGATGCCCAGCTGGCCGGTCAGGTAAGAGGTCATCGCCGCAGTTTCGTCGCCGGAGTCGCCGCCGCCGTCGCCTGAGACCAGGATCTTCCGGGCTCGGCCGCTGCGGACGAGTTCGGCGGCGGTTTCCAGGCGGCCGGTGAGCCGGTCGCCGGGCTGCTGCCGGTCGTCCGCGACGGCGGTGCCCAGGACGAGTACTACCTCTGCGGTCGGTGCGGTCGTCTCGTCGTACTCGTGGCCTCGTGCCGAGATCTCGGTCCAGGCCCACGGCACCGAGACCACGACCAGGCCGGCGATGCCCAACAAGGCCAGACGCTTCCACCACCGCCGCCAAAGATCACTCATGAGGTCCGCCAGCGTAGCGACCCCGGGCCAGGCGGAAAGCGGCTCAGAGCGGCTGGACGCCGATGGGGAGCTCGCCGGTGGCGATGTGGTCGAGCAGGGTTGCGCGCAGCGCTTGGGCCGCGTGGGGCAGCACCGCCCGCCGCCGGTGTGCCAGTGCCACGGTCCGACGCATGCCCGGCGGGGCCAGGGGCGTGGCGCGCAGCAGCGGGCGGTTGGCGAGCACCATGCTCGGCACCAGCGCGACCCCGAGCCCCGCTTCGACGAAGGCCAGGACCGCGTCCATCTCGCCGCCCTCGACCGCGAACTTCGGGGTGAATCCGGCTCGCCGGCAGGCCTCCAGCGTCACGTCGCGCAGGTCGTAGCCGGGCCGGAACATCACCAGCGGGGTGTCCCGCAGGTCGGTCAGGGCCAGTTCGCGAAAGATCGTCGGCGGCGGGCCGGCGGCTACCGAGGCGACGACCAGGCTTTCCTGCAGCACCGGGGCGGCCTGCAGGGACGGGTCGGCGCCCTGTTCCGGCTGGACGATGAGGGCCAGGTCGAGGTCGCGGGCGAGAAGGGCGGCGATCAGGTCCTGCGAGCTGCCCTCGTTGACGTGCAGGGCGATGCCCGGGTGTTCCTTGCGGAAACGGCGCAGCACGGCGGGGACGAGCGAGGAGCAGAGACTGGGAGTCGCGCCCACGCGGACCTGGCCGCGGCGCAGACCGACGATCTCCTGGATCGCGTCGCGGGCCGAGTCAGCGTCCGCGATCATGCGTTGGGCCAGGGGTAACAGGGTCTCGCCGGCGGCCGTCAGGGCCACCGCACCCCTGACCCGCTCGAACAAAGGCGCCCCGAGAGTATTTTCCAGGGTGTGAATCTGCTTACTTAAAGTTGGCTGTGAGACTCCGAGCACATCCGCCGCCTGGGTGAAATGTCTAGTTTCCACCACTGCTAGGAAGTATCTGAGCTGTTGGAGCTGCACTTCGATAGCTTACGGCTATGGGTACCTACCCGATCATGCATTAGACGAATGGCGTGCGGGTTCTTACCGTCCAGGTGTGGCGGTAGATACCAGTACTCCTCCCCCGAAGGCGACGGCCGAGCCTGCGCGCAAGGTCCTCGACTCCAAGGCGCCCGCCAAGCGGCGCCGCCGGGGCATGCGATCCTCGATCGCGCTCAAGCTGCTCATGGCGGTCACGGGCCTGCTCCTCGTGGGCTTCCTGTTCGCGCACATGATCGGCAACCTCAAGATCTTCGTGGGCGAGGAGTCGTTCGACCACTACGCCCACTGGCTGCGCACCATCGGTGTGCCGCTGCTGCCCGAGACCTGGTACCTGTGGATCCAGCGCGCGGTGCTGACTCTCGCCCTGGTCGCACACATCGCCGCCGCCGTGATCCTCACCCGGCGCGCCCGCAAGGCCCGGCCGGTGCGATACGCGCACCGCACCAAGGTGCAGGGCAGCTACGCGGCGCGGACCATGCGCTGGGGCGGCGTCCTCATCGCGCTGTTCGTGATCTACCACATCCTGGACCTCACGACCGGGACGCTGAACCCCAACGCCGACCCGCAGCATCCGTACGCCAACGTGGTCGCCGACTTCGCGCCCGCCCGCTGGTACGTCACGCTGTTCTACACGCTCTCGATCGTCAGCGTCGGTTTCCACCTGCGGCACGGCCTGTTCAGCGCGGTCCGCACGATGGGCCAGCAGACACTGCGCGGCGAGCGCGTCGCCCGGGCCGTCGCCCTGGTGCTGTCCGTCGTCCTGGTCGCCGGCTACCTCTCGGTGCCGTTCGCCGTGCTCACCGGATTGGTGAAGTGACATGACCGAGTTCTGGACCGAAGGCGACCCGATCGCCGACACGGCCGCCCCCGACGGCCCGATCGAGACCCGCTGGGACCGGCACAAGTTCTCCGCCAAGCTGGTCAACCCGGCCAACCGGCGCAAGCTCAACGTCATCGTCGTCGGCACCGGCCTGGCCGGCGGCTCCGCTGCGGCGACCCTGGCCGAGGCCGGCTACAAGGTGCGCTCGTACTGCTACCAGGACAGCCCGCGCCGCGCCCACTCGATCGCCGCGCAGGGCGGCATCAACGCCGCCAAGAACTACCGCAACGACGGCGACTCGATCTACCGGCTGTTCTACGACACGGTCAAGGGCGGCGACTTCCGCGCCCGCGAATCGAACGTCTACCGGCTCGCCCAGGTCTCGGTGAACATCATCGACCAGTGCGTCGCCCAGGGCGTGCCGTTCGCCCGCGAGTACGGCGGCCTGCTCGACAACCGCTCCTTCGGCGGCACCCAGGTGTCCCGCACGTTCTACGCCCGGGGCCAAACGGGTCAGCAGCTGCTGATCGGCGCCTACCAGGCGATGGAGCGGCAGATCGGCCTCGGCAACATCGAGATGTTCGCCCGGCACGAGATGCTCGATCTGGTCATCGTCGACGGCAAGGCCCGCGGCATCGTCGTCCGCGACATGGTCACCGGTGAGATCACCACCGACCTGGCCGACGCGGTCGTGCTGGCCTCCGGCGGCTACGGCAACGTCTTCTTCCTGTCGACAAACGCCAAGGGCTGCAACGTCACGGCGAGCTGGCGGGCACACCGCAAGGGCGCGCTGTTCGCGAACCCCTGCTACACGCAGATCCACCCGACGTGCATCCCCGAGTCCGGCACGCACCAGAGCAAGCTCACGCTGATGAGCGAGTCGCTGCGTAACGACGGCCGGGTGTGGGTGCCGAAGCGCAAGGAGGACTGCGGCAAGCGGGCCTCCGAGATCGCCGAGGCGGACCGCGACTACTACCTCGAACGCATCTACCCGTCGTTCGGCAACCTGGTCCCGCGGGACATCGCGTCCCGCGCGGCCAAGAACGTCTGCGACGAGGGCCGCGGCGTCGGCCCCGGCGGCCTGGGCGTCTACCTCGACTTCGCGGACGCCATCTCCCGGCTCGGCCGTGACGCCGTCGAAGCCAAGTACGGCAACCTCTTCGAGATGTACCAGCGCATCACCGGCGAGGACCCGTACGAGACGCCGATGCGCATCTACCCCGCCGTGCACTACACGATGGGCGGGCTCTGGGTCGACTACAACCTGCAGTCGACGATCCCCGGCCTGTTCGTGGTGGGCGAGGCGAACTTCTCCGACCACGGCGCCAACCGGCTCGGTGCCTCGGCGCTGATGCAGGGGCTCGCGGACGGCTACTTCGTGCTGCCGCACACGCTCGCGAACTACCTTGCTTCCGGCCCGTACGAAAAGATCTCGCCGGACAACGAGCAGGTCGTGGCCGCGCGTACGCAGGTCGAGGAACGCATTCAGAAGTTGCTCTCGATCAACGGCGACCGGACGGTGGACTCGTTCCACCGCCAGCTCGGCCAGATCATGTGGGAGTACTGCGGGATGGAGCGCACCGAGGAGGGCCTGACCAAGGCCATCGGCCTCATCCGCAGCCTGAAAGAGGAGTTCTGGACCCGGGTCAAGGTGCCCGGCACCGGCGAAGAGCTGAACCAGAACCTGGAGAAGGCCGGCCGCGTCGCCGACTTCCTCGAACTCGGCGAGCTGATGTGCATCGACGCGCTGCACCGCGGCGAGTCCGCCGGCGGCCACTTCCGCGCCGAGTCGCAGACCCCGGACGGCGAGGCGCTGCGGCACGACGACGAGTTCGGCTACGTCGCGGCCTGGGAGTACGGCGACACCCCCACCCTCCACAAGGAACAGCTGGACTTCGAGTACGTCCACCCGAGCACCCGGAGCTACAAGTAATGGACATCCAGGTACGCGTGTGGCGGCAGACCGGGCCGTCCGACAAGGGCAAGATGGTCACGTACGACGTCAAGGACATCTCGCCGGACGCCAGCTTCCTCGAGATGCTGGACGTCCTCAACGAGAAGCTGATCCTCGACGGGGCCGACCCGATCGCCTTCGACCACGACTGCCGCGAGGGCATCTGCGGCATGTGCGGCATGATGATCAACGGCGTGGCGCACGGCCCGGAGCGGGCCACCACCACCTGCCAGCTGCACATGCGCCACTTCAACGACGGCGACGTGATCGACGTCGAGCCGTGGCGCGCGTCGGCCTTCCCGGTCATCAAGGACCTGGTCGTCAACCGCGGCGCCTTCGACAAGATCATCCAGTCCGGCGGCTTCATCACCGCCCCCACCGGCACGGCCCCGGACGCCCACGCGACCCCGGTCCCCAAGCCGGACGCGGACGCCGCCTTCGAGGCAGCCACCTGCATCGGCTGCGGCGCCTGCGTCGCCGCCTGCCCCAACGGCTCCTCGATGCTCTTCACCGCCGCGAAGGTCGCCCACCTCGGTCTGCTGCCCCAGGGCCAGCCCGAGCGGGACACCCGGGTCGTCGACATGCTGGAAGCCCAGGACGAGGCGGGCTTCGGCGGCTGCACCAACATGGGCGAGTGCACCACGGTCTGCCCGAAGGGCATCCCGCTCACCCTCATCGGCCGCCTCAACAGCGACTACCGCAAGGCCATGAAAAAGAAGCACTGACCATGCACACCACTGTGGACGGCGACCCGACTTCGGACGGGTCGCCGTTCGCCGTCGCGGGCCTCATCCCGCCCGGCGCGCACCGCATCGCCATCGACGGGGTCGACGGCATCGGCAAGACCACCTACGCCCGAGCCCTGGCCGCCGCCCTGCAGGCTCACGGCCGGCCGGTGATCCACCTCAGCGCGGACGGTTTCCACCACCCTCGGGCCGTCCGCTACCGCCGCGGCCGCGACTCTGCCGACGGCTTCTGGCTTGATTCGTACGACCACGCAGCGCTGGTCGCCAACGTCCTGGCCCCGTTCAGCCCCGCCGGAAACCGCCGCTACCGTACGGCCGTCCACGACGTCGACACCGACGAAGCACTCGACCTGCCCTGGCACACCGCCCCGCCAGACGCATCAGTGGTGGTCGACGGGCTCTTCCTGCACCGGGACGAGCTGGTGGACCACTGGAACTTCTCGGTGTTCCTGTCCGCCCCCTTCGAGGTGACCGTTCCCCGCATGGCAGCGCGCGACGGCTCCCACCCCGACCCCGACCACCCCTCCCAGGCGCGCTACGTCGGCGGTCAACGGCGCTACTTCGCCACCTGCGAACCCTGGACCCGAGCCACCGTCGTCATCGACCACACCGACCTGCCCCGGCCCCGCCGACTCTCGCGGCAGGTATACCAATAGCTATACTTCATGAATGACCTCCGCAGCGTGGGAAATCTTCGTCGTCCACGAGGTGCGCGACTGGATAGCCCGCCTGGACCCAGAGATCAAAGCTCGGGTCGTCCAAGCTATCGACCTGCTCGCCGAGGTCGGGCCAGGACTCGGCCGGCCCTTGGTCGACACGATCCGTGACTCCGCAGTAGCCAATCTCAAGGAGCTTCGGCCCGGCACCGTTCGGATCTTGTTCGCTTTCGACCCATGGCGATCTAGCATCCTGCTCGTTGCAGGCGACAAGAGCGGACGATGGAACGACTGGTACACCGAAGCCATCCCGCTGGCCGAGAAACGATACGAGGCATACCTGAAGGAACGCACCGACGAGGAGGGGCGGCAACCATGAGCGAATATGTGCGCTGGGACGACATACGCGCCGACCTGGTCGAACAAGCCGGCGGCGAGGAAGCCGTCGAGGCAGGCAAGCAGGAACTGCTGTCCACGGTCATCGGGCATCGGCTCGCTGAGGTGCGCCGGACTCGCGGGCTGACTCAGCAGCAGGTCGCCGACCGGATGGGTGTGACCAAGGGACGAGTGTCGCAGATCGAGCAGGGCAAGATCTCCGGCCAGGAGGTACTGGCTCGATATGCCCTGGCTCTCGGTGGCCGCCTCCATCAGGCCATCTATTTCGACGACGGCGATATCGCCGCCATCGCCTGACACGACAACCGAAGTAGGCGTGACGGGGGACGACCGGCGGGCCCCCGTCGTTGCCCGCCGGCCGTCGTCCTCAGTGCGCGGCCAGTTCCGTCCAGCCCGGCGCGTGGGGCGCTCGGCGCAACGGCATGCGCGCTTCTGCCGGCGTACGGTCCCCCTTGCGCTGGTTGCAGCGCCCGCACGCGGCGACGGTGTTTTCCCAGGTGTTGCCGCCGCCGCGGGAGCGCGGCAGGACGTGATCGATGGTGGAGGCCGAGGCGCCGCAGTAGCCGCAGCGTCGGCCGTCGCGGCTCAGGACGCCGCCGCGGGTCCAGGCTGGACCGCGGCTGCGCCGCCAGCGGGTCACGACGTAGCTGACCAGGCGGACGACGGTGGGGATCGGGAAGACGCCGATGCGCGCGTCCGGTGCGGCCTCTTCGACCACCGCGACCTCGCGGAACAGCATGCGGATGGCGTGCCGGACGCTGACCCGGTGCAGCGGCCCGAAGTCGGCGTTGAGTACGAGGACCACGCTCATGGCGGGTCACCTCCCTGGGGTCCGGACACGAAAAAGCCGCCCGGCCCCCGTCAACAGAGGGCGAGCGGCGACGGTTGGCGCCCCGTGGCGTCAACCGTGTCCGTAGCCCCTGCAGCAGAGCCGGCAGGCCGTCATGTCGTCTCCTCGCTCACCCGGCGGTTCCGGGCGCGTCGTCGCCTAAAAGTAGGGGCGGCGGCGGAATCGGACAACGGATTAATCGATCAACGCGCGACGGACGGCGGCCAGCAGTTGAGCGAGGCCGACCGCGCCCAGGGTGATCCAGAGGGATACCGCCACGGTCGACGCGGCGGCTGTCCACTCCGGCTTGATCAGGTTGGCGGCGCCGAGGACCAGGAGACCGGTCACGGCCAGCGACACGCGGGTGGGACGCTCCCCCACGGTGATGACGCCGACGTCCGTCATGCCGCCGGCGGTGGCGCGGGCCCGCAGGTATTCGTGCAACCAGCTCACCACCAGGGCTGCCACCACGGTCCAGCCGGGGGCACCGGCCACCCAGAACGCGGCCAGCCAGGCCAACTCGCCCAGCCGGTCGGCGAGCGAGTCGTAGACGAAGCCCAGCCGGGTGGTCCGCCCGGCGACCACCGCCACCGCGCCGTCCAGCGCATCGGCGGCACTCGCCAGCAGCACCAGCAGCGCCCCGGCCAGGGGCGGCACGAACGGCACCGCTGCGCAGAGCAGCAGCCCGACGACGGTCACGGCGGTGGGTCCGATCCGCATCGCCGCCAGCAGGCCGCCGCCACGGTACGCGAGCCGGATCCAGCCACGGACGAGCGGCGAGGCTGACCGCGGGTCGAATCCGCCGTGCAGCGCCGACCAGGCGGTGGCGTACTGCTCCCAGGTCACCGGTCCGGTCAGGCGGCGGCGGGCGTGGCGGTCGCGCCGGTCAGGTGCTGCCAGACCTCGCGCGTCGCCGGAGAGCGGTTCATGGTGATGAAGTGGATGCCGGGGACGCCCTCGTCCAGCAGGGTCTGGCACATCTCACTGCACAGGTCGATGCCCAGGCGGCGGACACCGGCCTCGTCGTCGGCGATCCGCTCGAAGCGCCGGAGCAGGGCGGGTGGGAACGGCGCGCCGGACAGCTGGGCCGAGCGGGCGATCGTCGCCATGCGGAGCACCGGCATCACGCCCGGCACGATGGGGGTGTCGCAGCCGGCGGCCGCCACCCGGTCGCGCAGGCGCAGGTATTCGTCGGCCTCGAAGAACATCTGGGTGATCGCGAAGTCGGCGCCGGCCCGGCACTTGCGGATGAAGTTGCGGGTGTCGCTCTCGACATCGGCCGAGCGGGGGTGCTTGTAGGGGAATGCCGCCACCCCGACGCTGAAGTCGCCGGCCTCGCGCAGCAGTCGCACCAGGTCCTCGGCGTAGAGCACCCCTTCGGGGTGCTGCACCCACTCGCCGTTCGGGTCGCCGGGCGGGTCGCCCCGGACGGCGAGCACGTTGCGGATGCCCGCCCCGGCGAGCCGGCCGACGACGTTGCGCAGCTCGGCGACCGAGTGGCCGACCGCGGTCAGGTGGGCCATGGGCAGCAGGGTGGTCTCGGACGCGACCCGCTCGGTGACGTCGACGGTGGTGTCACGGGTGCTGCCGCCGGCGCCGTACGTGATCGACACGAAGTCGGGCCGCAGCGACTCGAGCTCGCGGATCGTGCGCCATAGCAGCTGCTCCGCTTCGCGGGACTTCGGCGGCATGAACTCGAAGGAGAACGTGGGCGCCGGACGACGGATCAGCTCACCGATCGCCGGAGACGTCGGTAGGCGGGAGGGCAGTCCGAGAGACACGGGGGCATTCTACCGGCTGGCGGTTGCCGGGCGACCCGCTAGGTTTGGCGCCGTGACCTCCCCACTGGAACGAGCCGGCCTGCGGTCCCGGGTCGACAAGGCCCTCACCACCTTCCTTGCCGCGCAGCGCGAGCGGCTGCTGTCGATCGACGAAGCACTGGCTGACCTGGCCGATGCCATGGATGCGTTCGTGCTGGGTGGCGGCAAGCGGCTGCGGCCCGCGTTCGCCTACTGGGGCTATCGCGGCGCTCGTGGCCTGGACGGCGATCCGGTGGTGGCAGCGGTGGCCGCACTGGAGTTGGTGCAGGCCAGCGCCTTGATCCACGACGATTTGATGGACCGGTCGGATACCCGACGCGGAGAGCCGTCGGTGCACAAGCGGTTCGCGGCGCGTCACGCCGCGGCCGCCTGGAACGGCCCCGCGGACGCTTTCGGCGACAACGCCGCGGTCCTGCTCGGCGACCTGGCCCTGGTGTGGTCGGACGAGCTGCTGCACAGCTCCGGGATCGCCAGCGGGGACCTGGCCCGGGCGCGTCCGGTCTTCGACGAGATGCGTACGGAAGTCACGGTCGGCCAGTACCTCGACGTCCTCACTCCGGTGACCGGCGACACGTCGCTGGAGCGGGCCAGCAAGGTCGCGCGGTACAAGTCGGCGAAGTACACCGTTGAACGCCCGCTGCTGCTCGGTGCGGCGTTGGCCGGTGCCGACCCGACGCTCAGCGCGGCCTACTCCGCGTACGGGCTGCCGCTGGGCGAGGCGTTCCAGCTCCGCGACGACGTCCTGGGCGTTTTCGGCGACCCGGAGCGCACCGGCAAGCCGGCGGGCGATGACCTGCGGGAGGGCAAGCGCACGTACCTGGTCGCGGCGGCGTACGAGACGGTGTCGGAGGCGGGGCGGCGGGAGATCGACGGCGGCCTGGGCGACCCGGCGCTGGATGCGGCGGGCGTGGCCCGGCTGCGGGCGATCATCACGGACTGTGGGGCACTGGCCCGGACCGAGGCCCGCATCGCCCTGCTCACCGAGGAGGCGTTGGCTGCCCTGGCTACCGCCGACGTCGAGCCTGAGGCTCGGGGCGTGTTGCTGGAGCTCGCCGACGCCGCGACCCGCCGGGTGGTGTGAGCGCGCGTCACGCGACCCGCCGGGTGGTGTGAGCGCGCGTCACGCGACCCGCCGGGTGGTGTGAGCGCGCGTCACGCGACCCGCCGGGTGGTGTGAGCGCGTCAGCGGTCGAGAAGCCGGCGCAGCAGTGCGCTGCCTTCGCCCGCTCGGGGCTCGCGCTGCACGCCGCGGCGGCCCAGCCACACCCAGACCGACAGCGTGAGCAGCACCATCGCGAAGCCGAAGAACAGGTCTTCGACGGGTGCATAGGCGATCCGCCAGCCGACGATGGCCGCCGGGTCGTAGATCACGATGTGCCGCCCGGTCAGGATCCCGTTCGACAGCAATTGAAAACCGATGATGATCGGGTACGTGGCCCAGAACACCGCCCGGCGTACGAGGCGGGTCCGGAGCACGAACAGGTCGACCAGCACCGCGCCGACCGTGCCGAGCAGGGCGGCCAGGGTGTAACTCACCCGTCACCGTCGCCGGCCGGGCGGCGCAGCACTGCGCGGACGGCTTCGAAGCCCAGCACCGCGCAGATCGGCACCACGACGAAGAACAGCAGCTCGTCGAGGGGCAGGCCGCCGGGGAACAGGATGCCGGTGGTCTGCTCGGGGTCGAACGTCCAGTGTCCGGCGGCGATAGCGCCGAGGTCCCAGAGCACGAACACGACGATGACCGGCAGCAGGGTGAGGCCGAGGCGCCGCCACCGGCGGAACACGTTGACCTTGAACACCGGTTCGAGCCACCCGGCGCAGATCAGACATCCGGCGAGCACCGCCAGGTAGGACAGGTGGCGCATCCGACGCTCAGAAACCGATGGCCTGTGCGCGCCGTTTGACCTCGCGGGCCCAGTCCCCACCGAGTGCGGCCGCGCCGGTGCCGCCCAGCGTCTCGTCGGGCTCGTACAGCCACCCGAGCGCCTCTTCGTCGTTGTACCCAGCGTCGCGGAGCAGCGTGAGGATGCCGGGGAGGTGCTTGAGCACGATGTCGTTCGCTACCAGTTCGGCCGGGACGACCCGGACGCCGTCGCGCTTCACCGCCAGCAGGTGGCCGTCGCGGATCATCTGGTGCACCTTGCTGATCGACACGCCGAGCCGTTCGGAGACGTCCGGCAGGTTGACCCACTCGGTCGGGCCGGCGGCCGGGTTCACAGTTGCATCGGTCACCGAACCAGCGTGCCATGCCGGCTTTCGGCCGCCGCACGCGGAGTCGGCTGGGCCATGCCCTCCTGGCCCTTGCTTCGCTGCGGTGCAGTCGGTCATGGCTGAGTCGGCTGGGCCATGCCCTCCCGGCCCTTGCTTCGCTGCGGTGCAGTCGGTCATGGCTGAGTCGGCTGGGCCATGCCCTCCCGGCCCTTGCTTCGCTGCGGTGCAGTCGGCCATGGCTGAGTCGGCTGGGCCATGCCCTCCCGGCCCTTGCTTCGCTGCGGTGCAGTCGGTCATGGCTGAACCCCTGACGGCGCCGGGACGGACCCGGCTGACAAGCGGAGAGGTGTCCCGATGACCCTGTGGCGGAGAACCCGCAACGAGGTGGCCGGTGCGTGGCGGTCGCTGCGCTACGACCTGGGCCGGCGGGAGGCGGAATCGGCCGGGCGTCCGGCGGGGGTGTTCCCCGCTCGGCGGGACCCGTACCAGGACGTGACGGCTACGGGTTTCAGCACCTTCGGCGGTGTCGGGCTGACCGGCGGCGTGCCGTCTTACGTCGAGGTGCCCACGCGGCGCCCACGTCGGGTGGTCGCGGCCGCTGCGTTCGGCGTGCTGGCGGTCGCCGGCGGTACGGGCAGCTACTTCGCGGTGGTCAACGGCCTGGGCGCACTGCTCGGTGAGCCGGGGGCGGCGCCGTACCCGCTGGCTGCGGCCGCGCCGGGCACCGACGGGGGCGAGGAGTCCAACGAAGGCCTGGGCCGGGGGTCCGGAACTGCGCAGGCGCCGGCGCCGCAGGCGACCGGCGGAACGATCCGGGTGCTGCCGAATCCGGCCGCGACCACTGCGGCGCCCGCAGCTCCCGCACCTCGACCAGGCCGGACCACGGCCGGTGGTGGTGTTCCGGCACCGACTCAGCCTCAGGAGCCGTCGTGCTGTCTGGCGCCGCCGGTGCCGACCCCGACCGCGGCTCCGACCCCGACCTCGCACAGCCCGTCGCCGACACCGGAGCCGAGTGAAACCACGGCGCCACCTTCGCCCGAACCGACCGATTCACCCAGTTCGCCGTCGTCGTCCCACTCTGGAGATGGCGAGGGCGATGGTGGTGGGCGGCCGGAGCGGGCGCGTCACGCTCGCGCGGACTGATCCGATTTGTCACGATAAACCGCCCCGCGGTGCCCGGCACCGCGGGGCGATCCCTGCGATATACGCCACTCGGCGCATCGTGCAATACCCATTAGGTCTCAGCTCGGACATCCTGGGCCGCCTTTTCCCGAGAGACACATACACTTCACGCCGATGGACACGACTGTCGCCGACACGTTGATCGGCACGACGATTGACGGGCGCTACCGGATCACCGGTCGCGTCGCCCGCGGTGGCATGGCGACCGTGTACACCGCCGTGGACGACCGGCTCGAGCGCACGGTCGCTCTCAAGATCATCCACCCGTCGCAGGCCACGAACGTCCACTTCGTGGACCGGTTCACCGACGAAGCCAAAACCATCGCCCGGCTGACCCACCCCAACGTCGTCGCCGTCTACGACCAGGGCCGCCACCTCGGCCTGCCCTACCTGGTGATGGAGTACGTCCAGGGCCGCACCCTGCGCGACCTGCTCACCCAGCGACGCCGCCTCAACCCGGTCGAGGCGCTGGCGATCCTCGAGCAGATGCTCGCCGCCATCGCCGCCGCACATCGCGCCGGCCTGGTGCACCGCGACGTCAAGCCGGAGAACGTGCTCGTCGCCGAGGCACCCAGCGGCGGCATCGCCAACCTGGTCGACAGCGTCGTCAAGGTGGCCGACTTCGGCCTGGCCCGCGCGGTCGAGGCGAGCACCGCCGACGAACCCGGCCAGCTGATGGCGACCGTGGCGTACGTCGCACCCGAGCTGGTCACCAACGGCCACGCCGACGCCCGCACCGACGTCTACTCGGCCGGCGTCGTGCTCTTCGAAATGCTCACCGGCCGGGTGCCGTACGACGGCAAGGAGCCGGTCGAGGTCGCATGGCAGCACGTGGACAACGACGTGCCGGCGCCGTCCAGCATCGTCCGCGGGCTGCCGACCGTCCTGGACGACTTGGTCGCCCGGGCCACCCGCCGCGACCCCGGTGCCCGCCCCACCGACGCCGGCGCCCTGCTGGCCGAGGTCCAGGTGGTCCGCGACGACCTGGGCGCCGCCAACGTCGAGACCGCGCTCCTGCGCCAGGTCCCCGCGCGCTCGCCCATCGCCGATGCCACGACGATCGTGCCGGCCGTCTCCTCGGTCTATCCCGCCGCCAACCGGCCCACCTGGGCTCGCCTGCCCGAGCAGAACAAGGGTGGCCGCGGCCAGCGCCGGTCCGGGCCGATCGAGGCCCCGGCCCCGGTCGGCCGGTTCGGAGACCGCCGCCGGATGCTCATCACGGCCGCCATCGCCATGATGGTCCTCACCGTGCTCGGCAGCACGTGGTGGGTCGCGTTCGGCCGCTACACCGAGGCGCCCCAGCTCGTGAACATGACGAAGACCCAGGCCGAGCAGGAGGCAAAATCGGGTGGCTTCAGCCTGACCTTCGTGGATGGCCGGTTTGACGAGACCATTCCCAAGGATGTGGTGCTCGCCCAGGACCCGCCGGCCACCGAGAAACTGGTCAACGGCGGCGAGCTCACCCTCACCCTGTCGCTCGGCCCGGAGCGCTACCCGGTGCCGGACATCGTGGGCCTGGAGAAAACCGCCGCCCAGGGCGAACTCGAGCAGAGCAAACTCGTCTTCCAGGAAGGCACCGGCGCCTACAGCGACGCCGTGCCGCAAGGCGTGGTCATCTCCACCAGTCCCGCGCCGGGCGAGTCGCTCAAGCCCGGCGATACCGTCACCGTGGTGCTCAGCAAGGGCAAAGCCCCGATCAGCGTGCCCGGCGTGGTCGGCCAGAACATCGACGCCGCCCGGAAAGCGCTGCAAGACCTCGGCCTGTCGGTCGTCGAGCAGTACAAGGACAGCGACCAGCCGGCCAACCAGGTCATCGGGCAGACCCCACAGCCGGGCACCGGCGCCGAGAAGGGCACCGAGATCAAGCTCGAGGTCAGCAAGGGCCCGGCGCAGATTGCCGTCCCCGACCTCACCAACCAGCCGTGCAAGGCGGCCGCGGAGTCCCTGAAGAACCTGGGCCTGACCGCAAAGATCAACCTCAATGAGAACGGTACGGTCCGGCTGCAGAGCCCCGCAGCGAACACACCCGTACCGCCCCAGACGGAGGTCGTGCTCAATTGCCTCTGAGCCGCCGCATCGGTTCCCACACCAAGACCTCCGGCGGGCTCGCGAAAGCCGCCCTGCCGTACGCCGACGCCGCGGGCTCCGAGGCGGTCCAGGTGTACGTCTCCAACTCCCGCGGCTGGGCGCTACCGCCGGGTGACCCGAAGCAAGACGGGCTGTTCCGGGACGGGTGTGGTGAGCGCGGGCTGCCGGCGTACATTCATGCCTCATTGCTCGTGAATCTCGGCTCCCCCACCGAACTGACCGTGACGAAATCGGTCGACACCCTCGAACACGCCCTGCGGCGTGGCGCAGCGATCGGCGCGACCGCCGTCGTCTACCACGCGGGCAGCTCCGTCGACCCGGCCCACGACGACAAGGCGCTGCACCAGCTCCGCGAGGCGCTGCTGCCCCTGCTGGACGTGGCCGCCGCCGAAGGACTGCCCAAGCTGCTGGTCGAGCCCAGCGCCGGCGGTGGGCGCAGCCTCGCCTCGAAGATGAGCGACCTCGGCCCCTACCTGGCTGCTGTGGACCAGCACCCGTGGCTGGGCGTCTGCTTCGACACCTGCCACGCGTGGGCGGCCGGGCACGACCTCGCGACGCCCGGCGGCATGACCGCCACCCTGGACGAGCTCGTCGCCACGATCGGCCCGGACCGGCTGATGCTGGTCCACGCCAACGACTCCAAGGACGCATGCGGCTCGACCCGCGACCGCCACGAAACGATCGGCGCGGGCCGGATCGGCGCGGCCGCCTTCGGCGAACTGCTCGCCCACCCCGCCACGGCCGGCATCCCCGTCATCGTCGAAACCCCCACCAAGGAACACGAGGGCCACGCCGCGGACATCGCCCTCCTCAAGGACCTGCGCCCCGGCGAGTAGTTCAACTGCTGACACCCTCACCCTTGCCGCTCGGCGCCGGTGTCGAAGAAGGCCCTCAGGTAGGCGTCCGGGGTCAAGGTGCTGTCTCGCGTCAGCGCACCGTGATGTCGTAGTCGAAGGTGTAGCGGTGCTCTTCGGAGTCGTTGTCGATGCGGAAGGTGCCGGTGAGGCCGGTCAGTTCGTCGGTGCCGGAGTCGGGCACGACCTGACAGATCAGCGTGGCCGCGCCCCGGTCCATCAGGCCGTAGTGCTGGAGCACGAAGCTGCCGGCACGGCCGTGCAGGGTGCCGGTGATCCGGTCGAGGGCGACGTAGCCGGCCGAGCCGTCGATCGGGGTGCCGACCGACAGCATTTCGGCGCGGCCGGTGCCAATGAGATCGCCCTCGATGGTTTTGTCGATGCGCATCCGGCCGAGGGTGTCGTCGTCGATCGGCAGGGCTTCGAAGACGGTGGTGAAGTGGCCCAGGGCGCGGCGGGTCATCGGGACTCCTCGGCGGTCGGTGGCGGTCCGCCTCCGATGTAAGCAGATCAGGCGGTGCGCAGGAGCTCGGTCAGCACGCCGATCGCCCGGTCGGTGGCGTCGTCGTCCAGGTCGAGGTGGGTGACCAGCCGGGCGGTGCGGGGCAGCATCGCCGCGATCAGCACTCCCTGCTCGGCTGCCGCGGCGGCCAGCGCCGGGGCGTCCAGGGCCGCCTTGGTCAGGTCCAGCAACACGAGGTTCGTGCGGACCGCGGCCGGGTCGGTGACGCCCAGGGGTGCCAGCGACTCGGCGAGGCGGCGGGCGCGGGCGTGGTCGTCGGCGAGGCGGTCGACGTGGTGCTCCAGGGCGTACCTTCCGGCGGCGGCCAGGATGCCCGCCTGCCGCATGCCGCCGCCGAGGCGTTTGCGCAGCACCCGGGCGCGGGCGATCCGGTCGGCGGAGCCGACGATCAACGAACCGACCGGCGCGCCGAGGCCTTTGGACAGACAGACCGAGAGCGTGTCGAAGATTTCACCGTACGCGGACAGCGGCACGCCGTCCGCCACGTGTGCGTGCCAGATCCGGGCGCCGTCGCAGTGCAGCGCGACCCCGGCGGCAGACGTCGTCGCCCGCAGCGCGCGCAGCGTCTCGAGGCTGGTGACGGTGCCGCCGCCGAGGTTGTGCGTCTGCTCGACCGCGATCGCCCGGGTCGGCACCGACGGGTAGCCCACCGGCCGGATCATCGCCTCGATCTGCGCGACGTCGAGCGCCGCGCCGACCGACGGCCAGGTCCGGGTGGAGATGCCCCCCAGTGCGGCGGCACCGCCCAGCTCGTACGTGACGACATGCGCGTCGGCGCCGGCCAGGAGCTCCTCGCCGGGCGCGGCCACGAGCTGGAGGGCGATCTGGTTGGCCATCGTCCCGGACGGGGCGAACAGTGCCGCCTCGTGTCCGAACAGGGCCGCCACGTGCGCTTCGAGGGCGTTGACGCTCGGGTCGTCGCCGAAGACGTCGTCGCCGACCTCGGCGGTCGCCATGACGTCGCGCATCGCTGCGGTGGGTCGGGTGACGGTGTCCGAGCGCAGGTCCGCCACCACCGCCCCGCCGGGTCCCCGGCCGAGATCAACCACGCAGCATCTCCGCGACGAGGAAGGCCAGTTCGAGGCTCTGCTGGGTGTTGAGCCGCGGGTCGCACGCCGTCTCGTAGCGGCCGGGCAGGTCGAGGTCTTCGATGCCCTGTGCCCCGCCGAGGCATTCGGTGACGTCCTCACCGGTCAGTTCGACGTGGATTCCGCCGGGGTGGGTGCCGAGGCCGCGGTGCACCTCGAAGTAGCCGAGGACCTCGTCGACGATCCGGTCGAAGTGCCGGGTCTTGTAGCC
The DNA here is from genome assembly GCF_044452725.1 of Actinoplanes sp. NPDC051859. Lineage (NCBI taxonomy): Bacteria > Bacillati > Actinomycetota > Actinomycetes > Micromonosporales > Micromonosporaceae > Actinoplanes > Actinoplanes sp. NPDC051859. The sequence goes on along the minus strand of NZ_JBITBX010000002.1, from coordinate 362,714 downwards.
GTTGGACGACTCGTGGGTGTTGCCGTGCATCGGGTCGCACTGCCACACGACCTTGGCGCCGGCGGCGCTCACCTTCTCCACGATGGCCGGCAGCGCGTCGCGGACGTTGCCGTTGCCCATCCGGCTGATCAGGGTGAGCTTGCCCGGGATGTTCTCCGGGTTCAGCTTTTCGCACAGCTCGATGGCGGTCTCGGGGGACGTGGTCGGGCCGAGCTTCACGCCGACCGGGTTGGCGAGGCGGCTGACGAAGTCGATGTGCGCGTGGTCGAGCTGGCGGGTGCGCTCGCCGATCCACAGGAAGTGGCCGGAGAGCCCGTACGCCTTCTCCTGCGAGACCCGGGTGAGCGCGCGGTCGTATTCGAGGGCCAGCGCCTCGTGCGAGCAGTAGAGGCTGACCGTCCGCAGGGCTTCGTCGTCGGTCATGCCACAGGCGCGGATGAAGTCGAGGGCGCGGTCGATCTCGCGCGCGATGGCCTCGTAGCGCTCGCCGGCGGGTGAGGCGCGGACGAAGTCCTTGTTCCAGTCGTGCAGGCCGGCCAGGTCGGCGAGGCCGCCCGCCAGGTACGCCCGCAGCATGTTCATCGCCGCGGCACTGTTCGCGTACGCCCGGATCATGCGCTGCGGGTCCGCGATCCGGGCGGACTCGGTCGGCTCCAGCGAGTTGATCATGTCCCCGCGGTACGCCGGCAGGCCCAGCGAATCGGTCGGCGCCGAACGCGGCTTGGTGTACTGCCCGGCGACCCGGGCGACCTTCACCACCGGCATCGACGCGCCGTACGTGAGCACGACCGCCATCTGCAGCAGCGTGCGCGCGTTGGCGAGCAGGTGGCTCTCGGTGTTGTCGGCGAACGTCTCGGCGCAGTCGCCGCCCTGCAGCAGGAACGCGCGGCCCTCGCACACCTCGGCTAGCTTGTGCCGCAGCTGGTCCACCTCGTAGGGCGCGACGATCGACGGCACGTTGTCGAGGACCTTGCAGACCTCGTTGACCTCGTCGAGGTCCGCCCAGGGCGGCATCTGCACGCGCGGCAAGGTGCGCCAGTGGTCGAGGCCCAGCGCCGAGTCCTCGGCGGAGTCGGTGGACGGACGGGAGGTCTGCAGCGCGGTCGCCGCGACCCCCGGATGACTGAGCTGATGCCACTCTCGGCGCATGCCAGCAGCCTAAATGAGGGCGAAGAGCGGGGCGCCGGGAGGATCCCTCGGCGCCCCACTGGATCGATGTCTCAGCCGAGACCGTCACGCATCGCGGTGATCAACTCACCGTTGCTGGTGTCACCGGAGAATTCCCAGAAGAACGCCCCACCCAGACCCTGGTTCTTGGCGTACGTCATCTTGCCGCCGACAGTGGCCGGAGTGTCGTAGCCGTACCAGTTGTTGCCGCACTTCGCGTACGCGGTGCCGCCCACGGTGCCGGTGCTCGGGCAGGTGTTCTTGAGCACCTTGTAGTCCTCGATGCCGGGCTCGTAGGTACCCGGAGCCGGGCCGGTGGCCGTACCGCCGGGGGTGGCCTGGGTGACGCCGGTCCAGCCGCGGCCGTAGAAGCCGATGCCGAGCAGCATCTTGCTCGCCGGCACACCTTTGCCCTTGAGCTTCTGGATCGCCGCGTCGGACCAGAAGCCCTGTTGCGGAATGCCCGCGTACGAGGTGAGCGGCGAGTGCGGTGCGGTGGGTCCCTGCGGGCTGAAGGCGCCGAAGTAGTCGTAGGTCATCGGGAAGACGAGGTCGAGCTTCGCGATGCCGGACGCGTAGTCGGCGGCGTCGAGCTTGCCGTCGGTGGAGCCGTCCGCCGAGATCGCCGAGGTGACGAGGAAGTTGCTGCCGAACTTCGTGCGCAGCGCCGAGACCACGGCGTTGTAGCTGCCGGGGCCGCTGGCGTCGCAGGTGAGGCCGCAGTCGTTCGGGTATTCCCAGTCGACGTCGATGCCGTCGAAGACGTCGGCCCAGCGTGGGTCCTTCACGAGGTTGTAGCAGGAGTTCGCGAAGGCGGTCGGGTTGGCCGCGGCCTGGGTGAAGCCGCCGGACCAGGTCCAGCCGCCGAAGGACCAGAGCACCTTGATGTTCGGGTACTGCTTCTTCAGCTTGCGCAGCTGGTTGAAGGAGCCGCGCAGGGCGCCGTTGTCCCAGGTGTCCGCAACGCCGTCGACGCTTTCCGCCGCCGTGTACGCCCGGTCGTAGTCGGCGTACGAGTCACCGATCGTGCACTGGCCGCCGGTGGTGTTGCCGAAGGCGTACAGGATGTGGGTGAGCTTGGCCGCCGAGCCGCTCGTCACGATGTTCTTGACGTGGTAGTTGCGGCCGTAGACACCCCACTGTGCGAAGTAGCCGACGAGGTTCTTGCCGGCTTGTCCTGGCGGGGTGGTGGGCGGGGTTGTCGGTGGGGTGGTGGGCGGCGTGGTCGGTGGCGTGGTCGGCGGGGTGCCGCCGCCGCAGGTGCCATTGTCGATCCACACGTCCCACTGGCCGCTGTGCGTGGCCGGGGATTCGTTCTGGGTCCACCACTTCGCGGTGTAATTGTGACCGGACTGCGAAGCGGTCATGTCCTTGGTGTAAACCGCTGACGAACTCCACGTGGGAGCGCAAGCGGCGGCGACGGCGGCGGACGCCGTGACCATGGGTACGCCCGTGGCAGCGACCACCACGATTGTCCCGGCCCACAGCGCACGGCGGAGGGTTTTGTGCACGGCGCCTCCTCCAAACTCTTAGGAAACTTTCCAAAGGGAAGATGAAGAGACGGTAGTCACATCTATGAACATCAGTCAAGAACGTGACGGTGGTTTTAACTTCTCGCGACTGAGTGCCACGGCGTGCACTCGCACAGGCACAACGCGTAGTCTGCGGTCATGACCATCTTCGACGTCGCCATCGGAGCCCTCACCGGCGGTTCGGCCGAACTGTCCCAGTACCGCGGCAACGTCGTCCTGGTGGTCAACGTCGCGTCCCGCTGCGGCCTCACCCCGCAGTACGCCGGGCTAGAGCAGCTCTACACCACCTATCGCGACCGCGGCCTGGTGATCCTGGGCGTCCCGTCCAACCAGTTCGCCGCGCAGGAACCCGGCACGGCCGACGACATCGCGCAGTTCTGCTCGGTCAACTACGGCGTGACCTTCCCGCTGACCCAGAAGATCGACGTCAACGGTCCCGGGCGACACCCGCTTTATCAGGAGCTGGTCGGCGAAGGGGAACCCATCGAGTGGAACTTCGAGAAGATCCTGGTCGGCCCGGACGGCACCATCGAGGCCCGCTTCGAACCTGGCACAGAGCCGCAGGACGAAGCCCTCGTCGCCGCCATCGAGAAGCTGCTCCCCCCATCCGACCACCCCGCCGCCGCCCACGACCCGACTCAAGGCTGAGCTGACGGCGGATGAGCCTTCACGTGATCGGCGTCGACGCGTACGCCCTGGGCTGGGTTGGAGTGGAACTGCGAGACGGCCGCTTCGGCCGCGCCATGCTGGCGTCCACCCTCTATGAGATCGTCGCCGGCAGCTCCGGCTCCGCCGTCATCGGCGTCGACATCCCGCTCGGCATGCTCCCCGACCGCTGGCGCGCCGCCGACACCGTTGCGGCCGACCACTTGGGACCGCGCCGCAGCAGCGTCTTCCGCGTCCCGCCGCGCGCGGTCTGGCAGGAGTCCGACTTCGCCGCCGCCAACCGGCTCTGCCGCGAACTCACCGGCGCCGGACTCAGCCGCCAGTCCTGGGCGCTGCGGCCGAAGCTGCTCGAGGCCAACGCGATCTGGGAACGCCATCCCGGCCTCCTCTTCGAGGCCCACCCCGAGGTGTCCTTCCGCGAGATGGCCGGCGAGCCGCTCGCGTACGCAAAAAAGACCTGGACCGGTCAGGCCCGCCGCCGCGAGCTCCTCGCCCGGCACGGCATCGTCCTGCCCGACCAGCTCGGCCCGGCCGGTCAGGCCCCGCCCGACGACATCCTCGACGCGGCCGCGGTCGCCTGGACCGCGCACCGGATGGCCACCGGCACCGCGCTGAGCCACCCCGATCCGCCCGAAGAGGACAACGGAACCCGCATCGCCATCTGGTACTGAAACGACCCGGCGACCGGGGCGCGAGGCCCCGGCCGCCGGGCCGGTCATCCGTGGTGCGGTGGTACGCGGTACGTCAGAGCGCGTCGACGAGTGCCGTGGCCGAGTTCTGCCCGGTCGTCGCGTGGTAGGAGACGACGTGGTAGCGGTTGCCGGCGGTGCCGTTCGGGTCCACGAACTGCTCGGTGGCGGTGCCGGCGGTCAGGCCGATCCGGTCGACCAGGTGCACCTCACCCGCGACGGTGCTGTCCACCGTCACGAAGGCCTGCGCGAAGGCGGCGTTCGCCGGAGCAGCCTCGGTGTACGAGCTGGTGGTCCAGAGACCCGCGACGTCGACCGACTCCCTGTTCGAGGTGAGCATCCGGGCGATCCGGGTGCCGTTCGCGGTGAACCAGACGATGCCGGTACGGGCCCGGTGGCTCGCGCCCAGCGCCTGGTACGACGCGGTCGAGGAGTACTGCTGGCCCGGCGTCACCGCGACCATGCCGCTGGTGGCGCTGATCTGCCCGTCGGCCTTCGAGGTGAGGGCGAGCGAGGAGCCGCCCAGGGCCTCCGGCCCGGTGTGCTGCGACACGGTGGTGCCGGTGCCGGCGGTCCAGCCGCTGACGCCGTTGGTCAGGTTCGCGTCGTCGGCGCTGAGCAGGTTGCCCGGGATGGCGGCGCTACCGACCGGGAAGTCAGCGACCTGGACGCCGTTGCGGTAGACGCGGTAGCCACCGATCGGGAGGTTCTGCAGGGCGTAGGACTCGCTCCACACGACCGAGTCTCCGGTGACGGCCAGCGCGGTCGGCGCCTCGGTCACCTCGGAGGTGCTGGTGTCGCGGATCAGGGTGGCGACGTTGCCACGGATCACGTTGGCGCCGAGCACACCGGCCGGGTCGGTCAGGACGGTGCCGCTCGTGACGGTCTTGGCGTTGCGACCACCGACGTGCACGCCGTAGAGCGTGGTGGGCCGGGCCTGGTTGTCCTCGATCGTGTTGCCGAAGATCCGGTCGCCGATGCCGAGCGAGACGCCGATGCCGGCGGTGTCGAAGCGGGCGGCGCCGGTGCTGTACGACAGCGAGCCGTCGGCGCCGGCGTTGACGATCGTGTTGCCGGTGATGATGTCGGGGGCGCCCTTGGCCGGGTTCCGGGTGCCGGTCAGCAGGATGCCGGAGACGGCCGGGCTGACGATCTTGTTGTCCCGGATGACGTTGTTGCCGCCCGGGCGCACGTAGTGGAACGTCTCGGCCGCGCTGGTGTCGTTCCAGGTGCCGGGACGGCCCCAGCCGGAACCGTCCTCGTAGTCCTCGTAGGACGCGGTGATGCCGGCCCAGTTCGAGTTGCGGATCTCGTTGTTCGCCACCAGCGTGTCGCGCGGGTTGGTGACGTCCTTGTTACGGCCGGTGTGCTCGTACCGGGCGTTGGACTGCAGGATGATGTGGCCGCCGACGAGCAGGTTGCCCGTGACGGTGGCCTCCGGGATGCCCTCGAAGAACATGCTGCCGTAATCCTCGACGTTGCGCTTCGCCATCAGCTCCTTGACGTCGGAGTGCACGACGTTGTTGCGGACCGTGGTGCGGATCGCGTTGGTGAAGTCGAAGGCGTTGCCACGGATCGTACGGTCCCACTGGTTGTACTCGATGACGACGTTGTCGTTCAGGTAGCCGCCACCGCCACCGATGTTGTCCTCCTCGTGCGACTCGGCACCGCCCCAGTTGTCGAAGCGGTTGTCGACGATGTGGACGTTCTTCGCGCTGTGCACCCACAGCTTGAAGGACTCGAGGTTGGTGAAGCGGACCTGGCGGACGGTCCAGTTGTCGGCGACGCTGATGCCGCCGCCGGTGTTGTCCTTGGCCGGGTTCGGGTAGCCCTTCTTGCGGAAGTCGCACGGCTGGCCGGGGTCGGTGACCGGGATCGACGGGTCGGGGTTGCCCATACCGATGCGGCAGCTGCCGTTGACGGTCAGGTCGGAGACCAGGTTGCTGCTGCCGACCTCGTCCACGTCGGACTTGGCCCGGATGATCGACCCGAAGTTGACCCAGTAGTTGGTGTCGAGCACCAGCATGGTCTTGGCGATGCCGCTGCCCCGCAGGTTGACGTTCGTCGGCAGGTCGACGGGCCGGCTCAGCTTGAAGGTGCCCTCCGGGATCAGCACGGTCGCCGTCTTCGCGGGGGTCACGATAGCGCCGTTCGCGTCCAGCACCGCGGGCGCGGTCTTGGCGGCGGCCCGGGCGACGGCCTTGTAGAGCACGGCGTGGTTCTCCACGCTGCTGGGGTCCGGCACCTTCGTCACCTCGCAGGAGGCGTCGGCGCGGCACTGCGCCGCGGTCAGCGGGGCGGGTGCCACGGTCGCCGCCAGCGAGTAGGGGCGGTCCTGGAAATCATCGCCGGCGGCCTGAGCGGGCGAACTCCCACCGAACGCGGATACGGCGGTGAACGGCAGGAGGGCTACGGCTAGACCGCGGGTGGCGGCGCGCCGTGCTCGACGCGCAGCGTTTGGGGACTTGCTCATAGGGTTGGCAGCTCCGGGTTGGGGGGCATTCCGACGTCCATCAGAGTGCGGTCCCCACCTCAAGCGCACCTCAAGCGGGAGCACGAAAGTAGTGTGACAAAGTCCTTTTGGCGGAATACTTATGTTTGGCTGCTTTGTGCCGCGATCTCCCGCGCCCGGTCCCGGGCTGCCTCCAGGGCGGCGAGCAGCGCTGCGCGAACCCCGTGATTCTCCAGCTCCCGAATCGCGGAGATCGTCGTGCCCGCCGGGGACGTGACCGCCTCGCGCAGCTTGACCGGGTGTTCCCCGGAGTCACGGAGCATGACCGCCGAGCCGATCGCCGTTTGCACAATCAGGTCGTGGGCGACCTGGCGGGGCAGCCCGAGCAGGATTCCCGCGTCCACCATCGCCTCGACCAGCAGATAGAAGTACGCCGGACCGGAGCCCGACAGCGCCGTGACCGCGTCCTGCTGGGACTCGGGCACGCGGATGGTCGCGCCCAGCGGCTTGAACATCTCCTCCGCGACGGCGAGGTGGTCGCCGGTGGCGTGCGGGCCGGCCGAGATGGCGGTCATCGCCTCGTCGACCAGGGCCGGTGTGTTGGTCATGACCCGGACCACCGGCGTGCCCTCAGGCAGCCGGGTGGCGAAGAAGCTGGTCGGCAGGCCGGCACAGAGCGACACGACGAGCTTGCCGGCCGGGATCGAGGCACCGATCTCGGCGAGCAGGGCACCCGCGTCCTGCGGCTTGACGGCGATCGCGAGGACGTCCGCCCGCGCGACGGCTTCCGCGTTGCCGACGACACCGATGCCGTAGCGCTCGTGCAGCTCGTCGCCGCGGCTGCTGCGCCGGGTGGTGACGAGCAGTTTGTCAGCGGGCCAGCCGGCACGGAGCAGGCCGGACAGGACCAGTTCGCCGATCTTGCCGGCGCCGAGTACCGCAACGACGGTCATGGGACCTCCCACAGGGAAAGGGCGGGCGCTCGGCGCCCGCCCTCGTACCGATTGACTCAGCTGCCGAAGAAGACTTCGGCCTCGTCGTACCGCTCGATCGGCACGGTCTTCAGCTCGCCGGTGCCGTCGGCGAGCGGGACCCGGACGATGTCGGTGCCGCGCAGCGCCATCATCTTGCCGAAGTCACCCTCGTGGACCGCGTCGATGGCCTGCAGGCCGAAGCGGGTGGCGAGCACCCGGTCGAAGGCGCTCGGGGTGCCGCCGCGCTGGATGTGGCCGAGGACGACCGTGCGGGCCTCCTTGCCGGTCTTCTCCTCCAGCTGCTCCGCGAGCCACTGGCCGATGCCGCCGAGGCGGACGTGGCCGAACGAGTCGAGCTCCTGGTTGTGCAGGACCATCTGGCCGTCGAGCGGCTGGGCACCCTCGGCGACCACGACGATCGGGGCGTACTCGACCTGGAAACGCTTGGTCACGTAGGTGGCGACCTGGTCCACATCGAACTTGCGCTCCGGCAGCAGGATGACGTTGGCACCGCCCGCGAGGCCGGCGTGCAACGCGATCCAGCCGGCGTGCCGGCCCATGACCTCGACGACCAACGTGCGGTGGTGCGACTCGGCGGTGGTGTGCAGCCGGTCGATCGCCTCCATCGCGATGTTGACCGCGGTGTCGAAGCCGAACGTGTAGTCGGTCGCGTTGAGGTCGTTGTCGATGGTCTTCGGCACGCCGACGACCTTGACGCCGAGATCGGTGAGCTTGGTCGCCACGCCGAGGGTGTCTTCGCCGCCGATCGCCACGAGCGCGTCCACGCCCTGTTCGACCAGATTGGACTTGATCTTCTCGACGCCGCCGTCGATCTTGAACGGGTTGGTCCGGGACGAACCCAGAATGGTGCCGCCGCGGGGCAGAATGCCGCGGACCTCGGCGATGCCGAGCGGCTTCGTCAGGCCCTCCAGCGGACCTTTCCAGCCGTCCCGGAAGCCGACGAACTCGTGTCCGTAGACGGCGACGCCCTTGCGCACCACCGCCCGGATCACGGCGTTCAGTCCGGGGCAGTCGCCGCCGCCGGTGAGCACGCCGATACGCATGATGACTCGTCCTCCCTCAAAGGGTCGCGAGAATGCCCTGCTCCCGGGGAAGATCGTCGTCCGGCCTCGCTGCCGGGTCCGGGGGCGGGCCGCATGCGCACTGTAGTCGCCGCGCCCACCCCGGACCACCACCGCCCCGCTACAAACGTACGGTTTCGTTCTCGCCGCCCTGGGTGATTTTCCCGGTCACCGCCGCCTTGGCGTACCCAAGCAGGGTCACTACGCGTGAACTGTGCGCGGCCTCCCAGTACTCAGCGCTCTCGGCACGCACTTTGATCAGGGTCAGGTTCGGCGTCTCGAGGCCGTCCGGGAACCATGCCTTCATCAGCGGGTTCCACAACTCCTCAGCCTTCGCCCGGTCCTCGACCTGCGCTGCCGCGCCGGAGACCGATGTCCAGGCATGCTGCTTGGCGTCGCTGAAGGAAACGTTCACCTGCGGGTGGGCCCGCAGCTCAGCGACCAGATCGGAATCCGCGTACGCGAAGAACCAGAGGTCACCGTCGAACTCGACATCCTGCAACGCCATCGGCCGGCTGAGGTGGCGACCGTCCGCGGTCATCGTGGTGAGCATCCCGATCCGGGCGTCCTTCACCAGTTCCTTCAGCTTTTCGCGCTTCTCCTGCTCGGTGTGCTCAGCCATCAGGGGGCTCCCTTCGTCGGTGCCCCCTGGACTTCCCGCCTGGCCGCCGGCGAAACGAGTCCTCGCCTTACCGGTCGGCCATGCCGGCCCGGCGACGCAGCGCCGACACATCGGTGACCACGATGCGGCGGCCCTCGGTGCGCAGCCAGCCGCGGGTGGCGAACGAGCCGATGGCCTGGTTGACGCTCTGCCGGGAGCCGCCGGCCATCTCGGCGAGCTGGCTCTGGTTGAGCTCGATGGTGATCATCGGGGCCTGGCTGTCGCCGGCCAGCCGAACCAGGGTCTTGGCAACCCGACCGGGGAGGTCCAGGAAAACGTGGTCGGCGTTCTGCTCGGTGAGCCGCCGGATCAGGCCGCCGACCGAACGCATGACCGCGTCGAGGATCCGCGGATTGGAGTGCACCAGGTCCATGAACGCGACCCGGGACAGCGCCAGCGCCTGACTGTCCTCGATCGCCTCGGCGCTGGCGGAACGGGTGGACGCATCGAGCAGCGAAACCTCGCCGAGCACGTCGGGCGGGCGGACCACGTGCAGGACGGCCCGCTCGCCGGTCGGCGCGGTGCGGAAGACCGCGATCGCGCCGCGGCGCAGCACGATCAGCGAGTCGCCCGGATCGTGCTCGACAAACAGGATCTGGCCCTTACGGTACGTCCGCGGCACGGCGGCAGCGATGACCCGCTGCCGCACGTCGGGCTCCAGCCCGGCGAACATTTCCACGCCCGTGAGCGCGTCACCCGGCTCCGGCAGCCGATGATCCACGGTCAGTCCTTCCCCCGGTCGGAACCGACGCCGATACCCCCCACCGACGTCGCCCCCGTGACGTGAACGATCACTCTTAGCATGAAGAGCGCCATCAACGCCATTTGATACCTTCAGCGCCTGCCTTTCGATCATTTCGCGTATGTCGCTCGCTGTATAGCCCCAATCGTCTGGGTGTCACTAATGCATCGAAGCCGTACTCGGGGCAGACGGCGAAGCCACCGACAAAACACCCACGGTGTCCGTCGAAATTACTCAGGGTGCCGAGATAATCGCCGCCGTGCCGGACCATGACCTCCTTCGATCAACCCTGCGGGAGCAGTGGCATCTCGTACCCGCCGAGATCGCGCCCCTGCCCGGTGGCCTGCTGTCGCACGGCTGGGACGTGACCGCGGGTGGTGAACGCTTCATCGCCCGCCTCGCCGAACCAGCGGCTCGGCAGCCCGTGGAGGCGGGCCTGGCCGCGGCCGAGCATCTGCGCACCACCGGCATCGAAGCCGGCGAGCCGATCCGAACCCTGGCCGGCGGGCTGACCGCCGACACTCCGTACGGCGCGATGGCCGTGCTGCGCCGGGCCCCGGGTCGCACCCTCGACGGCCGCGACCCGATCGACCAGCAGTTCTGGGGCGACCGGCTGGGCGCCGTACACCGCACGTTGCAGTCCTTCCACCACCCCGGCCTGCGCGGCTGGAACCTGCTCGACACCGACGCCCCGCACCTCGGCGTGGAACCTTGGCTGCGGGATGCGGTCCACGGCGCGGTCACGGCGATGACCCGGCTCACGGTCACGGACCGGCTCACGTACGGGGTCCTGCACGGCGACCCGGCCGCAGAGATCTTCCTGGTGGACCCGGCAACCGGCCGCGCCGGGCTCCTCGACTGCGGGGCGAGCGGCACCGGCCCGCTGCTCTACGACGTCGCCGCCGCCGTGGTCTACGCGGGCGGCCCGGACACCGCCGCGGAGCTCCTCGACGGCTATCTCGCCGCCGGCCCGGTCGACGCGGGTGAGCTGCACGCCGCCCTGCCGGTTCTGCTGCGGTTCCGCTGGGCCGTGCAGGCGGACTGGGCGGCTCGACGGCTCGTCACCGGCGAAGGTGACGGCAACCGCGAAACACTGCGCAGCGCACAGGTGGCCCTGATCGCGGAGCCCGACCCGCGATAGCCCAGTCGGGCCTCAGGTGGCCCTGGTCGCGAAGGCCGACCCGCGGTAGGCAAGGATGGGCGGCGATGGTCTACCGCTATTTTTACGACTGCGAATTTATCGAGGACGGCCGCACGGTCGACCTCGTGTCGATTGGCGTCGTCGACGAGTACGGCCGCGAGTTCTACGCGGTGTCCACCCAGTTCGACGACTCCCGCGCGGTCCCGTGGGTCCGACGCAACGTGCTGGACAAGCTGCCCTCCCCGGCAGACCCGGCGTGGCGCTCCCGCGAGCGCATCCGCGACGACCTCTACGCGTTCCTCACCGAGCCGGTGCACGGCCGAGACGAGCAGATCGAGCTGTGGGCGTGGTACGCCGCGTACGACCACGTGGCGCTCGCCCAGCTGTGGGGCGCGATGCCGGCGCTGCCGCGGGAGATCCCGCGTTTCACCAAGGATCTGCGCCAGCGCTGGGACGACCTGGGCCGCCCGGCGCTGCCGTCCGCGGACGGCCGCCACGACGCCCTGGTGGACGCGAAGCACAACCTGGCCCGGTGGCGGGCAATGGACGCCGGGGCCTGAACCCCGGCGTCAGCGTGCGTCAGCCTGGCGGTCGCTGCGCTTGTTGGCCTGCTGGATGGCATCGACCAGCTCAGGCTTCGTCATCCGGGAACGCCCGCGGATCTCCAGCCGCTTCGCGACGTCCATGAGGTGCGCCTTGCTGGCATTCGCGTCGACGCCACCCTTGTGCCGCGCCTCCCGGCCGAGGCCGCCGTCGTCACTCGGACCCTTCTCGGCCTTCGCCTCCCAGTGGTCACCGACCTTCTCGAAGGAGTGCTTCACCGCGGCGAACGCGGTGCGGTGCGCACGCTCGCCTTCGCCGTACTGCTCGACGGCGGAGTCGTGGGTCTTCGCGTACGTGTGCTGGGCCTTCTTCGACGACCGCTGCAGGGTGCGGGGCAGGTCCTCGGCTGCGGGCATGGCGACCTCCTCGGGACCTGATCAGCGTGCCCGGTCCTGCACCTGCTCAAACGCCGGGGCGACGGGGCGGGGTGCCTCCACCGAGGTCTTCAGCGATGCGGCGTACACGTCGACGTACTCGCGGCCGGAGAGGGTCATCAGCTCGTACATGATCTCGTCGGTGACCGCGCGCTCGACGAAGCGGTCACCGGCCGAGGCGGCGTACCGGGAAAAGTCCAGGGGTGCGCCGATCCGCAGCTTGACCCGCTTGATCTTGGGAATGAGCGTGCCGGTGGGTTGGATCTCGTCGGTGTTCAGCAGCGCCACCGGCACGACCGGGGCTCCGCTCTCCAGAGCGAGCCGGGCGACTCCCGTCTTCCCGCGGTAGAGCCGGCCGTCGGGCGAGCGAGTGCCCTCCGGGTAAATGCCGGCGATGTTACCGGACCGCAGCACCCGCAACTGGGTGTCCAGCGCCGCGCGTGCCGCCTTGCCGCCCGAACGGTCCACCGGGATGGTCCCGGTATTGACGAAGAACTGGCGCATCAGCCAGCCCTTGATCCCCTTACCCGTGAAGTACTCGGCTTTGGCGACGAATGTCACCTTCCGTCGCATGATCAGGGGTGTGAAGATCGAGTCGGAGAACGAGAGATGGTTGCAGGCCAGGATCACCGGACCCGTCAACGGCACGTGCTGCAGCCCCACAACATCGGGGCGGAAAAGGCATTTCAGGACAGGTCCGAGCACCACGTACTTCAGCAGCCAGTAGAACACTGAGGTCCTTTCCCGCACTCCGCGGTCCATGAGGCAGGGAAAGCGTACGAAGCGGGAGCGGCACGCCACAACGCACTCCCGCAAGCGGCACCTCTCGTGTCACCATTCAAGGCACGCGCGGGCAGCGCGGGGCGAGGAGTGTGCAGGGGTGTCTGCGGGTGGCGCCCGCCGGGGGCGGCGGGACAACGGGCTGGACGCGGCCGACTACGCGGCTGCGGGTGACGTCGATCCCCGGGTCGGCGAGCACCTGCTCGACGTCCTGGCGGCCGGCGGCATCGCCGCATACCTCCAACCGTCCGCCGATCTCAACCCGATCCTGCGGGCCACCACGCTGCCGGCCCGCCCCACCGACCGGCTCTACGTGGACCGCGCCCATCTGGACGCGGCCCGAGAGCACCTGCACAAGCTGACCGGAGGCACCGTGCCGACCCCACCGCCCCCGCGCCCGGACGAGCGCAAGGACGGTGACCAGAACGAGGTCGACGCCGCCTGGGCCAAGCTCGTCGCGGGTTTCCACACCGTCGACCCGGCGACCCCGCCGTGGCCCGCCGCGGAAGGCATCGACCGCGGCAAGGTCGCGGAGCCGCCGGCCGAGCCGGGCGACAAGCTGACGTCGGCCACCGACATCTCCGGCATCCAACTCAACCGGCGCCGCACCGACCAGGTCGACGAGCCGACGCTGCTGGACGGGCTGGACACCTTCGGCACCGGGCCGGACGGCGACGACGACGACCGCTACGTGCCGCCGCCCCCGCCGCCGCTGCCGCACATCTCGAAGTACGCCATCGCCGGCGTGGCGGGCGTCGTGCTCGGTTTCGTGCTGTTCCTGTTTCCCACCCTGCTGCCGATCGACCGCAACCTCGTCACCCTGGTCGGCTTCACCGCGATCGTCGCGGGCGCCGTCACCCTGGTCTGGCGGCTGCGGTCGGGCGACGACGATGACGATTTCGACGACGGCGCGGTGGTCTGAGCCCGGACCGCGCGGGAAATAGATCTCCACCATTGTATCTCTGGGTAGTCATCCATTAACGTCTCGTGAATGCGCCAGAGCTCGCTCGTGGTCGTCGCCAACCGCCTCCCCCTCGACGACAGCACCGCACCCGACGGTGCCTGCGAGTGGCGACGCAGCCCGGGCGGTCTCGCGAGCGCTCTGCACGCCATCCTGCAACAGACCCCCGCCACCTGGGTGGGCTGGGCCGGCGGCGTCGGCACCGCCCCCACCCTCGCCGACGTCGGCAGCCTGCGGTTGCGTTCCCTGGCTCTGTCCGAGCCGGAACTGCGCGGCTACTACGAAGGGTTTGCCAACTCCACGCTGTGGCCGCTCTATCACGACGCCGTCGAGCAACCCGTCTTCCACCGCGGCTGGTGGGAGACCTACCGAGACGTCAACCGGCGCTTCGCCCAGGCAGCCGCCGAGGTCGTCGAGCCCGGCGGGGTGCTCTGGGTGCAGGACTACCACCTGCAACTCGTCCCCGCGCTGCTGCGCCAGCTCCGCCCGGACGTACGGATCGGCTTCTTCCTGCACGTGCCGTTCCCGCCACCCGAACTGTTCATGCAGCTCCCCCGGCGCATCGAACTACTCCGCGGCATGCTCGGCGCGGACCTCGTCGGCTTCCAACGGCCGCAGGCGGCGCACAACGTGGCCCAACTAGCCGTCAAACTGCTCGGCGCGCAGGTCACCGCCAACGACCAGATCACCCTCGACGGCCGTACGGTGCGCACCGGCGCCTTTCCCGTCTCGATCGACGTGGCCGAGATGCAGGCGCTGGCCGCCCGCCCCGATGTCCGGGACCGAGCCGAGCAGCTGCGCGCCGACCTCGGCCGGCCCCGGCGGGTGCTGCTCAGCGTGGACCGGCTGGATTACACCAAGGGCATCGAGCATCGGCTGACCGCGTACAGCGAGCTGCTGCACGACGGGCGGGTGAAGGTCCGCGACACGGTGATGGTGCAGGTCGCGGTGCCGAGCCGGGAACGCGTGGAGAACTACCGGGTCCTCCGCGACCGGATCGAGGGCGAAGTCGGCCGGATCAACGGCGAGTACGGCCGGGTCGGCGAAGCCGCCATCCACTACCTCAACCAGCCGTTCGACCGCGCCGACCTGGCCGCGCTCTACCAGACCGCCGACGTGATGATCGTGACCCCGCTGCGCGACGGCATGAACCTGGTCGCCAAGGAGTACGTGGCGGCCCGCGCGGACGCCTCCGGCGCGCTGGTGCTCAGCGAGTTCACCGGCTGCGCGGCGGAACTCGAGGACGCCTTCCTGGTCAACCCGCACGACGTCGACGGACTCAAGGACACGCTGCTGCGCGCGATGGAGGCCGACCCGGCCGACCTGGAGCGGCGGATGACCGCCATGCGCGCCCACCTGACCCGCCACGACATCCTGGCCTGGGCCCGTGCCTACCTCACCGCCCTGGACCGCACCGGACGGCTGGCCGCCCGGCTGCGGCGCTGAACCGGCGGGTCAGGGCGTCCAGACCCAGACGTCCCGGTCCTGCCTGGCGGGGCCGTAGACCTGTTCCACGAGGGCGCGCATCTGCTCGTGCTGCCGGTCCGCACGCATCACCAGCACGCCGGGCCGCCAGCGCTGCACCTCGGCTTTGACGGTCTCCCGCTGGGCCTCATCGAGCTGCGGCGCCTGCCCGGTCCGGTAGGTCTCGGTGACGAAATAGCTGAACCAGCTGTCCCGGGCCGGCCCCATCCGGCCGATCCCCTCCGGGTCCGGGCCGAGGAAGTAGCCCTCCGGCATCCGGAACTCCTGGCGCGCCACCGCACTCCAGCTCAGGCTGTCGCGGCCGACCCAGGCGCTGGGCAGGGGCACCGGCACCAGGGTCTCGCCCTCCTGCAGGTACGGACGCCAGGCGCCCGAGGTGATGAACTCCGGCGTCCCCTCGTCCCCGTGGGTCGGCACGGGGGTCGGGATGAGTGGCAGCAACGCGACGGCGACGAGCACCCGCGCCACCGGCACCTTGCCAACCTGCCAGCGCAGGTGCTCCCAGGCCAGGGCGAGCAGCACCGCGGTCGCCGCGATCACCACGAAGGTCAACCGGCTCGGCATGAGCAGGCCGAGCACCGGCATGTGCTCCGGCATCGCCGCGAACGGACCGTGGATCTCGGTGAGCTCGCCGTTGAAGCGCAGCGCCGGACCCAACGAGAGCAGGAAGCCGGCGATGCCGGTCACGACGACTACCCGGGCCACCAGCGACCGCCGCCACAGGAAGGCGGCCAGCAGGGGCAGCAGCAACACCAGCGGCGGCCCGAACCAGCTGTTCTGCTCGGTCCGCCCGACGACCAGCTCAGACTCGGGAGTGCCGGCGACGGTGTCCCGGGCGAACGTCAGGTACGCCATCGGGTCCTCGCCCCAGTCCACGAACAGCGGCAGGGCCGAGAACGAGCCCGGGCCGTTGAACTGGAACCAGATCGGGTACGCGCACAGCACACCCGCCACCACCGCGGTCACCCCGAGCGCCCGCCCGAAGTCCGCCCACCGCCGCCGCGCCTCGGCCCGGTTCAGGAGCGCGTACGTGATGGTCAGGACCAGGCAGCCGACCGCCGTGATCAGCAGCAGCTCCTCGTTGAGGAAGAGCTGGTAGGTGACCAGACCGCCGAGAATCAGGCCGTCGCGGCGCCACCGGCCGTCGATGCCCAGCCGGGCGACCCGGGCGACGATCAGCGGCAGCAGGAAGTTGGAGATGAAGTTCGGCTGGCCGTTGGCGTGGTGCACGATGCCCGGCGCGAAACCGATGAAGGCGCCGCCGAGGAACGCCGCGACCCGGGACTTCACCAGGTAGCGCTGCAGCACCCAGTAGCCACTGAAGGCCGTGCCGGCGAGGGCACCGATCATCCAGACGAGGTACGCGACACGTGGCCCGAAGATCAGGGTCACCGGCGCCATCGGCAGGGTGACACCGAGCACCGACGTGTTCGCGATCATGTTCACGCCGTCCGGCGCGTTCTGCTGATGCGAGAACAGCGGGTTGCTCAGGTGCTCAACCGAGTACGCCCCGTGCGCGAGCAGCCACTGGAACCAGGTGTTGTCACTCTCCAGATGGTCAGAGATGATCGCGTTCGGAGCGCTCAGATAGCCACCCATGACGATCAGCGCGAACCCGAGGTAGACGCCTGCAGCGGGCAGGTGCGTGCAGGCACGCCGCCAGCGCGACTGAGCGGGCGCGGGCTCCGCCTCGGCGGGCTGCGGGCGCTCGGAGGTGACCGGACTGACCATGGCCGCCGACAGTACCGGATCCGCTCGTCAGACTGCAGTCAAGGTTCCTACCGTGCGAGCTCCTTCACGAGCCAGTCCAGGAGGGCATCCACAGGCTCCTTCCAGCGAGTTTCCAGCATCAGCGCGTGCCCCATGCCTGGGAACAGCAGCGGGGCGCCACCACCGTGCCGGGCCGCCGCCCGATCCAGTGCCGCCCGGGTGACGATCCGGTCGTCCGGACTACCCAACACCAGCACCGGCGGTGCCCCCACCGGGCGGCCCGGCTCGGGCGCCCGCAGCAGGGAACGGCAGGTCGCGGCGGGCGTCCGCACCAGACGGGCGACGGTCGCGTCGACTGCCGTGGATTCTTCGCCGAAGAGCTGCCCAGCGGCGAGGGAAAGGTGCCCGCCGAACAGGGCCGGCAGCGTGCCGACCGGGTTGGCACGCAGCATGGCGCCCAGCGCAGACCAGCCGTGCACCACCGGGGCAGCCAACACGGCGGCCCGGGCGGGATAGCGGCCCAGCGCATGCGCGACGACGAGGGCACCGGTGCCGTGGCCCACCAGCACCGCCTGCCGAGGCAAGGCAGCGGCGGCCTGCACCACATCATGCGCGTACGCCCGCAGTGTCCCGTTCTTTCGCGGACTGAGGGCGTACGCCGGAAAGCCCCGCTCGGCCACGTGACCGAGCCAATGCTCCCGGAAAGCCCAGGCGCCATGTCCGAGCCCCGGCACGAACAGCAGCGGCGGACGACCCTCGTCGGGGTGGGGCAGGGCGCTGAGCACCTCCCGACGCACCGGCGGCACCGGGCGGGTCCAGTCCGCGAACCGCACGATCATGCCCGCTCCAGCCGTTCCAGCAGGCCTTCGAGGGCGCGCAGATAGCTGACGAAGCTCACCTCGAACCAGTGCCGGGACGACGGGACCATCCGCTGCCGCACCCACGAGCGCAGCGGCCGCGTCGACTCCTGCTGCTGCACCGCCGCGGCCCGGTCCGGGCTCTCCCGGCGCAGCCGCAGCCAGCGGGCGACAGCCACACTCTGCCAATGGGCCACCGGCAGCAGTCCACCGTCGGCTTGGACGAGGCCGACCACGGCCAGGGTCGGATGCCGCCGGGCAAACGCGTGCAGGTGCAGATCGGGCTTGCCGTCCGCGTCGGCGTCGAGCAGCTCCGGCGCGAGGAAGTCGAACCGCGGCAGATAGCCGGTCGCGAGGACGACCAGGTCAGGGTCGACGCGGCGCCCGTCCGCAAACTCGACCGTGGTGCCGCTGCACCGCACGACGTCCGGCATCGGGCTGATCCGACCCTGGCCCACGTGGAGAACGAGCTGACTGTTCACCACCGGATGGCTCTCGTACGGCCGGTGGTCCGGCGCCGGCAGCCCGAAGCGGGAGCCGTCGCCGGTGGTGAGCCGCACCGTCCGCGCGTAGATCCACTGCCGGACACGCAGGGGCAGCCGCCACCGCTGCAGCAACGCGGCGATTTGGTCGGCGGGGCGGCCGAACACGTAGGCGGGCGCGTACCAGTAGCCGCGTCGGGTCGAGTGCCACACCGTGTCGGCTTGTGGGGCGGCAGCCACGGCGAGGTCGCAGCCGGTGTTGCCGCCGCCGACCACCAGCACTTTCCGGCCGCGCAGCTGCGCCGGGTCCTTGCAGGCGGAGGCGTGCAGAACCTGCCCCCGGTAGCCGGACACGTCCACGTCCCACGGCTTCGGTGACCAGAGGTGGCCGGTCGCGACCACCACGGCCGCGTACCGCTGGATGCGCTCGTCCCCGCCGCCGGTGCCGCGGGTGGTGACGTCCCACCGGCCGTCGCCGACCGGCGTCACCGCCACCACCTCGGTCCCGAACCAGATGCTGTCGCGCAGCCCGAAATGATCGGCGTAGCGTTCGAGGTAGGCCAGGAACCGACTGTGGTGCGGATAGTCCGGCCAGTCGTCCGGCATCGGGAAGTCGGGAAACTCGGTCAGCGGCCGGGACGTCACCAGGTGGGTGCCCGCCGCCACCGGGCTGCGATCGTGGCGCCAGTTCCACGCGCCACCGACGGACGTCTCCCGCTCATAGCAGTCCACGGAGAATCCCTGCTCGCGCAGGTTCTTCAGGGCCGCGAGGCCGCTCCCGCCGGCACCGATCACACAGACCGCGTCGTGCCGGTCGGCGAGATCCGGGGTGTCGTGCATCGAGGCATCCTCGCAGAACCCGCGGGCAGCCTCAATCGGTCGGCAGCAAAAGATCCGCACAGACCGGCAGGTGGTCGCTGGCCCGCCGGGCGACGTCGGAGTCGATCACGTCGTAGCGGGCGACCTCGATGTCCGCGGAGACGAAGAGTCCGTCGAGGCGCTGTCGCGGCAGGGTCGCCGGGAAGGTCAGCGCCGCACCCCCACCCCGCCCGCCGGTGTCCACCAACCCGTCGGCGACGGTCCGCCAGGCTCCCCCACCCGGCCCCTCGTTGAGGTCGCCGCCCGCGATCAACGGACCCTCCACGACAGACAGCGCCGCTTTCCACTGCGCCGCCTGGTCGGGACGCTCGGCGGGGTCGGTGGCGAGATGCGAACCGGAGACGGTGAACTGCCCGCCGCGCACCGAGCAGCGAGCGAACGCCGCCCCGCGCAAGTGCCGGCCCGGCGTCAACGGATAGCGCAGGCACCAGGTGTCGTGCACCCGCACCCGCAGGCTCACCAGCAGCAGATTGCCCAGCGACGGCAGCCCACCCGCCGCGACCACCATGCCGAAGTCATCGGCCAGGGCCGCACACTTGTGCCGCCACCGCCACCGCCGCGGCGCCTCCTGCACGATGACCACATCCGGGGCGGCCGCGCGGACCAGCTCGATCAGGGCCGCCCGGTCGTCACGCAGACCGTGCACGTTGTAGCTCAGCACCCGCAGCGGGACCCCGGACACGTCGTCTCCTTCAGATCCGCCGAGCCAAGTCGGCCGCCCCGAGCACCCCAGCGGTGTTACCGGTCTCCGCGGCCTTGATCTCGGCGACCGGGAACCGGTTACGTTGGGCCAGTTGTTCCCGATAGGTCCGTTCCGTCGGCCCCATCAGCAGCTCCCCCGCATCGATGACGCCGCCACCAACCACCAGCACCTGCGGATCGAACGTCTGGGCCAGATCGGCCATCGCCACCCCCAGCCAGTACCCGATCTGCGCGAACGCGTCCCGGGCCACCCCGTCGCCCCGCTGCGCCGCCTCGGTGATCATCCGGCCGCTGATCAGCTCCGGATCACCGCCCGCGAGTTCCAGCAGCGCCCCGGCCCGCCCGGGCTCCTGCCGCGCACCGGCCCGCGCGAACCGCACCAGCGCATTACCGCTCGCGTACTGCTCGAGACAACCCAGCCGACCGCAGCCGCAGGGATGACCACCGTTCACGGATTGAATATGACCCAGCTCGCCCGCGATCCCGTTCGCGCCACGCCACAGCCCACCGCCCAGAACAATCCCACCACCGATCCCGGTCCCGACCGTGATCATCACCATCGAGTCGTCGGCAGCCCGCGCCGCCCCGAACCGGAACTCCGCCCAGGCGGCCACGTTCGCGTCGTTCTCCAGCACGGTCGGCAGCCCCACGGCCTTCGCCACGTGATCGCGCACCGGCTCGTCCCGCCACGCCAGGTTCGGCGCGAACAGCACCGTTGCCCCGGCCGCATCAATCCAGGCCGCAGCCCCGATGCCGACCGCCTTCGCCGCCGGATACTGCGCCGCCAACTCGGCGGCCACCGCCACGATCGTGTCCCGCGTCCCCGCCGGATCCTCCGCCGGCGTCTCCCGCCGCGTCTGCGCGATCACTCGGCCCTGATCGTCGACCACCCCGCCGGCCACCTTCGTGCCGCCGACGTCGATCCCGATGGTCAGCGTCACCGTGCCCCCTTAGTCCCACTCATCCGCCTACGGCGCTTCATCATGATCTACGCCATCCGATCTCGCCACGGCGCTTTCCTCCCGCGAATCCCCGTCTGCGTCATCCCGCCCTCGTTCCATCGCGCAGCCTTGTCGCGGTCCGCCGGCTGGGTGCGCTTCAACGAATCCTTCAGGTACGGGTCGAGGCGTCCCCACAAGCAGCACCGGCGTGCCCGATCAACGGGAACGCGACCCGTCATCATCCGATCCCGGCTGCCGCGCCCCAGCTTCGCGGGCGTCGGGCGAAACCGAGGTTCCGCGCACAGCCGCATCGTCCTGCCGAACCGCATCGTCCTGCCGAACCGCATCGTCCTGCCGAACCGCATCGTCCTGCCGAACCGCATCGTCCTGCCGAACCGCATCGTCCTGCTGCCCCACCACATTGCCCGACGCAACCGCGCCGCCCGGCCCCTCCGCGCCGCCCGGCCCCTCCGCGCCGCCCGGCCCCTCCGCGTCGTCGGTGTGGGCGCTGCTTTGCCGGGGTCCGCTGTCCGATCGGGCCGGTTTGTCTCGCCGGGGAGCACTGCGAGTTGCTGCAGCCCAGGGGTCCCTGGGTCGGGTGCTCCCCTGGCCCGCGTCGGCTGACTCCGGCCAAGCGTCGTCGGTTGCCTGCACTGCGGCCGAGCTTTCGGCGGCACTCTCCGGAACCAGCGGACGAGGCGAAGCGGTGGGCCGAGGTGGGGCCGGCGAACGCGGTGGGGCAGGTGCGCGAACCGCGGCGGCCCATGGGTCAGCGTCGTCGACTCTGCCTGGCTGTGCATCCGGCCGAGTTTCGGCACTGGAGCCTCGCGCAGGAGAGTTGTGGGCCGCGCGGGTGGCGGTGGACCAGGCCTGGTCTGGGGTGGGTTGGGGGCGCGGCGCGGATGGGGGGTCGGCGGTGGGCGTCGGGCGTGGGGTGACGGTGGTGGCGCCGACGATGGCGGAGAGGCCACGCATCAGGGTGGCTACGCCGCCGGCCAGGTCGGCGGCGCCGGTGGCGAGGCGTTCGGCGGTTTCGGGGGTGGGATCACGGAGGGCGGCTATCGCTCGGCAGATGGGGCAGACGCAGCATTCGGCCGTGCCGGTGGCCCAGCCGGTGCTGCTTTTGTGGTGCGGTGTGCCCGTACCGGAAAGGAATGGGCCGAGCAGATCACCCAGGCCGCCGCGACCGCTTTGCGTGGCTCGAGCGAGCAGGGCGGCGACGAGCCGCTCGGCTTCCTCGCGGGCCGACCCGGTGGTCCCTGTCATCGCGCTGCTCCCTGCCGTCGTGCCGCCAGTGGCGGCGCGCCACGCCGCCGCCGCAATGGACGTTCGCCGCTATTGTGCCGCCGCCCGCACAATGCCGCCGGCGCCAGGTCGCGGTTGTGGATAACCGCACCGCTGTGGACAACTGCTCGCAGGTCCGACCGTTCCCGACGCCGAAGCGCCGAACATGGCACCCCGCCCAACCATGACCGCGATCCCAGTCCGGATCGCGACGCCACCGGCACACGACGACGACCCGGGTGGGACACGTCACGAGCACCAGCGAGACCCGCCACTACGACCAGCCGGACTCACCGCCCGTGACCAGCGAGACCCGCCACCAAGCCAGCCTGGCCTTCGCCGCAACGACGAGGGGAATCCGCCACCACAACCAGCCGGACCCGCCACCACAACCAGCCGGACCCGCCCCCACAACCAGCCGGACCCGCCCCCAAACCCAGCCGGACCCGCCCATGACCAGGCGAACCGTTACCGCAACGGCCAGCCCGACCTTGCCGCGACAACAAGCGGGATCGGGGCAGCGTCAGGAGCGGGCGAGGGCTTCGACGCGGCGCTTGAGCTCCTTGAGTGCCGTATCCATGATCATTTTCTCGGCTTTGCGTTTCAGCATGCCGATCATGCCGATGATGAGTTCCACCTCGAGGGAGTACGTCACCGTCGTCGTGCCGTCGGCGGCCTCGACCAGGTCGTACGAGCCGGTCAGGGTCTTCTGCATCTTGGACGGCGCGACGAGGTGCCATTCGATGCGGGACAGGTCCTCGGCGTACGCGTACTCGAGGGTGTAATCGTCGGAGAGCGGCCCTGCGTCGATGACGAAGCGGACCTGGGCCGCGTAGCCGTCCTCGTATTCTTCGAGGACCTCCACCCGCTTCATCGCGTCCGCCCACTCCGGGTAGCGGGGGAAGTCGCAGATCACCGCGGCCACCTGGTCGAGGGGCGCCTGTACCTGGATGGACTGCGTCGAGGTGTCCGCCATGGCAGGCAGGCTACCCCGTGCCGCGCCGGATGTGACCAAGAGCCTCCCACCGATGGCGCCCGAGCTCGTCCAGCGGAGTAAAGCCGGAGGTCGTCCAGCGGAGTAAAGCCGAAGGTCGTCCACCGGAGCACAGCCGGAGCAAGAGCCGGAGCAAAGCCGAGCGGAACCGAAGCTAGGCCGAGCGGAGCCAGAGCGGAGCCAGAGCGGAGCCAGAGCGGAGCCGGACCCGCGAGCACATCGGGCGATGGGCCGATTCCCGATGAGGCGGCTACGATCCGTCACGTGCCCGCCTCAGCCAGCGTCCTCGTGCGCGTCCACCCGCTCGCGGTGGCCGCCCGTCTCGTCATGCTCGCCCTCGTTGCCGCGCTCACGCTGATCGCGACGCAGGACACCGGGCAGCTGCGCTGGATCGCGTTGCTGCTGGTTGCGGCGCTGCCGGCGTTCTTCCTGCCGCATCACCGGGTGGCTGCGCCGCTGGGCCGGGTGGCTGAGGTCGCGGTGACGGGGCTGGCCGCCGGGTCGGTCGCGATGGCCGCGAACATCTCGGGCACGGTGTCGTTCGGGTTCGGGGCCGAGGCGGTCCTTCCGTACCTGGCGGTCCCGCTGTTGACCGCGGCGTTGCGGCGGCGGCCGACCGAGGGCGCCGCGCTGCTCGGGGTGGCAGCGGTGGCGATGGTGATCGGTGGGGTGATCGTCGAGGACGGCGATTCGATCATCACCCAGCCGGGCTATCTCGCGGCGGGCGGACAGTGGCTGGTGCTGGGCGCGATCGTCACCTTCGCCGCGGACACGATGCGGCAGCTCATGGCGCCGGCAGAGCACAAACCGCAGCCGTACGCGGAAGCGACCCGGCTCCTGACCCAACTGCGCAGCGTGGCCCGTTCGCTTCCCGGCGCGACCCTGGACCCGGGCGGCATTTCCGAGCACCTGCTCGAGGAGCTGCGCGTCGTCGCACCCGGGCACCGCGCGGCCGTGCTTTCGGCCAGCGGCGGCGGGCGACTGGTTGTCCTGGCCCAGACCGGCGCCGAGCGGGTCGACTGGGAGGTGACACTGGACGCGGACTCGGCGATTGCGGACGCGTGGGCCACCCAGCAGCCGCAGACCGCGTCCCGGTCGCAGGCCCGGTCGCATCAGGGCGGTGAGGCTTCGTCGCTGGTGGTGCCGCTGGTCGCGGGAGTCCGTACGATCGGCTTGGTGATCCTCGAGGCGGACGTGCCCAGCGCGTACCCGTCTGCGGTGATCGCGCGGGTGACCGAGGTGACCGGCCCGGCTGCTCTGCGGCTGGAGGCCGCGCTGCTGTTCGACGAAGTGCGCTCGTTGGCGACCAATGAGGAGCGTCAGCGACTCGCCCGGGAAATTCACGACGGGGTGGCGCAGGAACTCGTCATGGTCGGGTACGGCATCGACAACGCGCAGGCCACCTTGCCGGAGGGCGCGGAGGAGACCGCCCAGGAGCTGCGGGACCTGCGCGGCGAGGTCACCCGGGTCATCACGGAGCTGCGGCTGAGCCTGTTCGAGCTGCGTTCCGAGGTGGACCGCAACGGCGGTTTGGCGGCGGCGATCGCCGAGTACGCCCGCACGCTGGGTACCTCGGCGGGGCTGCGGGTGCACTTCACCTTCGACGAGTCCACCGCCCGGCTGCCGGCGGCGACCGAGGCGGAGCTGCTGCGGATCGCGCAGGAGGCGATCACCAACGCGCGCAAACATGCTGGCGCGTCCAATCTGTGGGTGACCTGCACGGTCGACCCGCCGTACGCGGAGATCGAGGTCTCTGACGACGGCAAGGGCTTCGCCGACGACCGCCCAGACGGGCGCTACGGCCTTGCGATCATGGCCGAGAGGGCGGAACGTATCCGAGGCCGGCTGGAGATCAGACCACGACACCCCAGCGGGACAACCGTTGCGGTAGTGCTCGGAACCTCCGCTCGGCGCGATAGCGTGCGGGATAGCGTTTCCGCACCAGAAGGGGAGTAACCCGAGCATGTCGACCAGTCCGATGCCGACGACCCGCACGAAGGTGCTTCTCGTCGACGATCACGACCTGATCCGTAAGGGGCTGCGGCACGCGTTCGAGCGGGACCGCCAGTTCGAGGTGGTCGGCGAGGCAGCCACGGCCGCCGAGGCCGTCCGCCAGGCCGGCGCGCTCCAGCCCGACGTAGTGATCATGGACCTGCGCCTGCCGGACGGCAGCGGTCTCGAAGCCACTCGCGCGCTCCGCAAGAACAACGCCAACATGGGCATCGTGGTCCTCACGATGTATGCCGGCGACGACCAGCTTTTCGGCGCGCTCGAGGCGGGGGCCAGCGCTTTCGTGCCCAAGACCGCCCCGGCCGATGAGGTCGTCGCGGCAGCCCGGCATGCCGCGTCGGCGCCCAGCGCATTCACGGCGGCCGACCTGGCTGAGGCGATGAAGCGCCGGCTGGCCCCGTCGGGACCGCAGCTGTCGCCGCGCGAGGGCCAGGTGCTGCGCCTGCTCGCCGACGGCATGAGCGTGGCGGGCATCGCCAAGCAGCTGTTCGTTTCGGAGTCCACGGCCAAGACGCACATCTCCAAGCTGTATGAGAAGTTGGGCGCGGCGAACCGGGCTCAGGCGCTGATGACGGCGCTGCGGCTGGGCCTGCTCGAGGCGCCGGACGCCCCGAAGTTCTGACCACGCGCGGATCCGCCCGCTGCCCCGGCCGGGGTGGCGGGCGGTGGCGTGTCCCGCAGAGAATGCCCGCATGGGGAAGACACATGAGCGCATCTCCGGCCGGCTCCGGGAGTTCATCGAAGCCCAACCGATCTTTTTCACCGCGACGGCGCCGCTGTCCGGTTCGGGCACGGTCAATCTGTCACCGAAGGGGCTCGTCGGCTCCTTCGCGGTTCTCGACGAGCTGACTGTGGCCTACCTGGACTTCGCCGGCAGCAACGCCGAGACCATCGCGCATCTGCGCGAGAACGGCCGCGTCACGCTGATGTGGTGCGCTTTCCAGGGACCGCCCAATATCGTACGGCTCCACGGCCGCGGCGAGCCGGTCTTCCGGGACGATCCACGCTGGACGGATTTCCTCGCGCACTTCCCCCACATCGATCCCACCGAGCACGGCCTTCGCGCGATCATCGTCGTCCGGGCCGAGCTGATCCGCGACTCGTGCGGCTACGCCGTGCCGCTGCTGACCTACGACGGTGATCGTGACCTGCACGGCAAACGGTTCGCGCGGGAGGACGACGAGTCCCTCAGCGCGTACTTCGAGAAGAAAGAATTCATCGCGACCAGCCTGGACGGCCTCCCCGGGCTGCCCCTGCCCTTGCCGCCGACTCCCTAGCGCCAGACCATGTCGATCTGACGCTCGAAGGTGACGTAGCCGGCCTGGGCGAAAGCGGCGGCCATGGGCGCGTTGCCGACGTCGGTGGACGCGCGGATCCTCGGCACGTCCTGCGCGGCGAGCAGGCGGGTTCCCGCTGCCAGGATGTCGTGAATGTAGCCCCGGCCGCGCTGCGCGGGCACCACCCCCACGTAGGCGATGATCGGGTTGTAGCCGTTGTGCGCGGGAATCACGAACCCGACCGGCTCACCGTCCGCCAGCGTCGCGACCTGCCACCAATCGTGCGGGCTGGTGTAGCGGGCGAGTTCGCCGTGGTACTGCTCGTGGGCGGCCTGTTCGGGGCTCATCCGGGTCAGGTCGTCGCGGCTGTGCGCGTCGAGGGTGCTGTCTAGGACGAGTGTCATGAGGCCGATCAGTTCCGCTGGGTCGCGGACCGGCCGGAAGGTGAGCCGTCCGCTGTCCGCGGGAATCGGCGCGCCGGGTCGCCATTCGAGCCGGAGCCGTTCGACGAACAGCTCGGCGCCGACCTGGCGCAGGGCTGTCATCCGCCGCTCGGCGGCGATCCGGGTGGCCGGGTCGTCGCGCCAGTCCGGCGGCAGGAATCGGCTGTGCTCCGGCGGCGTCGTGCCCGCCGGGACCACCGCGGGCAGGGCTGTCTGCAACAGACGGACGCCGTCCTCCACGTCGCCGGCCAGGTCGAAGATGTCCAGGATGAGCGGCTGCTCGTCGCCGGGACGCGACCACCAACCCGCGCGGGCAACCACGTGATCGTCGCGCAGGGCGAGCCAGAGCCACTCCGGTCGGCGGCGGCCCTCGGCAAGGTCCGTACGAATTTCGGCGTTGAGGACGTACGGCAGGTGGTTGAAGCGGTCCAGTTCGTCGAGTCCCGTGATCGGCCGCAGGCTCAGCTCACCGCGCGCTGACGTCATGAGTTCTCCGACATGGTGGTGAGGCGGGTGAGTTCGGCCGCCTTGGTTTCCCAGCGCCATTCGCGCTCGACCCAGGCCCGGCCGGCCGCTCCCATCCGCCGGGCGGCAGCCGGGTCGGCCAGCAGTCCCGCCAGCCGGTCGGCGATCGCGGGCACGTCGCGGCCGCCCACCACATAGCCGGTCTCGCCGTCTCGAACGGCGTCGGGTGCACCGCCGGAGTCACCGGCCAACACGGGCAGTCCGGTGGCCGACGCCTCCAGGTAGACGATGCCCAGGCCTTCCACGTCCAGACCAGCGCTCCTGGTCCGGCACGGCATCGCGTAGACGTCGCCGGCCGCGTAGTGGGCCGGCAGGTCTTCCCACGGCACCGTGCCGGTGAAGACCACATCGGACTCGACGTCCTCGGACCGGGCCAGCGCCTGCAACTTTTCCCGGTACGGCCCGCCGCCCACAATGAGCAGCGCCGCCCCCGGCACCCGGCGCCGGATCTGCGGCATGGCCCGGATCAGCATGTCCTGGCCTTTGCGGGGCACCAGCCGCGACACGCACACCACGACCGGCCGGTCGCTGAGCCCGTGCCTCGCCCGCACCGCAGACCCGTCAACCTCCGGGTGGTACGCGTCGATGTCCACCCCGGGCGTCAGCCGCTGCAGCGAGGTGAGCCCGTGCAGCGCCCGGTCGAGCCGCACTCGTTGGAACTCGGTCAGGTAGGTCACCACGTCGTTGTCCCGGGCGATGCGGCGCAGCAGGTGCCGGGCGCCGGGCAGGGCGGCCCAGCCGATCTCGTGCCCGTGGGTCAGCGCCACCGCCCGGGTGATGCCGGTCCGCTTGCGCAGCCCGCCGG
The DNA here is from genome assembly GCF_044452725.1 of Actinoplanes sp. NPDC051859. NCBI lineage: Bacteria > Bacillati > Actinomycetota > Actinomycetes > Micromonosporales > Micromonosporaceae > Actinoplanes > Actinoplanes sp. NPDC051859. Next base: position 334,496 of record NZ_JBITBX010000002.1, on the reverse strand, counting down.
CCAGCAGCCCCAGGGGCGCCGCGGCACCGAACCAGACGCTGTCGCAGTCGTGGGACCGGGCAATCTCCGCGGCTCGGCGGGCGACGGCCGGGGTGGGCAGCAGCACGCCGGTTTTCTCCCGGACCACTTCGAACGGCTGCTCGGCGTCGAACTTCGCGGCGCCCCGCCAGCTGGAGGCGTAGACCACGACCGAGCCACCGGGTTGCCGCACCGCCAGGTTGTGGACGAACTGCTGGATCCCGCCCGGCCTGGGTGGGAAGTCGTTGGTGACCAGCAGGGTCCGCGCGCTCACCGCTCTCCCCTGGCGTAGGCGCGGGCGGCGGCCATGCGCTCGACGGTGGACGGGTGCGAGGCGGACATGAGGTACTCCCAGGCCGGCGGGTCGGGGTCGGAGAGGTTGATCATGCCGAGGCGGCGCTGCATGGCCTCGAAGGTGGCCGGGTCTTCGGTCAACGCGAGTGCGTGGGCGTCCGCGCGGGCCTCGACCCGGCGGGACACGAGTGCTTGCACCGGGCCGCCGGCGAGGCCGGCGAGGGTGACCAGCGCCAGCAGCAGCGCGATCGCCCGCGGTTCGCCCATGGCGTCGACGCCGGCCCAGCGCAGCAGCCACCCGAGCGAGCCGAGCAGGTAGAGCGCCACCACCGCCGCGGCGGCGCCGAGCGCGCCGATGATCGTGCCGGTGAGCACGTCGTTGCGTTTGGCGTGGCCCAGCTCGTGCGCTGCCACGGACACCACTTCGCCGGGGGTCGCCTCGGTGAGCATGGTGTCGTAGACGACGATGCGCCGGGTCGGGCCGAAACCCGAGACGTAGGCGTTGACCGCGCGCGTGCGGCGGGAGGCGTCGGCGACCAGAACATCTTTGACGGGTACGCCGTCGCGGTCGGCGAGGTCCATCAGCTCGGTGCGCAGCGGCCCGGCGGCCATCGGCGTGAACTTGTTGAAGACGGGCTCCACCAGGACGGGCAGCACGAAGGACAGCAGCACCACGAGCGCGGCCGCGCCGGCCGCTCCCAGCGCCCACCACCAGCGCGGGAACAGCCGGGTGACGGTGAAGAAGCCCAGCAGGGCCAGCGCGCCGATGACCGCGCCGACGGCGAATGACTTGAGCACGTCGACCGCCCACGGCCCCCAGGTCTGGGTGGAGATGCCGTAGCGCACCAGGACCGTGTGCCGCCACACCGCGAACGGCAGGGTCAGCACCTCGGCGGCCAGCACGACCAGCAGCCCGCCGAGCACGGCCTGCGCGATCCAGTGGTCACCGAACGGGCGCCCGGCCCACGTCACCAACCGCGCGCCCAGCGGCGTGAGTCCGAGCACCAGCGCCCCGAGCAGGCCGATGACCAGCCCGCCGTACGCCCCGGGCCGCAGGACGGCGTGAAACTCCCGGGCTCTCGCCACCTGCGTGGCGGGGAGATCGTTCAGCGCGGCGAGTTGGTCGGCGCGGGGTGCGGGTGGTCGGTGCCAGGGGATCGTGACGGCGGCGTACCCGATGAGGCCGACCAGCAGCACGCCCAGCGTGCAGGCAGCCCACAGCCGAGGGGTCACGCCCTGTCTCCATCCTGGTCGGTGCCGGGACCGCCCATCCTAGGGCGCACCCCTTCATGATCACGCCACGTGGTCGTGGCGGCGGTAGATCGGGACCTCGACGGGTGGTTCGGGGGTCTCCAGCAGCTCGATCTCGAAGCCGGCCAGCTCGAAAACCTCGATGGCCCGCAGCTCGCCCGGCGTGAGGTCGCCGATGCCGTCCGGAGTGTCGGCCATCGCCTTGATCAGGCATCCTTCGCATCCGCGCCCCCTACCGGGGCAGCGGCCGCAGTCGATGATCATCGCTTCCTCCTCGTGCCCGGCGGTGGCCGCACCGCGATCCGGGGGAAGTGCCTGTCGCGGACCGACCACCATCGGTGACAGTCACGCTATGGAGGGGGTACGACAATAATTAGGACCGGGCGAGCCTGCGCAGCAGAGAATCGGCGCCCATGGGGTACGCGCCGTGGCGGCGAACCCCGTCGGCGACCTCACGGTCCGACGAGATGACGACGAGCGGGCGACCCGCCGGCTCAGCCCGGACCAGCTGCCTGATCAGCTCGTCGGCGGTATCGCCCTTGCGGGAGAACAGCACCCGGACACCGCGCGGCGCGGGCGGCAGGCCGTGTACGCGTTCGGCACCGTCGAACACCACGGTGACTTCGTCGCCGGTTTGCGCCGCGATGCCGCCGAGCCCGGTGATGAGTCGTTTGCGCTGATGCTCCAGCGACATCTCGGCGAAGCCGCGCTTGGTGACGTTGTAGCCGTCCACGATCAGGTGCGCGCGGGGCAGGGCCAGCAACTGGTCCAGCCGACCCGGGTCGTCGGTGTCCTGTGCCCGCGGCCGGGACCGCTCCTGGGCGCCCGGCTTGTCGGCGGCAACCTCCGCGACCAGGTCGGCGGGCAGTTTGTCGGCGGGGCCGAGCGCCAGCTCCCGGCGCAGCCCGGAGGCGGCCTGCCCGATCGTTTCCACCAGGAGCCAGAGGCGAGCGTCGTCGGCAGCTCGGGCGTCCTTGGCGCTCTGCTTGCCGGAGGCGGCCGCGGCCTCCGCTTCCGACAGGCGCGTCCGCAGCCGGCGTAGCTCGGCGTCATGGTCCGCGGCCACCTTGGCGACCCGACCCTTCTCGGTAGCCAGCAGGTCGTTGGCCCGTTTGTGGGCCGCCTGCGTCTCGCGCAGCGCGCGGGCCGTGGTCCGGGCTTCCTCGCGGAGTTGACCCAGTTCCTCGCGCACCCGGGCGAGCTCGTCGCGGAGCTTGTCCGCCTCCACCTTGGCGACGGCCCGGTCGTGCTCGGCCCGGGCGGCCCGCTGCTCGGCGTCCCGAATCTGGTGGGCCGCGGCGGCGATGTCCGTCTCGGCACGCACCGATTCCCCGGCTGTCTCGATCAGGGTTCGCCAGCCGTCCGGCCGGGCCAGGTAGGCCAGAGCCGCGACTTCGACGGGATCTGCTGCTGCGGGCGCCGTCCCCCCGGCGACGGCGGCACCCAGGTCGCCCGCTTCACCGACCACCCTGCCGCCGATGCGCTGCCGGAAGAGCGGATCGGCGGTGAGCTGTGCGGCGAGCGCGGCAGCGCCGAGCCGAGCCCGGCGATTCGGGGCGAACCGGGCCACCCGCCGCAACGCGACCGGGATCTCCTCGGCGGGCAAGCCCGGCAGTGCGGCTGCGGTCAGCGCGGTGATCCGCTGCCGGACCGCCTCCGGCAGCGCTGGCTCGGGCGCCTCGTCGTCCGCTTCGAGAGCAAGCCCAGCCTCCGCCTCGACCGGGGCGGGCGCCTCGGAGGGGCGGTCGGTGAACTCGTGCGGCGCGGACATTTTCTTATTCTCCCACCGTGGGCTGCGGAAAGCTTGCGGAGGCAACCGATCTTTTCGGGTACGGACCCGGCAGAATGTCGTACCCCACCCCTACATTCCCCGCCGTGGCACAACCGGCATATGTCCAGGGCACTCTGGACACCCTCCTGACCGCGGACGGCTCGGTCGACCCGGCGGCGCTGTCGCTGCGGGACACCACCTTCGTGGTGCTCGACCTCGAGACCACCGGCGGTGCACCGGACGGCGGCGGCATCACCGAGATCGGCGCGGTCAAGGTACGCGCCGGAGAAGAGCTGGGCGTTCTCGGCACCCTGGTCAACCCGGGCGAACGGCTGCCCCCGTTCATCACCGTCCTGACCGGCATCACCGAGGCCATGCTCGCGCCAGCGCCACCCATCGAGGCCGTCCTGCCGAGCCTGCTCGAGTTTCTCCGCGGCGCCGTGCTGGTCGCCCACAACGCCCCCTACGACGTGGGGTTCCTCAAAGCCGCCTGCGCTCGACACGGGCACACCTGGCCGCAGGTGCGGGTGCTGGACACCGCCGCCCTGGCCCGGCGGGCGCTGACCCGCGACGAAGTGCCCAACCGCAAGCTCGGCACGCTCGCCCAGTTCTTCGGCGCCCGGGTGCAGCCCACGCACCGGGCGCTGGACGACGCGAAGGCCACCGTCGACGTGCTGCACGGGCTGATCGAGCGGCTGGGCAGTTTCAAGGTGCACACCCTCGGCGACGCCATCGAGTTCAGCCGCGCGGTCACCCCCACCCAGCGGCGCAAACGACACCTCGCCGACGACCTGCCGCACGTGCCCGGCGTCTACGTGTTCCGGGCCGCCGACGACCGCCCGCTCTATGTCGGCACGTCGGTGGACATCGCCACCCGGGTCCGCAGCTACTTCACGGCGAGCGAGAAGCGGGCCCGGATGTCCGAGATGATCGCCGCCGCCACCCGGGTGGAGGCCGTCGAGTGCGCCCACTCGCTGGAGGCCGAGGTCCGGGAGTTACGGCTCATCGCCGCGCACGCCCCGCCGTACAACCGCCGGTCGAAATATCCGGAACGGGTCGTCTGGTTGAAGCTCACCACCGAGGCGTACCCGCGGCTGTCCGTGGTGCGTCAGCTCACCGACGACGGCGCCGCCTACCTGGGGCCGTTCTCGTCACGACGCACCGCCGAGCTGGCCGCCGCCGGGGTCTACGACGCGGTGCCCCTGCGCCAGTGCACCCACAAGCTCTCCACCCGGACGATCACGCCCGCCTGCGCGCTGGCCGAGCTGGGTCGATGCGCGGCACCCTGCGAGCACCGCATCACCCCCCACGAGTACGCCCTCAGCGCCGCCCTGCCGTTCAGCACCGCCACCGAAGGCGACCCGGAACCGCTGGTCGATGCTCTGATGGCCCGGATCGAGACGCTCTCCGACCGGCAACGCTACGAGGAGGCGGCCATCGTCCGTTCCCGGCTCGTCGCGCTGCTGCGAGCCACCGTGCGGATGCAGAAGCTGGGGGCGCTCACCCGGGTCGGCGAGCTGGTGGCGGCCCGGCGCAACGACGCGTACGGATGGGAGATCATCGTGGTCCGGCACGGCCGGCTGTCCGCCGCCGCGACGTCTCCACCGCGGTTGCATCCCCGGCCGACCCTCGACCTGGCCCGGGCGACGGCCGAAACGGTCCTACCCGGACCGGGTCCGGTCCCGGCCGCCTCCGCTGAGGAAAGTGAACGCATCCTGGCCTGGCTGGAGCGCCCGGACACCCGGCTGGTGGAAACTTCCGGTGACTGGGTAACCCCGGCACGTGGTGCAGCCCGCTTCACTACCCTGCTCAGCAGGGCCGAAGCCGCGGCGTCGAGAAGAGACTCGACCGTTCGCTCATCGGTAACTGACCGTTCGGGTGACGCCCGCTCGCTTAGGCTGTAAGGCACGCCGCGACGTTGCCGAGCAATCGACGGCAACACCGCGTAAGGTGCCTGCATCTGTTAGGCGCAGTGATTCGGTGAGGAGGGGTCCGAGTGGACGTCGACGCCGGCCACGGCGCCGCGTTGGGACGTGCCCTGCCGACAGCCCCGCTGTCCCAGCGGCTGAGATCATTCCTGAGCTTTCAGGGCAATGACGACGATCCGGTCACCACTCTGACCCGTACGCACCGCGCGATCCACCCGTCTGCCGACTCCGGGGTTCTGCGCCGCAGCTATGCCGTCGCGGAGAACATGCACCGCGGCCAGTTCCGCAAGAGTGGCGACCCGTACATCACCCACCCGCTCGCGGTCGCACAGATCTGCGCCGAGCTGGGCATGGACACGACAACCCTGGTCGCGGCCCTGTTGCACGACACGGTCGAGGACACCAGCTACACCCTGGAGACGCTGCACGGCGACTTCGGCCCCGAGGTGACCCACCTGGTCGACGGCGTGACCAAGTTCGACAAGGCGTTCTACGGCAAGGTCGCCGAGGCCGAGACCATCCGCAAGATGATCGTCGCTGCCGGCAAGGACGTCCGGGTCCTGGTGATCAAGCTGGCCGACCGGCTGCACAACATGCGCACCCTGGACGCCCGCTCCCCAGCCTCCCGCGCCCGCATCGCCACGGCCACGCTGGACGTGCTCGTCCCGCTCTGCGACCGCCTGGGCATCCAGGCCCTCAAACGCGACCTCGACGACGTGGTGCTGTACCACCTCGAGCCAGACTCGTTCTCCCGCATCGACGACCACGTGCGCAACCGCCCAGGCTGGGACGAATACCTCACGGGCGTCTCCACCCAGGCGCGGACGGCCCTGCGCCGGCAACGGGTCAGCGCCGACGTCACACCCCGGCCCCGGCACTACTACTCCATCTGGAAAGACACGGTCGCGGGAAGCCACACCGTCCCGTTCGACCTGCCCCGCATCGCGGTCGTGGTGGACGGCCCAGAAACCGACTGCTACGCCGCCCTCGGCGCGATCCACGGCAAGTGGCGCCCGGTCGCCGGCCGTTTCAAAGACTTCATCGCCTCACCTAAGAACAACCTCTACCGGTCCCTGCACACCACGGTCATGGGCCCCGAAGGCCGCCTGGTCGAGGTGCTGATCCGCACAGTCTCCATGCACCGCTGCGCGGAGTACGGCGTCGCCACCGGCTACCGCTACCCCAAGTCCGACGCCGACACCGCCCCCGGTACCGACCAGCTGACCTGGCTCAAACGAGTCCTCGACTGGGAGCAGGACACCACCGACGCGGGACAATTCCTGGCCTCGCTGCGCTGCGATCTCGCCGAGGCACAGATCACCGTCTTCGCCAAAGGGCGCACCGTGGAGCTGCCCGCGGGTTCCACACCGGTCGACCTCGCGTACGAACTCCATCCCGATCAGGGCGACCAGACGCTCGCCGCGACCGTCAACGGCCGCCTCGCCCCGCTGAGCTCCCAACTCCGCGACGGCGACGTGGTGGAAATCTTCGCCGAGACCGACAGCCGCACCACGACCGGCCCGGGCCGCGGCGGCCCGCGCAAGGAATGGCTCGGCTTCGTCAAGTCGACCCAGGCCCAGATGCAAATCAACCGCTACTTCGCGGAAGAGAACGCCCCCGGCATCAGCATCGCCGACAAGGTCCGTCTCGGCCGCGCCACCATCGGCCTCACCCTGCGCAAGCACGACCGCGGCCTGGCGAGCGAGGTCCCGCTGCGCCGGCTGGCAGACGAGCTGGGCTATCCCGACCTGGAAACCATGCTGGTCGCCGTAACCGAACGCAACCTCGAGCCGGACCAGGTCGTCGAGCAGCTCATCGCCCTGGTCGACCACCCCGACTGACCGGCGCTGCTCGCCGGGCAGCTGGTGATCGGTGCACCCGGGCCGAGGACTGAGCGCGGTCCGGCTAGCCTGGGGGTCGTGAAAATGCCTCGGCGGTTGCGCGGCGCCGCATATCAGGCGTTCTACCGGTTGCCGCATGGTGTGCGCCGGCGGATCGTGCGGTTTGTCGTCCCCAAGTATCTGGTGGGGGCGGTGTGTATCGTGCGCGACTCCGAGGCCGCCGAGCCTGGGCGACTTCTGTTGCTGCGCCAGCCGCCGGGCCGGGGCTGGGGTTTACCCGCGGGCCTGCTGAAGAAGGCGGAGAAGCCGGCCGTGGGCGCCGCCCGTGAGCTGCGCGAGGAGTCGGGCGTCGTCATTGACCCGGACGACCTGACCCCGGCCGTCCCCAATGCGATCGTGCACGCCAAGGGGTGGGTGGACACCGTCTTTTTCGGTACGGTCCCCGCCTCCACCACCGAACTCGTCGTCGACGGCGGCGAGGTTCTCGAGGCGAACTGGTTCCCCCTCGACGATCTGCCCCGACTGACCCCGGCGACGGCCAATCTGCTCGGTCTCTACGGCATCGGCCCGCTCGCCGCCCGGACATGAAGCCGGCCGTCTCGGCGGTCGTGCTGGCGGCCGGCGAGGGGCAGCGGCTGCGTCCCCTGACCACCCTGGTGCCGAAGGCGCTGTGCCCGGTCGGCAACGTGCCGCTGCTGGACCGGGCGCTGGCCCGGCTGGCCGGGCTGGGTCTCGACGGGCCGGCAACGGTTGCGGTGAACGCGGCTTACCTGGCTGACCAGATCGTCGCGCACGTCGGAGACCGCGCGCACCTGTCCGTCGAGCGGGACGGGCCGCTGGGCACGTCCGGGGGCATCGGCCAGCTGCGCGGCTGGATCGACGGTCGCGGTGTTCTCGTGGGCAACGCCGATGCCTACCTGGCTGATCCGCTGCGCGAGCCGGGCAAAGATATCGCTGCCCTGTTGGATGGCTGGGGCGGCGACACGGTCCGCATGCTGACCAAGCCGGTGCTGCCCGGTGACACGGGCGGCTTCAGCGGCCGCCGGTTCGCCGGTTTCTCGTTGCTGCCCTGGCGTTACGTCCGCGAATTGAGCCCGGAGTTCGCCGACCTGGTACGCACGGTGTGGCGCCCGGCTGAGGCTGCGGGCGACCTGGAGCTGATCCCCTACGAGGGCAGCTATCTGGACACCGGCACCCCGGAGACGTACCTGGCCGCGAATCTGCACGCTGCCGGGGGCGGTGCTCTGGTCGCGCCGGATGCGACGGTGTCGGGTTCGGTGGACGAGTCCGTGGTGGGGGCCGGAGCGGTCGTGGCGGGCCGGATTCGGCGGTGCGTCGTCTGGCCGGGAGCCCGGGTGACCGCCGGTGAGGATCTGTGTGCGGCGATCCGCGCCGGTGACGGGATGACGGTGGGGACAGGTCGCTAGCATGAACCGACGCCGACCTGAGGGAGCCCTGCGTGAACACCGCGATCGTGCACATCGACTGCGCCACCGATTCGATCCCGGAGGTAGCTCAGGCGCTGGCCGAGCTGCCCGGTGTCAGTGAGGTGTATTCCGTCGCCGGGAATGTGGATCTCATCGCGATCGTGCGGGTGCCGCAGTTCGACGATATCGCCGAGGTGATCGCCGGGCGGATCTCGAAGACGCCTGGTGTGGTCGGCACCGAGTCCCACATCGCCTTCCGCGCCTATTCTCGGCACGACCTCGAGGACGCCTTCGCCATCGGCCTGCCCGACGCCGACTAAACCGCGACGCCGACTGAGCGGTAGCCCGACGCCGACTGAGCGGTAGCCCGACGCCGACTGAGCGGTAGCCCGACGCCGACTGAGCGGTTGCCCGACGCCGACTGAAAAGCGCGACGATGACTAGGTGCGCGACGCCGGCTGGTCAGTCGTCGAGGCGCGGTCGGGTGAGCAGCAGTCCGGCTATCCGGAGCAGCGAGAGCAGGGTCCAGTCGTCCCCGATCTCGTTCCAGGCCTGCTCGATCGCGGTGAACCCGGTCCAGGCCGCGGCGGCCAGCGCCGGTTCGTCCGGCTCGATGACGGTCCGATGCAGCAGCCGCCAGGTGGTGACGCGTGGCAGCCACCGGTCGCGGACAGCTTCGCGGACCAACGGCTCGGCATCCTGTGGCAGCCACGCGGCGAGGGTCACCAAGGCCTGCCGGCGCGTCCCCGCCCGGACTGCCCGCTGTCGGATGAGCCGGGTCAGCGCGCCGGCCGCGGCGGGGTCGGGGAGACAGGCGGCAGCGGCGGTCAATCGCAGCTGCGGCGCCGCCGCCGGGTCGTTGGCGATCCGCAGCAGGCTGGCGGCGCGGGCCGCTGGCTGCCGCGGCCGAATCGGGAACGGGAAGCCCGGTGCGAAAGGGTCGGTTCCTGCCGCGGTCCATCTGCCCCAGTCACCGTGGGCAAGAAGCTGCTGTTCCGTACGCGGCCAGGTCGGGTTCAGCCCGTCGGTGACGAATTCGACGAGGAGCTTCCGGTGCCGTGCGTGCATCGCCGGGTCGGCGAGGAGACGGTCGATCGCCCGCTCGTCGCCGAATCGTCGGGCCAGCCGGGTCGCCGCGGTCAGCCGTACCCGTGCCGGCCCGACGAGTGTGGAGAGTGCCGCGCCCGCCTGGGCCGGTTCTCGGCATGCCGCTTCCGCAGCACGCACCCGGACGCGCGCCGGCAGCCAGCGGTTCCCCGCCATGGCGTTGAGGGTCTGCGCTGCGGCCGGATCATCGCCGAGCGCTACGGCGGCGGCCATTCGCCGGCTGCTCGGCTGCCACGGCCGCACCCGGCGGTGTAGCCATCGGCGAGAGCCGAGCCGCCCATGTCTGGCGAGCACACCGTGCAGCTCGACGCGCTGCCAGGCCGGCAGACGGTGCTCTCGGAGGTGCAACTCCAGGTCGCGGGCGGCCTGGAGGTCGCCCAGCTGCATCAACCCGGCCAGCAGGTACGCCCGAGCTGCCGGCTCGGGGTTACCCGCCAACGCCCGGTGCAGACTTTCCGGCACGCCGCGGCGCCCCACCTCGCGAGCGGCGGCGAGGCCGAGCAGCGCGGGAACCGCTGTCGACTGCGACCAGATAGCCTCGGCGATCGGTGTGTGGGTGAGACGTTCCAGCTCCCCCGAATCGCCCAGATCGCTCAGCAGTGCGGCAGCGAGGACCGTGCACGGCGCCAGGTCGGACCGCGAGATCAGCTGCCGGATCACCGGGCCGGAGCCGGGATCGCGCCGAGCGAGGTTACGGGCCGCGAGAAGGGGGCCGCTGCCACCGACGCCCCACGGCCGCGGGGATTCGGGGCCGGCGGCTAGCACACGAAGCGGCTGGTCGTCGCCGTAGTCGGCGAGGACCACCGCCGCCCGCAGTCGGACGAAGCGCTCCGTTCCGGACTCGTCGAGGAATGCCCGCAGCGGTGCTTGCTCGCCGTCAGCGCAGAGTCGGATCGCGGCATCGAGGCGCTGGAGTTCACCGACCTCCGGGTTCGACGCCTGTTGGGCGAGGGCTGCGCGGCCGATCCGACCGAGCGCCTGGCCCGTTCGGGGCCGCCCGGCGGTGATCTCCTCCCGCTCACTGTCGCCCGTGACGATCCCGCGGGTCTGCAGGGCCGCCGTGATCCACTGTGCCACCTCACTGGGCGCGGTCTGGCGCAGATCTCGCAGCGCCCGGGCACCGGTGGGCAGATCGACGTCCGCGATGGCGTCGGCGACGACCGCCCGGATCCAGAAGTCCACTCGGCTGTCCTCGGCGACGCGAACGAGCCGAGTAAGAATGTCGCCGTCGACACTGAGTTCCCGCAGCACTCGCAGGCACTCCCCCGCGGCGGGACCGTCGTCGACCAGTGCCCGGACGAGTTCGGCGAGAACCCGTTCCCGCAACCGTTCCCCGATCCGTACGCCGTCGGCGATCATGTCGCCGGCCGCCACCACGTTGCCGCTCTCGTCGAGCAGCGCACCGACCAGCTTGTCGGCATCGTGGCGCTGGGCCGCAGCGAAGCCTGCCCGGCTCCGCGTCCCCGGATTGGCCGCGAGGGCCAGCCAGGCCTGCGGGTCGAACGAGGTCTCGGCGGTGCGGGTGACCAGGAACTCGGCGAAACTCTGGTGCACGAAGGCGAGTCGGCCCTGCCGGGGAACCAGCAAGGCGGTCGCGCGCAGAAGATCCGCGACGATGCGCCGGGCGTCGGGGAGGACGCTGGTCAACGGCTGCGGTGCGGTCCGGTCGAGCCAGTCGACAGCGACCTCGACCAGATCTCTGTCCGGGTCGTCGAGGTGGGCGGCCGCCACGGCATGCAGCAGCGCCAGAACGTACGCGTGGAAGTCGGTCTCGATCCAGTCAGCCAGGGTGGCCCCGGCTCGGCCGCGCGTGGACAGTGCCGTGGCGAGTCCACGTACGGGGGCGCCCCGCTCGCCCCGACCGTCCAGCATGCACTCGACGAACTGCTCGTACAGTTCGGCTCGACTGGTGGGCAGTGCCCGGTCCTCGGCCTGCTCGTAGACCATCGCCGCGATGGTCGCCAGCAGCGGCACCCGGGCGACCGGTCCCAGCCGGGCTCCCGCAACTCGGGCGAGGAACATCGCCGCTCGCCGTTCCGGGGCCTCCGGGTGCCCGGCCTGCCGTGCGGAGAACCAGCGGGCCGCGAACTCCGCCAGATCGGCGCGGTCGAAGGGCCTCAGTTCGTACTCCGCGACGCCGGTGACGCGCAGGTCTGCCAGCTCCTGCGCGGGCAGCGGACGGGACGTCACCACGATTTGATGCAGCTCGGAGTCTTTGTCCAGCAGGTCGTGCAGCCGCCACAGGGTGCGGGAGCGGGCGTCCGCGTCGACCACCTCGTCGACCCCGTCGATGAGCACCTGCCAGCGTCCACCGAACATCGGGGGCTGCTGGAACAGTGCCGCCGGGACCGGTTGTCGGTAGTCGCGGGAGCAGGCCACGGCGAGCGCCTCGGCGAGCTGGTGCCGGGCGAGGTCCGCGGCCGGACAGGCCACGGCCACCACGCGTCCGTTTCCGTGGCGGGCGTTCTCGGCGATCTCCCGGACGATCGTGGCGACCAGGGTGGACTTGCCGGATCCGGCGCTGCCCAGCAGCACGGCGTGCGCGCGACGGTCGAGCAGGTCGTTGATGCCGATCAGCAGGTGTCGGCGGGCTCCGGTGTGGGCGATCGACGCGCCGGCGCACGTACAGCCTGCTCAGTGGGGGTGCGTGGAAGCCGGAGAACCGGTACTGGTGGCTGACGTCTTCGTGCAGCGAGGTGAGCAGGTCGGCCAGTCCAGGCGCCCAGCTCGCCCGGAAGCGCGCGGGGCGGGCCAGCCGGAACCGGAACGCCAGCACTACGGCGATCACGCCCAGCACCGGCAGCGCCCACCGGGCCACGGAATCCAGCGCTTCCGGCGCGGCCGGCACGAAGCGGATGCCGAGAGCGGCGCCGGCCAGCAGGAGTACGGCAACCAGCCCCACCCCGTGCCGCTTCGGTCGGCGTTCGGCATCGCGGGAACTGCGGAAGGCGACGATCAGGGAGAGCACACCGGCGGTGGCGCCGATGACTGAACCGATCTTGTCGGCGATCTCGAGCGCCGATGCGGAGCCGCTCATGGTGGCGAGCCTAGGGCTTTGGCCGGTTCAGGCCGAGAGCTGCGACCCGAAGGTGGCATGCACGAAAAGGGACCCGCCGAAGCGGGCCCCTTTTCCGTGCTTGCTCAGCGTCCGGAGGTGATTTCCTCGCGCTTGTCCTTGCCGGTCACCGGCGGGACGGCCGGCGAGACCGGGGCCTCGGCCGGCTTTTCGACCGGGAAGAAGAAGCCCTTGATCGCTGGCGCCAGGGCACCGAGCCGGTTCATCTTCTTCGGTACGACCCAGCCGGCGTACTCGAGCGGCACCGGGTGGCCGTGGTCGTCCACCGGGCCGAGTGGCTGGTGAACCTCCATGAACCGGCCGTCCGGCAGGCGCTTGATGATGCCGGTCTCCACGCCGTGGGCCAGCACTTCGCGGTCGTGCTGCTGCAGGCCGAGGCAGATGCGTACGGCCACGTAGTAGGCCAGCGGCGGCAGGATCACCAGGCCGATGCGGCCAGCCCAGGTCATCGCGTTCAGGCTGATGTGGAACTTGTCGGCGATGACGTCGTTACCGCCGGACAGGGTCGCCACGATGAAGAACGTGAACGCCATGGCGCCGAGGCCGGTGCGCTCGGGTGCGTCGCGGGGCCGCTGCAGGATGTGGTGCGACGCGGTGTCCTTCAGCCGCTTCGCTTCCATGAACGGGTAGAACATCGGGACCGTGGTCAGCGCGCCGAGGCCGACGACCGCGGGCCAGAACAACGGCGGGATGACGTACCCGTCGCCGATCGGGATGTCGATCTGCCAGGCCGGCATGAGGCGGACCAGGCCGTCCATGAACATGACGTACCAGTCGGGCTGGCTGCCGGAGGACACCTCGGAGGCGCGGTACGGCCCGAACAGCCAGATCGGGTTGATCTGGAACACGCCGGCCATCAGGGCGATCGTGCCGAAGACGGCCATGAAGAAGCCGCCCTGCTTGAGGGCGTACCGGGGGAACATCCGCTCGCCCACGACGTTGTCGTTGGTCCGCATCGGGCCGGGCCACTGGGTGTGCTTCTGCTTGAAGACCAGGCCCAGGTGGATGCTGATCAGGGCGAGCAGGCCGCCCGGGATGAGCAGCACGTGCGCGATGTAGAACCGGCCGATGATCAGCGTGCCGGGGAACTCGCCGCCGAAGATCGACGCCGAGAGCCAGGTGCCGACGACCGGGATGGACAGCATGATCGCCGAGGCGATGCGCAGGCCGGTGCCGGAGAGGCCGTCGTCGGGGAGCGAGTAGCCGGTGAAGCCGGCGAGGAAGCCGAGCAGGAACAGCGCGACGCCGATCGCCCAGTTCGCCTCGCGGGGCTTGCGGTACGCACCGGTGAAGAAGACGCGCGCCATGTGCACGACGATCGACGCCATGAACAGCAGCGCGGCCCAGTGGTGCATCTGCCGCATGAACAGACCACCGCGCACCTCGAACGACAGGTGCAGCGACGACTCGTACGCCTTGGACATCTCGATGCCGCGCAGCGCGGTATACGAGCCGTTGTAGGCGACCTCGGTCATCGACGGGTCGAAGAACAGGGTCAGGAACACGCCACTGAGCAGCAGCACGATGAACGAGAACAGTGCGATCTCGCCCAGCAGGAAGGACCAGTGGTCGGGGAAAACCTTGTTCAGCAGGGCCCGCAACGGGGTCGCGGCCTGGAAACGGTCGTCAACTCCCTTGCCGACGGCAGCGGGGACCTGCGCGAGGTCCAGCTTACGGCGCTTCACGGCCGCTCCCAGAAGTCGGGTCCGATTGCTTCCCGGTAGTCAGAGGCTGCCACGAAGAACCCCTCGGCGTCCACATCCAAGGGCAGTGCGGGCAGGCGGCGACTGGCCGGGCCGAAGATCGGACGGGCGTTGTCGGTGATGAGGAACTGGGACTGGTGGCACGGGCAGAGCAGCCGGTTGGTCTGCTGCTCGTACAGGCTGGCGGGGCAGCCGGCGTGCGTACAGATCTTCGAGTACGCGACGTAGTTGCCCGACATCATGCCCTTGTTGACCTTGTCGGCGTCGAAGGCCTCGCGGGTTTTGGTGGCGTCCTCGTCCCGCAGGTGAATGAGCAGCGTGGGCGAGTCGGCGTAGTGGTTGGTCGCACCGTGCGGGATGCCCGGGAAGACGGTGATCTGACCGCCGACGCTGACGTCCTCGGGCCGGATCGGGGTGCCGTCCTCGCGGGTCAGCCGGACCAGTTTGCCCTGGTTGGCAACCGGGTCGAAGCCGGTGTGGTACATCATCGGCTGGTCGGCCTTGTGCGGGTTCTCGATCAGCCCGCCGATCAGCGGCGCCGCGGCGGCGACACCGAGCGGGGCCATGCCCAGCGCGATTGCGCCCTTGAGCAGCGGCCGGCGCTGCACACCCAGCTCGTCCGCCACGTACGCGAGGGTCTGCCCGGTGATCAGGCGGTCCTCGTCGCTGGACGGGCTGTTGTGCCGGTCCTGGATCGAGACCTCGTGCGGCAGCAGCTTCTTGGCCCAGGCCAGGATCGCGAAGCCGAGGGCGAGCAGCGAGATGCCGAGGCTGATGCCGAGGATCGGCGTGAAGTAGTCGCTCTGAGCGTTCCCGAGCTCGAACTCCCACGGCCACACGATGTAGAAGACGACGAACGCGGACGCGCCGAGCCCGGAGATCAGGAACAGCAGGGCGATGTTGCGGACGACCCGCTTCTCCGCCTTGGAGTTCGTGCCCTGGAAGTGCGACTCGTACGTGACGATCTCGATGTCGTCACGCCGGGCGCCTTCCCGCACGATCTCGAATCGAGAGAGCCGGGGGTCGTTGACGTCGACCGGCTCGGTGCCGGAGCCGGCAGCTCCGTGCTTGGTGGCCGTCATGACTTCCCCGCAATCCAGAGCGACGTGAACACCAGGATGGTGATGCCGACCAGGAAGATGGCCAGCCCCTCGGTGACCGGCCCGTAACGGCCGAGGTTGAACAGACCGCCCGGGTCCTTGTCGCCCTGCAACTGCTGCGTCACGTACGTGATGAGCTCACGCTTCTGTTCGGGCGTGATCTCGTTGTCGCCGAAGACCGGCATGTTCTGCGGTCCGGTGAGCATCGCCGCGTAGATCTCCTCGGCGGTCGCGTCGTTCAGGCTCGGCGCGAACTTCCCGGAGGAGAGGGCACCGCCGGCACCGCCGAAGCTGTGGCACGAGGTGCAGTTGATCCGGAACAGCTCGCCGCCCTTAGCCAGCGCCTCGGGGTTTGACTTCAGGTCCTCGATCAGCTCGCCGGCCGGGATCTGCGGGCCTCCGCCGAGTTCCTGGATGTACTGGCCGAGCTGCTTGGTCTGTGCCTCGTCGAAGTGCGGCGGCTTCTGCTCGGCCTGGGCCTCCTGCCGGGTCATCGGCATGCGGCCGGTGCCGACCTGGAATTCCACCGAGGCGGAGCCGACGCCGACCAGGCTCGGTCCGCGGTCTGCGACACCCTCGGCGTTGCGGCCGTGGCAGCTGATGCAGCTGTTGTCGTAGAGCGCCTTGCCCTCCTGGGCGGCGGTGGAGAGCTGCCGGGTGTCCTCGGCGAACGCTCCCGGCGTGAAGGCGGTGTAGACGCCTCCGGCGAGAGCCAGGGCGGCGACCATGCGGACCGCGGCGCCGAGGCGCCGGCGCGCCCGGCTCGGCGCGGACCGCCGCCGGTTGAACACCCGGAAACGCCGTGCGGCGGGGGTGTCAGAAGTCATGGGCTGTGTCCCTCTGGGTCTTGACCTTGAAACTCACGGACGGCGGCGGGTTACTGAAGCCAATAGATCATGGCGAACAGCGCGATCCACACGATGTCGACGAAGTGCCAGTAGTAGGACACGACGATGGCCGACGTCGCCTGCGCCGGCGTGAACCGGCCCATGGTCGTACGGATCATGTAGACGATGAAGGCGACCAGACCACCCGAGACGTGCAGGCCGTGGAAGCCGGTGGTCAGGTAGAACATCGACCCGTAGCCGTCACCGTTGATCTTGACGCCGTCGTGGACCAGGTGGATGTACTCGTTCGCCTGGCCCAGCACGAAGATCAGGCCCATGACGAAGGTGATGGTGAACCAGCGTCGCAGCGCGTGCACGTCACCCTTCTCCGCCGCGAACACGCCGAGCTGGCAGGTGACCGAGGAGAGCACCAGGATCACCGTGAACGTCGTCGCGTACGGGATGTTCAGGGCCTCGGTGTGCTTCTCCCACTGCTCCGGCGCTGCCGCGCGGATCGAGAAGTACATCGCGAACAATGCCGCGAAGAACATGA
The DNA here is from genome assembly GCF_044452725.1 of Actinoplanes sp. NPDC051859. Taxonomy (NCBI): domain Bacteria; kingdom Bacillati; phylum Actinomycetota; class Actinomycetes; order Micromonosporales; family Micromonosporaceae; genus Actinoplanes; species Actinoplanes sp. NPDC051859. The sequence goes on along the minus strand of NZ_JBITBX010000002.1, from coordinate 317,600 downwards.
GTTCGCTGGAGAGCCACACGATGGTCCCGACGCTGACCATGTTGGGTCGGGTCAGCGAATGGATCCGGCTCTTGTCGATGGCTGCCGCTGTCACGGGCTCATTATTGCCCCGCGATCACCTCAACATGTCGCGGGGGGCCTAATCCGGCATGTGTCGCAGCCCGGTGACACCTGGACCACCAGGTTGGGCCTAGCCTCGAACGGTGCAGCTCGCCGAAACGCCCTCCTCCGCCGTCGCCGCGGGGGATACTGTCCCCCCGCCGTTCAGCGCCGCGCAGATCTTCACGGAGATCCGGCTGACCAGCCTGATCGCGCTGTTCCTGCTCGTCGCCGCAGCCGTCTACCTCTACGGCGTGTACCGGCTCAAGCAGCGCGGCGACCACTGGGCGCCGGGACGCACGGCCGCCTTCCTGGCCGGCGGGCTCGGCAGCATCGCGGCGGTCTCGGTCACCGGGATCGAGGCGTACGACACCACGCTCATCAGCGTGCACATGGTGCAACACATGGTGCTGTCCATGGTGGGACCGATCTTCCTGGCCCTCGGCGCGCCGGTCACGCTGGCCCTGCGCACCCTGCCGGTCCAGCACCGCAAGCGCCTGCTCGCCGTTCTGCACAGCGGCGTCGTCCGGGTCGTGACGTTTCCGCTGGTCGCGTTCGGGATCTTCATCGCGAACCCGTTCGTCCTCTACTTCACCGACCTCTACCGCGCGACGCTCGAACACGCGTGGCTGCACGAGTTCATCCACGTGCACTTCATCGTGACCGGCTGCCTCTTCTTCTGGCCGCTGCTGGGTCTGGACCCGCTGCCCAACCGGTGGCCGTACCCGGCCCGCGCCCTGCTCATGGTGCTGTCGGTGCCGTTCCACACGGTGCTCGGCCTGACCATCATGCAGAGCACCACGCTGCTCGGCGGCGACTGGTATCCGAACCTGCACCTGACCTGGATGGATCCGAAAGCCGACCAGGTCACCGCGGGCGGCATCCTGTGGGCCGGCGGCGAGATCGTCAGCGTCACCATGCTCGGCATCCTGGTCCTGCAGTGGATCCGCCAGTCCGAGCGCGAGGCCAAGCGCATCGACCGCGCCCTCGACCGCGCCGAGGCCGAAGATCAGGCCACGGCGACCAAGATCACAAACCCGACCGCCACCGTACGCCCACAGCCCGACGCCGACTGACCGGTTCGGTACGATCACGAAGCACCTACGAGCGTGGGGAACCGGGCACATCATGAGCGACGCCAGCAAGCCCAAGCCGGACACGTACACGGTCCTGCTGTACAGCGATGACATCAAGGTCCGCGACAAGATTCGGCTCGCCATCGGCGTGCGCCCCGCCGCCGACCTGCACGTCGAGTTTGCCGACGCCGCCACCTGGGAGGACTGCCGGCGCCTGCTCGACGACTACGAGATCGACTTGATGGTCCTGGACGGCGAGGCCAGCCCGGCCGGCGGCATCGGCATCGCCCGGCAGACCAAGGACGAGTACGCCACTCCCCCGCCCGTCTGCCTGGTCATCGCCCGCGCGGCGGACCGCTGGCTCGCGGCGTACGCACAGGTCGACCAGACCCTGGTCTACCCGCTCGACCCGGTCACCACCGGCCAGACCGTCGCCGCCATGCTCCGCGCCCGCCGTGACGGCGCTGTGCCGCTCGGCACGCTCGGCACCCTGGGCTGACACCGCCAGTCCCGCTCGATCAACCCGGCGTCACCGCCAGGTCCGCTCGAGTCCCGTTCGATCAACCTGGCTGACGCCGGCCTGCCCCGCCCGACCGGGCTGGCAACCGGCGACCACGCCCCCGGCGCTGCTTCCTGGCACGGCCTCCGGGCATGGCCTGGTAGACCGGCCGGGTGTCACCGCACTCCCCCGCCCGATCCCTGCCCTTCGGAGGCCCCTCATGGGCGCACCTACCTGGCCCCACCTGCTGAGCGTCCTGTTGCGGGGCGAGGAACTCTCGGCGCAGGACACCGCCTGGGCCATGGGCGAGATCATGGCGGGCAACGCCTCACCGGTGCAGGTGGCCGGGTTCGCGGTGGCGCTGCGCGCGAAAGGCGAGACGTCGCAGGAGCTGTCCGGCCTGGTCGACGCCATGCTCGCCAACGCCACCACGGTGAACCTGAGCGACGACGTCCGCGCCGGCGCGGTGGACGTGGTCGGCACCGGCGGCGACCGGGCTCACACGGTGAACATCTCCACGATGGCGGCCATCATCACCGCCGCCGCCGGGGTCACCGTCGTCAAGCACGGCAACCGGGCCGCGTCGTCCGCCTGTGGCACCGCTGACCTACTCGAACACTTCGGCATTCCGCTGGACCTGGGCCCGGCCGGCGTACGCCGCACGGTGGCCGAGGCGGGCATCGGCTTCTGCTTCGCCGCCCGCTACCACCCGGGCATGCGGCACGCCGCGGTCACCCGCCGCGAGCTGGGTCACCCGACCTTCTTCAACGTGCTGGGCCCGCTCACCAACCCGGCCCGCCCGCGCAACGCGGCGGTCGGCTGCTTCGACCAGCGGATGGCCCCGGTGATGGCCGAGGTCTTCGCCCGCCGCGGCGACTCGGCGCTGGTGATGCGCGGCGAGGACGGCCTGGACGAGTTCACCACGGCCGCGCCGACCCGGGTCTGGCTGGTCAAGAACGGCACGGTCACCGAGTCCGTGGTGGACGCCGTCGACCTCGGCGTGCCCCGCAGCAACCCCGGCGACCTGCGCGGCGGCGACGCCGCCTTCAACGCCGACTCGGCGCGGCGCACCTTCGCGGGCGAGCCCGGCCCGGTCCGCGACGCGGTGCTCCTCAACGCCGCCGCCGCCTTCGCCGCCCAGTCCGGCTTCCCGGACACCTTCGCCGACACGATGCGCGCAGGGATCGCCCGCGCCGCCGAAACAGTCGACTCCGGCGCCGCCACTGCACTGCTGGACCGTTGGGTCGCCGCCGCCCAAGCCGCCAAGGCCGCCGAACAGATCTGAGCCGAGTCGGCGGGTCAGATCGCGGGCCAGCTCAGCCGTCATCAGATGTGAGGCAGGCGCTGCCGTCGAACCTGCATTCCCAGGTGATCGGCACTTCGGCGGCGACGGCGAACGGGGGCGCGTTGACGGATCCGGCGGAGTCGGACGAGTGGCGCCCACCGCCCGGGACGCACGCTTCAGAGCTGGCGGCAGGGTCGGGCAGCCACGGAGCCGGGCAGCACGAGCCGGACACTGCGGGACAGCTTCGAAGATCGGTAAACCGGTACCGGCAAAATGTGAGGAGCGCCGCTTTTGTCACAACACGCCGGGTCGCGTCCAGCGCTCGGCGGGAAATCCGTGACAACGTTCGAATGACATTCGGGTAATCCCACCTTCCGACGAAGAGGAGCCACCCGTGAACGAACGAGAGCTGCGCTGCATCATCTGCGACGCGGAGATGCCGTTCGAGACGCCGCCCTGCGCGGACGGCCACGACGTGGACTGTCCAGAGCTGGTCTGCACACGCTGCGACTCCGCCGAGATCCTCGCTCCACTGGAGGTCCGGGTGTGGCTGCGACCGGGCGTCGACCGGATCGCCCCGCTGCAACGCCGAGCCGCCGCGTAACCCGCTCCGGCATCCCCGCCGAAGAGCAACCCATCAACCGTGCAGGCCCGCACCGACCGGTGCGGGCCTGCAGCACGTCTCTCAGCGGTCGAACTCTCCGGACCTCACGCCTCCCAGCATGGCGTCCCACGCCTTGCACGTGAAGGCGATAACCGACCCCGAGCGGTCCTTGCTGTCCCGCACCTCAACCACGTCTGCTGCACGCCGAACCTCGACGCACTGGCCGTTGCTGCCGCTCCGGCTGCTGGTCCGCCAGTTCTCGTTGAGCATGTCGACTCCTAGGGCTGGTGCTCCGCGTCACGGATCCGTTGGATCATCTCAACTGACGCGTGGGGCGACAACGCCGATGAGCGCAGATCGTTGAAGACCACCTCGCAGCGCCGCACGTCGTCACCCTCAGCGTAGAGGTCCCCGGTCAGTCCCTCCATATAGACCACACCCGGGTTGTCCGGGAAATTGAGGATGGCGAAGCTCGACAACATCGAGGCGTAGGCGCCTTCCGCGAACGGGATGATCTGGAGCGTGACGTTTCGCAGGGCCGCTACCGAGATCATGGCCGTGAGCTGCTCGAACATGACCTGCGGTCCACCGATCTGCCGGTGCAGCACTGCCTCGTCCATCACGGCGACCAACCGCAACCGACCCTCACTGATCAACTTCTGCCGTTCCAGCCGCACCGCGACGCGCTGTTCGATGGCCTCGGGCGACGGCTTGAAGGCATCTTCGGCCGTCATCGACCGCGCGTAAGCGGCCGTCTGAAGCAGGCCAGGCACGACGATCGTCTCGAAGTTCTGCATCTCCTGGGCGGCGGATTCGAGGCCGATGTATTGGCGGTAGACCTGGGGCAGGTCGCTGTATTTGGCCCACCAGCCGCGTTGCTTGCCTTCGCGGGCCATGGTGAGCAGGGTTTCGCGCAGTTCGGGATCGTCCACGCCGTACTCGTTGAGCAGGGCAGTGAGGGCGGGACCCTTGACGCCGACCCGGCCGGACTCGATCCGGCGCAGCGTGCTGGGTGAGACCTCGATGACGTCGGCGGCGCGCTCGGTGGGGACTTTGGCCTGGTCGCGGAGTCGGCGGAGCTGGGCGCCGAGCTGGAACCGCACGAATGTCGGACTGTCCACGCGGCACATTGTGCCTCATTCGGCGCGCGCGGACAGCCCCTGCATGAGTGCTTCTGATTGTGCCAACATGCTTCCGCGTGATTGACAGCCATAAATTGCGCGCGCAAAGTGACGGCACGACCGAAACCACGGAGGGAGACGGACGTGCGACAACATCGGCCCGTGCGAAGGTGGTTCAGGCCCTGGCGAAAACGCTGTGCCTGCGGCTGTGGCTGGTTCCCCTGCCCCGACGCGGTGACCCTCGAATCCCCGCCCGTCGCCCAGTCTCTACGCCACCCGTATCCCGCCTGGAACATGCCAACAGCCCGCTACCCCGCCACCCGCACGGAGCAACACCCAGCCACGCACACGGAACACCCGACGCCACACGCAGAGCACCCGGCCCCACGCGCAGGGAAGGACCCAGCCGCGCGGGGAGAGAAACATCCGACGCCGCCGAATGAGCACCCGTCAGCAGGCTCTCAGGAGCATCCGGCGGCACATGGAAACGAGCATCCGCTCATGACCCGCGGCCAGCAATGGCGCAGCCAGCCGCGGTGACCGCGGCGAAGCACATCGCGGCGAAGCACACCGCGATGGAGCACACCACAACAGCGCACCACGCGACCGCGCACACCCCGCACAAGCCGTCCTGGGACTGTCTCGCCTGCGGCCGCCCATGGCCGTGCGACCCGGCCCGGGAAGCCCTGTCCGCGGTGCTGGACCTCGTCGCGCTGGCCGGGCTGATGTGGGATGCCTTGGAGGAAGCCGTCCGCGACCTGCCGCCCACGCCGGCGGCGGAACTCTTCGACCGGTTCCTGACGTGGACCGTTCCCCCCAACGCGGCAGGCCCGCACCCCTGAGTGGGGTGCGGGCCTGCGACGAAAGCAGGTGAAGCTCAGTGCTCCACGGGGTGGCGCGATCCCGAGTAGTACTCGAAGAGCAGTCCACACGACGCGAAGATCACCATGATCATGCCCAGCGCGATCAGCCACCACATCCAGAAGACCAGGCCCATGGCGGCGACCGAGGCGGCCAGTGCGAGGCCGAACGGCCAGTAGCTGCCCGGGCTGAAGAAGCCGATCTCGCCGGCGCCCTCGGCGATCTCGCCGTCTTCCCGGTCTTCGGGCCGCAGGTCGATGCGGCGCGCGACGAACCAGAAGAAGCCGCCGCACATCGCGCAGAGCAGCGCCGACAGGATCAGCGCCACGGTGCCGACCCACTCGGTGTGGGTGGTGTTGTGGGTGTAGATGCCGTACACGGCCGCGCAGCCGAACAGGAAGACGGAGACGCCCGCGAAGATCTTGTATTCGGTCTTCACCTGAAGTTCCCTACTTCCCTGCAGCCACGGAGTTGTTCCAGGTCGAGCCCCGGCGGCGGGAGTCGAACGGTGCCGTCTTCACGGCGTAGCGCTCGGCACCGGTGAAGCCGATGGCGCCCATCGCGTCCTGGGTGCTCGCGCCGCTCTTCTTGGCCGCGAGGAACTGGTCGAACTTCTCCGGCGAGACCACGACCAGCTCGAACTGCATGAAGGCGTGGTACGTGCCGCAGAGCTCGGCGCAGCGGCCGACGTAGCGGCCCTCCCGGTCGAGGGTGACCTCGAAGACGTTGCGCACGCTGCCCGGGAACACGTCCCGCTTGAACAGCATCTCCGGCACCCAGAACGAGTGGATGACGTCGCGGCTGGTCTCCTCGAACCGGATCTTCTTTCCGGTCGGAAGCACGAGCAGCGGGATGACATCCGTGGAGCCGAGGTTCGACGCCACGGTGTTGGCCTCAGCACCGACTCCGTCGCGGTAGTTGAACTGCCAGTTCCACTTGAACGCGACGACCTCGACGGTCTGGTCCGGCTTGGCCGACAGCTTGTCCACATCGGTCTGCACGATCGCTGTGTAATAGAAGAGCACCGCGACGATCAGCACCGGCGTGACCGTGTAGAGGACCTCCATCGGCATGTTGAACCGCGTCTGCACGGGCAGCGTGTCGCCGCGCTTGCGATAGCGGATCACGCACCAGAAGATCAGACCCCACACGAGGAATCCGACGACCAGTGCCGCGATCGTCGACGCGATCCACAGGTCGTACATCTTGTGGGCCTGCTCGGTGATGCCGTGCCGGGGCCAGCCGAAGCCGCCCAGCTTGTCACCGATGTCATTGGGGGAACAGCCGGACAGCAGTGCCAGCAGCACGGCACCACTGACACCGAGCCCGGCGAGCCGTACGACGCGCGGCCGTGCGACCGAACTCCTTGAGACCACCTGCTCCTGCCTCCCTAGAGCACCGCCCGGTGTGCGAAATCCGGACACCGGCGGCAAGGTGTCACCGACTGTCGCACAGTACTCGACCTGGCCCCGCGGCTTGGCTACCGGGGGTCGGATCTTCGACCGGGCGCGAGATACCCCTGATCCTGTGGACGATACCGTTCCGGGAGTGGAATACAGGGCGGAACAGGCCGGTGGCCCCACCTACCTGGACGCGGCCAGTGCGGCACCGCTGCATCCGGTGGCCCGGCAGGCATTGCTGGCCGCACTGGCGGACGGCTGGGCCGACCCGGACCGCCTCTATGCCGCGGGCCGGCGGGCCCAACAGCTCCGGGACGCGGCGACGGCCGCCACCGCCGAGTCGCTGGGCGTACGCCCCGACGAGCTGACCTTCCTCCCCTCGGGCACCGCCGCGGTGCACGCCGCGGTCCTGGGTGGCCTGTCGGGACGCGCCCGAGCTGGGCAGATGTTCGTTCACTCGGCGATCGAGCATTCTTCGGTGCTGCACGCGGCAGCCCGGCACGGCAGCGCCACGACGGTCGGTGTGGATCTGCGGGGCCACCTCGATCTGACCGCCTGGAGTGCGGCCGTCGCCGGTCCCGGCGTGGCACTGGCGAGCTTGATCAGCGCGAGTCATGAGGCCGGCACGGTCCAGCCGGTCGCGGCTGCGGCGGAGATTTGCGCGGAGGCCGGGGTGCCGCTGCACGTGGACGCCGCCCAGTCGATCGGGCGCCTGCCCGTGCCGCCCGGTTGGTCGCTGCTGACCGCCAGCGCTCGCAAGTGGGGTGGGCCGCCGGGAGTGGGCGTGCTGGTGGTACGGAAGGGCACGCGCTGGCTGTCGCCGTACCCCGGTGATGATCTTCACAGGCCGCGCCCACAGGGCGGGCTGGACCTGCCTGCGGTGGTCGCGGCCGCAGCCAGCTTGCGGGCCGTTCTGGGCGAAGCCCAGCAGGAAGGCGTACGCCTCAGCGCGCTGGTGGACCGGATCCGGGACCGGATCGCGGCGACCGTGCCGGACGTCGAGATCGTGGGCGACCCGGTCGAACGGCTGCCGCACCTCGTGACGTTTTCGTGCCTTTACGTCGACGGCGAGGCGCTGCTGCACGAACTGGACCGGCATGGCTTCGCGGTGTCGTCGGGTTCCTCATGCACGGCGTCGACGCTGCGGCCCAGCCACGTCCTCGAAGCGATGGGCGTGCTCAGCCACGGCAACATCCGGGTGTCGCTGCACCGCGACACGACCGGGGCGGACGTCGACCGTTTCCTGGCCGTGCTGCCCGGTGTGGTGGCGCGGATCCGCGAGGAGGCGGGAATGTGATCGAGGTGGACTCGCGCGGCCGGCGCTGCCCGCTGCCGATCATCGACCTGGCCCGCCAGCTGCCGGACGTGCCGGTGGGCGAGGTGATTCGGGTGCTCGCCGACGATCCGGCCGCGGCCAACGACATCCCGGCCTGGTGCCGACTGAAAGGTCAGGAATACCTGGGCAGCTCCGCGCCGGACGCCTACGACGTCCGGCGGGTCAGCTGAACTGTCAGCCGAGGTAGTCGGCGACTGCCGAGACCGGGTCCACGGCCAGGGACGTGTCGACCACCAACCGTGGGCCGAGGTACGGCTCGTATTCGCCCTGTCGTTCCAGCACCCGCACCCAGTCCGGAACACCGTCGTGGGCGCGGGCGGCATACCGGGCTTCGACCCGGCGGCGGTGCTCGGCCTCGTCGGCGCACACCACCTCGACCACGCGCAACGGGACGCCCCGCCGTTCCGCCAGCTCGATCCAGAGCTGGCGGGCCGCCTTTACCGGGCTCACCGCGTCGATGATCACACTGTGACCCATGGTGAGCTGCGTCTCGGCAAGCGCCGCCACCACCCCGTACGCGGCGTAGCCGGGCCGGGGTTCGGTGACGTCGTAAGCCTGCAACGTCTCGTCGACGGTGTCCACGGCGAGCACCGCGGCGGGCAGCATGCCACCCACCTGCTGGGCGAGGGTGCTCTTCCCCACGCCCGGCAGGCCAGCGAAAACGGCGAGGACCATGTGGTTACGCGGGGAGGTGCGGCTGGATCTCGGCGGCAGCCTCGTCGCCGTACGAGTCGGCGAGGCGCTTGAGGAAGTCGTCGCGGCGGACGTCGTACTCCTGGGGGCCGACCGTTTCGAGGACCAGGGCGGCGACGAGCGAACCCACCTGGGCGGCCCGTTCGAGGCCGATCCCCCAGCTGATCGCGGCGAAGAACCCGGCCCGGAAGCCGTCGCCGACGCCGGTCGGGTCGTCCGGCACCACGTCGCGGGCGACCGGCACGTGGATCGTCTCGATCCCGCGCCCGGTGATCTCCACGCCGTCCTTGCCCAGCGTGGTGACCCGGATCTTGACGTGCTCGAGCACCTCGTCGGCGCTGAGGCCGGCCTTGGTCTCCAGCAGCGACCGCTCGTATTCGTTGGTCATCAGGAACTCGGCGCCGGAGATCAGCGTCATCACGTCGCTGCCCTCCATCCGGGCGAGCTGCTGCGACGGGTCGGCGGCGAACGCGTAACCGCGGGCCCGGCACTCCTGCGAGTGGCGGATCATGGCAGCCGGGTCGTTGGCGCCGACCAGGACCAGATCCAGACCGTTGGCGCGGGCCGCGACCGGCTCCAACTCGATGTTGCGGGCCTCGGACATCGCACCCGCATAGAACGAGGCGATCTGGTTGAGGTCGTCGTCGGTGGTGCAGACGAAGCGGGCGGTGTGCGCCACCTCGCTGACATAGACCGAGTCGCAGTCGACGCCGTGGCGCTCGAGCCACGAGCGGTAGTCGGCGAAGTCGGCGCCCACAGCGCCCACCAGCATCGGCCGCAGGCCGAGCTTGCCCATGCCGTACGCGATGTTCGATGCCACGCCGCCGCGCCGGACCACCAGGTCGTCAACGAGGAAGGACAGCGAGACCTTGTGCAGCTGATCGGCGATGAGCTGCTCGGCGAACTTGCCGGGGAAGTGCATCAGGTGGTCGGTGGCGATCGAGCCGGTGACGGCGATCTTCATGTCGGCCCTCGGGGGTCGGGTGCGATTACCCCCGGAGCCTACCGGCCTCATCCACACCTGACACCTTCGCGTCGCGCACGACGGCCGCCCACCCCGACAGAGGTGGACGGCCGTCTACGTGCGTATGGGGCGGCTCAGTGGAACGAGTCGCCGCAGGCGCAGGAGTTCTGCGCGTTGGGGTTGTCGATGGTGAAGCCCTGGGCGTCGATCCGGTCCGCGAAGTCGATCGTCGCGCCGGCCAGGTACGGCGAGCTCATCCGGTCGACGACCACCTCGACGCCGTCGAAGTCGGCGACGATGTCCCCGTCGAGCGAGCGCTCGTCAAAGAACAGCTGGTACTTCAGGCCGGAGCAACCACCCGGCTGCACGGCGATGCGCAGGCGCAGGTCGTCGCGGCCCTCCTGCTCGATCAGGGCCTTGACCTTGGTCGCCGCAACATCGGTCAGAAGGATGCCGGTCGGCGCCGCCTTAACCTCGGTCGACTCGGTGTGCGATTCAGTGGTCACGAGCGGTTCTCCCTGCCGGTCCGGTGATGTGCCGTACCGGCTAACGCTAGCTCCGCCGGGGCTTATTCCCAATTCGGGCCGGGCGAGATGTCCGACACCGCCGCTCACCTGCTCCATTGTCCGGCCATCCGGGCGGCGATCTCGCGCAGACCCCGGGCCGGCTCGGCCAGTGCCCGCTCCTCGGTGCCGAAGTGCTCCAGCAGTGCGTACGTCTCCGTGACACCCGCGTTGGCGGCTTCGCGGTAGCCGGTCTCGTTGCGTCCCGCAACGACCACGCAGGGCAGGCCACGGTCCCGGGCGCCGTTCGCGACCCCGGCAGCGACCTTGCCGCGCAACGACTGGTGGTCGAAAGATCCCTCTCCGGTGATCACCAGGTCGGCCCGGTCGAGCTGGTCTTCCAGACCGATGATCCGGGTGACGAGGTCGATACCGGACACCACCTGCGCGCCGAGGGCGAGCAGCGCCGCGCCGACGCCCCCGGCGGCCCCGGCACCCGGGCGGACGGCCAGGTCCTCGAGTTCGAACGCCCGCTCGAGGATGCCGGCGAAGTGCTCCAGCGCGGCGTCGAGGCGCAGGACATCCTCCCTGGTCGCGCCCTTCTGCGGGCCGTACACGTTGCTGGCGCCGTGCAGGCCGAGCAGCGGGTTGTCCACGTCCGTGGCGGCGACCAGGCGAACCTGACGCAGCCGGGGCGCACCTTCGAGGGCGGCTGCCGCGCCGAGGACCGCCCCGCCATAGGGCAAGGCGTACCCGCTCTCGTCGACCGGACCGGCACCCAGCGCGGCCAGCATCCCCGCGCCGCCGTCGTTCACCGCCGACCCACCCAGCCCGACCACCACCTCGGTCGCACCCGCCTCCACCGCCGCGGTCAGCAGCACGCCCAGTCCGTAGGAGGTGGCGGTCCCCGGGTCGAGTTCCTGCCGGGTCAGCAGGTGCAGACCACAGGCCTGAGCGCTTTCCACGTACGCCGTAGTGCCGCTGAGCAGGACCTCGCCGCGCACCGGGCGCCCCAGGGGGTCCACCGTGTCGACAGCCAGCCGCCGGCCGGTCAGAGCACCGCCGATGACCTCCACGAACCCGGGGCCGCCGTCCGAGAGGGGACGCAGCACGCACTCGTCGTCCGGGGCCGTCTCGCGCCACCCCTCGGCCAGGGCGGCGGCAACCTCGGAAGCGCTCAGCGTTCCGGCGAACTTGTCGGGGCAGATGAGTACGCGCACGGGGAAGAAAGTACAGGTTTCACACAGGGAGTCCTGGCAACCTTGATGTCATGCCCACGCTCCTGCAACGCCTCCAGACGTTCCTGCGCAGCCCCCAGGGTCAGCGCCTCATCCAGCAGGGCCAGCAGCAGCTCGCCAAGCCCGAGAATCGCGCCAAGCTCCAGAAGCTCGCGACCAGATTCACCAACCGCCGTAGGTAGTGGTTCACAACACCGTCGGGGGCGCCGAGCGCTGAGCGGGGTTGTGGAACCATGGATGGCGTGACGTCGACCTGGACCGAACCCTCGAACACCCCGCTCGCGCTGCTGCTGCTCGGCAAGGGCACCGACCCGGCCAGTGAGCGCGGCGTCGACTGCCCCGGCGATCTGCCCGCCCCCAGCGATCCCGACCTGGTCGCCCGCGCCACCGCCGCCAAGGCCGCGCTCGGCGACCGCGTGTTCGTGCTCGGCCACCATTACCAGCGCGACGAGGTCATCCAGTTCGCCGACGTCACCGGTGACTCCTTCAAGCTGGCCCGCGAGGCCGCCGCCAAGCCGGACGCCGAGTTCATCGTCTTCTGCGGCGTGCACTTCATGGCCGAGAGCGCCGACATCCTGACCACCGACGCGCAGCGGGTCATCCTGCCCGACCTGGCCGCCGGCTGTTCGATGGCCGACATGGCCGTCCTCGGTCAGGTCGAGACCGCCTGGGACCACTTCACCGAGCTCGGCATCGTCGACGACGTGGTCCCCGTGACCTACATGAACTCCTCGGCGGACATCAAGGGCTTCGTCGGCCGCAACGGTGGCGTGGTGTGCACCTCCTCCAACGCCAAGCGCGCGCTGGACTGGGCGTACGAGCAGGGGTCGAAGGTGTTCTTCCTGCCCGACCAGCACCTGGGCCGCAACACCGCCGTGTTGGAGATGGGCTACTCGCTCGACGACTGCGTGCTCTACGACCCGCACAAGCCGCACGGCGGGCTCACCCCCGAGCAGCTCCGCGACGCCAAGATGATCCTGTGGCGGGGCCACTGCTCGGTGCACGGCCGGTTCACCCTCGACAGCGTCCGCGAGGTCCGCGAGCGGGTCCCCGGGGTGACCGTGCTGGTCCACCCGGAGTGCCGCCACGAGGTCGTCCGCGCCGCCGACATGGTCGGTTCGACCGAATACATCATCAAGGCCCTCGAGGCCGCGCCCGCCGGCTCGGCCTGGGCGATCGGCACCGAGCTCAATCTGGTCCGCCGAATGGCCCTGGCCCACCCGGACAAGCAGATCATGTTCCTCGACAAGACGGTTTGTTACTGCTCGACGATGAACCGCATCGACCTCCCCCATTTGGTCTGGTCTTTGGAGGAGCTCGTCGCGGGTCGGGTGCCGAACCAGATCACTGTCGATCCGGACACCGCGAAGTATGCCCGGATCGCCCTCGATCAGATGCTGGCGCTCCCGTAAGAAATCACTTTCTGTAATCGGCGTGGCGCACTGCGCTGCGGCGAAGCTTTTTGTTGCCTTAATCATCCGCAATTCGTGCCGTCCTGGGCGTTGTGATGATTTCTGCAACGGTCACGCAGCGCTATGCTGCCCGGGCGGCTGCCGCGGATTCCCCTGCGCCCGTGTTGATGGAGGTTGCGTTGACCGACGACGTTTTGGCCGTACACGGCGGATCACCCCTGATGGGACAGATCCGGGTCCGTGGCGCCAAGAACCTGGTCTCCAAGGCCATGGTCGCCGCCCTGCTGGGGGAGTCGCCGAGCCGCCTCTACGACGTGCCGGGCATCCGTGACGTCGAAGTCGTCCGGGGTCTGCTCGAGCTGCACGGCGTCAAGGTCACCGACGGCGCCGACGACGGCGAGCTCGTCATGGACCCCACCAACGTCGAGCGCGCCAGCAGCGACGAGATCAACGTGCACGCCGGGTCGTCGCGGATCCCGATCCTGTTCTGCGGCCCGCTGTTGCACCGGCTCGGCCACGCCTTCATCCCCGACCTGGGCGGCTGCCACATCGGCCCGCGCCCGATCGACTTCCACATCCAGGCGCTACGCCAGTTCGGCGCGGTCGTCGACAAGACGCCTGAGGGCATGCACCTCACCGCGCCGAACGGGCTGCACGGCACCAAGTTCGAACTGCCGTACCCGAGCGTCGGCGCCACCGAGCAGGTGCTGCTGACCGCGGTCCGCGCCGAGGGCGTCACCGAACTGCGCAACGCCGCCATCGAGCCGGAGATCATCGACCTCATCTGCGTCCTGCAGAAGATGGGCGCGATCATCACCGTGCACACCGACCGGGTCATCGAGATCCTCGGCGTGCCCAAGCTGACCGGCTACAACCACAAGCCGATCCCGGACCGCATCGAGGCCGCCAGCTGGGCCGCCGCCGCGCTCGCCACCCGCGGCGAGATCGAGGTCCTGGGTGCCCAGCAGGCCGACATGATGACGTTCCTCAACGTCTTCCGCTCCATCGGCGGCCAGTTCGAGGTCACCGAGGCTCGCGTGCCGCGCCCCGGCGTGACCGGTGTCGAAGGCGGCATCAAGTTCTGGCACCCGGGCGGCGAGCTCCAGGCCGTCGCGCTGGAGACCGACGTGCACCCCGGCTTCATGACCGACTGGCAGCAGCCCCTCGTGGTCGCCCTGACCCAGGCCCGCGGCCTGTCGATCATGCACGAGACGGTGTACGAGCAGCGGCTCGGCTACACCGAAGCGCTCAACTCGATGGGCGCCACGATCCAGGTCTACCGCGACTGCCTCGGTGGCACGCCCTGCCGCTTCGGCCGCCGCAACTTCATCCACTCCGCGGTCATCGCCGGCCCCAGCAAGCTGCACGCCGCCGACCTGGTCATCCCCGACCTGCGCGCCGGCTTCAGCCACCTGATCGCCGCACTCGCCGCCGAAGGCACCTCCCGGGTGTACGGCGTCGACCTGATCAACCGCGGCTACGAGCACTTCGAGGCCAAGCTGGCGGCGCTGGGCGCACACACCGAGCGCCTCTGACCGCCGTTCGGTATCGATACCGCGTCGTTGATCCGAAGATCGGCGGCGCGGTTTCGGCTTTCCGGCATTGCTTGGCTACGCTGCTGGGGTGCCCTCGCTGTTTCGCCGAAAGTCCACCGAACTCGTCGCCGATGCCGTCGAGGAGGTGACGCCTGACCCCGCCACGCCGCGGCCCAAGGGCTACACGCCCTCCAAGAAGGAGCTCGGCCAGCAGACGCCCAAACGCGTCAGCGTGCAGCGCCGGCACGACGTGACCCAGGCCCCGGCCAACCGGCGCGAGGCGTACAAGCAGATGCGCGAACGGCAGCGCGAAGAGCGCGCCGAGGCCTCGGCCGGCATGCGCGCCGGCGACGAGCGCTACCTGCTGGCCCGCGACCGCGGCCCCGAGCGCGCCCTGGTCCGCGCAATCGTCGACTCCCGGCGCACCGCCGGCACCTGGTTCTTCGCCGGTGCCATCATCGTGTTCGTCGGCTCCTACAGCACGATGCCCATGCAGGTCCGGCTCGCCGCTAACGCGCTCTGGGCGGTCCTCGCGATCACGGTGGTCGTGGACAGCATCCTCATCTCCCGCCGGATCAAGAAGCTGGTCACCGCCCGCTTCCCGGACACGACCCAGCGGATGGGCTCCCTCTACCTCTACGGCATCATGCGCGGCCTCACCTTCCGCCGCATGCGCGTCCCCAAGCCCCAGGTCGAATTCGGCGCCAAGATCTGATCCGACGCCGGGCCGGTCGGCCCAGCGTGCGTGGTCGTCCGGGCGGCTGGTCGGGCACACCGTCTCGTCCAGCCTGCCTAGGGAACTCCGGCCAGGCGCAGCAGCGCCGCCGTCAATGCGGCTGCCAGCACCACCACGACGAACGGCGCGCGCCGCCAGGCCAGGAGGGCACCAACGGCCACGCCGGCCGGGCGGGCCACCCCGGCGAAGCCGCTGCCGTCCATCAGCGCCGCGGTGCCGGCCAACGCCGCCAGCAGCGTGGCGGCGGCCATCGGGAGTAGACGCTGCAGGCGGTCGGAGAGCTCCAGCCGGTCCCGCAGCAACACCCCACTCAGCCGCATGACGTAGGTGCCCACCGCGAGCACGATGATCGACGCGATCAGCACGACGCCTCCCCCACGCCACGCGGTTCGGGGGTTTTCGTGGGGTCCGGCCGGTGGGGGCGGAAGACGGCGAACAGGCCCAGGAGCGCGCACAGCACCGGCAGGCCGGCGGGCAGCACCGGAGTCAGCGCCACCGCCAGCGCGGCGCCGCCGAGGGCCGCGATGCGGGTGTCGCGGTCCCGCAGCGATGGCAGGATGAGGGCGATCAAGCCTGCCGGGAACGCCGCGTCCAGGCCCAGGGTGGCCGGGTCGCCGGTCGCGCCCCCGAGCAGCACCCCCAGTGCCGTTCCCGCGTTCCACGAGGTGAAGAGCGTGACGCCGATCAGCCAGTAGGTGCGCCGACGGCGCGCCGGATCCGGCTCGCGCAGGGTAAAGGCCACCACCTCGTCGGTCATCAGGTGGCTGCCGATCAGGCGGTCGCGCCAGCGCGGTCCGATCGTGGCGGCGACGGCCAGGCCGAAGGGCAGGTGGCGGGCGTTGAGCAGCAGGCCCGCCGCGACCGCGGCGATCGGGTTACCCGCGGCGAAGAGGCCCACCGCCAGGAACTGGGAGCCACCCGCGAACACCACTGTCGACATGACGAACGGCACCCAGGTCGGCAGCCCGTACGCGATCGCGATGGCACCGAATGACGCCCCGACCGCGACCATGGCGGCGGCGATGGCGGCCGCGTCGCGCAGCAGAACGCGGTCCGGTGTTCGGGATGGCGTACGCATAGTTCAAAATAATGAACGGCAGACCGTGCGTTCGTCAAACCGAACGAATCGACCGATGGAGTGAACATGTCGGAGCCGGCTCCCCCGCTGGCCACCATCGCCGCCGCACTACGCCGAGAACGGGAGCGGGTCGGGATCTCGCTCGCCGAGCTGGCCCGGCGGGCAGGGTTGGCGAAATCCACGCTGTCACAGCTCGAGAACGGCAGCGGGAACCCGAGCATCGAGACGCTGTGGTCACTGGGCGTCGCGCTGGGCGTACCCTTCAGCCGGCTCGTGGAGCCCCCCGCGCCCAGCGTGCGGGTCGTGCGGGCCGGCGACAAACCGCGGTTGCGGGCCGACCGGGCCGACTTCGCCGCCAGCCTGCTCGCGGCCGGGTCCACCCACGCACGCCGCGACCTCTACGTCATGGAACTCGAACCCGGGCAGCCGCGCGAAGCCGAAGCACACATTCCCGGCAGCGTCGAGCACGTGATCGTGGCCGCCGGGCGGCTCAGCGCAGGCCCGGCCGGTGAGCTGGTCGAACTCGGCCCCGGCGACTACGTGGCGTTTCCGGGCGACGTGCCCCACCACTACGAGGCGCTCGAACCGGGGACGTGGGCGGTGCTGCTGATGGAACACCGCTAGGAGCGATAGAGACGGGCCACCACGTCCTCGATGTCCGGTTCGACCAGGGACAGGTCGCGGACCGAAGCCAAGGCGGTCAGCTCGCCCACCACCGCGCCCGCCGCCGAGGTCAGCAGGTCGAACGAGGCCCGCTGCCCGTCCGCGATCCGGCTACAGTCGCCTGCCGGTAGGACGCATACCTCCGGAAACCCGACCAAGAAAGCGCACCGAACGTAGCGACCCCAGCTCGGAACGGCCGGCGGGGAGAGATCGCCGGCACCCTGGCGTCCAGCCCGTCCACGCCGTTAATCTCCTCTCACGACCCCGCACTGGAGCCGGGCGACTGTACCCGGTGCGCCGCCCCGCCACCGAGCAATTTTCGACAAGGTGGAACGTCGTCGTGACGCAGCGTGATCAGCCCTCCCGTACCCGACCGGGTCCGGCATGAACGGCTGGAGCTCCCACGCAGGCGTCGGCGGCTGGGACGACGAACCCGCCTGGGTCTACGAAATCACCTGGGAATGGCAACCCCTGCCCGGCCAGCGCTACCCCGGCGACCCCGGCAGCCGCCGAGCGGTCCACCACCCGGTCTACGACGCCTCCGCCGCAGCCACCGCCGCCGCAAGCTGGGACGCCGACTTCCGCACCATCGCCCAGGCCTCCGGGCCGCCGATCTCCACGCCCGACCACCCCGCCCCGATCTCCGCGCCCGGATTTCCCGCTCAAGTCTCCGGACCAGGCCACCCCTCGCAGGCCTCCGGGCCGGGCTACCCGCACCAGGTTTCCGGGCCGGGCTACCCGCACCAGGTCTCCGGGCCGGGCTACGGGAACCAGGACTCCGGACCGGGCCGCCCCTCTCAGTTCTCTGGGCCGGGCTACCCGCACCAGGACTCCGCGCCGGGCTACGGGAACCACAGCTCGGGTGCGGGCTCTTCGCACCACGACGCCGGCGTGGGCAATTCGGCATCCGCTTCCCGAGCGGGGCATCCGTCGCAGGTTGCCCCACACAGCTCCGGCCCTGGGTATGCGACGCCGATGTCCGCGGCAATGGGCTGGCCGGCCGGGTCGGGTGCCGGCCGGCAAGAATCCGCGGGAACCAGCCGGCCCGTGTCACCGAGCGCGGGAAGGCCGGTTTCGCCCGGGGCCGGCCGAGCCACCGTCGGACGGCCACCGGAGCCACCGCCGTCCTGGACAGCACCGACCGACCAGGCACCCGCGCCGCAGCAGCCAGCCTGGAACCGCGCCGTGCCGCTGCAGCAACGCCAGGCCGACGACGATCACCAGCGAGGCCACCCTGGCTACCCGGGCGCCTCGTCCCTGCCCACTCAACCCGATCCGCGGCAGCGCACCCACCCCGGGCCGCGCGAAGCCCGATTCGCCGGGCCACGCCCCGAGCCGCGATCCGCCAAGCCCTACGGCGACCCACGCATAGCGCACCACGAATCCGGCGAACTAGCCCCGCCGCGCTCCACCCCGCCCACCGGGCAGCCACCGTTCGCGCAGCACTCCCAGGCCTCGCCTGCGGGGCAGGCACCGTTTGCGCCGCAACCGCCGGCCCCGCCCGCAGGGCAATCACCATTTGCGCCGCAACCGCCGGCCCCGCCCGCAGGGCAATCACCATTTGCGCCGCAACCCGCCGCCCCGCCCGCAGGGCAATCACCATTTGCGTCGCGGCCGCCCGTTGGGCAGGCACCGTTCGCGTCGCAGCCGTTCCCTGGTCGGCCAGAGCAGCGGCCCTACCCGCACCCTGATTCCCGCGAACAGAACTCCCCGCAGCAACTCCCGCGGCGCCAGGAACAAGCCGTCACCCGCCACCCGGAACACCCCGACCAGCGGCGCTCCGACCACGCCGACACCCGCCCGGCCTGGGAACCCCAAAGCGCCGAACACGGCGCCGGCCGGCCGGCTGCACCTCGGCGTGGATCGCACAGCGCCGAGCCTCCGACCGACCCCCGTTTCCCTGCGCCGCTCCAGGCCCGGCAGCAGCAACAGGCTGCTCCCCAGGCCTGGTATCGGCCGGAGACGACCCGGCAGCTGCCACCCCCGCCCTACCAGCCCGCACCCACGGCGCCGCCGACCGTAATGCCCCTGGCAACGAGCCAGCCTGCGATGCCGTCTCCCGCCGAGCCGCCGGCCGCCTGGCATCCAGCCGTGACGACACCATCCCCCACCCAGCCGGCTGCTGAACGGCAGCCACCCACCACACCGTTCTCCACCCAACCGCCAGCCGCCTGGCAACCAGCCGCACCGCAACCCCCTACCCAGCCGCCTGCTGAACGGCAGCCGCCCGCGGCACCGGAACAGCCGGTGTTCCACCGCTCAGTTCCACCGACTCAGCCGTCCGGGTGGCAGCCGCAGTCCGACCTGACCCCGCCGGCGCATCCGTGGGCGCCGCCAGTGCACCTGCAGGCCGGGGTCGGCGACCTGACGTTCCCTCAGTCCGGTTTCGGCCCGCGAATCGAAGCGGATCAAGAAGTCGGAGACACGCTCGCGAGGCAGGAAGCCGTGCAGGCGACCGTCACCGGGCCCGCGGTTGAGGAAACGGCCGAGGTAGTTGAGGAAACGACCGCTGTAGCGCCGGCTGTCGCGGCAACGGTGATCGCCGGGCCGGGCGAGGATCAAGGGACAACCGGGGAGTCTGCGCACGCCGAGACGGCATTCGCCCCATCAGTCGGTGGTACGCCAGCCGTCGCAGAGCCGACCAGTGCCGCCATCGATGCAGTGCCTGTGGTGGAAAAGCCGATCAATGCAGAGCCAAATGTCGCAGAGCCGGCCGGCCTCAACGCCGACGAAGACAACGCCGAGATCAGCGGCGGCGAAGACACCGGCCAGGCGCGTGACAGCCAAGACAGCGACGCGCGTGACAGCGACGTACGTGACAGCCAGGACAGCGACACGCGTGACAGCGACGTACGTGACAGCCAGGACAGCGACGAGCCGGGTGACGGCGAGACCGGGGGTGCAGGAGCCGACGAGGATGGCCGTGGGCTGGGGTGGTTGCTTTCGCTGAGTGGCCTCGGTGCGCTGACCTCCGCGCCCGAGTCGATGCCGGTGTCCGCGGCGCCATCCGTGGCCGACGATGCTGACGCCCGCCAGGGCAATGGACCGGACGCTGCCGAGCCAGTAAGCGGCGTTCCGACCGGGATTATCGCTGGCACACCCTCCGGCGACGCACCAGTCAGTGGCCCGCCGGTCAGTGGCCCGCCGATCAGCGCGACACCGGTGAGTGGGGCAGCGCCGACCGGTACGCCGAAGTCGGATTGGTTCTCGTCCGTCGACGTCTCGGACAGCCCTGCCGCGGATTCGCCGGATGCGGTTCGGGTCGAGCAAGAAGCAGAGGCACCGAGCGTGGCAGAGGCAGTTCCAGCTGCCTCCACCATGGACCACGTCGATGCCGCGGCGGCATCGGACAGCGAGCCGAGCCAAGAAGAATCAGTCGACGCAGCTCACGGGGCACTGGACGACCCCGAACCTGCCGACGTGGCGAAGAACGACGCCGCGGCCGACACCGACGATGTCGAGATCAAGGTCGACGACGTCAAGGTCAAGGTCGACGCCGACGACGTCGCAGTCGACGCCGACGAGGTCGAAGTCGCGGTCGTCGCGGTCGACGCCGACGAGGTCGAAGTCGCGGTCGTCGCGGTCGACGCCGACGAGGTCGAAGTCGCGGTCGCGATCGACACCAACGATGTCGAGATCAAGGTCGACGAGGTCGAGGTCGAGGTCGAGGTCGACGAGGTCGACGAAGGCACGGCGGCCAGGAAGGACATCGCGAAGCCGGCGGCCATCGCCGCCGCCGATATCGCCACCCCCGAATCCGAAAGCGCCGCCCCCGAACCCGACGCCCCCGGTGCCATCGCCGAGGCGGACCATGCCGAGTTCGAGAACGCCGCCGAGCCAGAAGATCCGGCTGCACCCGAGGAAGCCGCCGACCCAGCAACCCCCGCCGAGGCCACCCCCGCTGTAGGACAGGACGACGCGGAGCGTACGGAGGAAGAGTGGGAGGCCGCGCCGAGGCTGGTGGATCCGGAGGAGGTGCTGAGCGCGTACCCGTGGCAGGTTGATCCCGTCACGTTGCGGGAGACCGCCGCGGAGCTGGACCAGCTGCGGGCTGTCCGGGATCGGTTGACGGACAAAGTGGAGTACGCGGAGCGTGACGCGGTGCGGGCGCGGCTGCTGAGCCTGCGGGCGGTGGTGAGTCGGGTGCTCGGGGAGCACGGCCGGGCGTTGGCGGATGCGCGGGAGGCGCTGCGGCATGCCGAGGCGGCTGGGGAGTTCCGGCAGGTTGCGGTGGTGCAGGCGCGGTTGGCGCTGGTGCAGCAGTGGCGGGGTGACTTCGCGGAGGCCGATCGGCTTTATGCGGAGGTCAATTCCGTCGAACTGCCGGGGATGCTGCGGGCCGAGCTGCACCTGAACGCGGGTAAGTCCTGCTATGAGCAGGGTCGTTACCTGGAGGCGTGCAACCATTTCGAGCTGGCCTCGGAGCTGCGGCGGGGCGAGGATCCGGAGCTGGCGGCGCGGGCTGGTGCCGCGCTCGACGCCGTCATGGCGCGGGTGCAGGAGGGTGGCTGGGGTCCGTATCCGCGCTCGCGCGAGGAAGTTCTGCAGCAGAGCCGTCCGCCGCAGCCGGCTTCCGACCACGAAACCCGCCTTTCCGGGTACGCGGACAGCGACGGCAACCTCGTCATCCCCGCGTCCTACTCGGAGACTCAGCCCTTCCACGAGGGCGCCGCGTGGGTACGCCGACCGGACGGTGACGCGTGGGAGTTGGTCGACGAGTCGGGGACTTTGCTGATCGATGCCACGTCCGGCTACCGGCAGGCGCGGGCGTTCTCGGACGGGTTGGCGTGGGTGTCGCGGGAGGATGCCGGCGGGTGGTTTGCTGTGGACTGGCACAACCGGGTGATCGTGCCGGGTGGGTTCGACGATGTGCGGCCGTTCCGGCATGGGGTTGCGGCGGTCGGTAAGGGCGGCTGGGGCGCACTGGACCGGCACGGGCGGGTCGTGGTGCCGTACGAGTACGCGGCGTTTGCTACCGCGCTGACGTCCGGCGGGGAGGTCGAGGACGGCTTCACCGCGGAGGGCCTCGCGGTGGTGGAGGCTGGCGGGCTGTTCGGGGTGGTCGACCGTGCGGGGCAGGTGCTGGTGCCGCCGGTGCACGCCCGGGTGCTGATCCACCCGGTGGCGTATGTGATCGGTGACGTTCAGGGGCGTTGGGGTGCCGTGGACCGCCACGGTGTGCCGCTCGTCGACGTCGTCCACGCGGAGCCGGCGGATGTCATCCGGGAGGTCGACCGGCTGCGCGCCGGCACCCGTCCTGTGCTCTGACGCCGGGTAGGGTCGGCGGACATGGAGTTTCGTCATCTCGGCCGTTCCGGGCTGTTGGTCAGCGAGATCGCGTACGGCAACTGGATCACTCACGGTTCCCAGGTGGAGGAGGACGCGGCCGCCGCGTGTGTGCGCGCCGCGCTCGAGGTGGGGATCACAACGTTCGACACTGCTGACGCGTACGCGGGGACGCGCGCCGAGGAGGTGCTGGGCCGGGCGTTGCACGGGGAGCGGCGCGACGGGCTGGAGATTTTCACGAAGGTCTTCTGGCCGACCGGGCCGGGTCCGAACGACCGGAGCCTGTCGCGTAAGCATCTGATGGCGTCGATCGACGGGTCGTTGCGCCGGTTGCAGACCGACCACGTCGACCTCTATCAGGCGCACCGCTATGACCATTCGACGCCGCTCGAGGAGACGATGGAGGCGTTCGCTGACATCGTGCACGCCGGGAAGGCGCTTTACATCGGCGTTTCGGAGTGGACGGCCGACCAGATCCGGGCCGGGCACGCGTTGGCCCGCGAGCTGAAGTTCCGGCTGGTCGCGAACCAGCCGCAGTACTCCATGCTGTGGCGGGTCGTCGAGGCCGAGGTGATTCCGGCCTGCGAGGACCTGGGCGTGGGCCAGGTGGTGTGGTCGCCGGTCGCTCAGGGGGTGCTGACCGGCAAGTATCTGCCGGGCAGCCCGCCGCCGGCCGGGTCGCGGGCCACCGACGACAAGTCGGGTGCGGATTTCATCAGGCGGCTGATGACCGACGAGGTGCTGGAGGCCGTGCAGAATCTGCGGCCGCTCGCGGACCAGGCCGGTTTGTCGCTGGCGCAGCTCGCCATCGCCTGGGTGTTGCAGAACCGGAACGTCTCGGCGGCGATCATCGGAGCGTCCCGGCCCGAGCAGGTCCGCGACAATGCCCAAGCTTCCGGGGTACGGCTCGACGCGGAGCTGCTGGCGGCGATCGACCGAGTGCTTGGCCACCTGCCCGAACGTGACCCCGCCAAGACGGTGAGTCCGGCGCGACGACCCTAGACGTCCTCCCAGAACCGCATGAGGAAGAGCCCGTAGTCGGCGATCTCCGGCACGCCCAGCACCCCGGCGAGCCAGGTCACCAGACCGAAGAACGCCGCGTTGATCTTCGATTGCCAGAGCAGCACGAACAACAAGATGAATCCGTACGGGGCGAACATGTCGTACGCGCGCTGGTAGGGCGGGCTCAGCCAGGGGTGCAGGATGTTGCCACCGTCCAGACCGGGCACTGGCAGCAGGTTGAGCACGCTCGCCATGACCTGCAGGAAGGCCAGTGCCGCCAGGGCGAGCCAGAACGCGCCGTGCTCGCCGGTCACCACGACGTCGCCGTTCGGGCCGTGGGCCAGCCCGAGGTCGTCGCCCGCCCCGAAGGCGAACGGCGCGGCCAGCAGCAGGGCGAAGACCACGTTGGTGGCCGGCCCGGCGGCACTGATCAGCGACTGTTTGACCTTGCTGCCGATGTGCGTGTGGTCCACCCACACCGCGCCGCCGGGCAGGCCGATGCCGCCGAGCACCACGGCGACCAGCGGCAGCACGATGGACAGCACGGGATGGGAGTACTTCAGCGGGTTCAGCCGCAGGTAGCCGCGGTCGGCCACGCCCCCGTCGCCGGAGAAGTAGGCGACCAGCGCGTGGGCGTACTCGTGCAGGCACAGCGACAGCACCCAGCCGGAGAGGACCAGCAGGAAGATGTCGACGCGGACGTTGCCGTACCCGGTCCACGCCATCCACCCGCTGACCGCGACGATCGCGAGGATGCCGACGAAGACCGGGCTGGGGACGAAAGCGCTGCGCGGTGCGTTGCGGCTGACCTGGTAGCTGTTGCTCATTCGGTCGGCAGCAGGCTCATCGTGTAGTCGACCCGGTCGTCCTCGACCAGCGTTACCTGAGCCACCCCGCCGGCGCCCAGATCGCGCCACGCCTGGCCGATCCAGGATTCCGCGTCGGCCTGGCTGCTGAACGATTCGGCCGGGCCGTCGACCGGCTGCCCGTCGACGCCTTCGTACCGCCAACTCCACGCCATGCGGGTCGCCCTCCTCGATGCCGGGACTGTGATTGCGTCCCACCCTACGGTGTGCGCGCCGCCGCGCAGCGTCAGGCAGCGCGCGGAATTGCCGGATTGCCGTGCGGGCCGAGCGCCGAACGGACCGGGTCGGCCCGCATGATCGCCGGGCACGGATCTAAGGTACGGGGCATGTCTGCAGACGGGTGGAGTTCGGTCCTGGTGCTCGGCGGGATCCGGTCCGGCAAATCCGCTTTCGCCGAAGCCCTGGTCGCCGAAGCCCCCTCCGTGCGGTACGTCGCGACCGCTGTCGGCGGCGAGGACGACCCCGAGTGGCGCGCGCGCATCGAGGCGCACCAGCGGCGCCGCCCGCAGTCTTGGAGCACCGAGGAGACCGGTGCCGGCCCGGACCGGCTCGCCGAACTGCTGTCCGACGCCAAACCGGGCGAGATGCTGCTGGTCGACGACCTGGGCGGCTGGGTGGCTGCCCTGCTCGACCCGGCGAACCAACCGAACGACGACGTGGCGACGGTGACGGCGTTGGCCGAGGCGGTCCGCGGTTGCGCCGCCCGGGTGGTCGTGGTGAGCCCCGAGGTCGGCCTGTCCCTGGTCCCGGCCACGCCCGTGGGCCGCGCCTTCGCCGACGCCCTCGGCACGGCCAACCAGGCCCTCGCCGACGCCTGCGACCGGGTGGCGTTCGTGCTGGCGGGCCGCCCGACCTGGCTCAAGTCCGGACCCGACGACCGCGGCATCATCACGGACGTCCAGGCCGAGGACAGTGCTGTCCCGGCCGATCACCGACCGCGGACCGTCGAGCCCGCCGCCCACGACGCAATGTCAGCAGCCACCCCCACCGCGGCTGCAGCAGCCCGCACCACCGCACCGGCCTCGGCACCTGCGGCACCCGAGCAGGCACGGATCTCCGCAGCGGCGGCAGGGGCACCGCTCACCCTGCCCGGGGACGAGCAGAACGCAGCCGGCCCGAGTGGCCCGGACGAGCTGGCCGACACGGTCATCGAGGCCGGGATGGACCTGCCGCTGCCGGACAGCGATGCTGGACCGGACGCCCGGGATCGGCTCGACCGGCTCGACCTGCCCGGTGCCGGCATCGGCGTGCTCCTCGAGGCCGTCGAGTTCGCCGCGGCCACCCAGTGCACGGCCATTCCCCGGCCGTGGGGTCCGGTCCGCGTACTGCTGATCGACGGCCGGCACGAGGGGGGCGCTTCCGCCGGGTCCGACCCTGCTGAGGCCGACCGGCGTACCGCGCAGGCCGAGGCGGGCGAGGGCGCGCTGGCCCGGCTCGCCGCCACCGCGGACGCCGACATCACCGTGGTCCGGGTGGCCCGCTCCGGCGCGATGGAGGACGGCCCGGTGCTCGACGAGGCCGCCGTGGACGCGGCGCTGCGCGAAGGCTGGGAGTTGGCCGGCGCTGCCGCAGCGGCCGGGCGCGAGGCCCTGGTCATCGGCGCCTGCGGTACGGGCACGGAGGCCGCCGCCACCGCGGTCGTCGCCGCCATCACCGGCGCCGAACCCGTGGCGCTGCTGCCCCGCGTGCTCGTGCCCGGCGCCCGGTACGACGACGAGGCGTGGATGCGGCGGTGCGCTGCGGTCCGTGACGCCATGCACCGGATTCGGCAGGAGACGCGGGGCGCCAAAGACATGCTGGCCCAGCTCGGCGGCGCGGACCTGGCCGTGGCGACCGGCGCGGTGCTCGGCGCGGGCGCCCGACGCATGCCGGTCCTGCTCGACGGCCCGGTCGGCATCGCCGCCGGCCTGGTTGCCCGCGACCTGGCCTCGCAGAGCCGGCACTGGTGTCTGCTCACCGACGCCGGGCGGGAGAACCTGGTGCGGCAGGGCGCGGACGTGCTCGGTCTGACGCCGGTGCTCGATCTCGGTCTCGACCTGGGCGAAGGCGCCAACGCGCTGGCCGCCCTGCCGCTGCTGCGCTCGGCTATCGCTCTGGCTGGCGTGCTCGGCGTCCACCCGGCCTTGCTGGCTGCGCCCGGGGACGACGAGCTGAGCGAGGAGCGCGGTGCTTGACGGGCTCCGCCTGTCCCTGACCACGCTGACCGTACTGCCGGTCCGGACCGGCCGGGTCGACCGCGGCTCGGCGCGAGCAGCGATGGCGCTGGCTCCACTGGTCGGCGCCCTGCTGGGTGTGGTCCTGGCCGGTGTGCACGCCCTGTTGCCGGCTGGCCTGCTCGGGGCCGCGCTGACCGTGACGCTGGGCGTGTTGCTGACCCGCGGACTGCACCTGGACGGGCTGGCGGACACGGTGGACGCGCTCGGCTCCTACAAGTCCGGCGCCGAAGCCCTAGAAATCATGAAAAAGCCGGACATAGGGCCGTTCGGCGTGGCGGCGATCGTCCTCACCCTGCTGGTCCAGGCCGCCGCGCTAGCAGCTCTCACCGCCCGACCCGCCACGAGCACCAACTGGTCAGCGGCCGGCGGGTCTGCCGCCGTAGCGATCGTGGTCGCCTGGGCCACGGGCCGGCTCGCCATCACGCTGGCCTGTCGCCGCGGCGTCCCTGCGGCCCGACCGGGCGGCCTCGGCGCCCTGGTGGCCTCGACCGTCCCGCTGCCCGTGGCCGCAGCAGCCACGGCCGCAGTCGCCGCCGGTGCCATCTGGGCGGTGCCCGGACGCCCGTGGGCCGGCCCGGCCGTCGTCGCGGCCGTCGTCCTGGTCGTGCTGCTGCTGGTGCGGCATGCCGTCCGCCGCTTCGGCGGCATCACCGGTGACGTCCTGGGCGCAGTGGCCGAGCTGGCAACGACCCTCACCCTGGTCGCGCTTGCCACCAGCTGACCCGGCAGCGGCGTGATCGGGTCGGGACGGCAGCGCCGCGGCGGGTGCCACGGGCGCTGCCTGTGCCCGTACCTATAAAAAACCGGGACTCAGCGCACCGAGGTCTCGACGAACGGGGGCTTCACGACCTTCGCCTCGATGCGGCGGCCGCGGATGTCGATCTCGACGAGGTCGCCCTCGGCCAGCCCCGCCGACGTGTCCAGCAGCGCCAGCGCGATGCCCACCTTCTTCGTCGGCGAGAACGTGCCGCTGGTCGTCTCCCCGACCTGGGTCTCCCCCACGAACACCTGCATGTGCCCACGCGGAATGCCCCGACCGGTCAGCTCCAGGCCCCGCAGGGTCCGACGCGCGCCCGCGGCCTTCTCGGCCAGCAGCGCGTCGCGGCCCCAGAACGCCGGCTTGGACCAGCCGACCGCCCAGCCCGACCGCGCCTGCACCGGGCTGATCTCCAGCGAAAGATCCTGGCCGTGCAGCGGGTAGCCCATCTCGGTCCGCAGGGTGTCGCGCGCACCCAGGCCGCAGGGGCGGACCCCGGCCTCAACCAGCGCGTCCCAGACCTTGGTCGCGTCGTCCCATGGGACGACCAGCTCGTAGCCGTGCTCACCGGTGTACCCGGTGCGGCAGACGATCAGTTCGACGCCGTCGAGGGTGGCCGTGGAAAACGACATGTACTCGTGGTCGACCGGCAGCCCCAGCCCCTTGACGATCTCGGCCGACTGCGGGCCCTGGACGGCCAGCACCGCGTATTCCTGGTGCTGATCGGTGATCGTCAGCCCGTCAGGCGCGGCCGCGGTCAGACGACGGACCACCTCCGCCGTGTTGGCGGCGTTCGGGATGAGGAAGACCTCGTCGGGACCGATCAGATAGGCGATGAGGTCGTCGACCACCCCGCCGGTCGCGTCGTCGCAGCACAACGTGTACTGCGCCTTGCCCGGCGCGATGCGGCCCAGATCGTTGCTGAGGCAGGAGTTGACGAAGTCCGCGGCGCCGGGACCGGACACCCGCGCCTTGCCCAGGTGCGACACGTCGAAGACGCCCGCAGCCTCCCGGACCGCGGCGTGTTCGCGCAGGACTCCTCCCCCCGCGTATTCCAGCGGCATCTCCCAGCCGCCGAACGCGGCGAACTTGGCTCCCAGGGCAAGGTGGCGCTCGTGCAGCGGCGAACGAAGCGCAGGCGTGGTGTCGGCAGACATGAGTGGCAACTTACCCGTGACCTTGCATGTGGTTAGCATCGGCGGGACAACCACCGCCGCCCGTCGCGACCCGCGCCGGGCGCAGCCACGCCGCCGGAGCCACCTACGAGGGCGCTCCGGCCCAGCCGCCGCGGAGTTCATTCCAGTGACCCTTCCCGCCCCCACCGTGAGCCTGGTCGACAGCGACCCCGCCGAACTCGCCGTCGACGCGGTCGTCATCGGCCTGCACAGCCAGCCCGAGGAGGGCGGTGCCCTGCTGCCCGCGGCCGGCGCCGAAAGCATCACCGCCGCG
Organism: Actinoplanes sp. NPDC051859; assembly: GCF_044452725.1. NCBI lineage: Bacteria > Bacillati > Actinomycetota > Actinomycetes > Micromonosporales > Micromonosporaceae > Actinoplanes > Actinoplanes sp. NPDC051859. The sequence continues at coordinate 288,921 of NZ_JBITBX010000002.1, read as the reverse complement.
TTCGACGGCAAGCTGATCGCCACCCTGTCCCTGCTCGGCGCGACCGGCGCCCCCGGCGAGGTCACCAAGCTGGCGACCCTCGGCACCGTCGCTGCGCCGCTGATCGTCGCGGTCGGCCTGGGTGACGAGCCCACCGGTTCCGCTCCCGCCACCGAGACGCTGCGCCGGGGCACGGGTGCCGCCGTACGCGCCCTCGCCGGCAGCGCCACCGTCGCCCTCGCCCTGCCGGTGCCCGACGACGCGGACGCCCCAGGCTCGCTGCGTGGCATCCTCGAAGGCGCGCTGATCGGCTCGTACCGGTTCGCCGGTTACAAGACCAAGCCGCTGCCCGCCCGCCGCGAGCCGGTCAAGGCACTGCAGGTCGTCGTGGCCGACGCCGCCGACGCCGCCGCCACCACCGAGGTGACCCGCGCCGAAGCCGTCGCCAAGGCCGTCCGCCTCACCCGCGACTGGGTCAACACCGCCCCCAACGAGCTGCGCCCGCCGTCGTTCGCCGACGCCGTCGCCGCGGCCGCCGAAGGCACCGGCCTCGAAGTCGAGGTGCTCGACTTCGACGCGCTGAAGGCCGGCGGCTACGGCGGCATCGTCGCGGTCGGTCAGGGCTCCGAGGCCCCGCCGCGCCTGGTCAAGCTCACCTACACGCCCGCGGGCGTGGCGAACCCCAAGCGGGTCGCGCTGGTCGGCAAGGGCATCACCTTCGACACCGGCGGCATCAGCATCAAGCCCACCGCCGGCATGTGGGAGATGAAGTCCGACATGGCCGGCGCCGCCGCCGTGGGCGCCACCATGCTCGCCGTCGCCGCCCTCAAGCCCAAGGTCGCCGTCACCGGCTACCTGGCGATGGCGGAGAACATGCCGTCCGGCACCGCGTACCGCCCGGGCGACGTCATCACCATGTTCAACGGCAAGCGCGTCGAGGTGCTCAACACCGACGCCGAAGGCCGCATGGTCCTGGCCGACGCCATCGCCCGCGCCTGCGCCGACGGCACCGACTACGTCTTCGAGACCTCCACGCTGACCGGCGGCCAGGTCGTCGCCCTCGGCAAGCGCATCGCGGGCGTCATGGGCTCCCCCGAGACCTGCGAGCGGGTCAAGGCCGCCGGCGACGCGGTCGGCGAGCCGGCCTGGCCGATGCCGCTGCCCGACGACGTCCGCAAGGGCATGGAGTCCGACATCGCGGACATCTGCCAGACCAACGCCAGCATGGACCGCGCCGGCCACATGCTCCAGGGCGGCGTGTTCCTGCGCGAGTTCGTCGCCGAGGGCGTCGAATGGGCCCACATCGACATCGCCGGGCCGTCGTACCACACCGGCGAGCCCACCGGGCACTGGACCAAGGGCGGCACGGGAGTCCCGGTCCGCACCCTCCTCACCCTCATCGACGACGTCGAAAAGAACGGCTGACCTTCGTCTTCTGGCTTTCTTTCGGGCGCCGTCCAGCTTCGTGCTGGGCGGCGCTTCCTATAACTACGGCCACAGCAGGCGCACGTGGCACACGCCGCGCATCTGCCGTCCCGGCCTGATCACGCTGCTGCCGGCCGAGGTCGGTGGCTCGCCCGGCCGAGGTCGGCGCGCTCTTGCCCGGCGCGCTCTTGCCCGGCGCGCTCTTGCCCGGCGCGCTCTTGCCCGGCGCGCTCTTGCCCGGCGCACTCTCGCCCGGCGCACTCTCGCCGGCGCGTGGGCTGCTCTCGTCGCCTTGTTGCTCTGCTTGCTCAGCCTTCGTCGGCGGGTTGGGCGCGGTCTCGGGTGTCGCCGTCGGTGGGGCGGAGTTTCTGGCGGGCGTTGTAGTCGCGCATGCGTTGGGGGTAGCCCATGAGGCGGATGTCGTAGATGGGCATGGCGAGTTGGTGGGCGAAGCGGCGGGCGCCCTCGGGTGAGTCGATGCGGCGGCGGGTCCATTCGCCGTCGTGGGCGATCAGCAAGATCGTGGTCTCGGTCACGGTGGTCCGTGGTTCGATATAGGCCTCGACGCCACGCCGGGAGCGGACGAACTCCGCGAGGTGCTCGAGAGCTGCCTTGTCCGCAGGTCGGCCGCCCCTTGCGGCCGGTTCCCTGCGCCGCCGGAACCAGGCCACGGACGACTCCTTCACGTCAACTGCGGCAAGGGTACGACGAACCATCGTGTCGTTGGGCACCTGACTGCATCGATTGGTTCATCAAGTGACAAGATGAGCTGGAAAGCTGTGACCGTTTCCACCATGCGACCCATGTGGCAACGACGCGATCTGGGAGTAGACGTGAGCCAGCCCGGCGGAACCTTCGACATCGTGATCCTCGGCGCGGGAAGCGGCGGTTATGCCGCGGCCCTGCGTGCGGCCGAGCTGAATCTCTCGGTGGCGCTGATCGACAAGGCGGAGCTGGGCGGCACCTGCCTGCACCGCGGATGCATCCCGACCAAGGCGCTGCTGCACGCCGCGGAGCTGGCCGACCAGACCCGCGAGAGCGAGCAGTTCGGCATCAAGGCGGAGCTGGTCGGCATCGACATGGCCGGCGTCAACGCGTACAAGGACGGCGTGGTCAGCCGGCTGTACAAGGGCCTGCAGGGCCTGCTGAAGCAGGACAAGATCACGATCGTGCAGGGCGCCGGCAAGCTGGTCTCCCAGGACACGGTCGAGGTGAACGGTCAGCGTTACACCGGCCGCAACGTCATCCTGGCCACCGGCTCGTACTCGCGCAGCCTGCCCGGCCTCGAGGTCGACGGCACCCGGGTGATCGCCAGCGAGCACGCCCTGAAGCTGGACCGCGTGCCGAGCTCGGCGATCGTGCTGGGTGGCGGCGTCATCGGCTGTGAGTTCGCCAGCGTGTGGAAGTCGTTCGGTGCGGACGTGACGATCCTGGAGGCGCTGCCCCGGCTCGTCGCCGCCGAGGACGAGGAAGTGTCGAAGGCCCTCGAGCGGGCGTTCCGCAAGCGGAAGATCAACTTCAAGGTCGGCAAGCCGTTCGAGAAGGTGGAGCACACCGAGAACGGCGTCCGCGCCACGCTGGCCGGCGGCGAGACCGTCGAGGCTGAGATCCTGCTGGTCGCCGTGGGCCGGGGTCCCACGACCCAGGGCCTGGGCTACGAGGAGCAGGGCGTCACGCTGGACCGCGGCTTCGTGATCACCAACGAGCGGCTGCACACCGGTGTCGGCAACATCTACGCCGTGGGCGACATCGTCCCCGGCCTGCAGCTCGCGCACCGCGGCTTCCAGCAGGGCATCTTCGTCGCCGAGGAGATCGCTGGCATGCGTCCGGCGGTCATTGACGAGGCGGGCATCCCCCGCGTCACCTACTCCGACCCCGAGATCGCCTCGGTCGGCCTCACCGAGGCCAAGGCCAAGGAGCAGTACGGCGCCGACAAGGTCTCGACCTACAACTACAACCTCGGCGGCAACGGCAAGAGCCAGATCCTCAAGACCCAGGGCTTCGTCAAGCTCGTCCGGGTCGAGGACGGCCCGGTCGTCGGCGTGCACATGGTCGGCGCGCGGATGGGTGAGCTGGTCGGCGAGGCGCAGCTGATCTACAACTGGGAAGCGTTCCCGGCGGAGGTCGCGCAGCTCGTGCACGCCCACCCCACGCAGAACGAGGCGCTCGGCGAGGCCTTCCTGGCCCTGGCCGGCAAGCCCCTGCACGCCCACAGCTGATATCCCGTTCGAAGCGGTTAAGGAGTTCTGAGACATGCCGGTATCGGTCACCATGCCGCGGCTGGGTGAGAGCGTCACCGAGGGCACCGTCACGCGCTGGCTGAAGCAGGAGGGCGAGCGGGTCGAGGCCGACGAGCCGCTGCTCGAGGTCTCCACCGACAAGGTCGACACCGAGATCCCGTCGCCGGCCGCCGGTGTGCTGTCGCGCATCGTCGTCGGCGAGGACGAGACGGCCGACGTCGGCAGCGAGCTGGCGGTCATCTCCGGCGACGGCGAGGACGCCGGCGACTCGGCCCCGGCCCAGCCCGCGCAGCAGGAAGCCCCCCAGCAGCAGGCCCCGCAGCAGCAGGCCCCGCAGCAGCAGGCCCCGCAGGAGGCCGCCCCGCAGCAGCGGGAGCCGGAGCCCGCCGCGCCGAGCACCCCGTCGACCGAGAAGCCGGTCGAGCAGGAGGCTCCGGCGCCGCAGACCGCGCAGTCCGGCGGCGGCGAGGGCACCGCGGTGAAGATGCCCGCCCTGGGTGAGAGCGTCACCGAGGGCACGGTCACCCGCTGGCTGAAGCAGGTCGGCGAGACGGTCGAGGCCGACGAGCCGCTGCTCGAGGTCTCCACCGACAAGGTCGACACCGAGATCCCGTCGCCGGTCGCCGGCACCGTCCTGGAAATCAAGGTCCAGGAGGACGAGACCGCCGACGTCGGCGCCGACCTCGCGATCATCGGCACCCCGGGCAGCGCCCCGGCGGCGGCCCCGGCCCCGCAGCAGCAGACGCCGCAGCAGGCCGAGGCCCAGCAGGCTCCGCAGCAGCAGGCCCCGCCCGCGCCGGCTCCGCAGCAGCAGGCGCCGGCTCCGCAGCAGCAGGCCCCCGCCCCGCAGCAGGCGCCCGAGCCGGCAATCGAGTCGAAGCCGGCGCCGTCGATCGAGCCCGGCGGCTCCTACTCCAGCCCGGCCCCGCAGGCCGAGACGGCACAGAACCCGGCCGCCGCCGAGCGGGCCGCCCAGCCCGCAGCACCCAGCGCCGAGTCGGTGAACGGCAACGGTGCAGGCGACGCCGGATACGTGACCCCGCTGGTCCGCAAGCTGGCTGCCGAGAAGGGCGTCGACCTGTCGTCCCTGACCGGCACCGGCGTCGGTGGCCGGATCCGCAAGCAGGACGTCATCGAGGCGGCCGACAAGGCCAAGGCTGCCGCCGCCCCGCAGCCCGCGGCGGCGCAGTCGCAGGCTCCGCAGTCGCAGTCGGCGGCCACCCCGAAGCCGGCGGCCAGCCCGCTGCGCGGCCGCACCGAGAAGCTGACTCGCATGCGGGCCACCATCGCCCGCCGCATGGTCGAGTCGCTGCAGGTCTCGGCGCAGCTCACCACGGTGGTCGAGGTGGACGTCACCAAGATCGCCCAGCTGCGGCAGCGGGCCAAGGCCGACTTCCAGGCGCAGCACGGCGTGAAGCTCAGCTTCCTGCCGTTCTTCGCCCTGGCCGCGGTCGAGGCACTGCGGGCGCACCCGGCGGTCAACTCCTCCATCGACCAGGAGGCCGGCACCGTCACGTACCACGACGCCGAGCACCTGGGCATGGCGGTCGACACGCCCAAGGGCCTGATCGTGCCGGTCATCCGTGACGCGGGCGACCTCAACCTGGCCGGCCTGTCCCGGCGGATCGCCGACGTGGCGGACCGCACCCGCAACAACAAGATCCTGCCGGACGAGCTGTCGGGCGGCACGTTCACGCTGACCAACACGGGCAGCCGGGGCGCGCTCTTCGACACCCCGATCATCAACCAGCCGCAGGTGGGCATCCTCGGCACCGGCGCGGTCGTCAAGCGCGCGGTCGTCATCGACGACCCGAACCTCGGCGAGATCGTCGTGCCGCGCTCGATGGTCTACCTGGCACTGAGCTACGACCACCGGATCGTGGACGGCGCGGACGCCGCCCGCTTCCTGGTCACCATCAAGGAGCGCCTGGAAGCCGGCCAGTTCGAGGGAGACCTCGGCCTGCACGGCTGATCGCCGGACGACAGCACGGGGTCCGCAGGGATCCAGATCACAGGGAAGGGGCGCTTCGGCGCCCCTTCTGCTGTTTTGAGACGGTTCCCCGCCGGGAATGATGGGGACATGCGGATCGTCATGGCCGGCGCGTCGGGTTTCTTGGGCTCCACCCTCGTCGAGCGGCTCCGCCGCGGCGGGCATGACGTGGTCCGGCTGGTCCGGCGTCCCGCTGAGGCAGCCGACGAGGCCACCTGGAACCCGTCCAGCGGCCAGCTCGACCCCACTTTGCTGGTGGGCGCCGCGGCAGTCATCAACCTGGCCGGCGCCGGCGTGGGCGACAAACGCTGGACCGCCCGCTACAAGAGCCTCATCCGGAGCAGCCGGGTGGACACCACCGGCACCATCGCCCGCGCGATCCGCCAGCTTCCCGCCGAGGACCGACCCGGCGTGCTGTTGCAATCCTCCGCCGTCGGCTGGTACGGCGACACCGGCGACCGCGAGGCCACCGAGGAAGCCCCAGCCGGCACCGGCTTCCTCGCCGACGTGTGCCGAGTCTGGGAGGCCGCCGCCCGGCCCGCCGAAGATGCCGGCACCCGCGTGGTCCTGCTACGCACCGGGTTGCCGCTCGACGCGCACGGTGGATTGCTGAAGCCGCAGATGCCGATGTTCCGGCTGGGCGCCGGGGCGAAACTGGGCGGCGGCAAGCAGTGGGTGCCGTGGATCGCCCTGACGGACTGGCTGGACGCCGCGGAGTTCCTGCTGCGACGCGACGATCTCGCCGGTCCGGTCAACCTCGTCGGGCCGCACCCGGTCACCAACGCGGAGTTCACCCGTACGCTGGGAAAGGTTTTGCACCGACCGGCCTTGTTGCAGGTCCCGGGCATCGCGTTGCAGGTGGCTCTGGGCGAATTTGCCCACGAGGCGTTGCGCAGTCAGCGGGTGCTGCCCGGCGTGCTGCACCGGGAGGGATTCACCTTCACCCACCCCACGCTGGAGTCCGCGCTGCGGGCAGCGGTCGACGAGCAGGCCCCTTCCGCGGCGTGAGGCCGGGCACACAGACATCGGGCAGCGTGGTCTTGCTAACGTCCCGCTGGTGTCCGTCGTCGCCGCGCCCCCGTCCGAGTCCGCCGAGCCGCCGGCCACGTCCCCGGCCCGCCGCGGTCTGGCGGTGTGGCGTCCCCATCTGATCGTCGCGTTCGCGGCGCTGGCCCTGGCCGGCTACCTGACCTTCGGGCTGTGGCGCGACCCGTCCGGGCGCGGCCTTGCCGAGAACCTCGGTGATCAAGCGTTCTTCGAGTGGCTGCTGGGCTATGGCGTCTACACGCTCGGACACGGCGCGGACCCGTTCTACACCTGGCTGCTCAACGCGCCGTTCGGGGTGAACCTGGCCGCGAACACGTCGATCACCGTGTATACGACGACGTTCGCACCGCTGACGTTGCTGGCCGGGCCGCAGGTCAGCTTCGTGACCATCTTGACGTTGAACCTGGCCGGGTCGGCCTTCGCCTGGTACCTGTTCCTGCAGCGGTTCGTCGTCGAACGGCGGGCGGCCGCCGTCCTGGGCGGATTCTTCTGCGGCTTCGCTCCCGGCTTCGTCTCGCACGCCAACGGCCACCTGAACTGGTCGGCCGGCTGGGTCGCGCCGGTGCTGCTGTGGTGGGTGCTGCGGATGCGGGAACCCGGCCGGTGGCTGCGGCACGGGGTGATCCTCGGCGTCCTGGTCGCGGCCGCTTTCTCCATCGCCGCCGAGGGGCTGTTCTTCACCGCGCTCGCCTGCGGTGTTTTCGTGCTGGTCTGGTCGCTGGCCCCGGCTACCCGCGCCGAGGCTCGGGCCGCGGTGCCGACCATGCTCGCGGGGCTGGGTGTCACCGCAGCCGTGTCCGGGCTGCTCCTGGCGTACCCGCTGTATATGCATTTCGGCGGGCCGCGCACCTTCACGGGAACGGGCTTCGACCAGGCCTACTTCGCCGAGGACCTCAAGGCGTACATCGAGTATCCGACCCGCTCGCTCGCCGCGGCCGTGGGGTTCGGCAGCGACCTCGCCCCCAACCAGACGGAGGAGACCTCCTACTTCGGCCTTCCCCTGGTCGTGCTCGTACTCGTGGCGTTGGCGTGGTTGTGCTGGCGGGCGGCACCCGGCAGGCGTGCGACGCTGGCCGCGCTCACCACGGTCGGCGTGGTCTTCCTCGTGCTGTCCTGGGGTCCGCTGGCGAAGATCGACAAGAAGCCGACCGACGTGGAGCTGCCCTACGAAGCGCTGCGCCACCTGCCGCTGTTCGACTCGGCGTTGCCCGCCCGGCTCGCCCTCGTCGTCGTCGGCGTCATCGGCATCGTGCTGGCGTTCACCGTTGACCGGCTGCTCAGCGCACAGCGCCCGGCCCGGTCGGTACGGGCACTTTGGGCGGCCGGTTTCGCCGTCGCCCTCGTCCCCCTCTTCCCGACACCGCTGCCGACCAAAGAGCGCGCGACCGAGCCCGCGTTCATCGCCGACGGAATCTGGCGGCAGTACATCGGCGAGAACGGCATCATGACTGCGCTGCCGTTCGCCACCACCGACACCCAGGACGGGCAGCGTTGGCAGGCGTACACGATGGCCCGCGGCGGCGCCCAGTTCCGGATGCCCGGCGGCTATTTCCTCGGCCCCGGCGGTCCCAACGGCACCGGGCGGATGGGTGCGCCGGCCCGACACACCGACTGGATGTTCTTCGAGGCGGGCTACTACGGCACCGTCCCGGAAATCGACGACGGTGACCGGCGCCGGGCCCGGGCCGACTTTGCGTACTGGGGCGTCGAGCTCGTTTTTCTGCCCGACGAGATCACCGGCTCGCACACGACGCTGTACCGCCGATCGGTCGAGGCGACCGCAACGGCCCTGCTCGGCGAGCCGGAGCGGGTCGGCGGCGTGCAACTGTGGCGCATCCGCCCCGGCATCGATCCCGCCAACCGCGGAAACTAGGTCGGTCCCCGGCGATGGGCCCGACCGGCCACGCTGAACGACGGACTACGCTTGCGGTCGTGACGACATCCACGCTTCAGGTCCTGCGGCCGGGCCTGGTCGACTACCGCGAGGCCTGGGACGAGCAGCGGCGTCTGCATGAGGCCGTGGTGGCGGGCGAGCGGCCCGACACCATCCTGCTGCTCGAGCACCCCAGCGTCTTCACCGCGGGCAAGCGCACCGAGCCGATGGACCGCCCGGTCGACGGCACACCGGTCGTCGACGTGGACCGCGGCGGCAAGATCACCTGGCACGGGCCGGGTCAGCTCGTCGGCTACCCGATCGTCAAGCTCGCCGACCCGGTCGACGTCGTCGCGTACGTCCGCCGGGTGGAACAGCTGCTCATCGACGTGTGCGCCGAGTTCGGCGTGCCCACCGAGCGCGTCGAAGGCCGCAGCGGCGCCTGGGTCCGCGCTGACGACCGCGGTCCGGACCGCAAGGTCGCCGCCATCGGCATCCGCGTCGCCCGCGGCGTCACCCAGCACGGTTTCGCCCTCAACTGCGACTGCGACCTCGCCAACTACGACCGGTTCGTCCCCTGCGGCATCCGTGACGCGGGCGTCACCTCGCTCACCCAGGAACTCGGCCGCCCGGTTCCGGTCACCGAGGTCATGCCCGTGGTCGAACGACACCTGCCGACGCTGCTGTGAGCCGCTACAACAATCCGCGCGACAAGCGCGTCTTCGTGCCCAACAAAGCAGGCGGCGTCTCCCTCAACTTCGGCCACCCGATCGCCTGGACGATCCTCATCCTCATGACGATCGTCCCCGCCATCATCGTCATCGGCGTCACCATCGCGGTCCTCGTATGACATTGCCACCGGTGGACACCGCCGCAGCGGCGGAGCTCTGGACGCGGTACGCGGCGGCTCGGCCCACCGCAGCCCAGGTGAGCCCCCACTACACCGTCGAGCGGTTCGGTGACTCCGCCGCGATGGCCGACGAACTCCTGGACCACGTCGTCGCCGGCCGCAAACGGGCCACGTCCTCGCTGGTCGCCGAATACCTTGCCGAGGGTGACCCGCTGCCCTCGATCGGGGCGCACTGGATCGCCTGCGACGGCGCCGGCGTGCCCCGCCTAGTGCTGCGAACCACCGGGTTGCGGATCGGCGCCTTCCACAGCGTCGACGAGGCGTTCGCGCACGACGAAGGCGAAGACGATCGAACCCGGGACAGCTGGATCCGCGAGCATCGCCGCTTCTGGCAGCGGCGCTCGGCCGTGCTCGGCCGGGAGTGGAGCGAGGACGACGAGGTGGTCTTCGAACGGTTCGACGTGGTTTTTCCCCCGGAGCTCGCGACCTGACGCGACCCGCGCCGTGATCGACGCCTCTACGCTCCCTGAGGCTGGCGGTGATTCCTGCCGGCGGCATGCAACCTCCGGCGGTGGATGGCGGTCATGAGGGGTGTGAGACAACAAAGAGGGCCGGGCGGCAGCGAGCGTGACCGGCAGTTCCGCGATTTCGTGGCCGAGCGGCGGGGGCACCTGCTCCGCACCGCCCGGTTGCTGACCGGCGGTGACCCGCATCTAGCCGAGGACCTCGTCCAGGCAGCGCTGACCAAGCTGTACGTCTCCTGGTCGGCGTTCCTCCGGGCGGACAACCCGGAAGCCTATGTCCGGCGCGTTCTCGTCAACGCCCTGACCGACGAACGCCGACGGATCTGGCGGCGCTTCGAACGCAGCGTTCCCGATCTGCCCGATCATCCCGGTGCCGACAGCACGGCCATGGGCGATCCCGAACTCGCCGACGCGCTGCGCCAACTCCCACCGAAGATGCGCGCGGCGGTCGTGTTCCGGTTCTTCCACCAGCTGGACGTCGCCGAGACCGCCGAGGCGCTCGGTGTCACCACCGGGACGGTCAAGAGCCAGACGGCGCGAGCCCTGGACAAACTGCGCTCCATCCTGAACGCCACCCCACAAGGAGTGAACTGATCATGGATCTCCACGACCGGCTCGAGCGTCTCAGCGGACCGATCACTCCCACATCGGCCGAGGACATCGCCGCCGATCTCGGCCGGGGCCGCAGTGCCGTGCGTCGACGTCGCAACGTCCAGACCATCGCCGGTGGCGTCTTCGGTGTCGCCGCGATCGTTGCTGCCTTCGCCTTCGTGAACGGGGGTCAGGCTCCGGATTCCATACCGATCCGGACACCTCCTATCGCCGAGACCTCATCATCCGGGAAGTTGGCGCTCGTCCAATACCGGGGACCACAGCCCAAATACTTCACCGTCGACAAGGTGCCCGAGGGCTTCTTCATCCAGGTCAGCGATGAGGGCAACCTGATCATCGCCCCCAAGCCGGGGTCGGCCGCCAGCCCCACGCCACTGCCGTCCGCGGCGCCGGTGCAGCCGGACGAGATGACCAACAAGATCGGCATCTACCTGGAGTCGAAGGCGCAACGCGGTGAGCTGGAAGGCGAGAAGCTGACCGTCGGCAAGTACCAGGCCATCCTGGATCCCCCCTCCGTGAGCCGCCAGCTGCATCTGTCCGTGTCCCCCCACGCCTGGGCCACCGTCCAGGTAGCTGTCGAGCTGAGTCGCGAGCAGATCATCGAGCTGGGCGCCGGCCTGCACATCAACCAAGAGCTGATCGACCGCTACGGCAAGTGAAGAGATCGGCTTGATCAAGGAGTCGGACCGATAGGTTGGCCTCGTGGAGGGACCCGACCCCGGCTCGGTCGTTTCTTTCGTCCAGAGCGTCGCGGTGCTCGCTCTGCCGGCTGAAGCGCAGGTGGCGTGGCTGACAGCGAGCCGCTCCCCGTACGCCGACGAGCTGGCGTTGCAGTTCGACGATGGCTTTCGGCTGCTCCCCGTATTTGTCGAGCGGGGCTGGTTGCGCGACACTGCTGTGCCCGCCCTGGCCCGGCTCGACGAGCACCTAGACGCCATGAGTTGCCAGGCCCACGCCGATTTGTGGACGGTGGAGGCGCTGAATCGCGTCGAGTGGGAGCGAACAAGGTCTTTGGCACTGTCGGCGCTCATCCGCATTGCCTGAAGCGGCCGATCTCGGCCGGCGGCCGCGGGTCGAGGTCGGGGACGGCAGCGCCCGTGGCGGGTGCCACGGGCGCTGGCTGTGGCCGTACTTAATCGGTCGTTCTTGAATCAGGGAAAGACGCGGTGCAGGTCGCGCGGGAAAGCTGTTGCTTCGCGGACGTTGGCGGCGCCGGTGAGGCGGGCGGTGAAGCGTTCCAGGCCGATGGCGAAGCCGCCGTGTGGTGGCATGCCATAGCGGAGGCCATCGAGGTAGCCGGCGATCTTTTCCGGGTCCGGCGCGACCGCGAGGTAGTCGGCGTGCCGGTGCAAACGCTGGCCGCCGGTGACCAGTTCGAGGCCGCGGAAGAGCAAGTCGAAGCTGTTGCTCCAGCGCGGGTCGGTCGGCTGCGGGTGGGTGTAGAACGGACGTTTCGCCATCGGATAGCCGGTGACGAACACGAACTCGGAGCCGTGTTCGCGCTGCGCCCACTCCCCCAGGGCACGTTCGTGGGCGGGCGCCAGGTCGGGTTCGTCCGGCGGAGCGCCCGCGATACGCAATGCGTCGGCGAAGTGCACGGACGGGATCTCGGCCGGCACCTCGGGCACCTCGATGCCGGTGCGTTCGGCGACGGTTGCCGTCATCTCAGCCACGACAGTCGTCAGCACCGCCATCACGTCGCGGTGGTCGGTGATGAAGCCGAGCTCGGCGTCCAGCGACGTGTATTGGGCCAGGTGGCGGGCGGTGTCGTGCGGTTCGGCGCGGAAGACCGGGCCGGTCTCGTAGACGCGTTCGAAGACGCCGACCATCAGCTGCTTGTAGAGCTGCGGCGACTGGGCGAGATAGGCGGGCCGGCCGAAGTAGTCGAGGGTGAACACGTTCGCGCCGGACTCGGTGGCCGTGCCGACGATCTTCGGGGTGTGAATCTCGACGAACCTCTGCCGGTCCAGCGCCGTCCGGAAGCCCGCCGTCGCTGCCGCCGAAACCCGCAGGGCCAGGGCCCGGGACGGATGCCGCAAGGCCAGAGCAGCATGGTCCAGCTGGGTCGCCATGCCCGCGCTCAGCGCGGGTCGATGCACCTCAAATGGCAACGGTACGGCCGCAGCACCGCTGAGTGCGCGCACGTCAGGTTCGGTGATCTCCACGCCCGTCGCGTGTTCTTTGACCGTGCCGGTAACGGTGACGACAGTTTCCTCGGGTAACTCTTCGAGCTGGGCCCGGACGTCCGGGTCGGTGACGACGATCTGGCTGAGCCCGGCAGCGTCCCGGACGATCAGGAACGCGACCGATTTGAGCAGCCGGCGGCGGTGCACCCAGCCGGCGATCGTCACGGCCTGCCCGACGTGGGCGCTGAGTTCGGTGGAGAGCATGCGTTGCACGGTGGTGACCTCCTCTGTGCGGCAACGCGGCCCCAGGGAGATGTGGGCGAGCGGGATCCTCGCGGTGCCACCACACCTTCGCGCCCAGTCAGGCGGGCGCCTCTTTGTCATGCTGCGGCTCAGGAGTGTCTTCGCGCCCCGGCGCCGGGCCACCTTCACAGCTTCCGGTGGCTCTCTCGGACCGGCGGAGTCGGAGCGCTACTCGGTTCCGTCATTGCCGTGAGCGGCACGTTAACAGTGGGGTGAGCGGGGCGCACGGGATTATCGTGAGGGCCCTCACAGATTCGGCTACGTGAGCCTCGTCGCCCCTGCTCCGGTTGATCTAGCCTTCGGCGTAATCTCAGCAACGTGACTATTGCTCCCGAGGGCCGCCGCATGCTGCGCATCGAGGCACGCAACGCCGAGACTCCCATCGAGCGGAAGCCGCCGTGGATCAAGGTCAAGGCGAAGATGGGCCCGGAATACACGCACATGCGCGGGCTGGTGCAGAAGGAAGGCCTGCACACGGTCTGCCAGGAGGCCGGCTGCCCCAACATCTACGAATGCTGGGAAGACCGCGAGGCCACCTTCCTCATCGGCGGTGACCAGTGCACCCGCCGCTGCGACTTCTGCCAGATCGACACCGGCAAGCCGGCCGAGTTCGACGCCGACGAGCCGCGCCGGGTCGGCGAGTCCGTCGCCACCATGGGCCTGAAGTACGCCACGGTCACCGGCGTCGCCCGCGACGACCTGCCCGACGGCGGCGCCTGGCTCTATGCCGAAACGGTCCGCCAGATCCACAAACTGCAGCCCGGCTGCGGCGTCGAGCTGCTCATCCCCGACTTCAACGCCGAGCCCGACCAGCTCGCCGAGGTCTTCGGCGCGACACCCGAGGTGCTCGCCCACAACGTCGAGACCGTGCCGCGCATCTTCAAGCGCATCCGGCCGGGCTTCCGCTACGAGCGCTCGCTGGACGTCATCACTCAGGCCCGCGCGGCCGGGCTGGTCACCAAGTCCAACCTCATCCTGGGCATGGGCGAGGACCGCGCCGAGATCTCCCAGGCCCTGCGCGACCTGCACGCCGCCGGCTGCGAACTGATCACCATCACGCAGTACCTGCGCCCCACCCCGCGGCACCACCCGGTCGAGCGCTGGGTCAAGCCCGAGGAGTTCGTCGAGCTGCGCGAGGAAGCCGAGCAGATCGGCTATGCCGGTGTGATGTCCGGGCCGCTGGTCCGCTCGTCCTACCGGGCCGGCCGGCTCTACCAGCAGGCGCTGGACGCCCGCGGCTGACCGCTTTCCGGCCGGCGGCGCGCTCGCCCACCGATCGCTATCTGTCCCATGCCGTGCTCGCGTTTTGTCCCGCGACGCGCTCGCCCACAGATCGCGTTTCGTCCGGCGACGCGCTCGCCCACAGATCGCGTTTCGTCCGGCGACGCGCTCGCCCACAGATCGCGTTTCGTCCGGCGACGCGCTCCCCGCCGACCGCGTTCTGTTCCATGGCGCGGTCGCCCGCCCGGTCGCGTTTCGTCTCGCGGCCGGCTCGCCCACAGATCGCGTTTCGTCCCGCGGCGGGCCGTCCCCGCTGAGCGGGCGGCCCGCGGCAGGGCGTGCGGGGGCGGCCCTTACACTTTCGGGTATGGCAAAGCCCCAGGAGAAGGTGTCGTTCCGCGAGCGCCTGAAGCAGATCGGTCAGGTCTTCGCGTTCACGGCAAAGCAGGACAAGTGGTTCGTCCCGCTGATCGCCGCCGCGGTCCTGATCCCCCTGGCGCTCACCGTGCTGTTCGTCCTGCTGGACTTCGGCTGGGTCTGGATCCCGATCGGCATCATGGTCACCCTGCTGGCCGCCCTGATCGTGCTGAACCTGCGCTCCAACACGGCCATGATGAACGCCGCCGAGGGCCAGCCCGGCGCGGCCGCCTCGATCATGGAGAACATGCGCGGCGACTGGCGGGTCCGGCCCGCGGCCAGCTCCACCACCCAGTTCGACATGATCCACATCGTGATCGGCCGCCCCGGCGTCATCCTCCTCGGCGAGGGACAGACCCAGCGCGTCCGCACCCTGCTGGGCCAGGAGAAGCGCCGCCTCTCCAAGGTCATCGGCAACGCCCCGATGTACGACTACGTGATCGGCAGCGCGGAGGGCGAGCTCTCCATCCGCAAGCTGCGGACCACGATGATGAAGCTGCCCCGCAACCTCACGGGCAAGGACGTCAACGCGCTCGACAAGCGCCTCGGCGCCCTGATGGCCCGCCCGCAGATGCCGAAGGGCGCCATCCCGAAGAACATGCGTCCGGGCGGCAAGGGCATGCGCCAGCAGCGTCCCCGCTGATCAGGTGCTGCCGGGGTGCTGCGCTCAATCCACCTCGACCCGAAAGACCGACGAGTCATAGAGGGTGTTCGAGGGGAACAGCACGGCCGCTGGCACGGCGCCAACAGGAACGGTCCAGACTTTGACCACGCGCGCGGTGTCGCCCGGATTGAATGGTCCGTTCGGAGCCTTGTCCATCGCGAGCAAATTCGCCGATAGCGACATGTCTTCCTCATAGCTGGCGGCGAACTCACCCCGGTCCGTGTCCAGGTTGCCGAAGCTCTCGGTGCTGGTAGCAGGCGTCCGACCGGTGTTCTTCATGGTGGCATCCATTCGGCAGAATTCCTTACCTGCCGGAGGTCTCGCATCAATCCGCTCCGGCGGCACGTTGTCCGACGACCACGTGCCGCTGGTGTACTCCGGATTGTCAGCAGCGTTCTTCAACACCGTCAGACCACAACTGATGCCGGTCACGGTAACTTCCCAGTCAACGGGAGAGGTGCCGTCGCTGAAAGTCTCTTGATAAGCGAACGGCCTCCCCACCTGTTGCACAGACCTCGCTTGCACCCCCAAGCCGGCCTCTGCCGCATCCGTGGCGGACGGCGGCGGAGCCTCCGACGTCGAGGAACAGCCGGTTGCGGCGAGGAGCACGGCGCCGATCATCAGTTTCTTGAGCATGCTTGTTCAACGGACGAACGCGCAGACCGTCTCCATGAACTCAGCACGAGCGCCACCGCGGCCCCGGCCTGCTCACGCTGCCTGATAGCGGAGCACCAGCACGCCACTGTCCAGTGGGGTCACGTCGAGCAGGCAGAACTGATGCGGGTCGAATCCCCGCGCCGCCAACGGTATGCCGCCACCGGCGACAACCGGATTCAGCTTGATCACCAACTCGTCGATTGCGGGTAGCAGCTGGCCGGCGAACTCGCCGCCGCCACACAGCCAGATGTCCTTACCGGGCTCCTGCTTGAGGCTGCCCACAAACTCCACGGGGTCGCCGGTCACGATCCGCACCGCGGGATCCGGCGAGGTGGTCAGCGTCCGGGAGAAGACGATCTGCTCCAGGTGCGCGTACGGACTGGTGATCCCCGCCTGGAGCGCGGGCTCGTAGGTGCGCCGCCCCATCAGCACGGTGTCGAAAACTTGGTTCGCCTGGTCAGCACCGCGGAACGCCGTTGGCAAGGTGTCCGGGTAGTGCGCGGTCAGGTATGCCAGGACGTCGTCCTGCGCACCGAAGAAGTCCCAGGAGCCATCCGGCGCGGCAATGAAGCCGTCGATGGACTGGGCGATGAAGTACACAAGCTTTCGCATGGAGGTTCCCCTCTCAACCACTACAGGTGTCGTGGTGAATGTACAACAGCTGTAGTGGTTTCTGCTAGCGTGTATCCATGCCGAAGAACCCGGACCGCCGTCGCGCCCTCACCGACGCCGGCCTGCGGGTCCTGGCTCTCTGCGGCGCCCGGGGACTCACCCACCGAGCGGTCGACGCGGAAGCCGGCGTCCCCACCGGCACAGCATCGAACTACTTCCGCACCCGCGACGCACTCCTCGGCGCACTGGGCGAACGCATCATGGAACGCTTCGCACCCGATCCCGCCGTCCTGGACGTGCTGTCCCAGCGCACACCGAGCCGAGACCTGTTCGTCGACTACCTGCGCTACATCGTCGAACGCACCACGCGCGAACCCGAGCTGACCCGCGCCCTCATCGAACTCCGCCTCGAAGCAGCCCGCAGCCCCGGCCTCGCCACCATCCTCGGCGCCACCCTCCAACAGGGATACCGCGACGACGTCGCCTTCCACGCGACCACCGGACTGAGCGGCGGAGCCTTCGAGATCGCGCTCCTGCACTACGCCGTCGACGGTCTCCTGCTCGACCTGCTCACCACCTCGATCGGCGCAGAAGCCGACACCGACGACATCGTCGCCGCCTTCGTCGACCGCCTGGTGCGCTGATCCCGCCGCTCAAGCGGCAGGCGGGTTTGCTGTAGCGGAATCGCCGAACAGCGCGTTAACCGGCGATCTGGTTAGCCACGATCAGCGCGACAACGCCGAGCACCGTGAGCAAGGCCGACCACACGGTGAACCATCGCGACATTGTCGTGCCCGACGCCCGATAGACGCCGATACCGGCCAGGCCGCCGAACGCAAGGAGAACGAAGCCAGGCAATAGCACCGACGCCCCGGTGAAGACCACCATCAGGACAGCGATCAGGCCGAATCCCATCGACGCATCCGCGCTGCGATGCCGGATCCGGGTGATGTCCTCGTGCTCGTCCGTGACTGTCATCCTCTTCTCGAAAGCATCGAGCAATGCGATCATCGCCTGCGCCATTGTTTGGCGCTCAACAAACTCAGAGCATGTCGCGAACCCAGCTGACGCCACAGGCGAGGGCGACCAGAGCGGCGACTGTGGCGATGCGTAGCCAGGGCACGTCAGTAAGCTTCCGATCGAAGCCGATCGACAGGCTACTAGCCAGGCAGACCCCGAACATGAGACCCAGAAAGACGGTCATTGCCCGCCGCGGCAGGCTGTCGTCTGCCCAATAGGCCCAGGCGCCGAGGACGGTCGCGCCCAGCAATATGGCGGAAACAGCAGCAAGAGGCACCGCAATCCGCCAGCGCTGGAAGGTCGTCACGAGTCCGCACCGGTTTCAGCGGGATCCGCGGGAGTTCTCTCTCGCAGGCGCCGCGCCGCGCGCTCTAGATCAGATCGCTGCTCTGTGGACATCTGATCCTGTTCGTTCTGCGCCCGCCGAACAGCATCGGCTAGGCCTCGGCTATGGAACGGATGGTCGATTGCGGCGCTGAGACCCGCCGCAGGTCGATTCGGCAAGGTGATCGGCTACTTCGTACGGTTGGACGTTGAGATGTCACCAGAGACGCTGACCCCCGGTCTCGCCGGGCCGAGCGACGACGTGCCGATGCTGGCTAGTGTTATCCCCGGAGCGAGCCGAGGCTCTCGCCGGGCCGCGGTTTACAGCGAACGGTGAAGTACTCGAGTCAGGATCGTCAAGGTCGTACTGGCGGCGGCGAACCAGAGGAGGTAGTAGAGGTTCCCCGCATCCGTGAAGGGCGAATCGAGCGCCTTGATGGAGGTGAAGAGTTGAGCGGCCTCGGGCGTGGCAGCTAACTTGTTGGCACCTACATAGAGCGACGCGCATTGGGCCACCAGCAGTACTACTGCACCTATGGGCTGGACTTTCCAGAGGATGCCAAGAACCTGCCGTCCAATGTTCGAGCCTCCGCGGCGTAGGAGCAGGGTGGCTGCAGCGGCGGTCACAACTGCGAGGATCGCCAATGACCATGCTGATGTCAGAACGAGCGTTCTGGTGTGCCGCAGCAAGGATAGTTGCTGGTCGACCAGATCCGCAGCGTCGGGAGCGCACATTGGTACGGACTGGCACTCACGCCTGGCAGTATCGGCTTCGCCGGCTAGGGGCAGGAGCATCTGACGGATGTAGGCGCCCGTGGTGAGCCACGCGAAGATGACAGCGGTGGCGATGGCGAAGGCCCAACTGCCGGCGAGGTACCAGAGTCTTCGTGGGCTGCTGGTCGGGTCAGCCAACGTTGACCGCCTGCGGCCAAGTGCCGGCTGGGGGTCCTGACAGCTTCTCCACATTGTTGATCGAGGCGGTGGCGTCGCGCGCGTTCTTGAGCAGGTCGACGACTCGGTTGGCGATGTTGAACAGCTGGTTGAGGGCTTTTTCGACGAGGTCGCCGGCGGCGTCGGCGACGGCGTTGATTGCTTCGATGACGCCAAAAACGGAGGCGGCATCCACGGCTGCCTGGGTGACTGCGCCGGCGATCAGAGAGATGTATTCGCCCATCTTCACCGCGTAGTCAACGTTTGCCTTGGCGATGGTGAAGAGCCAGGTGCTGATGAAGTCGGCCTTGGTAGCCATATCGCTGGCTGCCGCCTGTTGGAAGGGCAGCTTCGCGTTGTACGCGTCGGCGGCCTGGCCTTTCCAATAGACGAGCTTGTCGCCCTTGACGGGGACTCGGCCGGCAGCGGCCGAGGCGGGCTTCTGCACCTGGTTCAGCCAGTCGAAGCTGGTGAGGATGAGTGAGACTACCGGAGTTGAGTGCTCGACCGTGTACTGGGCCTTCTCGATGATCTTCCGTAGTCCGTCCTGGGCGTCCTCGAGTTTTCCTTTGACCCACAGCAGGACAGCGCCGCCGAGCAGCCACCGTATGTCGTTGATCTCGCCGACAAGCCGATTGAAACCATCGGTGATCTGTTGTATTCCAGTGCGAACCTGCTCGATGGCGCGTTGGAACTCCGCCGTCAGTCCATCAGGGGTGATCGCGGGATCCGGCGCCATAGGTACTGCTCCTCGCCTCAGAGATTTCCGTAGATCTTCGTCAACGTCGCGGCAGACACTTCGTCGCTGCCGTCGTACTCATCGGCGGCCCGATTGAGCGCCCCGGCGATCTGATCGAACTCGGCGGCACCTTCCCTGCAGCGGTCCTGCACAAACTGCTGGTAGCCGGCATAGATCGGTGCCGCGGCGATCGAGACGCCATCCCCGCACCAGAATGCGCTCGTGTCCAAGGTCAGGTTAGTGACGTTGCCCGCGACGGTGTGCAGCTCGTCCGACAGAGCGAACCACTTCTTGGCTTCCTGACGCAGAGCGTCGGTGACGACTTCAGTTTTACTCATGACGGGGTCCCTGTTCCGCTGAGATGGCCGTCAGCCGACGGCGTGGAAGGCCGCCAGTGCGTCGGCGGCGAGCCGGTTCGGCGATTCCTGCACGGCGGCCAGGGTGTCGATCTGCACCTGCAAGATCGAGAACCCGCTGAAGATCAGGCGGACCAGGCCCGCGGGACCTGCCACCACCTGATCCGTGACCTGTCCCTGCGCCAGCCGGCGAGAGGAATCCAACGTGTCATCGGTGCGGTCAAGCCGTCGCCGCACGTTCTCGAACCAGGCGCGATCGTCAGGCTCGTCAGGCTCTTCGGCAGGCTGCGGTACTCGCACGGCCGCCCGATACACCGTAGATGCCGGATCGATCCCGGCGGCAGCGTCGACTAGAGCCGCGCGATACGCGGTCAACACCGCATCCTGTAAGCCGGTGGGTGTCAGCTCGTCGCGCCACCAAGCGCTGATCAGTACATCGGTCACCCGTCCGCGGTGATCCATACGTACGACCACAGATCGGGTCGGATCGCGACCTTCCACCTCGCGGGCTGCGGCTGTGCCCGAGGCGGTGTGATCAGCGGCGGCCGCTCGTAGCTCCTCATCACTACCGAGGACCTCGAGCGATACCAGCTCAGGACTGCTCATCATCACCTCCGCACGCAGGCGCACTACCGCTTGGCATAGTAACTACCCTTGGCGCACATCCGCCGTCCCGTGACAGCAGGTGACAGCGGCTCAGGCCGGCGTGCGGCGTCGCATGACCGCACACGCGTGGTTGCTATTGGTGAACTCTGCGACGTTGACCAGGTCCCAGCCGTACGGAAGCAACATTTCGGCCCCGGCCAGAACAGCGCTCAGGTTGTCCATCCCCGTCGCCCTTTGCGATACCACCCCAAGCAGTTGGAAGGGGTAGCCGTTCAAATCGGCTTGCCCCTCGAACAAAGCCTGAGCTGTTACCAGCCGGGCACCTGCGATCATCTCTGCTGTCTCCGGTCTGACCATGAGGCCACCCTAGAGAATGTCCCGCCGTTGCTGTATGTGACCTGCGCACACCGCCTGACTGATCCGGGCCAAGTCAGATGAACAGCCGGGAATCCATTAGTCACGGCCCCAGGTTCCGCCTGCCTACTTCGACCAACCTGATGGCTTGGTGTACGCCGCCATACCGAGCCTCAGCAGATCCGGTCGATCGGATGTCCAATCTGCTAACTCGTTCCTGGACAGACCGCCTCGGGACAGTAGGCCAATAGCAGCGAGGCTTCTAGCTCGCCTGCATGCCCTCGTGGCTGTCCGTCTCCATGCTGGCGTCAAGGCGCGCTTGACGCCGATCGTCACCTCGGGGGGAAGACGCTCGGGAAGCCGGAAACGGCGGCCACACCGGCTGGGAGCCGGGCATGGCCGCAGACGGAAGCGGCGGCCCCGCTGAGCCGGGCCGCCGTTCTGCTGGTGCCGATCAGACGTTGTAGTACATCTCGAACTCGTGCGGGGTCGGGCGGAGGCGGACCGGGTCGATCTCGTTGGTGCGCTTCCAGTCGATCCAGGTGGAGATGAGGTCGTCGGTGAAGACGCCGCCGGCGGTGAGGAACTCGTGGTCGTTTTCGAGGCTGTTGAGGACGGCGTCCAGCGAGCCCGGCACCTGCTTGACGCTGCCCCATTCCTCCGGCGGGAGGTCGTAGAGGTCCTTGTCGATCGGGGCCGGGGGCTCGATCTTGTTCTTGATGCCGTCGAGGCCGGCCATCATCTGCGCCGAGAAGGACAGGTACGGGTTGCCGGACGGGTCCGGCACCCGGAATTCGACGCGCTTGGCCTTGGGGTTGCTGCCGGTGACCGGGATGCGGGTGCAGGCGGAGCGGTTGCGCTGCGAGTAGACGAGGTTGACCGGGGCTTCGTAGCCGGGCACCAGGCGCCGGTACGAGTTGACGGTCGGGTTGGTGAAGGCGAGCAGCGACGGCGCGTGCTGGAGGAGGCCGCCGATGTACCAGCGGGCCATGTCGGACAGGCCGGCGTAACCGGTCTCGTCGTAGAACAGGGGTTCGCCGCCGAGCCAGAGGCTCTGGTGGGTGTGCATGCCGGAGCCGTTGTCGCCGAAGAGCGGCTTGGGCATGAAGGTGGCGGTTTTGCCGTGCTCCCAGGCGGTGTTCTTGATGATGTACTTGAACATCTGCATCTGGTCGCCGGCGTGCAGCAGGGTCGAGAACTTGTAGTTGATCTCGGCTTGGCCGGCGGTGCCGACTTCGTGGTGTGAGCGTTCGACGGTGAAGCCGGCGTCGAGGAGGCGGCGGCACATGGCGTCGCGCAGGTCGGAGTAGTGGTCGACGGGGGCCACCGGGAAGTAGCCACCCTTGTACGCGGTCTTGTAGCCGCGGTTGCCGCCCTCTTCTTCGCGGCCGGAGTTCCAGGCGCCTTCGATCGAGTCGATGTGGTAGTACGCCTCGTGGGCCGAGGTGGAGTGGCGGATCGAGTCGAAGATGTAGAACTCGGCTTCGGCACCGAAGTACGCGGTGTCGGCGATGCCGCTGGATGCCAGGTAGGTTTCGGCCTTCTTCGCCACGTTGCGCGGGTCACGCGAGTAGGGCTCGCGGGTGAACGGGTCGTGGATGAAGAAGTTCAGCGCCAGGGTCTTCTGGATGCGGAACGGGTCGATGAAGGCGGTCGTCACGTCCGGCAGCAGCATCATGTCGGATTCGTGGATGGCCTGGAACCCGCGGATGGAGGACCCGTCGAAGGCGAGACCGTCGGTGATGACGCTGTCGTCGAACGACTCGGTCGGCATGTTGAAGTGCTGCATCACGCCGGGGAGGTCACAGAACCGGACGTCGACGAACTTGACGTCCTCGTCCTTGAGGTATCGCAGGAGTTCCTCGGGATTGGCGAACACACGTCCTCCTGGCACAGATTTTTCGAACCGGGGCGGCCCAGGCCGCCACGTGACTAAGCTGGTCGGAACGTTATGGGCCGGGGGTTGCCCGGGCGTATCCCTATTGTTTCTGCCATGTTACGGAGCCGGTTGACCTGGTTTCGGCATATCGCGATAGCGGAGGGTAGCCGACTACCCTGGCCCCGTGAACGAGACAGGTGCACCCGCAGACTTCGGCCGGCGCTTCGCGGCACTGCTTCTCGACTGGGGGTTGTGCCTGCTGGTGGCGAGCTTCTACGCCAACCCGTTCGTGGTGGCGTGGCCGGCTGTGCTCGTACTCATCGTCTTGAACACGGTGTTGATCGGTCTGTTCGGACAGACTGTGGGCATGGCGCTGATGCGGGTGCACTGCGTTTCGGTCACCGACGGCGGTGCGATCGGGCTGGGCCGGGCGGTGGTGCGGGCTCTGCTGCTGGCGTTGGCGGTGCCGGCGGTTCTTCAGGACGGTGACCGGCGCGGCCTACACGACCGGGCGGCTGGCTCGATCGTGCTCCAGCGGTCCCCGCAACCCGCCAGCTGAGCTGGCGGGCGCGGTGGTGGGCAGCCAGATCAGCAGCGCGATGCCGAGCAGCACATAGAGGTTCGCGCCGATGACGGCCAGCGGCGGTTTCGGCCCGCCCTCGTAGAGAAACGTCACCCGCGTGCAGACCAGGACATAGGAGCCAACACCCAACCAGAAGATCTTCTTATGGGTACGCGCGACCTCGACGCACCGCACCAGCGCGGGCAGCAGCCACACCCAGTGGTGCACCCAGGTGACCGGGCTCATCAGGCAGCCGAGGATGCCGGTGAGGGCGAGGCCGCCGAGCGGATCGGCGGAGCGGACCCGCCAGGCCCACAGGCCGATGGCGGCCAGCACGAGCACCACCCACAGCTGGGACTCGACGGCGTCGACGGGGAGCCGGGCCAGGAAGCCGCGCAGCGACTGGTTGGAGACGTATTCGAGGTTGCCGACGCGGTTGGTGTCCCACAGCGCCGCGGTCCAGAACTCTCGGGACTCGTTCGGCCAGAATGCGGCGGCGGTCAGCGTCGCGGTGGCGGCGGTCGCGACGGCGGTGCCCGCCGCCCGCCAGCGCCGGGTGACCAGCAGGTAGATGAGGAAGATGCCCGGGGTCAGCTTGACCGCCGTGGCAAGGCCGATGCCGATGCCGCCCCAGCGCTTGTCGCGCCCGTAGAGGACGTCGGCGGCGACGACGGCGAGGAGCAGCGTGTTGACCTGGCCGAAGCCGAACGTTTCGCGGACCGGCTCGAAGAACAGGGCGAGGCAGGACCCGAGGGCGAGCGCGTACCAGGGGGTCCAGCCGCGGCGGGCGATCAGCGGGCCGAGGAACCACCCCATGACCAGGACCGTCGTGACCACGGTGGCGAGCGAGGCGAGTGCGATGACCAGCCACAGCGGCAGGACGGCCATCGGGCTCATCACCAGCGCGGCGAACGGTGGGTAGGTGAACCCGTACGGGGTGTTGTCGCGGAGGTAGTCGTAGATCATGCCGCCGTCACGCAGCCAGTAGCGCACCGCGCCGGCGTAGACGCCGGAGTCGAAGTAGAAGTGGTGGATCGCCGTCCAGACGAGGGACGCGACGGCGGCCGCACCCGCGGCGGCGAGGATCATGATCCGACGATTCACGCGGTTACCTTACGAGTACGGCGCATGCGCACAGCGAGTGTCGCGAGCACTACCAGGACGGCCGTCACGGCCACCGCGCCGGGGATCTTGGTGAACAGTGCCCAGTTGTAGCCGGCCGGGAGGGTGAGCGTGCCGGCGAAGGCACACAGGCCCAGCAGCAGGCGGCTCTCTGGTCGAGTCGCGGCGAGCACGGCCAGGGGCCACACCGCGTACCAGGGGTGGAAGACGGGGGCACACAGGACGGTCGCGGCCAGGGCCAGGCCGGCGCAGGCGAGCGCCTCGCCCGATCGGGCTCGCCACCACAGCCACACCAGGACCACGGCGAGGACCAGGATGCCGAGGAGGCGGGTCACCGGCACAGCCGCCACGGGTACGCCCACCAGCCGAGCGCCGAGCTCGACGACGAGACCGACCGCGGTCGAGGGCGACGTCCACGCCACCGTGTCACCGCTGCGCAGCAGGCCACCGACCCAGCCGACCCCGCGCCCGGAGAGCAGGGAGACCACCGCGACCGCACCCAGCGCACCCGCGCCGATCCAGGCGGCCGGCCGGACCAGGGCGCGCAGCGGGCTACTCGGCGGCACGGCAGCGAGCACCGCAAACGGCAACACCACGATCGCTGTGGCCTTCACCGCGACCGCCAGGCCGAGCAGCGCACCGGCGGCGACCAGCAAAAACACAGTCGTGCGCGAGGAAGCAGCCAGAGCCGACCCGCGCGCAGAAGCAGCCAAAGCCGACCCGCGCGCAGAAGCAGCCAAAGCCGACCCGCGCGAGGAAGCGCCCAGAGCCGGCGTCCGCGCGGTTGCCAGCAGCGCGAGACCCGCGACGAGCAGCCCGACCATCAACGCGTCGTTGTGGGCGCCGGACACCAGGTGGATGAGGATCAGTGGGCAGCCGAGGACGGTGAAGACCACCCGACCCGCGTCCCGTCCGGAATGCCGGGCCAGGACAGGCAGCCCTGCCGCCAGCACCGCGAGACCGAGCAGGGCGATGACCCGCAGCCCGGCGATCACGCCGGGCAGCGTGTCGCTCAGGCCGACGACCCCGCCGGCCAACAGCAGAAACAGCGGACCGTACGGGGCCGGCGAGGTCCGCCACGTGGTCGACACCGAGTCCAGCCACGGGCAGCCGAAGGCCTGAACGCCACCACCGTACGGATCGCCACCGGCTTGCTGGACGAAGCCCTGACACGCGTACGAATAAATGTCCTCGCTGCCCAGCGGAAGCATGGGCAGCACCGGGACCAGCCACAACCCGGCGGTGACCAGCGCCCACCGGGTCGAGGGAATGTGCCGGCGGCCGAACCACCAGGCGCACGACAGCGCGGTGAGGCCGACAATCCAGCAGAGCGGGAGGAGCACGCCCTGTTTCCCGGCGAGGAGCGTGCCCGGGGTGACCGTCGTCCCGCGGGCGAAGGGCGAGCCGCCGAGGTACGCGGCCACCGCGATCAGCAGACTCCCGCCCAGCCCACCCCAGCGGATCAGGGCTTTCAAGCGGTGACCTCCGCGGGTGCGAGTTCCGCGCCGCGCAGCCAGGACAGGCTGCGCCGGGCGACCCAGCCGACCAGCACCACCATGGCGAACGACAGCGGCACCAGCAGCGGCCGGAACGTGCCGGTGCCCTCGGGCAGGATCGTGGCCATTCCGAAGACGATGGTGCCGACCAGCCAACGGGCCCGGGCCTCGCTCACCGCGAACAGCACGAGCGGCCACAGCAGGTACCAGGGCTGGGTGATCGGCGCGAAGAAGATCACCGCGAGCAGGGCGAGTGCCGCTCCGGCCAGCGGATCCCGATCCCGCGACCGCCAGAGAATCACCAGCAGCGAAACCCCGAGCAGCACGAGCGCCACCAACCGGACTCCCGGCACCACGTGCAGGTCAGCGCCGAACCAGCGGCCGACCGCCTCGACGGTCAGGCCGACAGCGGTCGGCGGCGACGACCAGTTCACCGACTCGTTGGCGCCGGACAGTGCGGTCAGCCAGCCGAGCCCCAGCCCCGACGCGAACGACGCCACCAGCAGCACGCCCAGCGCCGCGCCTAGCACCACTCCCCCGGCGCGCAGGAGTCCGGGCCAGCCCGCGCGGCGCAGCCCGCCGACCGCGAACAGCGCCGCGAACGGCAACACCACCCCGATCGTGATCTTGATCGACACGGCCAGGCCCAGCAACGCTCCGCCGGCGGCGAGCACGGTCCAGCTCTTTCTCGGGTACGCCAGAACGAGAAAACCCGCGGCCAGAAACGCCACGGTCAGCGCGTCGTTGTGCCCGCCCCCGATCAAGTGGATCGGCACCAGCGGGCAGCACAGCACCAGCCACAACGCCCGGTCCTGCGGCACCCCGATCCGGCGGGCCAACGCCGGCAGGCAAGCCGCCAACACCAGCACCCCGACCACGGCGAACAGCCGAAACCCGGCCATCGCCACGACCTGCGACCCGAACGCCGCCGCCAGGCCTGCCAACACCAGAAACACCGGCCCGTACGGCGTGGGCGTGTCCCGCCACACCGTCGACACGGTGTCCAACCACGGGCACGGCTGCGCCGACACCCCGACCAGGTACGGGTTGAGCCCCGCGTTCACCAGGGCACCCTGGCACGAGTTGGCGTACAGGTCCCGGCTCGCCAGCGGCGGCACGATCAGCAGCGGCAGCGACCACAACCCGGCGGTGACCATGATCCAGCGCGGGGTCAGCACGCCCTGTCCGAGCAGCCTGCGGCCGTACCACCAGGCGGTGCACAGGGCGGCGAGGCCCCCGAACCAAAGCAGCAGGATCACGGGACCGCCGGGTTCGCGGAAGATGCTGACGACGGTCACGTTGCGCCGGATGAACGGCGCCGCGCCGTACCAGAAGGCGTCGATCGCGCAGCACACCGCGCCGAATAGACCCAGGTAGCGCAGGAAAGCGGGCCGGGCGAGCAGAGCACCCGCACCTGACCATGGCATGCGCGCCAGCGTACCGGTGCGCGGCGATCAGCAGACCGGACCCGGCCGCAGGTCGCTGGTCAGCCGAAACTCGCCGGCCGTCCGCGCCCGGATCATGGTCCAGCCGTCCGGTGCGGGCGCCAGGCAGACAGCTCCGTCCCGTACGCCGAGCCAGCGTGACCACCGCACCCGCACCAGCACGTCGCCCGCGGCAGCCACCCGAAGTGTCACCCCGCCCCGATCGCTGCGCACCAGCTCACCGGGTGCGGCAACGAGCGGCTCCGGGTTCGCCACCGCGAACAGCTGCCAGGTCGCGTCCTGCCACACCGGGCGCAGCTCGGGCAGACCACCACGGACCAGCGTCGCCTCGGTACGGGCGTACCGGTCCGGCACCGAGCCGGGGGCGAACGCGACGTACGACACCGCGTTCTCCCGCAGCCAGGCCGTGTAGTCGGCGGGGGCAAGCTCGTCGCGGTAGAACAGAGCGTTGCGGTCGGTGTCGACCTGACGTTCCCAGCCGCGGGCCAGCGGCACGACGTTCGCCACGTACGCGGCTTCCCAGTGGTCGCGCAGCGGCACCACCTCGACCCGGCCGGGCGCGCGCCGCCGCAGTTCCTCGACGAGCGGCCGATAGAACGCCGGCCCGGATTCCGCCGAGCCCGCCCGCCCGAGGTCGGGGGTCACCACGAACGGCTGCCACCAGAAGACCGCCGCCAGCAGCAAAGCCAGCGGCGCCCGGCCGACCTTGGCGTACGCGGCCACGACCGGGATCGTGAACAGCATCGGCAGCCGCAGGGCGTTGGAGCCGATCGGGCTCGCCAGGGCGAACGCGCCGACGAGCAGCACGACGGTCAGCCCGGCCCCGAACCGGATCGCCGCGTACCGGGCGGGTACGACCACCATCACGAGGACGGCCAGGGCGACGTGGATGCGCATCGACTCGGCAGTGAACGGCTGCCGCCCCCCGTTGCCGAACAGCAGCGCCATCGGCGCGAGCGCCAGCACCGGCCCCACACACAGCGCCAGCGCCTCCCGCCAGCTCGTGCCGCGCAGGCGAACAAACAGGTCAACCGCACGCCGCGGCACACCGGTGCCCGACGCCGCCGCGGCCAGTAGCACTGCCGCACCCGCCAGGCCGGCGAACAGTCCTGCTACCGGGCTCGCCCAGGTCGCCAGCGCCCCTAGAACAACGACCGCTACGGTCCGGGACCAAGCCCTTACCAGCCGAATCTCTTCCGGCCGGCCCTGACCTGGCTGGGCCTGACCGGGCTGAGCCTGACCGGGCTGAGCCTGACCGGGCTGAGCCTGACCGGGCTGAGCCTGACCGGGCTGAGCCTGACCGGGCTGAGCCTGACCGGGCTGAGCCTGACCGGGCTGAGCCTGACC